>CAZTQO010000051.1:0-52428 GCA_964615655.1 uncultured Candidatus Obscuribacterales bacterium | reverse complement strand
CACCAATCAAAAATGGACAGAGATTGGCGAAGGCAGATTTTCATCGCTAAAAGAAAAGGACGGCGTCAAAACTCTGACCATTGAAACAAATGGTTTCAAGCGTACAAACGAAGCTGACAATACAGTCAAGCTCTGCCAGAAAAGCGAAGGGATGGCAGCATGCTCGGAGCACTGGGGCGAAGTGGCGCTGGGAGCAATCACATCCGTTAGCGGCAATACTGTTACGGTGGAAATAAACCATGCCACCAAAATTAGTGGCGCCACAAATGCCCTTCAAAGATTTATTGGTCTGTCATAATAGTAAAAACGCCGCCATCAGCTACCGGCCGGCTGCATGCAAAGTAAATAAGTCATTTGCTCCAAGAAAAAAGTCATGATCAAAAGCCAGGCTCGCGCATGACCTTGCTTCAAATCGTTAAAAATGCGTTTTAAATCAAATACATTCTAGATCATATGTCCGGTATAAAAGCCTGGACGATAATCAGCATCCTGGGGTTGACCTGCTCCTCGTGCCATCTTAATTCGGTCCATCAAATATTCGGACTCAGCCTGTTTTAAGTCTACAGCCCTTTTTCTTTCAAGAGATTTCGATTTCAAAAAACAATTCAACGCATCCGGAATTTCAAAAAGCAAAAGGTGAACATGTGCAAGACGCGAAAGACCATACTCAAGACTTGCCTTTGAACTGAGAGGATGATCTTCCAGAACGGAAACCGCATCCATATAGCTTGACTTGGCGCTGGGCCAGTCGCAGTTTCTGAAATAAGAATCACCCAGCTTCAGCCGTTCCAGCGCAAAGCTTGATGGATTGCTGAAATGCTGATTTGCTTGCTCGCGTTTCAAGCATTCCGCTTGACTGGCAATCTTGTGAAATCTGAACCTGTCCATTGCATTTCTCCGTGGCCCTGAAAAAAATTCGGGCTCGCTCATAAATCAGTTGCGGGAAACAAAATCCACTTTAAGCAAAGTATTTTTTTAATGTCATGTGTATAAACACAGTTCCTGATGCAAAAAATCCTGCTGGTAGTTCATCTGCAGCAGGAAACTCGAATAAAAAAAACTGATGAAGTACCGGAATTTCACCGGAATTTCAGTAAAACCAGCGTGTAAAGAATGTTTCTCCTTTTAATAGTGCAACTTTAGCTTCAATCAATTTCTCTTGGCTGGCTTTAGTCTGAACTTCGACAATCCCATTCGGATTTACAACCAGACTTGGCCCGGTATTTGCCGCATAAATAAAATAGCGTCCTGATTCAAGCGCTCGAAAAGTCGCGCAGGCAGCTGTTTGATCTCCTACCATCGAACCATGAAACCAGGCAAGATCACTTAAATTGACCAGAAGCTCGCCACCATTACGCACGCTCTCCGATACAAGCTCGGGAGCTATAGTTTCAAAACAAATTAGTGGCGCAACTCTCTTGCCTGCAAAATCAAGTACAACCGGTTTGCTACCCGGCGAAAAGCCCATACCCGCGGGAGTATTGGTCAAATTCTGAATAAAGTCAGGGAGAAATTTGACAAAGGCAGGCGTATACTCACCCACAGGTACAAGAAAACGCTTATGATAAGCCTCAGGCAAAAGCTTGCCATCGCGGGTAATACCGAAGGCCGAGTTAAACGGTCGATTGCCGTCATCGGAATCAATCGATCCAACAACCATATCCAGCCGGTGTTCAAGTGCTTGCGATCTTAAAAATGAAAGCGTAAGAGGTGAGTCACGCAAGTAGGTGGGCATCGCGCTTTCAGTCCAGATACAAAAGCCGGGCGAGCAGCGCTTCAAAAGTTTGCTGTAATGTCCCATAAGCTCAGCAAGCGTGTAGCGATGTCTGGTTTTTTGCATTTCAATATTGATATTGCCCTGCAATATTGAAAGATTATGATTGGGCTCATACTTGCTTTTCTGCAGATGTCCGAATCCGTATATAGTACAACCGCAGACAATCAACATGGTTGCAAGCAAACTGCAAACTGCCGCCATTTTGCTTGTGCAGGCAAGAGATTTTACTGCAAACTTCTTGCTTGCAGTTGCAAGAAGCATAGCTACTGCCACGTTGACCATCACTACAATTGCACCAACTCCAATGCCCCCTACCATGCTTGCAATTTGAATAAAGGCAGTTTGCTTATATTGAGAATATTCAATCATTGACCAGGGAACTCCAAGCAGGTCGTGTGCATTCAAAAGCTTTTCAAATGCAAGCTGAAAAAGCACGGGCAAGACAAGCAAAGCAGGCAGTTTCCACTTATCTTCCACCTTGCGGGGCAGCAGCCCGCCACAAAGAGGTATGAAACGGCAAAGCACTGAAAAAATCGCAAAGAGAACACCCTGATGGCTGCTTACTATGACCCAGCACAAAACGGAGAGCAAAATGCTCTGCAGATCGTTTAGATCCAACCAGTTCAGAGGATGAAGATTCAAATACCAGTTAAGGTAGACAAGGTTATAAGCGGCTCCATACACAAAGCCCCGGACAAGGGCCTGCTTATAAGTCTGGCTGCCGACGCTCAATAAAAAGTAGGGAGCAAGTGCAAACCAGGCAAGATACCATTGATCGAAGCCGGGCGCCGAGAGCCCCATAAGGACGCCGGAAAGCAGTGCCAGAAGCAAATCAAATGGCGGGCGTTTCTTAACCTTGTCCGGCTCTTTTTTCTTGCTTGATTTTTCTCTGTCTGACACTCTTTGTGATTTTGTTGCTGTTCTTGGCATTATGACAGTTTATTCCTTTGGCTGGAAATCCGGGCTTGCAAAAGCAGGCGCTCTTTCAAGCAAGTCCTTTTTTGCAAGCCCGGCTGTTCCTTACAAGAGCGACTACTCGGTCTTCTGAGCAGCAGCAGAGAGCTTGGCCTGATTGTTCTGGATTTCAGTCCGGACTCTAGATTCGATCTCTGCCATCATCTTGGGATTTTGCTCGAGGAAGGACTTGGCACCCTCGCGTCCCTGCCCGATGCGTTCATCTTTATAGCTGAACCAGGAGCCTGATTTTTTTACAATTTCCATTTCAGTTGCAAGATCAAGAATACAACCGGAAGTGCTGATGCCTTTTCCATAAATGATGTCGAATTCGGCGATTCTGAAAGGAGGTGCCATTTTGTTTTTCACCACTTTGACTTTCACGCGGTTACCGAACTCAGTTCCGTCCTTTTTCAAGGTTTCGATTTTGCGAATGTCGAGTCTTACAGATGCGTAGAATTTAAGAGCATTTCCACCGGTTGTGGTTTCCGGGTTGCCGAACATAACACCTATTTTCATGCGCAGCTGATTTATGAATATGACTGCGGTTCGGGTTTTACTGACGATACCTGTCAGCTTTCGCAGAGCCTGACTCATCAAACGGGCTTGCAGTCCGGGAAGCGAATCGCCCATCTCACCTTCGATTTCAGCCTTGGGCACAAGAGCCGCCACCGAGTCTACGATTACCAGATCAACTGCTCCCGATCTGACAAGCTGTTCGGTAATTTCAAGCGCCTGTTCTCCGGTGTCGGGCTGCGAAATCAAAAGCTCTTCAACATTGACACCAAGCCTGCTTGCATACTCGGGATCAAGCGCGTGTTCCGCATCGACAATTGCAGCAATACCACCGCGTTTTTGCACCTCTGCTGCAATATGCTGAGCAAGTGTTGTTTTACCGGATGATTCCGGACCATAAATTTCGATGATCCGGCCTCTGGGCACGCCGCCGATGCCGAGCGCCATATCGAGTGAAAGCGCGCCGGTCGGAATTGCTTCGATTTGAGTATGCTTCGAATCGCCGAGCTTCATAATAGAGCCTTCGCCGAATTGCTTCTTAATAGCATCCATCGCCAGACCCAGAGCCTTGGCTCTTTCCTGCGAAACTATTTTTTGCGTGTCTTTTTCAGCGCTAGTTTTTTTGTCGCTTGATTTTTCTTGCTTGTCCATGATTTTCTCTGGATTTTTTTCCGGATTTTTCTCCGCATTTTTGTCAGTGCTTACATTGCTTGATTTGTCTCGAGTAACAAATGCCATACCTTTTCTCCTTGGTTGTTGAGGATGATTATGCTTGAGAAAGCCAGATTCAAGCGAAATTTCAGAGTCCTGTATATCTTGCAGATAGCCACCGAGCTTATCTTGCGGATCTCTGCAAATTATAGCTGCAAGCGCTTCTTGCCTGTATAAAAACTTGCCTGGAACTTTGGAAATTGATCAATTTCAATTTTGCAAATTCAACATGCAGGAATCTATATGCAGCAATGCACCAATCCGGCTTATGATCGTGTTTCCATTTACGAGCAGGGCAGGCACCGCATATGCAATCGCGCAAAAATCGACGCACAACAAATGTCTTTTTGACCTCCTTATCTTTTGCCTGCTCAGCTGAGTCAATGTTTTTTTTGCTTAGTTTTCTTTTGAATTCGATTGTCTTGTTCAATCGAAAATAAAAACGGGATACCTTTTTAATTTATTGAAACTTCGACTTCAGTCCCGCCAGGCAGAAACCCGGAGGTTTCAAAGATGTCGATTTGGGTATAAAAAGCTGGGCTACCAGAGAGAGCTGTATAACTCCGTCTATCTTTATGACGACCAGATGCTGCCAAGAGTTCAATCGCTTACATAAAATGTTGGCTGACAAGAGCTTAGCGCCATCCGAAATTCTTGCCTGATTGAGGTTGTGATGGTTGCTCAACGTAAAGTTTCAGCCTTACAAAGAAGCGAGTTATTCGAAGCTTTGAGCCCGGGCGAAATGTCACGCCTATTGCAAGTAGCCGAGATTATTGACCTGCCCAGGCACAGCCAGATCTTTGCTCCCGGCAGTCCAAATCAGTCACTCTATTTCATAGAGCACGGGAGCATCAGGGTTACTCGCCCATCGCCTGACGGCAAGGCTTTTGTCATTCTTTCCCTGCTTGGTCCCGGGGATCTTTTAGGTGACATCGACTACACTGAAGACAGCCACGATTGTGCCGCCGAGACGCTTGAAGAGTCTCGCATTTATCAACTCAATCGCAGGGACTTCGACAGCTTGCTTAAAGAAAATCCCGGTTTTGCTCTCTGCCTCATACAGATGCTTTCCGGCAGGCTCAAGCAAGCCCAGAGCCGCATAGAAGACCTGGTTTTCAGACAGGTACCCAGCCGGGTGGCAAAACTATTTATGAACCTTGCAGACAACCATGGCAAAGTCACTCCACAGGGTATAGTGCTTGATCTGCCTCTGACTCACCAGGAGATTGCAGACATAGTCGGGTCTTCACGCGTCACGGTTACCCAGGTACTCAACCGTTTTCGCTCAATGAACTGGGTCGCAATCAAAAGCAAGCGCGTAACCATAAGCGATATAGTGGCGCTGGAGGATCTGATTGCAAGCGACGCCAACCCGAAAAAACGAAGTAAAGACGTGTTTTGCCAAAGCAGCAACGGTGATGAAAACGCTTGCTACACAGATCTGGACGGTGACGAGTAAAAAAACCGGCAATCGCCTTAAAAGGCTGAGCACTCTAAAAAGCTGGATTCTGAAAAGAAAAACAAGCTGCGGAAATATCAGCCTTTGTAAACTAATGCGACAATTTCAGGGTTCTAGATGTTTTATAATAGCCTAGCTGTGCCCGTAGCTCAGCTGGATAGAGCGTCGGTCTCCGAAGCCGAAGGTCTCGAGTTCGAATCTCGACGGGCACGATTTATTTGCTCGACGTTTTCGGCCTTGGCTCAATAGCCCTACTTAGTCCAGGCAACACCCAGGTACGCATTACTTATTTTCAGCGTTAAATACGTCTGGGTATGGCAGCAAAACAAACCGAAAGGAACAACTGGCTGGTACAGATACCAGCGCTTATTAATCGCTGGACTTTAGACACAGCAATATTTCGGGCATATATATTGAACTCGCTCTTCGAAGGTTGTTCAATATGGTTCACGAAAACAAGCAGCCTGAAGCCAGCGACATGCACGCTCTGGGAGAAAAGAGCGAGAAATCAACTATAAAGGCAAGGGCTGAGGCCGGCAATGACTTGGGTTTAATAGGCGAAAAAGTCAAACAGCAACGTCAACAACAATATGATAGCGGCAACAGCGGCATTACGGGAAAAGGCGATAAGAATGGCAAGTTCCGGTCTGCAAAGGATATTCTGGGTGATCATGCGCACAAACCGCTGACCAAGGATGCCGAAATGAAGAGGGATGCGGCTTTTCGGAATAAGCATGGCAATCCTGACGAGCTTCAAGGCGGAAGCACAAAAACTCCCAACGATAATGGGCCGATGGACCTAGCGAGGGGCGCCATCCAGCCTATTTCTGACTTGTGTTCAAAAGCAGCCAGCTGGGATGGACCCAAAAAAGCCGTTGACTACATGATGCAAGTAACTGGCGTCACGCCTGAAGCTCACAAAGAGCAGCATCATAAAAACTTATCTCAAAATATCGGTGATGCACTGACCGAGCTTGGTTCTGCTTTTGCTTCTGCAGTAAAAACAATCGACCAGATCGGTCAACAGATGCATCCTCGCGCAATAGTTAAAGACAGCCATGAAACAGCAGAAGCAGCAAGGAAAAGCCTGCAAAATGCAGGTGAATATTTAGGCGATAAAGTTGGGAAAAATGACTTAGGTTCAATTGTAACGGACGTTGGTGGGTTGTTCAGCGAAGGCTGGGGGGAGCTCAGCAAAGCTGTAGAGAATCGCAACAAAATGACCCCAATTGAAAGAGGTCATCTTCCTGGAGCCGTTAGTGCTCTTGTGGCCACCGGCAAAATCGGCGAGATTTCTCATGGCGAAAAACTGGGACCTGTAAATGATGCGTTTCATATGCCCGAAGTACCAAAGCATTTGAAGCACTTAGAGTTGCAGAAGGCAACACCAGAACTTCTTGATGCGATGGTAAGAAAGGGACGAACTGTTGATATTGCAGAAACAGGTTCGGCCCAAGCTAAGGCATTGGAGGCGACGGCAGCGAAGGCGTCTTACACTTACACCATTGATGGCAAGCACATTATAACCCTGCCGCCTAACGCTCCTAAAATTGCAGCTTTAGAAGAATATCTGCATGCAACGCAAAAAAAGCTCGGCATACTCGACCGCGCTGAACACCCTACAATGCCTGAAGTCGAAGTCAAGGATTTCATGATTCGTCATTCACGCATGCTCGGCCTGACCGAAAATGATGTACAGGTTTTGGAAACTCTCAAACGCCAGGAATTGAAAAAGCTCGAACGAGCTGGCTACCAACTGAAGGATTAGAGCATGGCAAAGTTGATGTTTACTGTGGTTGAATCGTTTGAAACTGGAAAAGGTCGCCTAGAGATACTCTCCGACATTACCAGCCTTCCGGCTGGCTATCGATCTGGTGATGTAGTACGGCTGCAACGGCCGGATGGCAAAGAGATTGAAGCGGTGAGCGGTTGGATTCATACATTCACTGATCCTGAGCTTGCGATTTCCGATCCATCCTTTGAACCAGCATTACTGTTCTGGCTTGATGGACTTCACAAAAACGACGTTCCAGTCGGTACACAGATCCTTATGTTGATCGAACACCCTCCTGGAAAGCTCGGTCGAAAATGGGAACGCATTGAAAAATACAAGGACCAAGAACACGTTTGATTCTATAGGGTTGAACCGGCAAATGGGATCGACATTTGGAAAGCCGATGGCTTTCTCTGTAGACTCTTCGTTTTCGAAAGAAGACATCCCAAAAGGAACAGAAGTTTGGATGAAACTAAATGAAGGATGTCTCGACGGGCACGATTTATTTGCTGAGGGTTTCCTAACTAACTCGAAAAATGGTAGGGCGCTCTGACTTTACGCGATTAAATACTTGCGAGGCTTTTAAAACACACAGCAATTAATGCGGGCACACACACACACACATATATATATATATATATATATGTGTGTGTGTGTGTGTGTGCAAAGAAAATTGTGGAGGAGTTTCTGCACGGAACACAGGCTAAACTCGGGCTGACTGAACGCTTACCCCGCGAGATACTAGAGTACCCGCGTTCAAGACTTTATGATTAGACACCAGAAAATGCTGGGCCTCGACCACAATGATTTGTCCGTATTGAAAGTTTTGAGAGAGAGAGAGAGAAGCAGCAAAGGCTGAACGTTGGGGGCACGCTACTCGATTGTTTAAGATTGGCGAACATGAATAAGTATCTTTGCAAGGTGGTGGACGTGTTTCAGGTTACCGGGCGGTTGGTAGTCATGTCTGATACTCTTTACGACGACTTTGATACAAGGACTTGGCGCCATGGCTCCACCGTTGAATTACGGCGTCCGGATGGTTCTAGTTTCAAAACTAAGGCGTGGTATGAAATGGGATCGACATTTGGAAAGCCGATGGCTTTCTCTGTAGACTGTTCTCGAAAGAAGACATCCCAAAAGGAACAGAAGTTTGGCTGCCCTCAGATGAAACTAAATGAAGGATGTCTCGACGGGCACGATTTATTTGCTCTTTTTCGTTTCACGATTGATCAGGCGAGCGTTTCTGTTCAGCTGTCTTTCGAGCTTTGCTCTGTCCCTGCGGGTGAGCTTGCCATGGTGATTGGTTTTCATCCGTTCAAGCTCCTGGTTAATTCTATAGCTGTTGTTATCGAGCCTGCTAGCCTGGCTACCGCTTAGTTTCTTGCCGGACTAAGCTTGCCGATTTTTCCCTGCTGGGCAGCCGCCCTGTTTTCAATGTTTGTAGCATTGTCGGCAATTGAGCTCTGGCAAAATGCAAGCGGGAGCAAAAGAGCCAGAAGCAAGCTTGAAAGTTCTTTTTCCATTATCTGAAACTCCTGAATTTCAGATAAAACATGCCCGGAGCCGGCCGCTCTTATGCGTTTTTCTGATTCTTTCCTATTTAAATCAGCTTAAGAGATGGTTTTCACAACAGTTTGACGGCTAGAATTGTCAAGTTGACCGCCCCGGAGTAATGAGATGAAACTCAGCCGCGCTCTTGCAGCAGAATTTACAGGCAGCGCTTTTCTGCTGGCTGCCGTTGTCGGCTCCGGCGCCCTTGCACATAAACTAGACATGGGCAATCTGGCTCTTTCGGTTTTATGCGTCGCTTTCGCCACGGCCGGGACACTTTCGGCTTTGATCTATGCACTCGGACATCTATCTGCCCATTTCAACCCGGCCCTCAGCCTGGCCCTTGCACTCAAAGGCGAATTTTCCTGGTCAAAACTACCTTCATACTGGCTGGCACAAATATCAGGCGGAATCTTCGGTGTTCTTATCACTAACTTGATGTTTGAGCTGCCGGCGCTATCTTTTTCAGAAACGATAAGGAGCGGGCACGGTCAGTGGCTGGGAGAGCTTGTAGCGACCTTCGGCCTTTTAGGAATTATTTTCGGTTGCGCCAAAGCCAATTCCAAAGCGCTGCCGCTTGCAGTCCCTTTTTATGTGGCAGGAGCAATCTTTTTCACATCATCCACCTGCTTTGCAAATCCGGCAGTCACAATAGCGCGCATCTTCACCAGCACGCTTTGCGGCATCGAAGCTTCCTGCGTGCTGCCCTTTATAATTTTTCAGCTCACAGGAACCCTTGCCGCGGTTCTTTTCTTTTCATGGCTTTTCAAAAGCGACGAATGCCCTGAACTCTTGCTTGAACTCTCCCCAGAACTCTCCGATCTGCACTCTGAAAACGTGCCTGCCAGTGAGCTGGTCTCTAACTGATTCGCTCAAGGTCCTGGACTGCTCGCAAACGGCCTCTATGCCTGGCGGCATCATTGCGCTTGAAAGCCCCCATTTTCAAGCAAGAGGAGTAAACTTAATTTAGTCGTTATCACCTTGCAGTTCAATAATTCCCAAAACCTGTTACTCGAGATACATGAAGCAGATTGTTTACCTCTTTTTCTTTCTTTCCGGATTTAGCACACTTATTTATGAGGTCGCCTGTGTAAGAATTCTGGCACTTACACTGGGTAACACAGCTTATGCTACCAGCACCGTGCTTGGCATATTCATGGGAGGTCTTGCGCTTGGAGCTTACTGGGGAGGAAAAATCGCAGATGCAACAAAAAAGAACCACCTCAGGCTTTACGGATTGATCGAGCTTCTTATTGCGGTGCTTGCACCTCTTGTCACCTTACTTTTAAATCTTGCTCCTCAATTCTACGCAAGCCTCTTGCAAAAGCTTCCAATAACCCCCTTTTCCCTGCTTCTGATACGCCTGTCCGTATCGGCATTCTTGCTTCTGCTGCCCTGCCTGCTTATGGGTGCGACTTTGCCTGCAATGATTCGCTACGCAAGAACATACGCTGCACAGGGAAAGTTTGCCGCACTTTACGGCATCAACACCCTGGGCGCTGCTTGCGGAAGCTTCAGTACATGTTTTCTAGGTTTCACTTATATTGGATTGAATGCAACCGTCATGTCAGCGGCTGCAATAAACCTGGTGATCGGCCTGGCTTCAATAATTGGCGGCAAGACAGACTTTGAAAAGCTCGGATTTGATGATGATAAGGATAAGGAAGCGCAGGAAGCAAATACTCAAAAGAGCCCGAACCGGCCTTCTGTAGCTTTATATCTTTTGCTTTCGTTTCTATCCGGCTTCACAGCTCTTGCATATGAAGTACTCTGGATCAGAATGCTGACTTTTTATCTGGGTTCAGTTACTTACACTTTCACAACTACGGTTAGCACGATTTTGTTTGGTCTGGCATTTGGCAGTTTCATCTTTGAACGTTTCGTATACAGGAATGACCAGAGCCAGGAAAGAACATTTGCAACTTTTGCTATCGTGCAATTCTTGTCTGCTCTGGCAGCCATACTTGCAATCTTCACAATTCACTATGCTGGCAATAATTTTCCGATCTGGTCTGGAGTCGATGTCACAGTTCAAGGTTACTCTTCCTCTCAACTTCTGCGCTCCTGCCTGATATCTGCATGCAGCCTCCTGATTCCGGCCACTATAATAGGAGCATCTTTTCCTGCTATGGGAACCCTGGCAGCCAGCGATAAGGAACGTGCCGGGAAAGAAGTCGGACTGGTGTACGCTTCAAACACCATAGGATGCGTATGCGGAAGCCTTCTATCCGGATTGGTTTTCATACCCTCATTTGGATCTTTCAATTCATTCAAATTTATCGTACTCGTAACTGTTTTTACGGGAATTGCGGCCCTCTGCTACAATTCCATGTGGAAACAAAAAATTTCGCTACTTTCTTTGCCAGTACTTGCAGCCTCCCTTCTTTTTGTTTCTTTTGTACAGTATCGTCCACCGGTAAATCCTCTCTGCAAGCTTCTATTTTATGGCGAAGACAGCCTGGGAGCGGTTGAAATAATCGACGACCCCAAGATCATGCAAGGCAAAACACTGGCATTCAACGGCTCGTGCCTGGCGACAACCATCCCAAACAGCCTACGCTACATGCGTTTAATCGGTCACTTACCTGTGCTTTTGCACAAGAATCCAACAGAGGCCCTGGTTGGATGCTTCGGGACAGGAACCACCTGCGGTGCAATTTCACTGCACGAACAAATAAAGTCCTTAGACATAGTAGAGCTATCGCCAATGATCCTGTCGCAGCACCATCTGTTCAAGCACGAAAATCACAATGTACTGAACAATCCCAAAGTCAAAACCCACATAAACGACGTGAGAAACTACCTGTTATGCACAGATAAACATTACGACATAGTAGCCTTTGAACCACCGCCACCTATAGACGCCGGCATAGTCAACCTTTACACCAGCGAATTTTATGAGCAGGTTAATCAACATCTAAAACCCGGAGGCGTCGTTGTTCAGTGGATGCCCGCTAATGCCTGCGGGTCAGAAAAGCTGTGGAAAATGGCTGTAGCAACCATGAGAACAGTTTATCCCTTCACAAGCGTCTGGCTTCCGAATTCGCAACAGCAGATAATAATTGCAAGCCAGGAACCATTAGATTTCGACATAAACCGGATTCAAACCCGAATTAATCAGAACAAGCGCTTGCAGGAGAGCCTGGCTGAGGTAGGGCTTGATGATGCAATGGCGCTGATGGCTACCTTCGTTGTAGCAGACAAAGAACTCGACGACTTTTTGGGAGACGTACCTGCAATTACAGACAATTACCCCAGCCTTGAGTTTTTTCTGCCTTATTCCGGCAAGAACATCATGGACCAGGCTGTCGAAAACGCAGGTTTGAAACAGATCCCCAGTTTACTGGTCTCCTCCAGGAAATACGAGCTGTTTGACGAGGATAAATTCATACGCAACTGGACAGCACTTCATCTATTGCGGCTTGCACAGCACAATCACAAAGACGGACCCGGATACATAGACCAGGCAATTAAGCTATTGCCGGACAACAAATATCTGAAATGGATTGCAATCCATAAAGACAAAGCACTGAGAGGAAGCATTTAGCGGTTCTCAACAGCGAGATTGCAATTTCGCTGTATCTTGGTCCAAACATGGATTTTTACTGGGCTTCAAGCAAGCCGGGAATCTCTTTGATCACAACAATTTTCCGCTTCATGTCCACAGTGGGCACAATCGACTTTACAAAGGGAACAAGTATGGTTTTTCCCGGTGGATCATTTTCGCGCCTGATTTCAAGCAAATCATTGCCACTGTATATGATATCAATAACTTTGCCGATTTCATCACCATTTTCTTTGCAGGCAATCATTCCCACAAGCTCCTTCACCCAGAACTCATCCTCCGAGAGGCTTCCCAGTTCGTCCTCCCAGGCAAGCAGCTCCGCACCCATAATATGCTCAACTGAAGTTCTGTCTTTATATCCTTCAAAATAAAGAAAGAACATACGCTTATCAAAATGCGCGTTTCTTATTTCCAGGTCGGTGGACGGATACTGAGGCGTTGTCTTTGTGCGCAGGTGCACGACAGCCTCCAGTATTTCCGGATTGTTAGTGCTCGGGCGCACTTTGACCTGACCATCCAGCCCGTGAAATCCAACAACTTTGCCGTAGGAAAAAGTGGGTTCTCCACTTTTCAAACTATTGCTTTTTCTTTCAGCCACAGCCAGATCCTTGTGATGCACGTAAGGGCCTGGCGTCCTCCTTCCAGCGTTTAAAAAGCTGGTGATCAAATCCGAATTGATCAAGAACCCGCCCGACCACAAAATCAACCATATCCGAAATTGTTTGAGGTTTATGATAAAAGCCCGGAGAAGCCGCACTCACAACTGCCCCGGCTTCTGAAACCCTGAGCATGTTTTTCAGTTGAATCTGCCCGAACGGCATTTCTCTAAGCAAAAGAAAGAGAGTTCTTCTTTCTTTCAAGGTCACCGTTGCAGCTCTGCAAATCAAATTCTCTGTGAGCCCGGCCGATATCGCTCCCAGAGTCCCGAGACTGCAGGGCACAATTGCCATGCCTTTTGTTCTGTAAGAGCCGCTCGCCACTGGGGCGCCATAATTATCGAGCCGGTGAAGATTCACCGCCGAATCACGAGCTAATTCAAGATAATTCAAAAGCTTTTCTTTTAAGTCACCCGAGAGTTCAAGGTCCATCTCTTCAAACATTACCTGCATGGCTCCTTTAGATACCAGCAAGTCCACCGGTTGATTTATCTCAAGCAAAAACTGCAGCATGCGCAAGCCGTAAATAGAACCGCTTGCACCGGTGATTGCTAGCACAAAAGGAAGCTCGCTTTTATTTTGCATAAGTGATGAATCAATCTAAATTCTAAATTCTTGAGAGTATAGATTTTAGCGCAGCGGGGAAGCAATGCTGCCTATTTGTGTTTAATATAACTAATATAACTAAAAGTAAGAAGCTAAAAGTCAGCCGATGGCGAGAGACCAGGTGCCTGGGGTTGCGGCGTTTGAGCCTGGGGCTGGGGTGCGTTTCGTCTGATTGGCTCCTGCGGAGCAGCTGCTCTTGGTGAAGCCGCCTGCATATCCGGTCCGGGTCCGGGAACATTGCTGTCGTCACCAATCCGTGGAATATCGGTGCTTTCTCCTCCCTGGGAATCAGGGCCCGAACTCGGTCCGGGAATGTCATCTCCCAGGCTTTTTTCAACGGCACCCACAGGCATGCCGGCGTTGCTTGGCGTAATAGAAAGCCTCAGAGGTGCCTGCAGCTTAACTGTAAGCGGAGAGCCTTCGTCAATCCAGAGGTCCATTTTCCGCAATACAAGTGAGCGTATACGCCTGTTATCACCGCCGGCGTTCTTAAAATCGTCGGCGGCGTTGCCGTATATTTCATGAGCTAGAAACTCACGCTTTTTCACATAATCAGGACCACGCTGTGAAGTGTACTGCTTACCGTAACGATTTGCTCCGGGCGCAATAGCTTCAAACGACTCGGCAGTGCCCACATAACCAACACTTGATCCTAGCTGACCTTGAATTCGGCCCCGGCCTTTCTGGGTGTCTTCTTCACCGATAAGACTTGCAACCAGTGGAAAACTCGTGCCATCCGGAGTTCTCAGCTGCGTAATTTGAATCCTCAGTTTCCCTTTTGGAATCGGCATATTTTTTTTACGAGGTTGTTTTTTTGATGAGACTGCCTCGACTATCTCACAGATAACTTCCGAGCCTGCCGGAACCACCACATCAATGCCATTTGCCAGAATCGGAGCAGCCAGCACAATTGAGAATGATTCACCCATATGACTCTTTGCTGAACTGACTGTTTTGCTTATTCTTCCCTCAAAGGTTGTTCCAATCGGCAAAACTATCATTTTGCCTCTCATGGTCTGGGGCGCCCGGTAATGGGTATTCGGGTCCGAGCGCTTTACGCGAGAGTTCTGAGCACCGGCAGGCAGCAAATAATTTGCAGAAAGTGCCAGGACCGTAAATACGAGGAAGCTCGTTTTCATGCACATTGATTTGTCCTCTTAAGTTCCCGGGTTCAGGTGCTCTTGCTCGCTAACTTTATCGTTATCAGATTCGGTACATCTCTTATTCCGTTTTATCAAAAACTGCCAGCAAAATGCCAGTGCGCTTGAAAGAAGCACTGCAATCAAGATCACTGTTGCAAGCCGGGCAAGACTGAAAACATAGCCCATGATACCTTGCAGCATAATAAAAGCAGCGGTCAGAACAATTGTGGCTCCACCGATTACTTTAAGGACTTCAGGCTTTAAGAAGGAAGGCATTTATCTCTGGTCTCTATCGAAATACTCCTGACTGTTGCGATCCTCCTTTTTAAGCAAATGCTCGAGACGGTCGATTACAACTGGCCCTACAATTCGCCGGCCCGCCCACCAGGCAAAAATCAGAGCCAGAGGTACGCCAAGAACTCTCAAAAGTCTTGGAATTACCGGATAGAAAATCAAAACAACCAGAGCAGCGACTCCGATGGTTACAATCATCGCAAACTTATCAATGAGATCTTCCTGCTGATCTCTGGACATGTTATTGAAACTCTCTTTAAGAGTAGCCTTGTAATTGCCCCAGAAGCGCTTCAGACCTTTACTGGAGGTTTTCCAACCTTCAGTATCGGTAATGTCCCTTTTTCTACCGGACGACTGCGGAGGGGGATTCATTGTTCTGTCGTTGCTACCTTTGTTTTTGTCTGGCGGCATTATTTTCTCCTTTTCGGGCCGATTTCATATTAGTTCAGGAAAGATAAACTTGTCGACCCCATCGTCCACTTACTTATTCCCAGAAGAGAGCTACTTCTTCTTTTTTCCTCCCTTCTCCTTCTTAGACTTGGCTTTTAACCTGGCAAGAGTTTCTTCCACGTCAGTCCTTAGAGGATCATTGTCATTTGCAAGTTCCAGGAAGGAGTTACCGTAATTAAGAGCCTGTTCGTAGTCTGGTTTCTTGACTTTTCCGTAAAGACAAAACAAACCGTAGTAAGCATTGCTGTGCTGAGGGTCGGCAATCAGGGCCTGTTTATAATGATCAAGCGCCACTTCCGGAATTGTTCTGGTAGCGTCGCCTAGTTTGGTCTGCCTTGCAGCTTCGCTTCTCTGGGTCACGATTTTGCTAAGCCCCTGCTCAGCCCTGGGAGCCGCATCTGAAATTTTCTTTGCATAATTGAATGCTTCTTCGGCTGAACCGAGGTCGCCGTCGTAAAACGCCTGTTCGCCAAGGGTCAAAAGGTCGTAGGCATTGTCTTTCTTGTTGTTGATTACAGTCTGGAAGTGCTGCCGTGCTTCCTTGAAACGATTTTGTGCAAGAGCCTTCTCGCCTTCGGAAAGCTCGATGCTGTCCTGTAAATTGGCAGCGCCGCCTCTCAACAGCTTTCCTTTTACTCCATGCTCGGCTATCACATTCTGGAGCTGGTCCATTAATTGCTGCCAGCCGGCCGGATACTGGCCGTCTTTTCTGGCTTTGCGAAAATAAACCCTTGAAAGTCCAAGCAGCGCAGCCGGATCATCAGGCTGCGATGCCAGAATCGTCCGGTATTCAGACTCGGCCACATCAAGTTTGTCCTGTCTCAATGCAAGTTCTGCAAGCAGCTGGCGCAAAACCAGGTCATTGGGAAGAATTTCCAGTGCATCATGCAATGAAGCAATACCCAGCTCACCATCTCCACGCATCGCGTAAAATTCGGCCATATGCTTATAAGCTTCAGGACTGTGCGGATCAAGCCTTATAGACTCCCGCCAGGAAGCAAGTGCCGCCGGTCCATCTCCCTGCTTCCTGTAAATATCTCCTTCAGTCAGAAACCAGTCAAATGAACGGTATTTCTCGGGAATGTTATGAAGCTCCATAAATGCGTCTTCAGGTTTTCCCTGTTCATTCAAAATAATCGCCTTTTGCAAATGAGCCGGATGATAGTTGTTATCCAGCTTCAAAGCTTTATCTACGGAGTTTTCCGCTTCGCTGTCTTTGGGGTCGATTCTTAAAAGCGCCTGAGCCAGGAGTGTATGGTTTACTGCATTTGGCGCAAGCTCAACGGCTTTTTTGAGCGGGTCCACAGCCTCTTCCATATCATCCTGGGCAATTTTTACAAGACCCAAAGTTTGCTGAGCTATCAATATATCGGCATTGGCCTTGAGAGCCCTTTTGCAAAGCGTCTCCGACGCTTCCAGATACTGATCTCTTTTAGCCGGTGAGGCCACCGACTTTGAATGCACAAAAGACACATAACCGGCCGCAGCCATCACATTAGGATTATCAGCAAAGTTTGCTTTTGCTTTTCGCAGAACTTTTTCGGCTTCCAGAATTTTTGCAGGAGTACCCTGCTTTGCAAGAGCCACAGCAAGTCCGGCATAAGCGTCACCGGAGCTGTCGTCTGTCAGCAGTCCTCGATAAGCATCTTCTGCTTGCTTGTATTTGTTGTGAAGCAAGAATTCATCAGCTTCGTTTATAGTGATGCCGCTCTCGAGTGCCTCTTGAGAAAAAGCCGGCGTCAGAGGCGCGCAAAATCCCAGGATCAGCGAAAACGAAAGACAGAGGCAAGTTCGGGCCGCTGTCGTTTTCTTGAACCTAATTTGCTTTGATACCATTATCATTTCAAATATTTTTTCAAATCACCAACTGCATTAAAAACCGCGCTCTTACTTCTTTTTCTTCATCGGCATCATTTGCAAAGACTCAGCCTTCATTCCCTTTTCTTCAGGAGGTTTCGGCTTTTCTTCTTCATTTTTCTTGTTATCGCTCACCTTTTCAGCAGTCTTTTTGGCCGGCACCGCGCTGGAATCAGATGAGCCCGAATCAGAGTTGTCGACCAGAGGAGGTAGTCCGCGATCTATTCGATCAGCATCTTCTCTTTCTTTTTTTGCAGCAATCTTATCACCAAGCTTGTCCATGCAATCTGCCAGTTTTCTGTGCGCATCTGAGCGTTTGGGTGCCATGATGATGATGTCCTGGTAAATACCCTTGGCTTCGATATATTTGCCTTCGCTAAAAAGCTGGTCGGCCTCGGTCATTTTGCTTACAACTCTATCCGCGTCTATTTCTTCAAGGAATCTTTGAGAAGTGGAATCTCCAAGCCCGGCTCCGATTCGATACCAGACCTTGGCACTATTTACCGAGCTTTCATCACCCTTTTTCTGGAACGCTCTTCCAATAATACCCGGTATCTGTCCTTCCTTTTCACGCTTGGCAAAGAGCTCCTGGCCTTTGGAAATAACTTCGTCATATGAGCCTGCTTCAAGCAAATTCTGCAGATCGACAATCTCCTTTTCTTTCATAGCTTTTTGCAAAGCTTCTTTTGATTGCTCGGGGGTTTTGGCGGTTTGGGTCGGCGTCGTATCAACTGCCGGAGCCGCACCAATTCGCACCAGAGCCTGCTTCAAATCAGGATCAATGAGCGGATTAATCGATATCGCTTTGTCGTAACATTTCTTGGCTTTCTCAAAATCAGACTGGTGCTCACGCAGGCGCCCGAGAATATACCAGAGCCTGGCATCTTCAGGATCACCATCAATAAGCTTCTTAACTTTGGCAATGCTATCTGCCACCTGCTCCTGCGAAGAGTTTGGATGGCGGGCCACAGCCTGATGGAAAGAGATTCTTGCCGTAGAAAGTTCAGGCCGGCGAGGGGCAAGTTTGTAGCATTGATTATATTCCTGCTGGGCGTTTGGAAACTTGCCTGCAAGTAGATAAGCGGCAGCCATAAACAAATGATTGTCGAAACTTGGACGAATCGCAAGCGCCATTTGACCGCAGGTAATAAGCCCTTCGATTGCAGCACCATTGCCGGGATAAATAGTTGCGGCCCTTCTGTATTCGGTCGCTGCATTATACAGCCGCTGCATTCCTTTAGAGCCGCGTCCGGTATCTTTTGCTTTCAAAGCGAACTCTTTGAGAATGTCAGCGAGCTGCCTGTGCGTATCAGCCAGCTCCTTTTCCAGCCCCTGCTCCCATTGCATTCCTACTGCATTTCTCAGTTGTTTGTAACCCTCAACCGTTTTGCCGGCTTTGATAAGCACAGACCCGAGCCTGGCATTCGAAAGGGGATCATTGCGCATTTTCACGCATTTGCGCCACTCAACTATTGATGTATCGTATTGCCCTGATATGTCGGCATCATCAGCAAGAGAGCGCCTGTATTCATAACTGATAGGATCTTTACCGAGTTTTCTAAGCACGTTATCAAGCTCAGCATCAGCCTGAGCATTTGCAGGGTCGATAATCATGGCTCTGCGAAACTCAGCGCAGGCCTCTGCTTTTTTGTTCCTTGCCGACAACCACTTACCGTACTCTAAATGGGCGGCTGATAAATTTGTACGCCACTGTACATTGTGCTTGTCCATTGTCAGAGCTGCTTCGTGTTCACGAATAGCGTCAGGCCAGATACCTTTTTGCCCCAGCTCCACGCCTCGATTATTGTGCTCAACCGGTGTTTGCGGATTCGGAGTTTGCAGAATCACACCACCGCCGCTTCTTCTTCTAGGCGCAGAATCAGCACTCTGGCAAAAGCAAAGTGATGAAACCGCAAGATTCAAACTCAAAGCAAGAAGGAGAAATTTACCTGGACGCATTTCGACACCATTAATCGAGCTAGTTATTCATTTTAATAGTTTCCACGTAAATTGGACAAATCATCATACGAAAACAGTGATAACTCCCCTGAGGGAGTTTTTCATCTCAAAAAAAATTTTGCGCACGTGGTGATATTTGAACCCGGTTCAATTGCTAGTTATTCCCAGAATCACAGGCTTGAATCAGTGAGTTGCAGCGGGATTTGCTTGAATTGCAGCAGAATCTTGTTTCAATTTTGTGGATTTTAGGCTTCTAAACTACTGAATCAAGATCAGGTTTAACCCTAGAATTCATCGAGTTTTGATTGCATTTAGCCCGGGTAGATTAATTCTAAGTAGAAGGCCCTTAATGCGGAGTATTATCTGGTTAGAGCTATTGACAAGCACTTGAAAAATAATCAAAAATGAGCTTGAAAGCTCAAGATCAAGTGTTGAAGCAATTTTCAAGGAGGCAAATATCTGAATCACCAGATCTAAAAAGCTGAACAGCTTCGTTTATTTACCAGATCAATGAACTTCAAAACTAGAAGATCAAAAACTAGAAGAGCAAAATCTTTCTGATTTACTCCAGACCATAGATTTCAGTTCCGATTCCAGACCTCTTAGCAGGAGGGGGTTTAATGAAAACAAAGTGCCGTACTGTATTTTCGCTCCTTGCCGCAACAAGTATTTTCTTGCCCCAGGCATTCGCCCAGGGACTGCCGCCTACGAATATGGGCAAATTTGTGCATCAGCCAGGCGACAATCAGTACCAGCCCAACGCCCAGCTAACAAGGCACGGTAGCGAAGGTTATCTTGATGTCACGGGCTGCGAAGACCACAGATCGGAAGTAAGAAGGCAGCAAGCCCAACAACAGGCGATGATGGTGCCTGCTTATACACTGGCTCCTCCACCTCCTCCCGGTCCGGATGTATCTATCGAACCAATCGCCTGCGAAGAGCCGATAGCTCAGCCAGGATTCCCGCCGATGCCATTGGGACTCGACTTGCCTGTGCAGATGGGCATTAATATGGGCTCCGGCACTAAAGGAGCCTGGTCAAACGGTGGTGGCGGTGGCGGCGGCGGTGGGGGCGGTGGCAGCCGCGGACCACAGTCCGTAGGCGAGCACCAGCATTACGGTCACTATGAGCCGGGAGCCTGGGCTAAACCCAAGAACAACAGGGAGTTCAAGGGTGACGACGGCGGCGGCGGTGGCGGCGGTAACGTCAGCAGCGGCGACTCATCTTATGCAGAAGGAGGCGGCTGGGACGGCCCTCCGCCAAATCAAACTAAAGTTGTGACTTCTCCGGCTACACCGAACAATAACAACAATAATGCCAGCACAAGCAATTATTACAAAGTCAGAACTCCCCCTCCTATTATGCGCACTGACAGATTCGACACAACTACCACAGGCGGGACCGGCAAAGGTGCAGGGACCGCACCTACAAATGTAGCCGCAAGAGGAGGCGGAGGAGGAGGTCCGAAGGGCAAGGCTCCGGGGCTCGATGATTCCCAGGATGCGGTGGCTGGCGGAGCGCCGGAGGCACCGGCTGCAACCGGAGTTTTCCAGACTCAATCCGAAGATTTAACATTGCCTGATGACGAATACGCATCTCGCAATTTCAAAGGAAAAGGTAATCAGTATTTGAAACGTCAGGTAAAACGTGGTAAGCAGATGGGTAGACAGATGCTTCGCCAGACAGGCATGCCAATAGGCTTCTAGAAAGCCGGCCAAGAAGGAGATCCAAATATGACAGTAAAGAAAACAATATGGGGACTTGGCATTCTGGCCACAGTTTGTTTGGGGGCGGCAGCGGCTCCGGACGCGAACGCACAGTCCATCAGCACCAAGGCAAGACAAAAAGCCTCCTGGTACAACGCCCCTCGCGAAGTGCAGATCATAGATGAAAGACCGGTGGTCAGAGACTTCCGTGAAGCTCCGGCGGCTCCGCAATCGATTCAGTTGCCACCCGGACCCCAAGGCTTCGGTGGTCCCGGCGGCGGCGGTGGCGGTGGCGCTATGGGCGACGGCGGCGGCGGTGATGTGTTGCCTGCAGGCGGCATGCCCATAGGCGGAGGCATGGGCGACCCCGGTTACAGAAACGCCCCAATGAGCGGTCTGCCCCTGGAAAAATCAGGATTCAACCGCACTCCATCAAATATTCCGGCCGGTGGTATCAGACCCAAAGGAGTGCTTCCCAGTGGTCAAACAACCGGTGTGCACGGATCACTTATGACACCGACAGCTCATCAGGTGGGTCCGGGCGCAGGCGCAGGTCCGAGAAGCGGCATGGCAGCGCCAGCAAGAGCTTCCACTCCTGCAGCTTCGTACGGCGGCAACTACACGCAGCCGACAGGTGGTTACAGCGGTTCGGGCTCCGGCGCCAATACAAACGTAAAAGGTGTCTTGCTTAACCGTTTGAAAAGGTAAGTAGAGGAAAGTGAAAGAGCGATTCAGTTTGCTTCTATTAGCGGTTCTGGCGTTGTCTGCCTGCAATGAGCAGAAAGATGACAGTGCAAACACCGGTACCGACAACAGTTATAACGGTCGCTCTTACAGTGTTATCGGTCAACTAAGACCTAAAGCCGATCCAAATGTAATTCAAAAAATACATGACGAAGAAGAGGCCGCAAGACGAGCCCAGCAAGAACAGGCTATGCGCGAAGCGCAGCAGGCCCAGGCGCAAAACCAGCAAGAGCCGCTCCCCGGCGTAAACAACAGCTCTTTTGCCGGCAATCTTCCGTCTGTGACCGACACAATTAGTGGATCGACCTCACAAAAAGCAGCAGAGCTTCAAGCAGCCGCTCAGGCTCAGCTTATGCAGCAGCAGCAGAATCAATCATGGGCGATGCCGGTTCAGAGCGCGCCGCCACCGCCGGCTGCTGCAAGCTACGGGATAAACTACACGCAGCCCTCCGCAGGCTTCGTTCCACCACCACCGGCAGTATCATTATCCACATCGGCGGTTCCGATGCCGCCGCCTGGCTATAATCCATATGGCATGCCACCGCCGGGTTACAATCCCTATGGCATGCCCCAGGAGCAAGTCGCAGCAGTCCCTGCAGGCCGCTCGGCCGGAGGTCTTTTCGGCACTGCTAACACTGGCGCCAGAGCAGCCAAAAATGAGGACGAAGACGAGAAGCCGAAAAAGAAAGACAAACCGATTCAGATTATTACTCCCACCGGCATGGAAGCTCACTCTCCGTATAAACAGCGAGATGAGCTGCGCATTTTGTGGAAAGGCGCCCTTGCGGCAAGCCTCTCGAGTATTAACAGCGACTCCAAATTTGCAGACGACATAGCCAAAATTGTAATTTCTCTGCCGCCCGAAGCAAGCAAAGGCTCATTATCTGTAGGTCAGAGACAGGTAGACCAGATTTTCAAAAACACGAATTCAGTCGACCGCAAAATCGTAGCCAATCTAAAAAAAGTCCAGCTCGATCTTGTTCAGGCTTATTACAGATATTTGTACGCCTACAACAAATTTTTCCTTACCCAGCAGCAAGTACAGGCGCGCAAGCAAGAGCTTGACTGTGCCGAGTCGCAAGTAGAAAAGCAAAGAGCAACTGTAGATCTGGCTCAAGCACAGCAAGATGCTGAATCCAGCAAAGAAGACATGCGAGCCTCTCAGACCGATCTGGCCGCAGTTGCAGGCGCGAATCCGGCAAGGGCGGTAATTAAGATGGTTTCGGGCGTAAGCCCCAGCCTTGATTCACTTCAGGTCGCAGACGCAAGTTCCGCCCAGGCCGAATCCGGCGGCGAAGGTGGCGGCATCGGTGGAATATTCAACGTTTTCGGCTTCGGCAAGAAAAAAGATGATAAAGCTGCAAATAGCGATGAACAACAACAAATAGCCTCAGCAGACAAGAAGGACAAAGAGAAAAAAGAGAAGGAAAAAGAAAAAGACAAGGACAAAGATAAGGACAAAGACAGGGACAAAGACAAAAAAGATAAGAAAGACAAGAAAGGCAAGGCTGACAAAGACGACAAAGGGGACAAGGAAAAAACAGTTGCAGCAAAACCTGCAAAGCAGGAGTCCTCTCCAAAAGCTCCAGCAAAAGCAGTAAGCGAAGCAGCTGAGCCTGCATCTTCTGCTCAGGGATCTGTGACTTTCGAACTCAAAAACGTCAGAACCACTCCCAGAAAATCCATATTAAGTGTTGTAGTCAAAAACGGCGGCGGCGACAATTTCAGCTTTGATGCAGATTCGATATCGGTGGCCGAAGGCAACAGCAAACTAGCCGAAGCAGCAGTGAGCGCCGAATTCGACTCGACAATCGTGCAGCCGAGCCAGGAAGTTAGCGGCACCATAACCATATTCGGCCGGCCATGGAACGACAAAATTACGGTTTCACTTTCTTCAAGCGGCAAGAAACCAATAATCCTGCATAGGTAGTTCTGCATAGACCTGTTCATCCGGGTATAAGTAATTTGGCAGACGTAATTTGGCAGATGTAATCCGGCAGCCTGAAATTCTCAAGAAAATTTCAGACGGGACAAATATGCTGAATACAGGGTGAATGTTAATGCGAATTTCCGGCCTGTTTCTTAGTATTCTTTTCCTGCTGCTTTTTTCAGGCGCGGGTTTTTCGCAGCCGGCCTTTGCCGATGAAGTGAATTTGAAAAAAGGTAAATCAAGCGGCAATGATGCTGACCTGGCTAATATTTATTCGGTAAGAAAAGACTATTTTCTGCGCTTTCCCTTTGCCAAAATGGCTGAAGAAATGAAAGTGCGAGAGCTGGATAGAACCAAAGAACAAAAAGAATCCCATTACGAACTCCCTTCTTGGGGTTTGTCTTTCGTTATTCCGCCAGGTCCGCTTCTAACAACAGAAACAAAAAAAGCTGAAAAACCTGAGCCGTATTTTCCAGTCAGACCACAATACAGACCGCTTTATTCGTATTGCAGCGGTGCACCCGGTGCCTTTTTTCCACCCAGTCCCGGCATGACAGGAAACTTCATACCTAATTACAGCAAAATAGCCAAAGGTCAGGGTGGCGGAGTACAAATACTGCCGCCAGTTGGACCTACTTGTTATGTACAGCCGCCCGGATTGACTGCAGCCAACGGGCCAAATCAGGCTCAAGAAGGCGACCAGGCCATTTTCGAATACGAGCTTACAACTTTCGGAGTCGGGCCTATTTCAGATACTCAATTTCAGATGATCGATCGTCAAGACAACCAGCGTTTTCTAGAGTTAATGTTCGACCCTGAAAGATGGCTCTGGAGCGCACGTGCAGCCGGCATCATGCAACAGCAACAGATGGCAACAAACATGGCAAACACGGCAGACATTGCTGAGTCGACAGCCGTTGATACACTCATGGAAAACTTGATTAATGTTGCAAATGAAAATGCCGCTGAGAGTTGTGATGGAAACATTCCAAAGAAGAAACGATCACATGTAGTGTACATGGTTCAGGAAATGTACAAACAAGTATTTGTGCCCATGGCTTTGCTTATTTTATTGCCTGGTGCAGTAATAACCCAGATGAAAGGAATGGTTCAATTCGGTGTTCTCAATTCAAGCGATGATGATGCGCAGTCGCCCTTTTCCGGAATCATAAGATCCATCATTGCAATTTTCTTGATTCCTGCTTCCCAGTTGATTGTCAGCTATATGATAGACGTAGGTAATAGCATGGCAAACGAGGTCAAACCCTGGATCAATCCGGCCGTAATTACTGGATATGCACACGAGCAACAGTATGGTGCTCAGCGAGACATGACCACAAATGTTCTTTCTCAGGAATCCGAAAAACCACAGGAAGAAAGCCGCACCAACACCACCACTGCCATACTGGGCGCTCAAAGCTCTGGCGGGCAAGACGATATCGGCAAGGCTTACGGAGGGCCAGAAAAGAAAAGCGTTGAAGAACATACATATCAGCTCAGCAAACAAATGCAGTTGATTTATAACGTCTTCAATGTAGGAGCGGCATGGGCAATTGAAGTGCTTTGCGAATTTCAATGGGTTATGATCAGCTACCTGTTTCTATTGGGTCCGCTTGCGGGAGCATTTTATGCTTGGCCAAATGTTTCCAAAGGCTCAGGTGGCGGTCCTGGTTTATTCAACAAAGTTTTCACTAACTGGCTTGAAGCAGTCTTTATGCTTTGCTTGTGGAGATTCTGGTGGAACGTAGTTCTCGCTTGTGAAACCACATACATTTTATGGATGCAAGACAAAGGATGGTTCTACCCAAATTCGGACTGGGAATTGATGGTATACACTTCATTCCAAGTTCTGCTCCTGAGTGTTCCAGTGGCACCGTTTGCTTTTAACGCCCAGGAACAGGTCAAGCAAATTGAGAAAGACAAAAAAGACAAAGTGGATAAGGGCGAGACAGGAAAATAGCAAAGGTAACAAGGCGGAAAAGAAACAATGTTCATTGACAGATCAATACTGAAAGCCTTCTTACTCAGGACTCTAGTCCTGCTTTTCTTGATACTTGGTTATTCTGCCTTAGCATTTGCCCAGGAGGGAGGTGGAGGTGGTGGCGGTGCTGGCGGTGCTGGCGGCGGCGGTGCTGGCGGTGGTGGCGGTGCAAATTCCGGCGCCCTTGGCACTGTGGTCCCAAACGATGGTCTTCAAACTGGAGCATTTGATGTTAGAGAAGATTACCGACGAGCCAACAAGTTGTCCATTCCATTTGGACCACCCACAAGACGAAATCCCGAAGGTCTTGACGAAGTAGTAAAAAGAGAATCTATCGGTCCGGCTACAGTAGACCATGGCAGCCCGGTTTATTCATGGCCGGTAGTGATTCCAACTGCCACATCTGCGGTACCTACAAGACGAGATATGGGAATCACAAAAAATCGCTTGCATACCTTCGGTCTGCCTGTTTCCGACACACAATACCAGATGATTCATCGCATGAATCAACAAATAATGCTTGAAGAAATGTTCGATCCTGAACGTATCATGTGGCTGGGTGCCTGTATTGGCACAAGCCAGATTCAAGATGCTTCTAATAGCTTTGCCAATGTGGTTAGACAGCAGGCGGCAAGCGCCATTGACTATGTATCCTGCCCATTTTCCAATTTTACAGCAGAGAAAGGCAACCGCTGGAACAGAATTCACGACCAACTTTTCATGCCTATGGCGTTCTTACTTTTGCTACCCGGTGCCATGCTTGCCCAGGTAAGAGTTATAGTTACAGCAGGCATGCCGATTGCGGGCAAGGAGTCAAGCCCGTTTGAAGGTATCATTCGCTCAATTGTTGCAGTTTTTCTTATTCCGGCAACCTACCTTGTGGTGAATTACGGCGTGGATTTAAACAATTCGATAACAATAACTATCGATTCTAACTACACTCGTATTTTCCATTCGAACATGTACAAAGACGCACTTTGTTTCATGATCAAAGCCTTCCCCCTCAGACAGGCGCATGAAAATCGCAATGGACTCTATAAGGATGTGGTTTCATGGGAAGGAAATAACAACACACCAGCGGCCGGTCTGGAAGCAAGATCTCTAAGAGTTAAAATTGAAGACCCGTGCACAGGACAGTTTGAGTCAGATCCTGATCGCGCAGACGAACAAGCTCCATTCATTTCAATTGGGCAGCGGTTCGTAACTAACTCAGCTAATGTTGTTCTTGCAATGACTTGGAACATTCTTTGCGCCTTTCAGATTGTATTCTTGATGTATTTGTTTCTAGTGGGACCTATAATTGCAGCACTCTGGGTCTATCCGAACGACACACTAAGAGGTGCACTGCCGGGCTGGGTGGAAGGCGTAATTACTCTTTCTTTCTGGGGTCTTTTCTGGAACACCACTGTATTATTGATGGCTTGTTTTAGAGGAATAGACGATACAGGTTCAATCATAGCTTCAGCAATTCTCTTTCTTTCAGTCAACTCTGTTAAGTTTGCATTTGATTTTGCAGGACTGGTAAAGGAAGCTGCTGGCAAGGCTGCTGGTCAAGCGAACGACTTCGCACAAAAAATGAGCCAAGACGCAAAACCAGGAGTTGCCGGTGGAGCTGGCGGACATGGCGGCGGTGGTGGCGGCGGCGGGCATCCACATAGCTCCGGACCGAGAATACATGGCGGCGGAGGTGGCGGTGGTGGCGGTGGCGGCGCCGCCGGACTGGCTCACTCCGGAGCAGGCCCCCATGCAGGCGAGGCAGGCAAGCATGCAGGCGGAGTCGCAGGTGGCTCGATAGGCGAAATGGCAGGCGCGAAAGCAACAGGCGGTGGCGACTTCCAGGTTGGCGGCACGATTCCGCTAAATGCAGAAGCCGGGCAGGACACCGGCACAGGAACAGGCGCAAACACGGGCACAGGCGCTCAGGATACAAGCGCCAGCCGCGGCTTGGAACAAGCAAGTTCCGGCAGCAGCGACAGCACAGGTTCAGCCACTGGCAGTTCCGCTGATTCGGGATCCGTTAGCACGGACGGTCCGATTGTTCAGGCTCCGAGTTCAGCGATTCCAATTAATCCGCCTGATATGAACGTCATGAGCTCATCGTCAACAAGCTCTTTCGACAGCAGCAACACATTCAATTCATCAGTCGCAGGCGGAGCACCAGACGGCAGAATTGGCGGTGGCGACGGTGGCACTTCAATCAATCAAAGCAGTGCTAATTTCAATTCTCAGATGAGTGCTGGCGATCAGTCGATTTCAAATATCAACCAACAATCAATGATGAATCAGTCAAGTCAAAGCGGGCAGGGAGCCTCCGCAGGCGGTTCCGGATTTGATCTCGGGCTTGATGACAAAGGCGGTCAAAATCCGTTTACCCAAGATTTGATTTCTGAGCTGAATCAAAGCAACCTCTCGCAAAGCGAAAGCATGCCGGACTCAATGACCGGCACCACCGCTGGTGGCGGTTATAACCTGCCTCAAGACTCTGCCCAGGCAGGAGCAAATCTTCCGCAAGGGTTCATGCCGATCATGGACAACGTAAACAGCGCTATCGGCAACGCCGGTGCAGCACTGATGATGCCGGGGGCCGCAGCCGGTCAGGGCTTACCGGTAAATCCGGAGGCAGTCTCCGGGCTCACAAACCTTGCACGCGAAATGACCGAAGTGGGACCACAACTAAATCAAATGTCTCCTCAACAGGCTCAGCAAACAATGGAAGGCTGGCAGCAAAAGGCAGACACGCTCAGCAATCAGATTTATTCCGCGCAACAGCCGGTAAATGCAGAGTCATATGCGCGCATGACAAACGATATAGCACAGGCACAACAGGGCATCTCTCAATTCCAACAGAGCTATACAGCTTCGCAGGATGGAGCTTCTTCGGGTTATTACAACAGTGCTTCTTACAGCCCACCCGGCACTACTGATGGTTCCGGGTCTACTCAAGGGTATGCAGGGCAATCTTATGGTTCAGCCCAGGGCTACCAGCAACAAAGCGCGCCCGATCAATCTTATAGTTCAGGGCAAGCAGCAGGAAGCTACCAGCAACAAAGCGCACCCGATCAGGCTTATAGCTCAGGGCAAGCAGGAAGCTACCAGCAGCAAAGCGCGCCGGATCAATCATATGGCGCAGGGCAGGGCGGCTACCAGCAGCAAAGTACGCCGGATCAATCTTATGGCGCAGGGCAGGGCGGCTACCAGCAGCAAAGTACGCCGGATCAATCTTATGGCGCAGGGCAGGGCGGCTACCAGCAGCAAAGTACGCCGGATCAAGCTTATGGCGCGCCCGGATACAGCAGCAGCTACCCGCAAGATCAGTCTTCCAGCTATTACCAGCAGACTGCCCCGCAAGATCCGGGCTCAGCCTATGGCCAGCAGCAACCTTATCAACAAGCTCCGGACCAGAGCTATCAGCAAGCTCAATACCAACAGCCACAGCAAGCCCCCGACCAGAGCTATCAGCAGTCTCAATACCAGCAACAACCCCAGCAAGCCCCCGACCAGAGCTATCAGCAGGCTCAATACCAGCAACAGCCACAGCAAGCTCCCGACCAGTCGACGGCAGGTTACAGCTATGGTTTACCAGCCCCGGGTGGTGGCGAAACAGCACCAGCGCCCCAGAGCCAGGAAGCTTATAACCCCTGGGGTGCGGCCCCATCGGCACCGGCGCAAGAGTCACAGCAGCACTATCAGGATCAACAGCAGCATTATCAAGATCAGGCCCAGCACTATCAAGATCAAGCTCAGCACTATCAAGATCAAGCTCAGCACTATCAAGATCAAGCCCAGCATTATCAAGATCAGCAACATTCCTCGGCTCCGTCACAAAGCCAGGCTTCGGCTCCACAGCAATCACATCAACTGCCGCCAACACCAGCGCCCACATTGAACCGTTCCATATTTGAGAAGCCCCAGGGCAAGCCCCAGGATAAACCTGCGGCTCCGCAGCAACAGGCTCCGAAGGAAAAAGAAGCGCCAAAACACGCGGAAGAACCTATGAAGTTCAACCCTCTCAAACAGAAGGCGCCTCCAAAGAAAAAACCGGAAGATAAGGGGCCACCGCCTCCTCCTCCAAAACAGGGCTCATAAGCCAAACAAGTCTGTGCCTGGCCTATAAGCCCACAACACTATTGGCCCTCTTTGGGCCCCTATGTGTTGGTTGACCCCTACGTGTTGGCATCAAAAAAGATGCATCAGTTTTTTTTCGATCAGCCAGAAAAAACAAAAAAATGCTTACCTGTAAAGGATTTCGAGAAACACTTGTAAGGAGAAAATCTTAAGTGCGTGCATCGATTTAGATGCCTTGATATAGCGGTTGAAATAGAGGGTTGTTAAAAGGATTAGTTGTAAAGGAACGCTACGCTAAAGGGTTGTTACATGCTTGAATTACAGGCTTGAATTAAGGGCTTGAATTAAGGGTTTGAATTAAGGGCTTGAATTAAGGGCTTGAATTAAGGGCTTGAATTAAGGGTTTGAATTTAGCGGCCTGTAATAGAAGCTTGAAACAGGAAGCAGAGTAGCAGGTGAAAGAACTCTAAACAGAAGCCCCGAATCTGCCACATGCACGCCCCGGCTTATTCCAGAGAGCCGATTATTCTGAACCTCATAGCAAAGACCACCGCGAGGACAGAAAAATGGCTAACTGGGATACGAACAATGTCAATGAGCACGCAAAAGAATGCGCATCAGAAATGACCGATCTGAGCCGGGCTGGCGAAATGAGCGCACAGCTCATGCTCGAAGAAGTACTGGGCGATATCCAGGACGACCCCAGAACCAAAAACACTGAAGACTCCGTGAACAAATTTATCAACGCAGTCAATGCTGAAGCAAACAAGTTGTCTGAAACCGACAAGAAAAACTACCCCTACAACCTCAAATTTGAAATCGTCGATGAAAACAACGATGGAAAGTGGAATACTGGCGAAAAAGTGCAGGTAAAGAACCCCTCGAGATACTCTTTCAGACAGCCCGCCGCCTTCAAACTTGATGGCAGCCCTGATACCGGCGTGGATGAAGCGACCGCAATTCTGCAGCAAAGCGCAATGAGAAAAAGAGCCGGATATTAAAGCTTCGGGTCCGCGCAAAATGCACCGAACGATTCTCGCTTCAGATTACACGATCATGCACGACAGTTGAGCAATTGCAACCACTAAACTCTGGTGTCTACCAGATCATCTAAACGGATAGAACAAAACATCCCCCAGAAAAAGGCTTGGGCTTGTTTTCTTGCTCCTTTCGGCTCAGTGTTTTCGACCTGCCAATTAAGATGTCTTTTTAAGTGCTTGAACTCTACATCTGCCCAGGCGCGATAATCGGGCATAGATCGAATATTCTTTTTGCCGTGATAAAAACTATCCAGAATCAAATCCGGATTTTCATGCATTACGATAAAGCGGCCGTCATCTTTGCCAAAATACTCAAGCACGCTGTTGCGCCGATTAGAAACAGCAGCCGATACATCTTGCGGCACCCAACCAACACCCTCAAGATAAAACTCGCTTCTTACATGGCAGGCAAAATAGCTGCTGTCATTTTCAGTTCGCTCGCTTGACTCTGCCAGCCTGCCAATTAGAGGGCGGCAAGCAATTTTATTAGCTCTCAAAATCGCACAATACAAATAAGACAACCCCGCGCAATCCGAGCGGTTTTCAGAGCATACAATAGAGGCTCTCCTGTCTAAAAGCGGACTCCAGAAATATCTGTAATTAACTTTCAAGAAAAGAAAAGCGCGATAAGCAAAATCTAGAACAGTTTCGTTAGCGCCTTTAATCAGAGCATTTTTCTTAAGCCAGTTCTGAAAAAATTTGTTTTTGTAATCAAGTGAGAATGATTCAGCAAGATAGTTCTTTTTCTGGGTCTCACTGAGAGGTTTATCTTGCAACCCGGCGCCCGCAACAAGCTTTGTTTCATAAAGGCGGAGCCTGTATCTGGCACGAAGCGGCAGCATTTTAGTATATTTAGCGGCTGCCTTTGCACGCAAAAGCAAAACAGGCCTGTGGCTGGCAGATAGCTCGCTCGTTTTTTTGCCCTTAAGACCGGTTCCCGGAATCCCAAAGTCTACAGACTCTAGTTGCTGCCTCTCAAGCTCCGGTGGCTCAGACATATAAACAATCCACTCTTTGACCCGGGTTCCGGATTCGTTTGCAAGTTCAAAATCTAAGCTCGCATTTGTATCACAGGCCGGGCTCCTTTCCAGATGGCATGGCATTTTAACCGGAAAAGCATGCCGGCGCGAAGCAATTGACGGGCTGGCTATGAGCACAAAAGCAAGTAAAACAAGAGCAGCGGTTATAAAGGCAGTGAGGCTATCTTTTTTCATCCTTTCACCCAGCTTTGCAAGTAAAGCAAAAGCGCTGTTCACTCGCAACATAAGAGGCAAAATCGGTCGGCTGACCTTTGACAGAAACTCCATCCTTAGATATGTTAAAAGTAGCAGACTCAGCACCGTGTGTGTTGTAACGAGGTCAGGGGCAATGGCACACCGAAACAGTCGCGGAAACATGCTTGCCATGGTAGCAAGTGCCGCGATACTGCTTATAGTAGTAATGATGTTCGGTCTTCAATACCTGTCTGTAAACCGCGGGCATATGGAGCAAAGAACCGCCGCTGAAGCCGCCGCTCTTGTGGTGGCGAATGACATCGGGCGCATTGTAATAAGCACGCCCGAGTGCGGTTTTGTGGCACTCTGCGATCAGCCGCCTATCGGAACAACAACCCAGGCAGAAGACGATTACTTTTGCGAAGTTAGAAGCGTAAATGAACTCATGGCCACAGCCAGATTAAATTACATTGTCGGAGATCTTTTAAACGACAATTTTATGAAACAAATGGCCATTCAGGACCGGGACAATATTCTCAAAGCCAAGGACAAATTAATTGCTGAAGTCAAAAAATCAATGAAAGCCGGCAGCTTTGCACTTGATGCTCATGGAAACAAAGTAACACCATATGAAGATGCCGAAGCAATTTATATTAAAAACAATGCCAAGGTATCTAACTATATTCCCCCGACCTTAGAGCTTGATCTTGGTTATCTGGAAGGTGGAATCGCTACCAGCGTGCAAATACCAAATCCGGAATCGAAAGGGAACGTTGGTTCTGGCCAGAAAATGAACGGCTGTTATGTCTCTGACACCAATGTTGTATACGGTGGACAGAACTTTGTTTTTGCTTCCACTGGCAGAGCTGTTGCACTTGGAGATTTATCCAAATACCGCTCAACTGTTTCAGGACTGCCCTTTGATATTCCAGCAGTTGTAAAAGTGGAAGCCGACCAGAAATTCTCAGATCAGGGCAAAGAATACATTCAGCATTTTACAGCCTGCGCAACTCCTGGAAACGATTTCCAGCACCCTGTCGGTGGTGCAATTACTTTGAGCTTCCCGGACGGGCCAATGCCTGAGATTTCCAAATTCAAAGATCTCTACCAGTGGTCCGAAATGCAGAAAGCAAAGTGTGATGTATTAAGCGCCGATGGCGGCGATTTTCCTGTGGATGCGGAAGCCAGCATTAGCGCGCCTCCGTGGCCGCAGCCGGCCTGGTCACAAATACCTCCGCGCGCTGCCGACCTGGCGAGACTGGCTATTTATGACTGGATCAGAGCTGCAGGCTCACGTGTAAACCTGGACTCCTTGCTTTCAATGCAAGACGCAAAACTGGACGATCCAAGCCCGCAGCATACTACATGGAAAGCAATAGATCCGCTTTCTCTGGGGCAAATTACCCTTGGAGATGTGCCAACCGGAATCATGCATATTTTCACATTCAACTCAAACGGTTCGATTTTATACCGAAGCAAAACAATCAAGCCTTATCCCTATACTGTAATTGCACACAAGCAATTGTATGCCGAGCTTCAATCTGGCCAATCTCTTAAAAGCAAGGCGGAAGATTGGAAACTGGCAGGTATCACTCTGGGCAAGCAATCAAAGAGTATGACTCCCCATCCAAATTTGATTTGCATGAACAGTGTAGCTTCGACGCAAGGTGATAGCTATGAGATTGGCGGAGACGGTGGTAGCAGCCATGGAGGCAAGGGTGGCGGAGGCGACCACGAGGGGGGTAAGGGCAGCAGCAGCTACGAAGAAATGGTGGCTGTCATCGAGAGCACCGACCAGTTTGATTTCTATATGCGTGATATGGTCAGGCAAAGAGGCCAAGATCTGGGCGGTTTCCATCAGGGCGAGCCTATGGATTATCCCTTTATTACCTGGCACAAAAATACGAATATTAATTCTTTTGAGCAAGAAATAGGTGGAGGAAGCGGCCCGAGCAGTGATTCCGGCAAAGGAGCCCCTCCAATAATTAGCAAACTTGACGACTTTGCCACAGACTCGGTTCCATCCCCTCCCTACAGGGGTTACAGTTACGGTCCTTCTAAGGGCGCCCCGAGACCCACATATATACAGAATGGGGTTGCTGTTGATCTGAGATTCAGACGCCAGATAAAAGTAGGCGCACTTGGGGCACTTATTGGAGCCGATCTCGGATATATTGGCGAGATGCTATAAATAACAAAATACACAAAGAAAAGATGCTTTGAAACCGAAGTTTTGAAATTAAAACTTCGGAAACCAAACCTGCAATTCTTAAAACCGGAGGGAGCATTAGTGGCTTCTAGCAAACTGCAATCATTTTCTGGACTGGAACTGGGACGTGGATTACTTGCTGCAAATATCCTGCTTTTAATCTCGTTATCAAGCAGCATACCTGCCCTGGCGATGCCTACTAGCGCTGAAATAAGAAATGCTCTGAATAAAGCTCAGTTCCTTGCTCCCGGTACAGCCGTAAATGTAAGAGTGGACAAAGACCAGGTTTTCGTTTCGACCTACAGACACTCCAACGACGAAAAGGACTGCAAAATTGATTCGGTTCTAATAAGCAAAGCAGTTTTCGATACAGCACCTGAAGAACTCGGCCGCGTCACCTGCTATTTTTACGGCAAAGACATGTCGAATTACCAGGAGGTTTCTGTTACAGCAGGAGACATCAAAGCATTTGCCTCCGGCAGCATGAGCAAAGATCAGCTGCTTTCATCCCTTTCCGTAAAAACCTCTTCGACTTCAGGCCAGAATGCCACAGAAAAAGTCGAGAATCAGCTTGAAAGCAATTCCATAACCAGACCCACTAACTACAAAATAAATGTCGGAAGCGATCTGGTTACAGTAAACACCGCTCTTGATCCCTGGGTGTCAGATGAAGACTCGAAACTTGAAGCCTTGCGCATCGCAGTAAATGTATTTAAAGCACAACCTTCGGCCCAGCAAATCAGAGTAAATTTTGTAGACCCGGCCGCCACTGCCGAAAACCGCGAAATGACTTTTGCAACTGCTAATCTTGCCTCCATGTGGAAAGAAATTCAAACTCCGCTGCAAAACCTTGCAATTGCCAAACGACCTCCAACTATAGATGTGCAGAGTTTGAGAACTGTAAAAGGAGTCAAACAGGTAGAACGCGATGCGCTGCTAAAAGAGCTGAAGGAGATGGACTCACTGGGAATCGGCATTGCGCCATTTGTCAAAGTTTTTCTGGGAATCGAACAAACAGTTAAGCGCGAAGGCGACCCCAAAGCAATTGCTGAAATGCTTACAAGACTCATTTCAAGTGTGGATGACCAGATGAAGGCATATAAATCGGCCAAAGAAAAGAAACCGACAGTCAAAGCAGCAGAGCCACCTCCGGACAAAAGTCAGCCGGCTCCGGCCATGGGCAGCCGCTGGGTCACAGGCAAGAACCCGGTTATTGAACCGGAAGTTTTACAGGGACCGGATGCGGTGGTTAATCGATTTGAATCCGAGCTTGGAGCAGGATTTAAATCTGCAAACGAGAATCCCCGTTTTCTCGCAGTTTTAGATCAGGTATCTGCAATTCTGATCAAAAACAACAGAGCAGCAGAAGCAGCCAAGTTCCAGCAAAGAGCGGCTCAAATCAGAGCCAGCGCAAGAAGGAAGTAAGCGATTATCCTTAGATGACGCTTTTCAACGCTTTCCAACAAATCTCAAGGCCTGTTACCGCCCACCACAAGCAGTGGCAGTTTTCAATCGTTTAAGCCCTCAGGATGCTCGACAGTTACTGTGCCGTCATATCTTACCGGTGCAGGAGCGCCCAGTCCGGGAATACCAGAGAAAAAAGGCATGCCGTTAAAATTCATGATAGGCATCACGTCGTAATTTGCACTTACTACATAGTGATACAGCGTGTTATCGAGTGTATTGCGATCCACGGGGATTCTATTGGGAGCAGGCGGCGGCAAATATTCAGTGGGGCTGCCTCCGGCTGCAGTACTGTTTCCAATTACTTTCAGGCTCACACCTCTGGTGGCGCCGCCAGCAGGCACCATGTAAGCAAAAGATCTGAAGTTTGCCAGATCATCCTCTGTTTTGTTGACTATGTTTATGGCTTCCGAGAAGGTTCTGGCTCCAGCTGCCTGCCTGGCGCTTAAATTAGCCACCAGCATCACAGTTCCTACTCCCCACATGAAGCTTGCCAGGTCCACAAGCGGTATTATGATCATAATAAAAAAAATGTACATTGCAGGTCCGAACTCTGCAATAGCATTGCCGCTTCCCGTTCTCTTTTTCCGCACAGGCAAGAAACCTCAAGATTATCAGAACTGCAACAATGCATTTCCTAGATTCATTATTCCCGTTTATAGCCAGGCGGGCAAGGGAATAAGCATATCAGGGATTGGGTTGTATTTACTGGGATGTACAAAGAAAAAACAGTGAAAAGCAGCAAAGGTCAATCCTTTGTAGAGATGGCTGCCGGTTTGATGGTAGTCATTCCGATTATTTTGCTTATCATCGATTGTGCGACTATTTACATGGGTGTCAGCCTCAATGACACAGTCTGCCGCGATGCAGCAAGAGCCGCATCGCTAGGCCCTCCCGACGGCATAAAATCAGGAGAGCCCAAGCGCCGCGCCGAAGCCGTGGTTCAAAAAGCAAACAAAACCACCGGTTCAATTCAGCTAGAGCCCACGGTCAAGGTGACTGAAAATATCGTGGGCAGCTTGCCGCAGGCACCATACGGAGGACCGGTCAAAGGCGATGTCACCATTTCAACTTCAGTAAAAGTGTATCCGCCTTTTCTGCTCTCACTCTTTGCCGGTCCCCATGGCGTGGATTTCACCACCGAAAAGAACTTTTCATATACCTGGACCATGGCAAGCACTGCCAACATGCAAGACCCGAGCGGAAGCGGCAAAACCTTCTAAATGCAGCTGCAAAAGCTTCAAGATCTGCCTAAAACTAGATTTGCAGAAAGCACTTGCAATAGATTTGCAGAAAGCTTGCAATTGTTTTGCAGAAAGCACTTGCAATTTTCTCTTTCTTAGTAAAATATACTTAATGGGCCTGCTGCGTATCACCCCTGGTAATCCGGAAAACAGGGAGGCAGAAGCTTCCGGATTCACAGGCACACACCACCACTACATCACGCGGCGCTCAGAAACTGGCCAGGACTGTCTCCTGTCCAGAACATGCTGAACCAGCAAGACTTTCAGACCTTGCCAGGCTCCTTGCAGCCTGACAGACCAGAATGGTCAATAAATGGTCGGGCTTGCTGGCATAATCATGGATTTCCGGCATGACGGGGTTCCTTGTTAATGTCCCTTGTCCACAAAGTCATTATCCTGAATAAGCCGCTGAAGATACGGGGTTTTACCTTTCCTCAGTGGGCGATTCTGGCTGTGTCGGTGGGGGTGGGGTTTTTTCTGGCTTTCAAAGTTCCGCAAGACTGGAAACTGGGCAATCTGCCTGTGGGCGTCTTCGTCTGGGTTTTAATCGTCGGCGGTGCCATGGTGGGAGTTAATGCTGCCGAATTCAAACCGGCGGCCTGGTGGCGAAATCTCTTCTTCTACAAGATTTTCAACAGCCTGCCCAGGGCCTATTACCCCCATATTGAAGAACAAACACAAATTTATCCGGATCCTGATGTAATTGACCCGATTAAACGGGAAGATGAAGGATATATAGAGCTTGATTGATAGATTGATAGATAGATTGAATGATTGAATGCTTGAATGAATGAGGAAGGGTGACACATGACTGGACTGAGACCATCATCTGCCAAACGCAGTTCAGGCTCATCTGCCTCCAAGCGTCAAAGAAGCGACGATAGATCCTTTGACGAGCGCAAAGCTGACAAAGAAGCAACTCAGGCCAGTGGCGGCATGCTCGGCGGCTTCATTAACAATCTGCCGCCCATGGTACGTGAACTCCTGCCCTTTAACACAATGCCGGTCGAAGAAAAGGAAATTGCCGGCCCGCCCAAAGATAAACGCACATCGGCAAGCTGGCAAGACGTCTGCTTCATTCATTCGATTCCGGGTGAAGACGGCGATGAGGGCTTATTAGTACTGGGCGACGGCAGCATGCGTAAGTTTATCGCCTGCAAAGGCATCAACGCCCTACTTTTTGACGAAGCCGAGCGTGACAAGCTGGCCAGAGACTTTGCTTCGCTAGCCAATTCAATCGACTCTGATATTCAAATCATAGTCACCTCCAGAAACCTATCAGTAGACGAATATCTCTCCCGATATCAGAAAGAAATTAAAACTGACAACGAATACTTGCGCTGGTATGCGGACTACACCGACAAATGGTTCAGGCGCGTACAGGACGTTCACTTTGTGCCCCAGCGTGATTTTTATGTGGTGGTAAGCTACCAGCCACCCGATTGCAAACACGTCACCAGAGGCTGGAGCGGCAGACGTTCCGTTCAAAAACACGAAGAGTTTCTTGAAGATCTCAATCGCTATTGCAAAACAGTTTTCGAGCAACTGCGCGGGTCTAATCTGCGCCCGTCGATATTAACCAGAAAAGAAATGCGCAATTTGATTTACTCGCATTTGAACCCGACGCTTGCAGAAGCCGAGCCTGATGCGCCTCCCAGCAGCCCCGGTGTTTCGGAAGCATCCATACTTGCAAGATCGGGATTAAAAGTCACAGATAGTTATTTGTGGCTCGATCAGAAGTTTGTGGGCAGCCAGTACATGCAGCAGGTGCCGCATGAAACCTGGATGGGATGGCTTGTAGAGCTGCTTACTTTAAGCGTCGAGTACACCGTGACCCTCTTCATACACTGCTGCGATCAGGATTCTGTCAGAAAGAAGCTCAAAAGCCAGTACACAATGGGTATTGTGGCAAGCACCCAGCTTTCGACTCCCGACCTTGAGGGTCTTGAATCAACCAGAACCGCTCAGGCTGCTATTCAGGAATTTCTGCGCAGTTCAAATAAAGCATTTGACGTGAGTTTTTATATAAAAACCCACGCAGATACAGTAGAGCGTTTAAACGGACATATGGACGAAATTCGCCGCGTATTTAAAAACAAAGGCGCCATTATGGACCGCGCTCAGATGTTGCAGCTCGATACATGGCAGGCAACCTTGCCTGTAGGCGTGGATAAGCTCGGCATTGTTCACCGGGTCATGTCTCCGATAGTGGGCAGCTTCTGGCCCTTCTTTACGGCAAGCTGCGGCACGCCTGAAGGGGTTCCGTTCGGCTTTGCAATTGCTTCAAGAGAACCGGTGCTTCTAAACCCGTTTTACCGGGGCGCAGGCAAAGACGCTAACAACATGTTCGTTGTAGGTACAACCGGTGCCGGTAAATCATTTGCGGTGTCGATGATGATCTTGCGCTTGCTGCCACTGGGTGTGCGTTTTGTGCTTATAGATAAGACCGTCGACAAATTTGGCGCCTACAGATTTATCACCGAATTATTAGGTCCGGAATTTTGCGCCTACATTGACCTTGGTCCAAACTCTGGCTATGTGCTCAATCCTTTTGATATTGGGCCAGACGACGGCAAACCCGGTGAGCCGAACGCAGACAAAATAAGCACCCTGCTTTCGCTTTTGGACCTGATGCTTACACCTGAAGGGCGCGAAGAATTGAACGTCGAAGAAAAATCACTTCTTGATGGTCTTATAAGAGTCGCTTACATGGACGCAGCATTCAGAGGCACGGTGCCTATTATGTCGGACCTCGCAAGAGTTACCGCTCAGGCTGCCGCCGACGAAGTCGACCCTCTGCAAAGAGACCGCCTGCAGCAGTTTGCCCGAGGTCTTTCGCTATTCACACGCTCCGGAGCATTCGGCGGTCTTGTAGATGGTCTTACCAATATCGACACCGAAAAACTTTTCATAGTATTTGACTCAAGAGAAGTAAACGACCCCAGACTTGAAAGAATGGCGTCTTTCATACTTGCTGAATTCATCAGAAGAAAAGCCGCCGAAGCCAAAAAGCGCAATATGCGATTTGCAGCCGTAATAGACGAAGCCGCTACACTCATGAGATTTAAAGCCGGGGCGCGCTTGTTAGACGACCTTTCAAGAAGAGCCCGTCACTACGGTATGATGCTTGTCACAATCACGCAGCAGCTAGCTGACTTTTTCCGGCAGGCAGAACTTGCCGACTCGGTTGTTAAAAACGCGCACATGAAAATACTTTTGCGCCAGGACCCTTCAGACTTGAAAAAGCTGAAAGAAATACTTCGGCTAACCGACGCCGAAACGCAGGCTATCGAGAACTTTGCTCATGATCAGGAAAAACGAAGAGACAGCCAGTGCCTTTTAATTGTCGGCGGTATTCACGGAACCATCCGTCTGGTACCAAGCCCCATGGACTACTGGATCTGCACTTCCGAACCAATCAACGATATTCCAAAACGCAGAGCCATGATCGAAGAAGTCAAACAGAAAAATCCGACTATCAACCACACGGATGCCTGCCGTCAGGCTGTTTATTATCTGGGATTGCAGCACGACTGATATGGAAAAAATCTTCAGCTGGAAAGTGCTCGTCAGTTTTTGTGCAGTATTTATTCTTGCCTGGGTGGCGCTTCAAACTGTCTCAAATATGCGCCTGGAAGAAGAAGCAAAAATCATAGGCTCGAACATTTTTTTCTGGGAATGGCCGGGAGAAAACTGGAAATCGCAAGCAGAAATAACAACTGCAACTGTAATTAAGAAATCAGATAATGACGCTGTGATTAAAATCTCGGGAAAGCAGCTTTTAACGGTGTCTGAGCCGGGAACTTCACTTGACAATTCAAGCACAGAGTCGCAAACTGTAGATTGCACGGCTGTTCTAACTCTTTATCGCCAGAGCGGCAACTGGGTGCTGGGTAGAGTAGAACTCTAACTCTTTTAGCGAGGAAGCAGTATGTATTGGCGCGTAAGAAAAATAAGCCCGGAGCAAGTAGCAAAAACTTACGGAGTTCATGCGGTTTGCGTGGTAAGTGTGCTGTGCAATCTGGTCATGCTTTCAAAGGTTGCACCGTCAAATAAACTCGACCAGAATCAAACGCTCATCTTCGATGTTTTCGCAAGAGAAGTAACAAGACATTTGGTAGATTCGACTTTTACGACCTACGAAAGCTCAACCAACAGGCTGGCTTTTTCGGGCGACAAATCTGAGCTCGGACCAAAACCAATCAAGTTTCTGGCCCAAACAGAAGCTATTCCCGGCAATGCCGATGCAATGAAAGCTATTTCCCGGCAGCTAGCTGAAACCAAAAGCGTTAGTGCAATCAGGTTCAAGGAAGTCAAAGTCGACGAGCCACTAAAGCCGAGCGGTTATGTTCCAATCGAAGTTAAGGCTGAAGTGGTCGCACATGCGGCTGATGGTGTGCAAGGTCCACAGAGCATCAGGTTCAAGTACCTCATGGGTATGCGGGGCGACCCGGCATTGCCGGTTGTGGTTGAATTCTTAGACCTGAGCCGCCAACCAGAGTCACAGGAGTAAGCCAGCCCAAGCCTAATTCTGGCTAATCTGCTTAATTATTCGTTCACGCAACGAGCCGCAGCTCTTTACAAGCTATAGAATACTGAATCAGATCCATCTATACACAGATCTATATATGGATCAGGATAGAGGTATTTGAAATTGTTCTCTGGCATCGTTGAAGAAATAGGCCGAATTCAAAGCATAAGCGACTGTGCAGGCGGCAGGCGCATGAAAATTTCGGCTAAGACCGTGCTTGGCGAGCTTAAAATAGGCGATTCCATTTCAGTATCAGGTGTTTGTTTAACCGCAACCAGCTTCAACAAAGACAGCTTCAGCATCGATGCCAGCTTCGAAACACTCAGGCGCAGCAAATTAGGAAACCTGAAAGTTGGCGACAGCGTCAATTTAGAGCGCGCACTCAGGCTTTCGGACCGGCTCGGCGGGCATTTAGTAAGCGGGCACGTCGACGCGCTTGCAAAAGTAGCTTCAATCAAGAGCGAAGGCTTTTCGCAAATAATTGAGTTTTCTCTTGATTCGAGCCTGGAGCCGTATTTTATTGAAAAAGGCTCGGTAACGGTAGACGGAATCAGCCTTACAGTTGCTTATCTCAAAAACGCCACAAGCGCCACGAAGGGCGAGTTCAAGTTTGCAATCGCTGCAATACCGCACACCCTTGAAATTACAACCTTATCAACACTGAAGCCTGGCGATTCAGTAAACATTGAAACCGATCTGATCGGCAAATATGTGTTGCGTTTTATGCAAACACGCGATCAGTCCGGCGCAGCTCAAATGATTAACAAAGAAGGTTTGACACAGGGCTTTCTAGCCGAGCACGGATACACTTAAATGCAAAACCCATCAAATTCACAGAATTCACGAAATTCGAAGAGTTCAAAGAGTAAGTCAACGAGCACAACGAACTTAACGGGCTCAACGAACACAACCAGCTCAACGAACACAACCAGCACAACGAGCACAACCGGCACAACGAGCACAATGAGCACATCGAGCACATCCAGCACATCGAGTTCGAGCAACAAAACCCAACACGAAGGGGAAAAGCGAATGCAGCACCTTGCGCAAGAAGACAGAAAAACTATGGCTCAAGAAGAAAAAATTCCCTACGTAATTATGGAAAGCGACGAAGACTGCAGCGGCTTCGATTCGGTCGAAGCCGCAATCGAAGACATAAAAGCCGGCAAATTCGTAATAGTTGCCGACGACGAAGGGCGCGAGAATGAAGGGGATCTCATTTGCGCAGCCGAGCTTATCACTCCTGCAATGATCAATTTCATGATTTCGGAAGCCAGAGGCTGGGTTTGCCTGGCTCTCACTCAGGAAAAAGCGCAAAAGCTGAGTCTTCCTTTCATGGTCGAGCATAACACTGAATCTCAGGGCACGGCTTTTACAGTGACCATTGATGCTGATACCAGATTTGGTGTCACAACCGGAATAAGCGCTTACGACAGGGCAACAACTATAAGAGTAGCCGTAGATCCAGAGTCAAAACCTGAAGATCTAAGACGCCCGGGGCATATTTCGCCGCTTGTAGCCAAATCAGGCGGAGTTTTAAAACGCGCCGGGCATACGGAAGCTGCCGTAGATCTGGCACGGCTTGCCGGTTTCACTCCGGCAGGGGTGATCTGCGAAATCATTAATGATGACGGCACCATGTCGAGAGTGCCTCAATTGCGCGAGTTCGCTAAAAAGCATGGCTTGAAGTTCATCACGATAGCCCAGCTGATTGCTTATCGTTTGAAGAAAGAGCGTTTTGTAGTCCGTGAGGCCGAAGCTGAGTTTCCATCTGCATACGGAAGTTTCAAACTGGTCGGCTATCGAAATAAGCTGGACGGCCAGGACCATATTGCTGTGGTCAAAGGTGATGTGGCAGGTAAAAAGAATGTGCTGATTCGCGTGCATAGCGAATGCCTTACAGGCGACGTATTTGCAAGCCTGCGCTGCGACTGCGGTCCCCAGCTTGAAGCCGCAATGGCGATGATTTCACAGGAAGAATACGGTGTGCTTGTTTATTTGCGGCAAGAAGGGCGCGGTATCGGGCTTATCAATAAAATAAAAGCCTATATGCTCCAGGACGGCGGTCAAGACACTGTACAGGCCAACGAATCACTTGGTTTCAAGCCGGATCTCAGAGATTACGGCGTGGGAGCTCAGATACTTGCGGACCTGGGTCTGAGCTCGGTGCGTATTATTACAAACAACCCCCGCAAAATCGTGGGGCTTGAAGGATATGGTCTGAGCATAACCGGACGGGTTGCAATGCCGCCTGCTTGCAACAGCCATAACATGAACTATTTGCTTACAAAGAAAGAAAAAATGGGACACTGGATGGAAGGTTTACATAACAACAGCGAAGGAGCGTTCTGAGTACTATGCCAAAAGTAATAGAAGGTGAGCTTATCGGCTCAGGATTATCATTTGCAGTTGTAGTCAGCCGCTTCAATGAATTCATCACCTCCAAGCTGCTGGGTGCATGTCTCGATACATTGCGCAGGCATGGTGTGGACGACGAAAATATCGAAGTGATCTGGTGCCCAGGCGCCTACGAGATTCCTTTTATTGCAGGCAAAGCTGCAAAATCAGCTAAATACGACGCTGTTGTTTGCCTGGGCGCAGTTATCAGAGGCTCAACCTCGCATTATGACCTTGTATGTTCCGAGTGTGCCAAAGGGGTTGCATCGGTTGCCATGGAAACAGGGGTTCCCTGTATTTTCGGAGTTGTAACTACCGACACCATCGAACAGGCAATTGAAAGAGCCGGCACAAAAGCAGGCAATAAGGGCGCAGATGCCGCCGGAGCTGCCATTGAAATGGCTAATTTGTGCCGAGCCATGAGTTCAAGTTCAGCTAAACAAAAACTCGGCTCAGCCCAGCGTTGAAATAAGATTTCCTTCAGTCTTCTCAATAATGAATACGATAAGGAACCAGTAAGTTAAGCGGCCCTTACTGGTTTTTCGCCTGCAAAATTCCGAGATCTGACACCACATATGGTGCAAGAATCCTCCTGCTTCTTCTTGCTTGACTTCCCGGGCGGCGACTCTTTTCATCTTCTAAAAGGCTGATAAACACTAGGTCTTGCGTCACGGCTTTTCGGCTAATTTCTTGCTAATTAAAGCCCCGGCAACTTGATTACTGCAATTGCATAGATTACTCTTAGGTCAATAGATATATCCGCGCCAAGTTTTAGTTCAGCATCCGGGCCATTATCTGAATCTAATAGTACTCAGCGCAAACTATCGATTATCGGCATTAGGGACAAGGGCAAAGAGGTCTTTATACATGTACACAGCTACCCAGCAGCCACACCTGCTTAATCCGTTATCGGCAGAAGATTTGGGTCAGCTTCAAGTTCATCTGCCGGCACTAAAATTATTCTCCTTCCGAGGCCCGGGAGAAAAAGGAGGAGTGGCAAGCAGCCTGGCGCCGTTAACCAAGCAGCTTGGCACCAAAGTTCAGTGGATTGCATTATCAGGGGTGCCTGATAATGACGAACGCCCGATTGCCGGTTTCAGCTTTCACAAACCGGATCTCAGTGACGAGAATGTCAGCCAATATGGCAGAGCAGTTGCCAATTATCTCTGGCCCTTGCTCCACGGCATGCCTGATCGGGCAAAATACGACGCTCAGGAATGGAAGGATTTCAGGCAGCTCAGCTTGATGCTGGCACATCAATCACAGAAAATTGCTTCACGCAGCTTCCCCACTCTCTTGTGGCTCCATGACTTCGAGATGGTTTTGCTTGCACCGATGCTTGCAATGGATGCAGGAGTGATACTTTCGCATTTCTGGCATGTACCGTGGCCTGCTCCTGAAATCATGGCTGAATCACCGGTTGGTCTTGAACTTGCTGAGTCACTTCTTGCAAATCGCATGCTTGGATTCCACACAAACGAGTATGCTCAAAACTTTATCGACACCGTAAGCATTCTTATTCCGGATGCAAATATCAACAAAGAGAACAAAACAATCCGCTACCGCGGCAACGTCACCCAGATTGTAGCTATGCCACTCGGCCTTGATTATCCTTACTGGCAGCGGCTTGCCAGGTCCAGTCGCACAATGGTTGAAGCCATTCCCGTAACCAATCGGCTTGCCCAGCAAATCATTCTGGGAGTGGACAGGCTCGATTATTCAAAAGGCGTTTTAGAAAAGCTTGCAGGTCTTGAAATATTTTTGGAAAACAATCCGGATTTGCACCGACGTATGCATTATGTACAACTTGCACAACCGGGATTTGTGGCCCCGCAGTTTGATGACTATACAGCAAGAGTAAAAAGCAAGGTTATCGAGATAAATCAAAAATATTGCAGAGACGGCTGGGAACCAATAGTTTTCATGATGGGCAATTTCGAGCACTCACAACTGGCGGCCTGGTATCAGGTAGCAGATGTGCTTGCGGTAACTCCTGTTAGAGACGGTCTGAATCTGATTGCCAAAGAGTATATTGCTTGCAGGCAAGACGAACTGGGTGCACTTGTGTTAAGCGACAAAGCAGGTTGTGCCTCCGAGCTGATTAGCGGCGCCTTGATGGTTGATCCTTTGAATCCGGAATCAATTGCTGAAGCTATGCAGCAGGGACTCTCGATGGTGGTCGAAGAGAAACGCCGCCGCATGGTATCGATGAGACATGTTGTGGCATGGAATCGCTTGCACGACTGGGCCTGTGGTTTTCTCCGCCAGACGCTTCAAGCCGGCGGCATCGAGAAGAATAAGTCGGCAAGTTAGACAAATAATTGATCGCGCACCAGATATGGTGCCAGCAATTTAGATCCAAACATCATTGTTATGAAATCTTTGCTCTTTAAAATGCAAAGTAATTCAAACAAGATTGTTATGGAGCCAGATCATACTCAAACATTGTTGTTATTAATTGTGCGCACCGCCAGGGGTGTTGAATAAAAGCAGCTCAAACGCGGCCGGCTTGCAAAGAGAAGAAATGATAAAATAATACTGTCCCCGCGTGGAAGTAATTAATACGCATCTGCAAGATAGCAGTATGCTTTTGCAGATTATAACGAACTTGCGCTTACCGGGAATTCTCATTCCTCTACAAGGACCAGCTCAAGCGCTTTTTAGCAATTCACTTTGATAAAAAGGGAGAAAGCTATGTCAAAAATTTTGCTCCTTGCGAATAAGAATAATAATGAATCACAAAATGTTTGCAAAGAACTAGCAAGAGAAAGACATCAAGTAGACCTGTTGTTTTTTTTCGAGTGGCTGCCCGAAACACGATACCAAATTTACTCATCGATAATCCTGGATATGAGACAGGTAACGACTTACGGAAGATGTTCTCAATTCTGCGACATTTTGCGATCGAACTGCCGCCAACCAATTATGGTGCTTGCTGAAGCTGAAAAGCAAGACGAAAAAGTTGCTTGCATTAACTCCGGTGTAGATGAATTCATGCTTGAACCTCTTAATCTCGAAGAAATGAGAGCGAAGTTGAGAGCATTGCTCAGGCGGCATCCGGAAGAAAGAGATCTGGAAATTCATATAGCCGACCTTCATTTAAACGGCGCTGCTTGCAGAGTAAGACGAGGTTCGGAATACATCGAACTTTTCCCGATGGAGTTCAAACTCCTCGAGTTTTTAATGAGCCATCCCGACACCATATTTTCAGCCGAAGTATTACACGAAAGGCTCTGGCATTCATTTAACGTGCAGCGTACCGACACGGTGCGTACACACATGAAAACACTGCGGCGCAAAATCGACAAAGACAGATCCAGACCGCTTATTAAAACTGTCCACGGCAAAGGCTATAAGCTTCTGGCAAGCTAAACAAAGTCGAAGCTCGCAGATTTATAGGGCGGCAGTTTTATCAGGTTCTCCGCCCGACTCTGCACGTTCAAGCATGTAGCCGCGCCCATGCACCGTTTTGATAATCTGTTTTGCTCCATTAGAATTGAGCTTCTTTCTTAGCAGCTTAATGTGAGTCCTGACCGTATCTGTGCATGATGCAGAATTGGACTTCCATACACGCATCCATAACTCGTCGCAAGAGAAAACTTGGTCTGAATTAAGCATCAAGAACTCCAAAAGACAGAATTCCATAGGCGTAAGGTCCACAGTTTTACCGTTTGAACTAACCTTTCCGGAAAGAGTATCCAGGCTTATATTCCCGGCAGAAATTACCTGACTGTATACAGACTTTGGTCTTCTTAGCAGGGCCCCGATCGATGCTGCCAGCTCGTTTTTTTCAAAAGGCAGATATAAATAATCATCGACTCCGGCATCCAGCAATTTAATTCTTTCATCAACAGTAACCGAATCTAAAAGCACCAGAACCGGTGCTCGTCCACCGGCTCTGCGGAAGTTCATGCAAAAACTAGAAATCGAAAGACTCTCAGACTTGCAGGAAAATATGAGCAAATCAGCAGCAATTCTCTCTATGCTATCGTCCAAAAACATCTTCTCATCACAGGTTTCAATATGGTGGCCCTCTTTGCCTGACAGCAGAGCCAGTATATTTTCTGCAATCTGCTCTTGAATTGATACCAGGAGAATTCTGGCCATAATCTTCACCAATGTCTTGCCGGCAGGTCAATTTTACCTGTTTGTCTGCAGGATGTGAATTCAATTAAGATACAGCTGTGTTTTTATTATAGGAAAGACATATGTTTTGGAGAAATTCATAGTACCAGTTCCGAAGCATTCAGCACCAAGAAAAAAGATCGGAGCTGGTAGGCGGAGATTACAGTTGGTGGTTACACTGACATAAGGGCTGGTATTCTCAGGCGGGCTTCCAAGAAAGTCTTCATATACAAAAGAGCTTGCATTCACCTGGGGACTGCTTATATAAACCCCATCGCCTCTATGAGCAACCACCGCCGCTTGTGCAAGTTGCAGTGCGCTTAGATAATTATCGGCTTCGGCGGCGGCTCTTGCGGCATCCCTGCACGCCCTGTCGTTAAGCTCGGAACCGAGAATCAGGTAGCCGGCATCAAGGCACAAAACAGCAATTACCACAAACAATACTGACAGCATACTCAACTCAATCAGAGTATGTCCAGATAATTTCCTGACTTGTTTTGGCTTAAGCACTTCATTTCTCCTAAAGTATCCGCCTAACGAACCAATTGAACAAGCTGTCTTGCTATGTTTTCAAAAGTAAGGCGCAGGCTGCTCACATTAGTTACCAGGAAGAATTTACCTCCATGACCGGCAATTCCACTTACACCACCGGAGCCTGGATCTGAATTCTGGTCTGTGAGAATTGCAACTTCATTGGGAATTATTTCACTGTTCTGAGCAAGACCAATGGAGTAAATAGGAATTCCGGCTTGTTTTGCTCTCAAAGCTGCCCTCCGGGCATTGGTCCAGGGATCGGAGTGAAGCGGACCTCCCACCGTAGGCTGCCCGTCAGTAAAGAGTACAATTGCCTTTTTGGAACCCTGGCGCGCATTGTTAGACAGCTGATTCACGGCTGTATTGATGGCATCGCCGATATTCGTTCCTTGAAGGGCGGTGGTATTAGGAAGCGCATTCATGATAGCTGAAAAATTCGTGCTGCCGATGCCTGGATCAAGCGCAATCAACGGTTTGTCAAAGCTCAGTATGCCGCATGGTGTATAAGACGAATCTACGCGCCAGGCATTGACAGGGCTGCCGGAGCCATCATCTGAAAAGCAGACAATACTGAAGTGTCCTACGGTATTCGTGTTCATAATCGTGAAAAATGTTGCGGCTGCGTCCTGAGCATCCTTAATAGGCCTGCAGTTTGCACGAGCCAGTTCCAGATACTTGGCTTTGTAGCCGAGCTTTGGAACAATTGAACTCGGAACCCCGGTGTCGGCTCCGCTTGCATGGAATACGATCGCATCTTCAAGATTACCGCGTGAGGCCTCAACAAGAGTCGCCAGATCCGGGAAGGCATAGCCATCAGCAGTGTTGAGTCCCTGAAAAGTAGTATTCCCGTCGATGTTAACAACAAGATCTGTAAACATCGACGAAGTAATATTGATAGACTGAGATTTATTTCCAGGCGGATAACCGGCAAGTTCATTGTTTGTGCTGTCGCTTGAGGCCGGAGCCGAACTTCGCAATGGCGGCGCAAAATCGAGCGGCCAGCGAGTATTACTATCGGCCAGACCAAGGTACTGGGGAGGAAGAGCCTGTACCCTGGTGCCGGTGGCCGGCGGGCCGATAACATCGTATAGCCGCCCCTGCGCCAGTGCTCCGGCGGCAGAACCGGCTCCGGCATCAGGCACTATGTAATCAATATGACCGGCGCTTGCAGAACCGGACCATCTCCTTCGCACAAAACTGACCGGAGTCTGATCATCAATAGAACCAGAAACATCAAAACAGAGCACCACATCCAGATCGGGCACACCTCCCAGAACCGTACTTCTGAGCGGCAGATTAGAAAGCCCGAGGAAGTTTCCGAATGACGGCAGCAGTCCGATTGAACTTGTTACCCTGGCAATTTTTCCAGCAGGATTGCCGTTGCTGACTACTTCATTGTTATTGTTAGGATCGAGAAATTCGACAAACAAAGTTGCTTTATTGGCAGGTGGCTGATCATCTCCGAAGCTCGAAAGCGTTGCATCAAGAAGCGAGCAACCAGCAACACTGTTTTTCTGAAAAGTAGAAAGAGCCGTCATAATTGCCTGCGCATGCGCATGGCTGGGATCCTGGTTATCCTGGCTTGCAAGCGTGGCGGCTGCCGCAAGTGCCGCCGCTTCAGTTGCTGACCTGAGCTGCACGCGACAGAGTTCCACCCGATTTACTTCATAAGAAAAAAGACCGACCGTGAACAAGATCAAGAGGCTCATGATTGAAACCAGCACAACCATCGATTGTCCTGAAGATCTGTTATCTACCTTGTCTTGCTTTCCCATAGTTTCAGGCCCTCTTTGTTTATTCGTGCAAGCCATTTGGATATTCGCAGTATTCTCGAGCATTGACCTCAACCGGAATCGCCCCGGTCAAACCTGGAACCGGAGGAAAGAAACCGCTTTCCATGCGAAGTAAGGGATTTATCTCACCTGAAAGCAGAACCTCGATCTCATAAAGGTTGATGCTTTCATCAGCCGGGCTTGACAGCGGTTGATTATAAGGATAAGACTTTAGCTGCAGTGAACTGAAATCGGTTTCGAGAATTCTAGTTTGAACTCGATTTACTGTGACTTCGGAAAAAGCGCTTGCCGTAAGGCTGGCAAATTGTGAGGCTGCATTGACAGCCGATGGGGTTCCGGGGATATCCGCCAGGAAAGTTTTTGAGCGCGCTGCTGCATGTACCCCGTCTCGTGCAGCAGCGACCAAAAATGTATAACGCAGCAAGACTGAAGCCATATCAATAAAAGGCAGCAAAAACAGGAAAAAGACCGCCCAGAGTGCAAAGGGCAACTCGGCAATAAATGAAGCTCTCGTGGGTCTTTTCTGTCTCAATAGCTGCATTAGATACCTGCCTTAAGAAAGATACAAAGCTGAAGCCCGCAAGTCGTTTTTGACCGATCGTTTGGCCTCAGCATTCCGAATCAAACTTTTCAAATGCGATTGCAGCAGGGGGTCTTTGTGACTCCTGAGCAAGTTTTTGCACAAGCACAATGCGTCGTCGAGTTGGTTCTGCTTGATAAGAACTTCAGCAAGACCAAGTTTTGCTCTTAAAGACTGCGGAGAAAGCTCCAGTGCCTGTCTATACAAAATCACCGACTCTTCAGCAGCCCCTGACTGAGCGTGTGCTTCTGCAAGCATCACTAAATCCGACGGTACGTGCCCTGCAGATTCACATACAACTTCTATATATGGAATTGCAAGTTTAGCCTCCCCGGCTTCGATTAAAGCAGTGCATAAAGCGCGCCTGATCTCGAGATCTCGTGGGCTTGATCTGGCTGCTGCCGAGAAATCAAAGATCGCCTTTCTGAAGTTTCCAGAGCGCATCTCAGCCCAACCTTTTTTGAGCAGTTTTTCGCTTTCATCGCCGGCAAACACCGACGATGGACAAAAACACAAAAACAGCATAAGAATGCTCGAGGTTGTTCTCGACACGTTCATGGAGAAATCTCCTCTAAACCAGGGTCAAACCCTTGCCAGCTGCTTTGGCAGGTTTTTCTGTCTATCCGCCCTCTGTCTATCCGGCGAGCAAGCACCTATCAAGAGTTCTTCCTGAGAATCCTTTCTGGGAGCCATAGTCCATTCGTCCTCCACAAATTGCAGCGAATGAGACAGGTCACCTAGCATTCTGGCAACCATGGTTCTGTACTCTTCACTAAATGTGTTGTGCGACAGGGGCGTTTCATAAGTATCCAGACCGCTACAGAACCAGTGATAGAGCCCCTTTCGCCATGAATTTCGCAAACGTGGCAAAAAGCTCTCTTCAGAATGAATGAATGTCAGAAAATTATCGTGGCTATGGACTGCGGATTCAGCCCTGTTCTTTATGTCGGACAGTTGCCTCAGCCGCGCGAGATCTGGCCTCCATCTTCGCATTTTTTTTCTAACTTTGTTTTTGCATGCCTCTCTATTATTCTTGCTGCAGTCATTTGCTGCGGCAGGAGTTTTGCTTACAGTTTCTTCTTTTTCTATGTCAGAATGATGCTCCGCCTTTTCAGGCGAAGAGTCTGAAAGGGGCTGCAGGCAATGCACTTCTGGAATGTTCATTATACACATTCCTCCTTCCTCATAGTTGCCCGTGCTATCAATAACGATATCCGCAACTTTTACAATGCTAGCCAGAGTTTGTGAAAACCTTATGAACAAAAACCCCAACGAGCCTGTTAGTGGCTCATCGGGGACACTGTACTTTCACAGAAGAGAACGCCTGGTCACCACCGGCAGTGGCGCGACCCTCCCCAGATCGCACGATTAATCACTGAACCCAGAACAGCTCCTGCTATGTTGCCACCATTGTAATAACCGCCGTAACGCGGATAATAGCCGCCGTAACGCGGCATACCGTAGCCGAGAACACCAGAAAGCACCGCACGCCCAAAATCAGACCCCGAATTATGATGTCCGCGATAATAACTATCGTAGCGGTTGTAATTGTCGTAGCGGTTGTAATTGTCGTAGCGGTTGTAATTGTCGTAGCGGTTGT
>CAZTQO010000050.1:31839-53267 GCA_964615655.1 uncultured Candidatus Obscuribacterales bacterium | reverse complement strand
TCAATGTAGAGCTCTTTCATCTCCTACTTCAGCCGGTCTCCCGGCGCACAAGATATCTAGACAAAAATCTTAGAGCCTGTTTTTCTGAATTAAGCACCAGCAAGCTCAGGCTCAGGCGCAAGCCGGCCCTGGGTTCGCATAAACTCCGGCAAACGAAAGTGCTCAGCGTCTTAACGTTTCTTAGTTCCAGGTTTTTTGACAGCTGGGCGAGGCTTCTTACTAAGATATTGCTCGCACTCATCTGGAAACTCTTCAAAAAAGATTGTAAGTACTTTGCTCACCACACTCTGCAAAAACTGATCGCGACTTTGCTCAGGTACATAGCAATTTGCAAGCCCGGATTTGTCAATAATCTTGAGAATTCCCTTTTCAGCCAGGCGCACCATCGTAGTCATCACGGTGGTGTAAGCAATGGGCCGACGCTGTCTCAAAAGGTCGTATATATCGCGAACAGTAACTGTTGGGTTGGCTTTCTTCCAGACCAGCTCCATGATCTCAACCTCAAGGTCGCCCATAAACTTGCGAAGGCCTTCCTGATTGAAGCGAAATGACGCATTATCGTCGTCAAGTCTCATTTTGCCTGCACCTGACCTGGATGAAAGTACTATCTCAAATCACATGCTATCACGAAGTAGAGCATCTGTGCTTACTTGGCAATATCCATGACAAATAGGAAATGACGGAATCTTAGGCTTTTCGATCACTAAGTTATAGGTTCAGGTAGTAATATTGTTCAAAGAGATTCTATAGATTTGGCGAGGCAGCTATGCGTCCAGTAGTCTTCTTAGACAGAGATGGAACCTTAAACGAGGAAATCGGATATATACATGACGTATCCATGCTCAATCTCATAAACGGAGCGGCAGAATCGGTACAAAAACTCAACCAGGCAAATATAGCCTGTGTACTGGTATCAAACCAGACAGGCGCAGCCCGGGGTTTTTATGCCGAATCACACATAGGAAAGCTGAATGACCGGCTGGTGTCACTTCTGGATGCCAGGGGGGCCCGGCTCGATGCCATTTATTATTGCCCACATCTTGAAACCGGAAGAGTTCCTGAGTTGAGCGTTCCCTGCGATTGCCGCAAACCAAAACCTGGCCTTGTGCAAAAAGCTTTCGCTGAAAACAAAGATCTCGATCCCACTAGATCCTATGTCGTGGGAGATAAAGCGTCGGACGTCGAGCTTGCAAAGAATTGCGGTGCCAAAGGCATTCTTGTAAAAACCGGCTACGGCCAGGCAGTCACAGACGGACGCTATCAATGGAAAGTGGAGCCTGATTATCTTGCACACAACATCAGTGATGCAGTGAATTGGATCTTGAAAGACCTAGGCATATCAACGCCGGTGGCGTGAACGCAAGAGCAAGCTTACGACTTGAAATGCACTGACGGCATATCAACGCCGGTGGCGTGAACGCAAGAGCAAGCTCACTTCGGAAAGCAGTGACGGCATATCAAAGGGTTTGGGCAGGTATAGATCGGCGCCGGATTCCAGAGCCATTGATTGATCCGGGCTTGAAGTCACCATCACCACCCAGCAGCGACCAAATTCTTCGGTTTCTTTGATGGTTCTGCAGAGCCCCCAGCCGTCCATTCTCCGGTCGGCAAGATTCGACTCGAGAAGAATCAAATCCGGATGAAGATCGCGTGCTTTATCGAGCGCGTCGTTAGCCGAGCTCGTAACTTCAACCGAATAACCTTCAAGCGACAGTATTTCTTGCAGCAAGCAGGCCATGGCTCCGTCAGGCTCGACCACTAAAATAGTGGAGCGCGCAGAATGTTCACGGTGTACCTGCGGCTTGATACCGGAATCTTCAACCCAGACTGTATCAGGATCTTGCTTGGCAAGATAGCGATTGTCCCTGGAGGCGGTCAAAACATCCACATAACTCTGGTAGCGACGGCTGGTACTAGATACGATACCAATTGCAATGGAGATAAGCGGCACTCGTCTGCGAATTCCACCTCTGCCGGTGGAGATCAAGTAGCCTCTCTCAGTGACTTCAGGCGGATAGAAACGCCTGGAAATGTCATTGAATTGCTCATTGATGGTTTGAGCAATTGAAATTCGCCGCTCGGGAGAAGTTATGATAAAAAAGTCGTCGGCTTCAATATGTCCGGAAAAATCCGTGTCGCTGGAAACCGACTGGCAAACCGCGCCCAGTGCCTTAATCAACTGATCGCCTGCCAGGTCACCGTAAGTTTCGTTGTAAACACGCAAATTATTCAAATCGATGCTGAGGGCCGCCCATGGACGATCTTGCACCAGAAGTTGCTCGAGCATGCGGCGGATCATAATAGGTCCGGGCATCTGTGTAAGCGGGTTGCAGAGCTCTTCCTGCCGCCTTCTTAAATGAGCAAGCACTCTTATTGCAAGCTCGCTGCGGTCGATATTCTCGCCGAGCACGTCGTCGGCACCATATCTGAAGCTATTGATTCTTTCGTTTACATCTTCGGAGTTATGCAAAAGAACCAGCACCGGTCTTGGATGCGTCAGCGTTGCTCGGATTTGCTGGCAATAAAGGCGTCCATCGCCTTCATCCATGTGGGCCGCAAGCAAAATCAAATCAGGATGCAGGAATGAAAGCAGTTCGTTGGCTTCTTCAAAGGAAGTTACTGCATGCACCTTCGCCCCGGTTTTATCGAGCAGTGTCGCGTACTGAGCCACAGACTTCGGATCGTGAATGATCATAATAACCGGCGTGGGCATCAACATATGCTTGAACCCCGCCCTCTTGCAGCCTGCTGTTCAAGCGTTGCTGCAGGAATTTGAACCGTAAAGGTGGTGGTTCCCGGTTCGCTTGTAACTGTGATTTTGCCATCAAGTGCAACCACAAGTGATTTTGTTATGTAAAGTCCGAGCCCGGTGCCTTCCGTTTGTCTTGTGAGCTGATTGTCTTGCCTGGAAAACTTGTTGAAGATCTGAGGTAAATACTCAGGTGAGATACCGCCCCCCTGATCGGTAACCGAGAATTCGACCATTTCAGGCTCCTGCAGCACTGATCTTGCAGTGATCGTCACGGTACTTTCTTGAGGCGAGTATTTAATAGCGTTATCGATAAGATTGGTTAGAATCTGCTCCAGCCTGTCGGCATCTGCCCAGACCTGAGGCAGTCCGGTTGGAATTTTCACAGCGATATTGTGAACCTTGGATTTTTCCGCCAGCGTCTGGCAAACACGTTCCACGGCTTCCTCAAGATTGATGGCTCTAATAGTAAGTTGCATCTTTCTTGATTCGAGCCTCGAAACTGCAAGCAGATCCTCAACCAGCCTGGTAAGCCGGTCTGCCTGGTCTTTGATAATCCCGATATAGCGTCTTTGGGCAGACGAATCCAGCCTGTCTCCTGCACGCAATATCGTATCTGCAAAGCCTTTAATGCTGGTAAGCGGTGTTCTCAGCTCATGACTCACCGTACTTACAAATTCGGTCTGAGCCTGTTGAACACTTTGAGCCTGCACTATGTAAACAACGGTTATATAGTGCAAAAGTTTGTCCGTATTATTTACCGGCAAGTGCGTAGCAGGCATGATCAAATGCAAACCGTTGCTACAAAACACAACGGCATTCTTGCCGTTTTCCTGCCCTGCCCCCCCGTTAGTGCCGGTTTCGGCGCCCTCATTGTCAAGCGCCCCGCCCAGGTCGACGTATTCACTGAGGTTGCCTCCAGACAACTGCTCGGGCGAGCGGCCTATAAGCCGGGCAAAAGCAGGATTACACAGCTCAATTTTTCCCGATGCGTCGCTCAAAAGCATGCCATCGGCGCTGTGCTCGAACAAAGTCTCGAATATTCGCCCGAAATTAGCTGCCATTAGGGGACCTGTTGACGAGTGGGGTGCCTTTCCGGCACTGTCTACCTAAGCCTAACTTAGCACCAGGAATAGCGGGTCCAAGTACATTACAACCTATCCTTAAGGTTTGCACTCAAATAGTCTTGGATAGAAGTGTCAAGAGCCGCTTTTTGGATGTCAAATAAAGGAAGCCAAGCAATGCTTCAAATGCGGTTGCCCTTCTATACTGCCCCTGCCCGCCAGGTCTTCCCGAGGGAGCTTTTATATTTCTTGCCCTTCTGACAATATCTTGCTCGGTTTCATCGAGTTCTCCACTGATTTTGTCGAGAAGTTCAGCCTGAACAGCAGCAGAGGAGCGAATCGAGCTTCGTTCGTGCATCTGCTTCACATTTACGGACTGCCTCAGCTCTCGTTCGCGCTCAAAAAGCGTAAACACCGCATCTCCCAGGTGAGCAAGCTTGCGGGGCGGAATCAGGCTCGCCTGAGCCGCTGTCATGAGCCCATCCTCGGCGTTTTCAGTCTCTTCAAACATAAGCGGCCGTTATATTGATCTAGCTTTTCTTATTGCCTTTGTTTTTCTCGTTCTCTTCAGGCTTAGACGAGTTCATGACCGTGTCTTGTAAAACCTGAAAAAAGAATGCCGGAAGTGCAGTCATAATGCGACTGAATCTCCAGGGTTCTTTGACCAGCCTGTAAAACCATTCAAGATTCAATTTTCTCATAATTTCCGGCGCCCGTTTTACCTGCCCGGTCCAGACATCAAAACTGCCTCCCACGCCAATTTTTACGGTTTGAGGCAAAATTCCGCTCAATTGATCAATCAAATATTCTTGCTTAGGCACACCAAGCGCCACCAGCAACAATTGCGGCTCCTGCTCGGCTATTTGATCGAGCACGGCTTCCTGTTCATCAAGAGAAAAATAACCATGATGGCTTGCAACAATGTTCAAACCCGGATAACGCTGCGGCAGCAATTCAACTAATTGCTCCATAACTTCAGGCTTGCCGCCCAGCAAAGCCACAGTGCAGCCTTTTTCGGCAGCCTTTTGAAGAGTTGCTGCAGCAAGCTCTATACCCGGTAGACGAGAGGCTTCCTGTCCGTTGAGCTTAACCGCCCAGACTACGCCTGCACCATCGGGAACAATCAAATGAGCATGCCTGATTATGCGATCCAGTTCCGAATCCTGTTGGGCAGTAACCACCATTTCGGCATTCAGCGTCACCACATGCATGCCCCGTTTGCGCTGCCAGGCATCTTCGATAATCGAGATAGCCAGTGGTTCATCCACGATATCGACAGGATATCCAAGAACTTTTTGGCGAGAACGATTTGTTGCTGACAAGGTTGACATCACGGGCGGTGCCTGCTCGAAGCATTTAGATTTCCCACTAAGTCGAAGCAGGTCTGAGAGATACTCCAATATAGTAGCTGGTCTAAACTCACTCCTCTAATAAATAACGAAAAATGTGGGGGGGGGTGGACTTTTACTTGCGCGAGCAAAATTTTGCGGGGGGTGGACTTTTTACTTACGCGAGCAAAATTTTTGCGGGGGTGGACTTTTTACTTACGCGAGCAAAATTTGCGGGGGTGGACTTTTTACTTGCGAGAGCAAATTTTTGCGGGAGGTTGCGGGACGGGAAATGCGGGACCCTGAAGCAAGGTCAGGCCGAAATTGCAACACTGAGAAAAATCTCAAGGAGAGAAATCTCAAGGAGAAAAATCTCAAGTTCCAATCTCACTTGGCATGTTGAGAATTCTATCCAGAATGTCAAAGTTCTGACAAGCCATTTTTTTTGCCGACTCCGACTTGAGACGCGCCAGCGAAGAATAGCCTGTCAAGCCATTTACAACGGATTTTAGTTGCTCCGGCCAGTCATTTCCACCAGTCTCCTTTGTAAGAATTAAGCAGCATTGTTGAAATTCAGCTAAAAGCTGCGTAACTTTTGGATCATATGCGATGCCGGCCACAGGTACTCCTGACTTCAAACTCATAATGATTGCATGCAATCGCATACCAATAAGGAGCTTGAGATTCGAAAAAATTGCAAGCCACTGGCTTGCAAGCTCAAGCCTGGAACTATCAAGAATCTCAGCCCTACGCCCTCTGGCAAGCCATAGCTTTTGAAACTTCTGCAAGAGTTCGAGGTCCTGCTCTTTTTGCAAAGGCAACAACAAGAGACTTTCCTGATTTGAAAGGCTCTCATTCAGTCCATCTGCAAGTTTAAGCAAATGCTCATCTGTAAGTTCAGGGCTTGGTCTCAATGAAATTCCTACACAGTTCGAATTTACTTTTGCAGCATCAAGCCCCGCAAGTTGCGTTTCGATTTCCGGAGGTAGAGTGCTTGCTTCGAGCATCCAGACCGGGTCGGCACTCCGCGTTCCTTCAAGCCCCCAGGCTTTTAAATAAGCCATCGAAGCATCATCTCTGACAAGAATCTCATCTGCCCGGCTAAAAACCTGCTTGCAAATGTTCTGCGCGAGATTCCCGTTCAACGGTCCGATGCCCTGAGCATAAATTACTACTTTTGCTTTGTTGGCTTTCGCCATCAATATCTGGAGCCCATAGAAAAAAATCGACCCAAGTGAACGGGTATTCTGAAAGAGCCCGCCGCCGCCGCTCACAAACAAAACAGCTTTCGAAAGCGCGAACCATAATTCTGAAAAATTACTGCGAAGAATCGACCTCACCCCATAACGCCTGGCAGTCAGTTCCGGATTGACTGAAAGTACAACTATCTCATCTGGCTTCACCAGTTGTTTGAGTTCGTTGAGCAGTTCTTCGAGAATGGCCTCATCACCGAGGTTGTCAAAACCATAGTATCCTGAGACGAAAACCAGCGATCTCTTCATTGCTTTAGAATAGCAATAAAGCCGGCAAGCGGTATATGCCAATGCAAAGAAGGGTAATATTAGGGCTGTTTACAGGTTACGGTCATGTCGTCAAGTATAAACTCGGAGAATACATCAAAAAGCGGCCCGAAGAGTTTGGGTTCTTTCGAGCATGCAGGAAACCTAACAGAGCATCTTTCATTTTCCGAAGCTGAGTCACTTTGCGAATTCGTGAAACGCTGCCAGAAAGAAGGAAGGCATATTGTCCAGGGGCGGCCGCAGCCGCTGCCCGAAGCTCCTGCTAGCAGAGTTGATTATTTTCTCACTCTTGATGGAGTCGATTCAGTAATCGAGCACTCGATTCCGGACCTGGTGCTAAGCGTTTGCTGCGGTATAAAAATCTCAGCCATGCAAAAAATGCTTGCGGAAAAAAAGCAGTGTTTTCCGATTTCGTGTTTCGATGAAGATATGAGCTTGCTCGAATATATCAATTCGGGAAACTCGGGTCCCCTCGAACACGGCTATGGTGAAGCCAGAGATCTGGTTCTGGGCATACAGGCTTTGCTTGCTTCAGGAGACATGATTAAATGCGGAGGTAGAGTCGTAAAAAATGTAACAGGTTACGACCTGCCCAAGCTCTTTTGCGGTGCCCAGGGTACTCTTTGCCTGCCATTCAGCGCGCACCTGAGACTTTTTGCCCTGCCTGAAAGCTCGAGCACTCTGATTTTTCAATTTTCAAATGCCGGAAAAGCATTTAGTTGCGCACGAAAACTCTGCCGTTCAGGCATACCTATAAGTTGCCTTGAGCTTCTGGATTCCCGACTGCTGCAATATGCAGATGACGTCGAATTGAAAAAACTCCTGCCTGATCAGGGTCTTTTGCTCTGCGTGCAAATACAGGGAATAGCTTCCGTAGTTGCAGATCTTGAAAGAGAAGTCAGGCAAGTGTCCATGACTGCAGAATCCATAATTAAAGCCGGTCCGGAAGACGAGACTTTACTATGGAAATTTTTGAGCAGCCTGTCTCAGTCCGGTATGCGGAAAAGCGCTTCGAAACGCAGTTCAAAAAGACTGGACATTGCCGCTCCCATCAGGGTGCTTGAAAAGGTTGTTTCAAGATCGCAAGAAGAAAATGAACGGTTCCAATCTATGAGCCGGCCTGGTCGTTACAAAGCAAGCATTTTTCATGACTCTGAAGATAAGGAGATTATCGAGATGCTCTCTGAAATAGCAAATGAATCTAAAGCAAAAATGAGCGTTGCGTATTCTGACGAATGCTACTTATATAAGGTCCGCAGCCTGCCTGAAGATGATCAAGTTCTTGTAGAATTGAAGCACCGGCTGAAACATGAGTTTGATGGCGGGGCCGTGTTTAACCCGCTGGCTCTTCCCTGAATTGGCTCTTCCCTGAATTGGTTTTCCCTGGGTTCAACTCAGGTTCAAGACAACCAGGAAGCAACGAAGTCTTCTCTTACTGCGCAGCTGCCGAACTCGGGTGGAGTACTTACTCGTTTGCCCAGTCTTGCCGAAGTTGATATGAGCCCTTCTCTTGCTCTTGCCCTGATCGACGAGTCATGAGCCTGTTCGCAGATGATCCTGAAGCAACGCTCTGCCGAGAAAAAATGATCGGTTCTGTAATAACAGGCACCCAGCATCAAGCGTGCGTCCCAGTTTTGAGGCTCCATATCAAGTATCTCAATCAGAGCCTCCGAAGCCTCGAGAAATTCCTCCTTCCGGTAATGATTCAAAGCTTTCAACGCCACCTGTATGTTCACGTTTTTTGTATTGAATGTTAGCTTCATTTCCCACCTCCACTGACTCAAAGACGCCAAAACAAGGACTTTAGCGTAATCTCCTAATACGCTATTCTCGTTAAGTGAAGTCTATGTGAACTTGCAAGCAATTGTAATCGCTTGCAAATACATAGTTTCTCCACTTTTGTTTGAATTATTCGCAAGCACTTCTGAGAGTTCCTAGCCGGAATTACTTCTTGTGCTCTGTCTTCTTGTGCTCTGTCTTCTTGTGCTCTGTCTTCTTGTGCTCGACTTCCTTTTGCTCTGTTTTGTCCTGTCCGGATCTGTCGAGTTCTTTTTCGGCCTGTTGCTGGTCTTTCTGGTCTTTCTTACTGTGCCCTTTCTTGCCGTGTTTCTTTTTCCCGTGCTCAGAATGGCTTGGTTGCTTCTCTTCAATTTTCTGCGAATCATTTTTTTTGGAAGCAGCATTTTTTGCTTGACCTTCCTGCTCAAGGTTCAGCGGCGGCAGCGTCGGGTCAACAAGGTCGACATGCCGGCTGTTGAAACCAGCCGCATAACCAACGAAGAAGCTGTTGATCGTGAACAAAGCTGCAATGAATTTGCTCTTGGTGTTCATTTAACGAAGTTGGCGCTCTCTTTTATGTCTTGATCTTGTGAGGCGTTGCAGCGAAAGGTGGCAATCACGTCGTCGCTGCTGAAATCCTCTTGCACCACCGGTCCCGAAACCAGTTGCAATATGAGTTCTGCATTTGCATCACCTTTATGTTTGTTGTACTTATCGCCCATCGCTTTTGCATCAAAGGTAACCGTGTTTTCTCCAGATTTTACTTTCGAACTCAAATTGACCGTTTTGTCCGGTCCGAAGAAGCTATCTACAGGCGTACCGTTGATGCTGACTGTAACGGAGTATCCTATATAGTCAGTCCCGGATGAGCTTATCCAGTATCTGCTTTTCTGGTTTTTCTTGCTGGCGGATTTTGTATCATCCACAGATTTAGCTTCGCTATTCGATTTGCGTTCGCTGCTTGTATCTGTTTTCTTTTCGTTTTCATCACTTAGCTTGGCGGCGGAACTGGTTTTGTTGTCTGCTTCGCTCGATTTGCCGGGTTTGTTTAGATCTGTTTCTTGCAGCGCTCCTGGCGTGCCGGGAGCAACCATATTAACAGGTGCCATCTTTTGCATGGTTCCGTAGAAATAGCCACCGAATCCTGCACCACCAACAAGAAGAACAAGAATCAGAAAGTCCATCAAGCCACCCAAAATACTTGGTCCCTTTTTTGCTTTTCCTTGAGACACGTTTCCTTTGTCCGGCGGCATTCCTGTTGTCACGTTTTAATCTCCGCGAGCTTTTCCAATTACTTCAGGTCTTTCAAGACTCCAATCTATCAAAAAAATCAGCATGATTGCAAGTTGGCAAGCACTGAGAATGACGAAGGTCATGACAAATACTGACTTTTATACCTGATAACATAGCCTTTTTGCCCATGCAGCAGCCCGGAAGATTTATAATGGGCTAATTAAAAGATTCCATTGGGGCAGTATTTTTGAGAGAGCTAGAAGCAAGAATTCTCCAGAGCTCCCATTCAAGTCGTCGCCTCCGGTCTGGCTTGCTTGCACTCGGATCGCTTATTTTGCTTGCGCAGCAGCATTCTTTAGCTTGGGAGCGCAAGGCAATCAGGAGCTATGAAGTAGAACAGAGAGTTTACCAGTTGTGCGATCAGGCTGACGCAATATTTGATCGCAAGGACTACAAGCAAGCTCTTGAAATACTCAGACAAGCAACAACGCAGGATCCGACAGGTTATTCACCTTACATTCACGACAGAATGGCAGACTGTTATTCGCGCATGGAGCAGTATCGAGAAGCAATAAAAGAAGCAGAGACAGCTCTTAAGTTCGACCCGAATTACAGCGCCGCACTTTATGAGCTTTCCTGGAACTACTTCAAACTCGAACATTATGACACTGCTTCCCAATATCTCAAACGACTTTTACGCACAAGCACGGATCAGAAATGGACAAAAAAAGCAAAAGATTTTTTGCAAGACGTTGAGACCTATGGAAGAGTCCACACGGCCCTGAAAGAAATCGATGCAGCACATTTTGATCGAGCAAAAGTGCTGCTTGAACAGGCGGCCGGATATGACCCTTCAGAGGTTTCCGGCACAGTTCACTACAACCTGGCCTGGATTTTGAGGCAAACAGGTAAGCCAGAGCTTGCAATTGAAGAAGCAAAAAAATCGCTTCAATTTAAACCAAACGACAAAAATGCCATGTATAGCCTGGCAATTTCATGCCAGGATCTGGCGCGCTTTGATGAAGCAATTTCATACTTAGAACACTACAAGAAACTTGAAACAGATTCGAAGATGATTCAGCAAGCAGACGAGATGATTGACGACCTGAAGAACGATAAAAAGAAGCTGGATTTGTCTTCAAACAACCTGCCTGATTATCTGGATCACATGGTGGGCGGCTGGATTTATGTCTGGTCTCAAAAGAGCCTCCCCATAAAAGTTTACGTTCATGAAGGCAAAAAAGTAAAAGGCTATAAAGCAAATTATCCTGAATATGTAAGCAGAGCTATGAACACATGGTGCATAGCCTCAGGAAACAAACTCTCCTATAAGATTGTGGAGAATAGCAAGGATGCAGACCTTGAAGTTTTCTGGATCTCGTCTCCCATAATGCTTGAGGACAATGGCAAGAAAAGAATCAAGCAGGGAGTTTCAAGACCTGAAGGCGATGGCAAATATTTCACGCATGTAAAAGTGGAAGTAGATTGCATGCACGGTTTTTCGCCGGACAAAGAGCTCGATCCGCTGGAAACAGCCTCAGTAGTTATGCATGAAATCGGTCACTCACTGGGTCTTAATCACTCAAGCAACGTAAGCGATGTAATGTATGTTGGCGCTTCCTCAAAGCAGAGCGGTCTTCCAACTCAGAGGGACCGAAACACGATTGCACGAATGTATAAGTCTTATCCGGTTTCAAAATTTGCTCCAAAGGAACAAAAGCCTGAAACAATCAAGTATCTGCCGCCGCCGGCATTCATTCCGCCCAGAGCACCCAGTCAGGAAGACTTGAGTCCGCCTGTATTTTTGCCGCCACCTATCGCAGAAGAAAATGAGAAGCTCAGCCCGCCATTCTTTAAACCTGCTCCAATAGACCCAGACGAGACTATTGAAACTCAAGGTCAGAAAAAAGAAAACAAAAGCCCGGCACCGCCCGTTTTCACACCACCGGCTCTCAATACCGCTCCCGGAGCCGATAAGAGCGGAACTTCATCTGCAAAAGCAAAGCAAAACAATGCGAAACCAGATAAATCAAATCAAAATAAATCAAATCAAAATAAATCGAATCAAATGAATCCGCTTTTTTTTGAGCCGCCACCGAAGGATTGAAAGAACTAGGCAGGTAACAGATACCGCGAAACCTCCGATTGAGAATCAGATTCGCTATTAAAGCAAATGGGCAGTGGGAAATTCTTGCACAACAGGGCGAGAAGCGTATTTGCGTTCGACATAATCTTCCAGAATTTTGATGAAGTCATCAACAAGGTTGCTACCGGCAAGAGTAGTTAAATGCGCTCCGTCAATATAAACGGGAGCACGTGGGTCCTCACCTGTTCCGGGCAACGATATACCGATATCGGCATGTTTTGACTCTCCCGGGCCGTTGACGATGCAACCCATCACGGCTACTTTCAGATCTTCAAAGCCGGCATAACATTCTTTCCATACAGGTTTTCTTTTGTCCAGATACTCTTGAATCTGTTTGGCCAGTTCCTGAAAAAGCGTACTGGTGGTTCTTCCGCATCCCGGACAGGCCGTTACCTGTGGGGCAAAAGATCTGATTTTGAGCGACTGCAAGATCTGCTGGCATATGCTTACTTCAAGGGCTCTGCTGGCTCCCGGCTCTGGAGTAAGGCTTACTCGAATTGTGTCACCGATTCCTTCACTCAAAAGTACTGAAAGACCGGCGGTTGAAGACACAATCCCCTTGCTGCCCATTCCTGCCTCGGTAAGACCAAGATGCAAAGCATAGTTGCAGGAAGCCGCCAGCTTCTTATAAACCGTAATCAAGTCCGGTACTTCGGAGACTTTTGCACTCAATATAATATTCTCGGAAGGCAAACCGTAAGATTCAGCCAGATTCGCTGATTCAAGAGCACTTCTGACAATCGCTTCTATCAAGACTTCGTGAGCGGATAGAGCATCTTGCTTCACTGAGTTTTCATCCATCATTCGAGCAAGCAGATCTTGATCGAGAGAACCCCAGTTCACACCGATGCGTACAGGCTTATCGTTTTTGACGGCAACCTCAATCATTGCCTTGAAGTTCTCGTCGTGCCGTTCACCCCGGCCCACATTGCCCGGATTGATGCGATATTTTGCAAGCAGGCGCGCACAGTCTTTATACTCGGTCAGTAAAAGGTGTCCGTTGTAATGAAAATCACCTACAAGCGGGCAATCTATACCATCTCTTTCCAGAATCGAGACTATCTGCGGCACAGCGGCGGCAGCCTCACGAGTATTCACAGTTATCCGAACAATTTCCGAACCTGCTTCATAAAGTTCTTTTATCTGGGAAGCAGTGCTTTCCGGGTTCTCTGTTGAGGTGTTGGTCATTGATTGAACCAGCACCGGATAATCGGAGCCGATATACTTGTCGCCGACTTTGACGTTAATCGATTTCCTGCGCTGCATAATGCATTTCCTGAATTCATCAGACAATGATCCAAGATAGCATATGTCGAATCCCATTAAGATTTATGAGGTTCGACTTTTATTAACCTGCTTCAGGGACGGACTCCGAGGATAAATATTTCCTGACAAGCCCCGTTATGTTTATCGCTCCACATCGCAAATTCGAAGACACCTATTTGAAGGCTCCTTTCTAAAAGCTCCATTTTGAAAGCTCCCTCCTCTCTATATGAACCCCTATGTGAAAGCATCTGAATCGATGCATCGTCTTAATATTTACAACTAACAACCGCCTCCAGAAACCCTTGCCCATCAGGAACTTTGAATTTCAGACCACCTAAAACAGCAATTTTTCTTGGCATCTTTTTTGGTGCCAACTCATAGGCGCATCAACCCAGCATCTCATCAACCCATTTAAGTCTCTCAAGACTCCGCCTCCGGCTCACTTTCAGTTGGAGACGGATAGTCGGGGTCAGGCAGGTGTCCAGGTCCGGGCGGATTGTCGGGGTCAGGCAGGTGTCCTGGTCCGGGCGGATTGTCGGGGTCAGGCGGGTGTCCTGGTCCGGGCGGGTGTCCTGGTCCGGGCGGATGCCCTGGTCCGGGCGGATGCCCTGGTCCGGGCGGCGGATGCCCTGGTCCGGGCGGCGGATACCCTGGTCCGGGCGGATGCCCTGGTCCGGGCGGCGGATGCCCTGGTCCGGGTGGTGGGGTCATCATCATGAATGCTGGAGTTCCATGCCCGAGATTTAGCACCAGCTGCGGTGGCGTGCTGCCGTTTTGCATATTGAGAGATTGCAAAACTCTCAAACCCATCAAATGCGGATTCCCTTCAAGCAACCTGGCAGCATTGGCAAGATTGCGCAGGGCGGCATGTTCGCCTCTTGCGCGTTCAAGAGCAGCCTGCCCTTCTTTTTGCGCTCTCAAAACATCCGAAAAAATCTTGCGTATTTCGGCAGGCAAGATCACATCTTTAATTTGCAACATCAAAACTGTAATTCCGATAGATTCTGCCGGAGCTTTTACATGCTCAAGCAGTTTATCGCCAAAACTAGAGCGCACCTGCAAAAGCTCTTCTACTTTCATACTCGAGATCAGATCGCGGCAAGCAAGCTGCGTAAAGGCGTAAAGCTCCTGATACCAGCCCTGGCTTTGATTAAGCGCCTTAACTGCATCACTAACCTGATAAGACAGGAGCACCGAAAGTTTTACTCCAACATTGTCGGCAGTCACAATTTCCTGACCACTTATTGTAATTACCGAGCGGCGGCAATCGACCACAGTAACACTTTGACTTGGGGTCCAGAGCCAGTAAGAACCAGGGCTCAGAACTTTTGCAAAGACTCCATTTTCATATAAGAGCGCCTGCTGATAGTCCCAGACAATCTGCTTATGAAATAGCTTTGAAATTTTTGAAGCTGCAAGCAAGAGCGCAGCTGCGCCCGCTCCAATTCCAACTGCCAGCGTCCAGTGCATTGCCATTTGCAAACCTCTTCTTGACTAATATGTCCAGTTCCCTCTGCAGCCCCAGTCTTGAAGCGGGAATCTTATTCACATGGCTTGAAGCCTGTTGCGCCAGGCGCCGGCTGCAGAAAAGAACCGGATCTTGTCGGATTCGAACCGTATCTGATTACCGAGTCAGATGGAAGTACCCAACTCGCAGAACAATCAGGACTACGTCCAGATTGCTGCTGGCGTATCTCCATTGCGACCATTCCCGCTTGTCAACCAGCGCAAACTCGATTTCTGCAAAAAATTTCCTTTTTGAAGATAAAATTCACAAAATTCATTGAACTCATGGCAAGGTTTTTACGTTTAAGTAATTAGTAAGCATATTTTTTTTGAAGCCTCCTGCAATGAAAACAGGACCTTCGCAATTTGCACTTTTAAGTTAAAAGCAACTGGAACAAGAACTGCAGTTTGGACGGATCTCCGTCCGGACAAATCTTGATCCGGCAGGATATCGGCAACATTTAATCGAATCGGTCACCGCCAGTTCGACACGAGCCCGGCACCCAGGCATCAATAGGCATCAACAGGCGTCACAAAACCAGACAAAAGTATCACCACGCATTAAAGCGAAGGAGGTTCCGATGAGCAGAGGTCTTGCCCTCAGAAACAAGCTTAGATACCGGATTCCACAAATCAAGCTCTGTCTTGTACAGGAAGGCGCCAAACAAAAGGAGCCATACGCAATCAAAACACCTGCTGACGCAGCAGATCTTTTTGCTCCTTTGAAGCTTGCGGCCGAAGAACATTTTGTCAGCCTGCATCTAAACGCAAGACATGAAGTTATAGGCTTGCACGAAGTTTCGCATGGCACTGTTTCGTCAAGCCTGGTCCATCCGCGTGAAGTTTTTAAGGCAGCTCTGCTTTCAAACAGTTATGCACTTATAGTCTGCCACAACCATCCATCAGGTTCGAGACTGTTTGCAAGCCAGGATGATTTGAGCACTACCGAACAGCTAGTCAAAGCAGCAAACTTGCTGGGAGTGGGCTTGCTTGATCACCTGATCGTCAGCCGCAATCAAAACGTTTACAGCATCAGGGAGAACCATCCACATATCTGGTCGAATGCAGGAAATGTCTGAAGTCGCGATACACATAACACCTCGGGCAGCCTGTCCATGCCTCGATGCGCATAACAGCCCGAAGCAGCCTGTCCATGTTTTGATGCGCATAACAGCTCGAAGCAAGCCTGTCCATGCCTCAAAGTGCGTAAAAGCTCAGAGCAGTTTGTCCGTAATTGCGAACCGACTGCTTGAGCAAGGCGCCTGATTTCTCCGGTGTCGGATTAGCTTTCAAATGTTCAAGCACCAGAGTTCCATTGTCGGCAAGCAATTCATGCTTATCTACCAGAGACAAAATTGACTCATAAAGACCACTTTTATACGGAGGATCGGCAAAAATAATGTCGAATGACTTTCTGTTAAGAATAGGCAAAACCCTGCGCAGATCAGAGCAAATAACCTCAGCCTCGTAGCCAAGATATTTGAGGTTGCCTTCGATGGCTCTGGCGGCTTTCCGGTTCTCTTCCACAAAAATGAGGCTGCTTGCTCCACGGCTCAAGGCTTCAAGTCCGATAAGTCCGGTGCCGGCGCAAAGGTCAAGAAAACTGCATTCGTAAAGCTTATTGGCACAAATGTTAAAGAAAGCCTGCCTGACTTTTGAGCCGGTCGGTCTGAGCTCAAGTCCTTCAGGACCGGCTACAAGCCTGCCTCTTGCTTCGCCTCCTGTTATCCGCACGCGTCCAATACCCTCACTGACACAGGCGCTTGTCATGGTAACATGATGCATGCCTGTCGTAGAAGTCTAGTAACAAAGGCAGCTTTCCTCCAGGGAGTCAAGTGATGTCAGCCAGAAGAATTGCAAGAGAGCTTGCAGTCATAATAATGCCCCAGCTGCCCAGGGACAAAAAGTTCCTGGAAAGACTCGAGTTCGACAATCTGCTTTGCCGCTCGGTGCAGATTCTGACAGACCATGCCCGTCAATGTCTTTCAGAAGCCAACGGATACCTGATCAAAGCCCAGCAAGAACTGAACGACTACGAGTTGAACCATCCGGATAATGCAAGAAAGATTGCAGACGTAAAAGCTGTGCCGGTTAAAAGCGACGAGTTGAAGAAGCAGGTAGAAATGATTGAGATAGCCATGCACCTGGTTTCGGAAGCGCTTGATATTCCGGAAATGGCAATCTGCTCTGATCAGCTCCCCGAAAAAGTCAGCTGTAAGAGCTGCGGTCATGAACAAAAACTTTCACTGAAGAAAGCAGGCTCCGTCGAAGTAAAACAGTTTGTTGAAGAGCTCTTAGGAACGTATCTAGATCGGCGCAGCCAGATTGATCAAATTTTGATGGCGATTAAAACAAAATGGCGCATCGAGCGCATGGTCAGCATAGATAGAGACATATTGAGGCTGGCTTGCACTGAGGCATTTTTTATGATCGATGTACCACTGAAGGTCGCAATCAGCGAAGCAGTGGAGCTTGCGCACCGCTTTGCAGACGACCGAGCCGCTAAGTTCATAAACGGAGTGCTGGCAGATCTCTCCAGCCAGGCAGAAAAATATCGACTCACCGGCGAACTGAATTTGACAGAAATAAAAGATTCCGAAAGCGGGCAATCGGCAGCCCCGGTAGGGAGGCAATAAGCCATGGAAGAACAAGAAAAAAGCGGCTGGTGGGGAACTGCGCTTTCAAAGCTAAAAACCGCGCTTACAAAAACTAAAACGGCCCTTGTTGATTCGATTGTTGAAAACGAAGAAGAAGGCCCCCCCATTGAGGGCTCACCGGCAGCGTCCGCCGGTGGGAGTGCCGCCGGGCAAACTGGCAGTTCACAGCTTGCAGTAGAAAAGCGAGCCCCGGCGCCGCCTCCTCGTGCAGTCGACGAAGACTATTTGAGCGAAATAGAAGAAAAGTTGATAAGAGCGGACGTCGGTATCTCAACAGCTGAAACTCTCGTTGACCACATGCGCAAGGAAGCACTTTCAAAAATGTGGAACTCGCACGATGTAGAGAATTTTCTGAAACGCGAGTTCAATAACATTCTAAATGCTGCTCCAAGTTCCGAGTTGAAGATTTCAGAGGAAGCCTTGAGCATTATTCTGGTTGTCGGCGTCAACGGCACCGGCAAAACCACAAGCATCGGCAAACTTTGCTGGAGACTGAAGCAGCAGGGCAAAAAAGTATTGCTGGCAGCAGGTGATACTTTCAGAGCGGCAGCAGAAACTCAGCTTGAAATATGGGCAGAAAGAGCCGGAGTCGACATAGTAAGGCTGCCGGACGGCTCCGACCCCGGCGCAGTTGTGTATAAAGCAATTGAACGCGCACGTGCTGAGAATTTCAACGTGCTTATCATTGACACAGCCGGGCGCCTGCATAACAAAGCCAATTTGATGGCAGAACTCAAAAAAATCCGTACGGTTCTGGACAAAAACGCAGGCGGATCCAATGTCGAATCATTGCTGGTAGTTGACGCTTCCGTAGGACAGAACGGCTTGCAACAAGCAAAAGTTTTTGCCGAGTCCTGCCCGCTTACCGGCGTAATCTTGAGCAAACTGGACGGCAGCGCCAAAGGCGGCATAGTTTTCAGCATCGCCCGCGATTTGAAGTTGCCGGTAAAACTTGTAGGGCTGGGTGAAAAGATAGACGATCTGCGAGACTTCGAGCCACCAGTGTTTGTTGAAGCACTTTTTTCGAAGTAAGTTCTCAGAATTTACCGGAGTTATAGTTTCAAATTTTGAGCAGTCTTAATATTCAAGCTCCCGTTTTGCTAACTTGCGGCTTGCTTCTGTCATCCCCGGTGCTTGCTCAGGACTTCCCTGTCCGGCACTGCCACCTTGAAAGCAAGCTCAAAAACAAAATCAGCGCTTCCTTTACTTTTGAAGTGAATGCACCGGAGTTGATTGCAAAAGAATGGATTTTTTATTTTCCGGCGCCACCCGATCTTTCAGGACAACAAAAGCTTGAAGGCGAAGAATTTCTGCTGGATAAGCAGAGCTTTCCTTTTAAGGTAATCTATGAATTGAGCCCGCAAAAGAGAACCGTGGGTCTTGCCAGGATAGCCGCAAGAACAAGCGCAGTTCAAAAGCAACTCAACGCCCGCACAAACTACGTACTTACACTTTACACAAAAGAGTTAATTGGCGGTGCCGGTCCAATCGCAGAGCCACTCGCACCTAAAGAGCAAGAAGAGAACCTGATTTCAAGCACAACACTCGACTTCGAATCGCAAGCGTTTCAAGACTGGCTGCGCAATAACGAGCTTCTGAGAAACCCTTCCGAAAGAGATCTGGACTATGCATGGCGTTGCTGTTTGAAAATACGCAAGCTTTATGATTACAGCTACGACCCAAATCAAAAGCGTATGATTTCATATCTTTGCAAAACAAACAGCAGCGACTGCGGCGGGCTTTCATTTCTCTTCGTTGGGGCTTTAAGAGCAAACAAAATCCCGGCACGGGCATTAATAGGACGCTGGTTAAAAGAAAACGGCGAGGAAGACAGCCCGCAAAACGGCTATGGAAACTGCCATGTCAAAGCCGAGTTCTTTGCTGAAAACATAGGATGGGTGCCTGTTGAAGTCTCGCGCCTGGTGAGCCAGAAAAACGAACCCGCATTGAATTACTTCGGAAAGTTTCAGGGAAATTTTGTTGTCTTCCACACAAACCCGGATCTCTTGCTTGACAGTTTCTGGTTCGGCAAAAAAGAGTTTCGGCATTTGCAATCGCCCATCTACTGGGTCACAGGCGGAGGCAGCCTCAACAACAATTCAGTGCGAAAATACTGGCAAACAAGAATTTAGTCAGCCGCTGCTTGCTTCAGCACCGCAACCGGAATCCGGAAGCGGAGCACATTGAGCCCGTCCTTTTCAATGGCTTCAACAACGCCACCATGTTCTTCCACTATTTTTCTTGCAATCGGCAGCCCCAAGCCCCGGTGAACTGGAGCCGGACTTAACTGCGACCCGCCCAGGCTCTGGGACCCGCTCAAACTCTGAGCTTCTTTTGGGGCATTCTCAAAAGTCTTGAAGCGGTCAAAGAGACCGAGTCGCTGCTCGGCACTGAGCAATGGCGCACTGTCTTCAACGCTAAAAATCACTGCCCCATCTTCAAGCAAACAGCTGAACTCTACTTTTTTAGCCCCACTATGCAAACGATCAATTGAGAAATTCAGTATATTCACGAGCGCCTGAACAAGACGATCTTCGTCAGCATTCATTTTTGCTTCCTCGCAATCAGAATGCACCTTCAAGCTGACTCGCTCGGAATCACGGCAGGCAGCAAATGCCCTGTCGCAAATGTCCTCAACCCAAAGTTCAGAAAGCATTAGTTGCATTTTGCCAGCTTCCAGTTTTTCGATATCGAGAAGGTCGTTAATCAACTCAAGCAGGTGATCACCGCTCTTAGATATTGTGTTAAGCATTTTGCTTGCTTTCTCGTCAACTGCACCAAAAGCGCCAGCCAGAATAAGTTTTGACACACCGAGAACCGCTGTCAGAGGCGTTCTCAAATCATGGCTTACCATTGCCAGAAACTCTTGCTTGATCTGCTCGAGTTCTTTGAGGCTTGTTATGTCATGCACCACACAATGCAAGATTTGGCTTTCTGCTTTTCTGGAATATGACCAGCGACAATGCACGATCGCGCCAGATTTACTCCTGACAGCAAGCTCCGAGTTTAGATGCTGATCTGCCTCAGCAGCAAGCATTGCTTTTAGAATATCTTCCTGTTCGGGTAAAACGAAATCGCTCAGGGGCTTGCCCATGAGCTCTTCCATGCTGTAGCCCCAGACTTTTTCCGCCGCCGGATTTACGCTTGCAAAGTTGCCTTCTTTATCAAGCGAACAAATAACGTCTTGCGAATTTGTGAAAACAGCCCGTTCTTTTTTCCTGGATTCACTTAGTGCCCTGGCAGTATCATGGAAGGTGGCGTCAAGTTCGGCAATTTCATCAGCTCCGGCAAGAGGCTTGTTCAGCTCTTGCTCTTTAGCCAGACGCATGGCGTTGTCTGCCAATATTTGCAGGCGCGATACGATATCGCTTGCAAAAAACATGGCAAGCATTATAGAGCCACCTATATTAGCAAGAAGTCCCAGAAGCAGAATTTGAGCCTGTTTTGTACGAAGTATTTTTTGTTTCTCAGGACTTGTAAGTTCTCTTTTCTCCGACTCAGAACAAAGTGCTTCAAGCCGGTGAGCGACTTTAATAACAAATGGAACAGCTCTTTCCTTGCCTCCCATAGCGGCCTTGTAACTATCAGGGTGTTTCTCAAGCACTTTTTCTCCGCGGCGCACCCAGTCTCCGATTTTTGCGTCATGCTCAGCTGCAGCTGCCACAAGCTTTGCAGCCACAGGGTCACGCTTTACCAGCCTTTTCAAGTCTTCGAGTGTTTTGTTGGCTGTCAAATAGCCTTCATGAAAAATCATCCAGTCTGTTTCATTGTTGTCACTCACCGCCCCAATCACCATCAAAAAATACATGTTGATCAGCCTGGTTGTTTCAAAAGCTATGTTCCTGTAATGCAGCTCCAGCTTGCGCTCACGATCGACCTGCATGAGCACCGAATTAATGTTCCCTACAAAAACCAGCTCGAAAATCAACGGAACACATACTAAAAGCGCGCCCTTGTAAGCAAGCTTGATTCGACCGGCAAAACCGTCTCTTTGCGCTGGCCGTGCAAGCGCGTTGTTTACCGCAGACACCATTGCTGAGGTTCCAGCAGCCGACGTTCCTGCAACCGACGTGCCAGCAACCGACGTGCCAGCAGCCGCCGTTCCCGCGCCCGGCATTCCTGCGCCCGGCATTCCTGCGCCCGGCATTCCCGCGCCCGGCATTCCTGCGCCCGGCATTCC
>CAZTQO010000050.1:0-31739 GCA_964615655.1 uncultured Candidatus Obscuribacterales bacterium | reverse complement strand
CCGGCATTCCTGCGCCCGGCATTCCCGCGCCCGGCATTCCTGCGCCCGGCATTCCCGCGCCCGGCATTCCTGCGCCCGGCATTCCTGCGCCCGGCATTCCCGCTGCTAAGGTGCCTTCGCCGGCTGCTTGGCGGGAGTCGTCCTGAGTCTTTCGCTTCTGCAGTCTCAATCTCAGACTTACAGTTTCGTCTCGAGGAACACGAAACCAGAAAGTACTGCCCTGCCCGGTTATACTGTCAACGCCGATATCTCCGCCGTGATCCTCGACGATCTGTTTGCAAATAGGCAGGCCCAGCCCGGTGCCGGCTTTTCTTTTTCCGTCTGCGGCCTCTACCTGCTTAAATTTCTCAAAAATAGCCTCTTTATGTGACTCCGGCACCCCGCGCCCCTGGTCTTGAACGCGGACTTCAATCATGTCGCCACGGTCTATAGAACTCAATGTGACAGTTCCTCCATCTGGAGAGAACTTGATTGCATTGGAAAGGAGATTAACCAGCACCTGCACAATTCGGTTCGGGTCAACAAGCCATTTAGTGTGGCAGGGCAAAACCTCAAGTTTGATATTTCTCTTTTCTGCCAGTGCCTGAACTTCCTGCACCGAGCGGACCAGAGGCTCTTCACTGTCGCACCATTCTTTCTTGATGTCTATGGAAGCAGAGTCCATTTCCGCCACCTGGAGAAGATCATTTACCAGCCCGAGCAAGCGCTGCAAATTTTTCCCGGCCATCTCCAGCCTGGATATAGTATTCTTGCTCAGATTCTCGGACATGGAGCCGAGCAATATGGAAATCGCACCAGACATGGTGCTCAGAGGTCTTTTCAGATCGGAACTGATTATTGAAAGGAATTTCTGCTTCATCCGTTCGCTGGCTTTTCGCTCGCTGATGTCGTGAACCACGCAGTAGAGCTGCCGGTCTATCTGAGACCAGAAAGAAGACCAGAACACTTCTATTTCGGAGCCGTCTGATTTTTTCAGCTTGCTTTCGAAGCTGAATGCTTCACCGGAAAGTTTGCCGTGCGCAATCTGATCGTAAACACCGTTCAGTTCATCTGCATCGAGCAAATCGTCAAGCGTCATTGATCTTAATGTTTCTGGAGAATAACCCCAGACGCGCTGGCAGGCCAGGTTAACTTTGCTGAATTTGTTCTGGTAGTCCAGAACGCAAATAACGTCACTTGCATTATCGAAGAGTTCTCGCTCTCGCTCCTGAGCTTCTCTAAGCTCCTTGTCCATAGCATGAAAAGCCTGGTCGAGCCGGGCAATTTCGTCAGAGCCGGCAAGAGGCTTGTTCAAAGACTCGTTTTTTGAAAGCGCTATCGTGTTTGCTTTGATAACACGCAATCGTGATGCAATACCGCCCCGGAAAAAGAGCGCCAGAACAACTGCCGCAAGCAAATTTGCAAGCAAGCCCCATACAAGAATTTGAGACTGTCGAAAGCGAATGAGCGCTTGCTGCTTCTGCATTTCGACGGTGCGAATTTCACCGGCTCGCAATAGCTTTGCAAGCCGCTCCAGCAGGACGCCTTTTTCCTGCTGGTAAACATCATTGGCTCTACCTAACTTGATAAGAAGATCCGGCAAATGAGCCTTTCTCGACTCGGCAATCTCCTCACTTATTGCAATAACGCGACCGAGAGTTCTGTTTATCTGCTCAGCACCGTCTGAAAGGTCAGGTGTTTCAAGAAGCAAGTTCATCATCTTCTGTTTGCTTTGAAGCACCTGCTCATGCTTGCTCTGATATACCTTGAAGATTTCGTCACTTCGGAATCTGATCGAGCTTATTAGATAATATGGAAGCTCCGAAGCCAGCATTAGAATTCGGGCGTTTACGGCGGCTATTTTCCGGTACTTGGCTTCGTTTAATTGCTCCTGGTCTGACTGGTAAAGCAAAAAGGCAAGCCCGCAGATTATGGTCAGGCCAAGCAAGAATGGCACTCCAACCAGTATCAGACCCCTGTGAAAAACTTTGAGTTCCGGGCGCATTCTCTGCTTCCACGCTGCGCTTGCCAACGACGCTCTCAGCGGACCACTTGCGCAGACCGGGGGCATCCACTCTGGTTCTACCCAGCAAGCCCGGTTAAGTATACATAGCACTGCCGGCAAGCGAGCCTCCTAGCACTCCGGCGAGCGAGCCTCCTAGCACTTCCGGCGAGCGAGCCTCCTAGCACTTCCGGCAGACGAGCTTCCGGCAGACGAGCTTCCGGCAGACGAGCTTCCGCGCACTGCGGCGCTAGTTAGAGACCTCAACTTACTACTACTCTACTACTGTTACTTGCCTATGTGATGGCATCAAAAAAGGTGCACAGCAAAAATGGCTGATTCGAGGGTTTGTAATTAAAAGTCCCTGATGGGTAAGGGTTTCAGGAGGCGGCTGCCAGTTGTAAATATTAAGCCGATGCATCTTTTTAGATGCCTTCATACAGGCCCACTTCAGGTGCCCTTCATTACAAGTGGCTTAATGAAGAGGCGGAGACCTCCAGATATATCAGCCAAGATCCTGGAATCCTCAGCTGCCTAAAGCAATGAACTTTGTCAAGAAAGAGCTTCGGAAGTCTTTAGTAGGCTATACTTTTGCAGTGCAAGTAGGAATAGCCTGTTTTATTGTATTTCTGGTGATGGCGGCTTTAATGTACAGTCGCCGCATTTCAGCCTTACTGGCACTGCCGGTCATGGCTGTGGTGATAGCAGCAATCGGAGGCATTGCCCCTTCCGAAATCCTCAAAGATGTCATTAACGCCGGGGCGCTGAAGCTCCACTCTGCTTACACAACAACAATGATCGGCGCCATACTAGCAGAGCTGATTAACAAACACGGCATTGCAAAATCGATGGTGCGCTGGGTGGCGGAGTTTGCAGGCGACAGTCCTTTCATTCTCGGCCTCACCATGACTTTTGTGACGGCTCTACTTTTTTCCTCTCTTGGCGGGCTGGGTGCAGTAATCATGGTTGGCACAGTGGTACTACCCGTAATGCTTTCGCTGGGGATTCCAGCAGCAGCAGCAGGCGGGCTTTATTTATTTGGTATCAATCTTGGTGGCATGTTCAACCTGTCCAACTGGGTACTTTACAGGGAAGTTCTGAAAATTGACCAGGCAAGCATAGTCCAGTTTGTACTGCCATTTTCCGTGATTTTAAGCGGCATATTAATTGCTTTTCTAACAGTCGAGCTCAAACGCTTTTCCAACCTCAAGTATGCGGCGATTTCTGCAGCCGTGCTTGCAGTTGCGTTTTTTGCGCTGACAAACACTCAAACTCCGTTTAATATACAGGCACTCAGCACAGCTACACAAGCGGCCCAAAGCAGCAACGGCACAGCTGCGGCAAGCTCACCTGCAGCAAGCTCACCTGCAGCAAGCTCTGCAGCGGCAGCTACAGCCGCAGCGAATCTGCCTTATACTATAGTTGCATCAATTCTGGGTCTGCTTGCAATTTATGCTATATACAGGCAGGCAAAAGCCAAAAGCAACCTGCCGGCAATTGCCTTCCTGACCCCGGCGGTGCCGCTGATTCTTGTACTATTTTTGCAGTGGGATATAATCTCTTCATTTATGGTCGGTATTACATATGGTGTACTTTGCACATGGAAGCGCGATTCTATCAATTTATTGACCAGAGCCATCATTGAGGGCGCGCAATCGGTAATACCAGCAGTGATCCTGATGATGGGCATTGGTATGCTGCTTTGCGCCGTTATGCATCCGACAATCTCGCAGGCAATCGCACCATTATTTACTGCAAGTGTCCCAACTACTGCAGTTCCATTCATATTCACATTTACGCTGCTGGCGCCTCTTGCGCTTTATCGTGGTCCGCTCAGCTTATGGGGAATGGGCAGCGGTCTTGTAGCGCTTATGCAAACAAGCACGCAGCTTTCAGGCCGGGCAATCATGGGCATGCTCATGTCCGTGGGACAGTTGCAGGGAGTCTGCGATCCAACAAATACGCATAATGTATGGATCGCAACCTATCTCGGTCTAGACACTCAGGTATTGCTGCGCAAAACTGTTTTTTATGTATGGCTTGCTGTAATCGGTGGCTTAGTACTTGCAGTTTTGCTCGGTCACGGTCAGGTAACAAGGTAGCTCAGGGCAAGCAAAATAATTAGAGGCTAAACGAAACGATTTCAATACAAGCAAGACAACTTAAACACAGAGCAGCTAAATTCAAATAATCCCCCCATAGTAATAGGAGCAGTTAAAGGAAATGGCAAGGTCGGTAAGGATCGGCATAGACGTAGGAGGCACGTTCACACACGCAGTAGCGCTTGACGCCGCCACGCTTGCTATTATCGGCAAGTCGAAAGTTCCGACCACGCACAGCGCCGCCGAAGGTGTTGCAAAAGGAATTATAGAATCTCTGCACCTGCTCTTGGAAAAAGCCGGACTGAATCCGGAGGAAGTCAGCTTTATCGCTCACAGTACAACGCAAGCCACAAACGCCCTGCTTGAAGGCGATGTGGCTCCGGTCGGCATTATTGCAATGGCACGGGGCGCAAGCGCCTTTCTTGCACGTATGCATGCAAACGTCGGTGCTATCGAGCTTGCGAAAGGCCGCTTCTTAAAAACGTATTTTGAATTTATCGAGATTACAAACAAGGGTCTTGAAAGAGAAAAAGTTGAAGCAGCCTTGAAACGTCTTTCAGATCAAGGGGCACGCGCAATTGCAGTAAGTGATGCTTTCAGCGTAGACGATCCGACAAGCGAAGATATGGCTCTTGCAATTGCAAGAGAACTCGGTTATATAGCAACTTCCGGCTCCGAGGTAAGCAAGCTCTACGGACTGCGGGTAAGAACCCGAACTGCAGTAATCAACGCAGCAATGCTTCCCAAAATGGTCGAAACCGCGAACATGACGGAGTCAAGCGTGCGCGCGGCCGGCATTAAAGCTCCGATCATGATCATGCGCTCGGATGGCGGGGTCATGGACATAGATGCCATGCGCAAGCGCCCGATTCTAACAAGACTCTCGGGTCCGGCAGCAGGTGTTGCGGCAGCCATGATGTATCTGAGAATTTCAGACGGTATTTTTCTGGAAGTAGGCGGCACAAGTACCGACATCTCGGTTATAAGAAACGGCAAAGCCCTGGTAAAAGATGCAGAAATAGGCGGGCACAGAGTATATGTTCGCTCTCTTGACGTAAACACGCTCGGTATCGCCGGTGGTTCCATGCTCAGAATAAGCGGGCAGCATATAAGCGATGTCGGTCCGCGCAGCGCGCACATCGCAGGCTTATCTTATCTTTCCTTCTCCAAAGAATTCGACAAGGGCGATATTGAATTCACCTATCTGAGCCCAAAAGAGGGCGATCCAAAAGATTATCTGGCTATTAAAACCGCAGGAGGCAGCTGCACTATTACCCCAACCTGCGCAGCCAATCTCTTAGGATACGTGCCTGAGGGCGACTGCGCCTCCGGAAATGTCGAACAAATTAGAAAAGGCTTCAAGCTACTTTCAGAAAAACTCATGGCAGGCGACCCCGAAGCTCTTGCGCCGGAATCTCTGGCTATAGGTGTTTTAGATAAAGCCTATGAAAAATGCCTGCCGGCGCTCAAAAAATTCATTTCCGAATACAAGCTTGACATGGACTCGCTCACACTTGTAGGCGGTGGCGGTGGTGCCGCAGCAATAGTTCCCTATGTGGCTAAAAAAATGGGGCTTGAGCATGCACTAGCTGAAAATGCAGACGTTGTATCAGCGATTGGAGTAGCACTGGCACTGGTTCGGGAAACAATCGAAAGACAGGTCGTTCAACCCAAGCAAGACGACCTGATAAGAATCAGGGAAGAAGCATTCAATGCAGTTGCCGTAATGGGAGCCGATCCGGAAAGCATCGAAGTGCATGTTGAAATAGATCCGCGAGCAAATATACTGCGTGCCACTGCCTACGGTGCCACCGGTCTTACCGAAACCCAGCAAGCCAAAATTCCCGGACCTGAAGAAAAATTGAAACTGGCCGAACAATCTTTTCAAAGCAAAGACGGTTCCGAACTGAGCGTGCTTGCCGAAACCGAGCATTTCACTGTTTACGGGAAGGAATCGGTAGACCGCAAGCTTTTTGGACTGCTGCCAAGCCGGCATCTTTCAATCAGGGCCCTCGATCGAAAAGGCGTGGTTCGGCTGAAGATGAAGGATGCCAGGGTAAAAACAGTCAGCTCCCAGGAAGTTGAAAAGGCGATTGCCGATCTTTCCGAAGCAAATGCACAGTATGGGGATGCTGGCAAGATCATTCCTGATTTCATGATAATTTCCGGACCAAAAATAATCGACTTGTCAGGACTTCAGGACACCTGGCAGGTGCAGACTCTTGCGCGTTCAGAGCTATCGGTTGTGGCAGGCGACTCTCAGAGTATAGTTCTGGCGGCTATTCCGTGAGTTCGGGCGGATATATCCAATGAGTTCCGGCGATTCTCCCGAGCAGCATCTTGACCAGGCTCTTGCTCCCCAGTTCCTGCAAGGGATTGAGCTTTTCAACAAGAAAGAGTTCTTTGACTGTCATGAAGTATTGGAAGAATACTGGAAAAGCCAGCAAGGACCGGATAGAGAGCTGACCCAGGGAATTATTCAGATAGCAGTGGCTTACTACCATGCTTTGAAAGGGAACAGGAAGGGTGCCATCAAGCTTTTCAACAGGGGACTGCCTCGAATAAAAGCCTTCCTACCCGAATTTAAAGGTATCGAGATAGCCCGCTTCGTCACCGAGCTTGACGCAGATCTGGCATTGCTTGAAGCAGATCTGGCATTGCTTGAAGCTACTCAGACAGAGCTTGACGCTACCCAGACAGAGCTTGACGCAGGCCACTTACTTGAATCTGGAAAGCCAGTGCTTGATAAAGCAGCGAAAGCTACAGAGCTTCTTATCGCTAGAATCATAGTTAAGACCTGAGCTGGTTTCAGACCGGAGCTGGTTTCAGACCGGAGCTGGTTTCAGACCGGAGCTGGTTTCAGACCGGAGCTGGTTTCAGACCAGAGCAGCCCTGAAATCCCCGCTAGTCCAAACAAATACCAAACAAAATAGAAGTCAGGTGATAAACGCGGTTGTTGAAGGCGCGCCATTTCGATATCATCATCTTAGGTGACCAATTACTTTTTTGAGTCTATTGGAAACTCTTCAAGAAGGAATTTTTTTTTCGTAGCAGCTTTCTTAGCTGGCTATTAATTACAAGAAAAAGTGGTTGGACTCAAGTGGGCGCAAATCTTAGCATTCTGGTAGTTGATGACGAGCCGGCCAATATTGACCTGATAACGGAGGCGCTTAAAACAGGCGGCTATTCCATAGCGTCAGCCACTGACGGCTTCAAAGCAATTGCGGCCTGCAAGGTAAGAATGCCAGACTTAATCCTGCTTGACCTGCAAATGCCTTTAATGAGCGGGCTCGATGTATTTAAGCGGCTGAGAGCCGATGAAAAGACCCGCGAGATTCCTGTCATTTTTCTACGACGCAAAGGCGAAAGAGCAAGCGAGCTGGCTGGAGCCGAAGACGAGCACTGGGTTCTTTCGAAGCCTATTTCTAAAGAAGAACTTTTAAGCCGCGTCAAAACCGCACTTCGAGAACACAGTCTCAAAAAAGAAATCCGTAAACGCGAAGTGCAGCTACGCGAGCTTTCGCTTACCGACCCGCTTACATCATTTCGCAGTGTGCGATACCTGGCGGAATTTCTTAGAGCTGAAATAAATCAATGCCGCCGTTATAAAGTCAATATCAGCCTGGTTTTACTTGAAGTCGACTCTTACAAAGAAATACTCAGGAGCTACGGGCAATCAGGTGCCAACAATCTAATAACTCAAATAGCCGGAATGATCAGCGCCCAGAATCGCGATGCAGACATCATCGTGAGACTCTCAGAATCGGAACTGGGACTTTTTCTTTCACATACCGAGCTTGCAGGAGCAGTCGAGCTTGCAGAAAGGCTTAGAGAAGCAATAGAAGCCACGCAGTTCAATTCGCTGGATAAGAGTTTCAATGCAACTGTAAGCATAGGCGTATCCCAGCTCTCAGAAGGCATGGATGAGGACGGCAAAATGCTGATTTCCTATGCCCGTTCGGCCGTGAGTGAAGCTAAAAAAGGCGGCGGCAATATGACTTTAATTGCTGAATAAAGAGCCGAGAGCCAGCTTTGTGATTTCGATTCCAGAAGTAGACATTTGTCTGCCAAATTGTTTATCAGGAAAACAAACTATCTGAATCCGCAAAACTGCTCCGCCACAAGGCTGATAACGGACGAAACAGTTGCCAAATACAATGCATATATATAGATTGTATTTTATTTACTGCAGCTTTCCGGTGAAAAGATGAGAACCAGCATCACGCATAGATCGCTTTGTTTGTCGCTTTTGCTCAATGTCGCCCTGACGCCATGGCTGATAGTGGCCGCTGCTTCGGCGCAAAGCGTCGGCGACAGCTCTTCTAACACAAGCTCTAGCAGCAGCACAAGCTCTAACATGGCTCTACCCACTCCTGGCCCAGGATCTCTGGATCTCGACCTCAGCTCCACCAATGCCTCGTTTGCAGCCTCAAACAACGTGCCTGTGAGCATTCAGGTAGGAGGACAGTCGGCAAACGGAACTGTAAGCGGAGGCACAGCTACAGTTATCAACCCAGGTCAAATGCTCACCCCGGCCCAGTACCTTGCAGTCACCGAAGTATTGAATGGAAACCAGACCATAGTTCTTAGCAGCAACGGCACTGCTCAGGGTGGCTATTCAAGCATAAATGCAAACCAGATCAACCAGCTGGGCTCACTTGCAAGCTTAGTGGTCCCGGCAAATGTTTCACTTGCAGCAATTGGATTCAATTCGAGCACACCGTTAAATATTAGCGGAGCAAGCAATATATACGGTTCTGTCTTCAGCTTGCAAAACGCTCCAGATATTGCTTCAGTTCTTAATTTTGGAAGCCTTACTCTAGGAAGTGGCGCACTTTTGTCGGGCTATCTGCCGACGAATCTAAACCTGGGCAGCAGCGTATTTGCATCCCAGGGAATGACAATTAACGTCATAAACAACGTTGTGAATATGGGCACAATCACAAGCCCGGGAGTTCTAAATATAAATGCGGGCGGCAGCATTTCAAATATTACGGCCACAAATGCGGCAAGCAATATGGCTGCCACCATTGCAGCTCAAAGCGTAAATTTATTTTCGGGCAGCGGTGCTTTTATAAACAGCGGTCTAATAACTGCAAATGGCAACTTGAATCTGAGCACTTTTCTCAATCAGGACCTTTTGCTCAATAACAGCCAGGGCATCATCGAGTCTATTAACGGCTCGGTAAACATTCGTGAGCTCGTATTTGCAGGAAAACAAAACACTGATATCACAGGTGGCAGCTTTCTCACACAGAACCTGAATATCTACGGCGGCGATGGAAATGTCGAAGCCAATCTAGGAAATTTAAGCGGGCTCTTAAATATAAGTGCAGGCAATGTGCACATGGGTGTTGAAAGCGGTGAGCTTTCCATAGGTTCGATGAACGTTACAGGCGACCCGCTCTTTTACAACTTAGGAGGTAATGTAAGCCTTTCAAGCCTCAGCGCTTTTGTGGGGGCAGATCTTGCAGTGCTTGCCCGGGGTTCGGTAAGTATTACAGGCGACATTACGCTGACACCGGCCGCCGCTCAGGCAGGCAGCTTAATGATCGTTGCAGGAGCAAATTTAGGTGCGGGTGCAGACAGCCAGATTGGTCCTGTGACTGCAGGTGGTCCGTTTACGGTAAGCGGGGCTTCGGGTATTGCCGGCGATATAACAATCACGGGCAACATTAATACGACAGGCTCTCAAGTAGCTGGCAATCACAATGGCGGCAACGTCACTTTAATCGGATACAACGGCAAGATCACAACAGGAAATATTAGCACCGGAGGTGGTGGCACAGGAAGCAACGGCAATGTGTTCATTGCAGCAGGGGCAGCAAGCGGTCTTGGCACTCAAAGCATCAGTACAGAGGACATAAACACGGCGGGCGGCACAGCCGCTGCTGCAAGTGGAACGATTAATCTGTCCACTACAAATCCCACAGGCACAGTAAGCCTTACACCGAATGCAACGTTTTTCATTCCCGCAAATCCTTTTGGAGTGGGGGCCAGTTTTCAAGCCGCCGACATAAGCACAAAGTCTCTCAAAACAGATGGCGCCACAATTACCGTTCAGGCAGGCGGGAACCTGAATTTAAACGACCAGAGCGTAGCCACATCGAGAATAAACAACACCGGCGCCTCAGGACAGATAACTCTTGTTTCCGGAGCCGGTCTTGTAAGTAACGGCTCCATACAGCAACTCGGATCTATTCAAAGCAACTCTGCCGGAGCAGCGGGTAGCAGCGCCCCAATATTGCTTGAAGGTAGGGGCGGCATAAGCATGACAGCAGCCAGCCAGATCACGGCTAACGGAGCCGGAACAGGCACTGGATCGGTTCTTACGGCAGTAAGCAGCGGCTCTATAGATTTAGCCTCAGGTGGCATCGATCTCAGAGGCGGTACCGGCGGGGGCGGTGGGCGCGTACAAATAGCAGCAGGAAACAGCTATCTAGACTCAGGAACCCTGATAACAATTCAGCCGACGGCATCGGCCACGGGTGGCAGTGTCACTACCGGCAGCATAGACAGTTCAGCCGGAGGCGGCAATACAGCTGGTGGCAATGTTCAGATTGCCGCTTTCGGAAACACAAGCGGAAGCATATCGACAGGCTCCCTAAAAACATCCGGAGCCGGCACAGGCTTAAACGGTGCTGTAGTTTTTATAGCTCAACGCCAGGATGCCTCAGGGGCTTCAAACGCCGTAAGTGTTGGAGAAGTTAATGCAAGCGGCTCCGGAAACGCCACCGGTTCCGGTGCCATTTTAATTGCCTCAGCAAATCCCCTTACTGCAAACCAGACCATAACAAAGAGCACCGCTGCCGTTGGCGGTCAGGCCTTTGCCATAAACTACGACTCTTCCAATTTTTCAAATATTTCTATTGGCGGAAATCTCGCAAATGATGGTGCGGCCTTAGTAGTCCTGGCTGGTGGCAACATTGATTTTAATAACAATTCGGTTTCCACAACCCGCACGGTAGCTGCAGGAGCAGCAGCTGCGATCCGCCTAATAGCCGGAGCCCCCACCACAGCAAGCGGTGAAATCTTGAATCTGGGTGATGTCAAAGCGCAGGGATATGCCCCGACTGCAGGTTCGGGTACGGGAAGCGCAATTAGTATAATCGGTCGAGGCGGGGTCAACCAGAAAGCAGGTGCCGTGCTCAGCACTGACGCAGCCTCCTTTGGCGGCGCAGGCAATGTGGCTGGCGGCGCAGTACTTGTGATAAGCGGTGGCAATATAGACGTAGCAAGCGGCGGCATCAGCACTAAAAGCGCCGGCACGGGCAATGCAGCAGCCGGAGCAGTGAGTGTTCTTGCAGGGCAGAGCTACGCCGACCCGGGACCAGCTGCCGTAGCAGGCAACTTCACTATAAATGCAAGTGCATCAAGTGCTTCCGGCGGCAGTGTCAAAGTCGGACCAATTACAGCTAATTCAGGCTCGACTACCGGAGCAGGAGGCGCTTTAAACATATCCGCCTGGGGTACAAACGGCACAATAGATCTCAAAGACATCAGTACTGCTGGAGGCACAAGCTCAGGAGCTGCAGGTGCTGTAGTAATATTTGCTCAAAACGACATCAGTGCTCAAGAAATAAACACAAGCAATGCACTAACTGCCGCAGGCGGTGCAATTACAATTGCCACAATTGCCCCATTAACAACAACAAGAACAGCCACACCGAGCTCAGGGGCTCTGTCTGCTGCGCTCACAGTGAACACAAGTTTGGCCCCTGGCACAGCAACTATTACAACAGGTGATCTTGCAACAAATGCCGGCAATATTCAGTTAATTAGCTCCGGCAATATCACTACAGGCAATTTAAATGCTTCAAGAATTGCAGGTGCAAATGGAGCCGGAGGCTCTATCGTACTGCTTGCAGGCACAAGCGCAAGCCTGCCTGCAAACACAGCAACAATCACCAGTGCCGGAACTATAAAAACCGAAGGTTTAAATGGAAGCGGAGGCAATATCTTAATTGCCGGCGGCAACGCCGCTTTGAATCTAAGCAATTCAATAAATGCAAATGCAACCGGCACGGGTGGTCTTGGCGGAAACATCACAATTGTATCTTCAGGCGACCTGACAATTACGGCTCCAATTACAAGCCAGCATTCAAATTCGGCAAACGCCACTCAAAATGCAGTCACCGTCATATCAGGCATTGCCTGGAACCTAAGCGCCGCTACAACGATAACTTTAAATAGCGATCCACTAAATACAGGCACTGGCGGTGAGCTCAATGTCGCAAGCATAAATACAAGCACCGCTGCCGGAACCGGCGCCGGAAATAACATCAGGCTTGTAGCAATGGGTACAGACGGAAAAATCACGGTATCAAATTCACAGCTTTCCGGCGGGAGTGGCGCTTTCAACGATGGTTCATTCACTGCAATTGCGCAAGCAAATCCTGCAAGCATGCAAAATACAATCACTTTTGATTCCGGGGCAAGTGTAGACACATCAGGACCTACAAGCACAACCACCGGCGGCACAATTCTAATTGCAACAGCAAACCCGTTTGCAACAATTGGAAATTTGGCTCCGATAACTTTAACAACCTCATCTCTCACCAGCGCTATTGCGCTTAATTACAATGCATCTTTAGTAAACTCTTCTATTTCAGCTCAATCGCTTACTACAAACGGCAGGTCAATTCAGGTAATAGCAGGCGCGGACCTGAACTTAAATGGTCAAGCAATATCAAGCACACGCAGCACGGCGGCAGGCGCCGCAGGTTCAATCGTGCTGGTTGCGGGGGCTCCGACGGCTTCCACCGGTGCAATCAGCGGTCTTGCAAGTGTATTTGCAAACGGATTTGCACCGGCCGCCGGCAATGTTGGGGCAGGCGGCGCAATCTCGATAATAGGTCGCGGCGGTATTTCAGCGGCCGGGGCCGGCGCAGCCACAATAGAATCAAAGGGCATGATCAATACAACCGGCACCGCCAGCGGTGGCGCCATCGGGCTCTTAAGCACCGGCGACATCAATCTTTCACTCTTTGACATAGACACAAGGGCCACAGCCAGCACGACTTTAGGCACGATTGGGGGCGGCGGCCAGGTGTATGTGCTTGCAGGTGCAAGTTATGCCGATGCCATGCAAGCCGCTGCAATTACCATAAACGCCAGTGCCGGAGCCAGCGGTGGCGGAAGTATCAGCGCGGGCAATATAAACACAAGCTCGCTTACAGGAAGCGGAGCAGGCGGCCTTGTTCAGATTGGCAACTTCGGTTTATCAAAATCAATTTCTGTTTCAAGCATTACAAGCGCAGGCGGCAGTGCAGGCAACGGCGGCAATGTATTAATTCTAGGTCAGGGTCAAATAAGCATTACTGGCGATATTTCAACTGCCTCTGCGGCAAACGCAGCAGCAACAGGAGGAACAATAAGTATAGGCACCGCAGCGCCGTTTACTGCAGCAAGTTCATTTAACAGAACGACAGCCATTGGAGCGGCTTTTGCGCTAAACACCAACCAGACTGTGCTTGCAAATCTTCCGTCCATAAGCGCGAAAAATCTGACCACTAACGGCACGCAAATTCTTGTTTATGCAGGTGGAGATCTGAGCCTGGGAAATATTAACGCCTCAAGAGTATCTGGTGCAAATGCAGCCGGCGGAAATATCATATTGCTTGCTGGAGCAAGCACTACGCTTCCTACTTTGTCAGGCACGATCACAAGCCTGGGAACTGTAAGTTCAAACGGTTTTAACGGAAACGGTGGCAATATTTTTATTGCATCCGGCACCGGTGATACGACGATTTCTAACACCATCAGCTCCAGAGCCGGCGGTGCAGGTATAGGCGGCAACGTCACAGTAATAGGCGGCGGCAACCTGAGCATAAGCGCAATCATAGAAAGTCGGGCCACAAACTCAACTGCGGCAAATCCAAACAGCGTTTTTGCAGCCGCCGGAGTTGTCTGGCAGATTACAAACATAAGTACAAATACAATAAATCTGAATACTGATCCGGCAAATTTTGCGGCTAACGGCAAACTTACAGTTGCCGGCATTAACACAAGTCCGTCGGCAGGCTCGGGCTCAGGAGCAAGCATAAGGCTGGCAGCTTTTGGCAACAACGGCAGCATTGAGGTGACCGCGCCTCAGATAAGTTCTTCAAGCGGATCATTTGTCAACATAAATAACGGCAGTTTCACTGCAATTGCCCAGGGGAACCCGGCTACAGCACAAGACACGATTGTATTTAACCCGGGTGCTTTTGTCACAACTGCCGGGCTTAATGCATTTGGCGCCGGCGCAATTGTAATCGCAACTGCAAATCCGTCAGCAACAGTCAACAACTCGATAGTTATGACCGGCACCCCGCTTAGCATAGGAGCAAACTATAACAACACACTTGTAAATTCAGGAATATCTACTCAAGCTTTAAGCACAGACGGCCAGCAAATTTTTCTAATGGCCGGAGGCAATATAAACTTAAACAGTCAGACGATATCATCAAGCAGGATCAGCACGGCAGGAGCGGGCGGGCTTGTTTTATTAATTGCCGGTGCGCCTACAAGCTCTAGTGGCTCGATAACAAACTTAGGAAATATCTTTGCAAAAGGACTGGCGCCGGCCGCCGGCAATTCAGGTGCAGGAGGCGCAATAAGTCTGATTGGTCGTGGCGGAATAAGTTCTGGCGCCGGCAGCTTTTCTCTGGAAACAATGGCGGCGGCAAACGGTGCCGCCGCTGCTACCGGAGGAAATATCGGCTTAGTAAGCAGCGGCAACATTAGTTTAACAAACACAGAGTTTAGAACAACTGGAGCAGGCACCACAGGCACAAGCGGTACTGTAATGGCGATTGCCGGAGCAGACTTCGGTGATGCGTACCTAAACAATATCGCAGCCAATGTTGTTTTATCAGGAGCAGGCTCAAGCACCGGCGGCAGTATCAGCCTCGGCAATATAAACACAAGCACGGCATCAGCTACAGGCAGCGGCGGCGCAGTAAGAATAGCTTCATATGGTCTGACAGGCAGCATTGACACCGGCAGCATCGAATCAAGATCAGGAGCAAGCGGAGGTAATGGCGGCATTCTGAACGTAATATCTCAGGGTGCCATTAACATAAACGGTAGCATCGATGTAAGTTTTCTTGCTTCCGGCGGCACATCAGGCAATGTTTATCTACTCAATACCAATCCACTTAATGCAGCAGCAAATTATACAAAGTCGACTGCAGCTTCTATTACTACCCTGAATCTCACAACACTTGATTCAACAGTTCTTGCGCAAGCAAATGATATAAAAGCTCAGAGCATAACTACAAACGGGAATCTGGTTCAAATAATTTCGGGTGGAAACGTTCAAACAGGCGCGATCAGCACAAGCAGGTCAGTTTCAACTGGAGCCGGCGGAATCATTGAAGTGATTGCAGGCGCCAGAATAAATGCATCGGCAGGAGCAGGTGCAATCAGCTTAGGCAGCGTAAGCGCCAATGGATTGAATGCCGGCGGCGGCGCAATTTTGCTTGCAAGCGGCAGCGGCGACGCAATTGTCAGCGGCGTCATAAGTTCAAACGCCACGGGCACCGGCACTATCCAGGGCGGCAATATTTCTGTCATTTCAGCCGGCAACATAAGTCTGGATGGCGCAATAAGCAGCCGCAGCAGCAATAATTTTACGACCCAGCGAACACTTTTCTTTTTTTCAGGTGCAAACTGGTCCTTGCCGAACAGCAGCTCTCTTCAGGTGCAAACAACAAGCAGCTCAGCAAGCGGCACACTTACAATTAACGGCGCTATAAATACAAGCCCGCTCAACACGGGGGCTGGGGCAAATGTATCGATTGCAGCTTTCGGTGACAGCGGCAAAATCGTGCTAAATGGCGCAATAGGAACGGGCGCTTCAGGAGGATTCGCCGATGGTTCGGTGCTTGTAATCTCGCAAGGCAAAACCGCAGGCGACAGCATAACTATAAACTCAAGCATCAATACAAGTGGTGGAATAACAACCCCCGGCAGCATCAGGCTGATGACAGCCAATCCACTGAGCACCGCCTTGAGTTACAGTCTTGCAACTGCCTCAAATGCCGGAGTTCTGACGACCACATCGCTTGATAATAGTATTTTTGCAAGCGGTTCCGGTATCAGCACAAAAGACCTGACTACTAACGCAGCCTTTATATTGATAATGGCAGGCGGCAATGTCACAACCCAGACAGTTGATGCAAGCCGCCAGGCAATCACAAGCGGTGCAGGCGGTGTCATCAACATACTTGCAGGAACAAGAACAACAGGCGGTCCCGGAGCAGGCAGCCTCGACCTTGGCAATATCATAAGCAACGGCAACAACGGCGCCGGCGGCAGCATATTAATAGCCGGCGGCACAAGCGCTTCTACATTGAGCAATTCAGTTACATCAAACGCTGCCGGTCTAAGCGCAACTGGTGGTCCGCTTGTGATTCTAAGCGGAGGCGACCTGAGCATTACGGGCTCGATTTCAAGCCGAAACAACGGCGGCAATACAACTCAGCAAAGCGTGTTTATCGGCTCAGGGGCAAACTGGACAGTAGCCAACACAAGCCTGCTTTTTACGCTCGATCCGGCACTGGCTTCAGGTGGCACAAATGCTACCCTTTCAATTTCAGGCAATATAATCACTTCGCCACTTTCATCATCTACAGGAGCCGCAGGCAATTTAACCCTTGCTGCATTTGGACCTGCAGGTACGATTTCTATTACAAATGTACCGCAAGTCACTGTTAATTCAGGCACTGCTTTTGCTAACGGCCAGCTTGCAATCGTAGCCCAGGGCAGCCTTGCGGCAGACACAATTGTCTCGACAGTGGACCTGAGCACAAACATTGCCGGCTCCACGGCAGCAAGCGGTGTCATGCGAATATTTACAGGCGACCCGCTTACAGGAAGCGCAAGTGTAACTCTGGGAAATGTATTTTCCATATCAAACACGACTGTAAATTTAAATCCAACTGTGCTTGCAGCATCTCCCTCAATTTCTCTGAAAAATCTGACAACAAATGGTGCGGCAATCACTGTGCTTGCAGGCGGAGGTCTGGAAGCCGGAGATCTTACAGCCAGCCGGGGAACTACAAACGGCGTTGGAGGCAATATCGTCCTGATAGCCGGGGGCCGCACATCAGGGGTTGCAGGAACAGGCAGCATTACTAAGCTGGGCAATGTCACAACAATCGGTCTTAATAGTAGCGGCGGAAATATACTTATAGCTTCCGGAAGCGATCCTGGTACAATTGCCGGCAATATAATTGCAAATGCCGGAACAACAGGTGCAACTGCCGGTGCCGGCGGGAACATTTCAATACTTGCAGCAGGCGATCTTACGCTCGACGGCGCGGTGCAAAGCAAAAATGCTAACGGCAGCGCCACCCAGCCGCGCGTGTTTCTGGCCTCCGGTGCTTCCTGGAGCTTGTCCAGTGGCAGCTCTATAAATATCGACCCTGCTCAGAGCTCCGGAGCCGCAAGTGCAGCACTTAGCGTCAACGGGGCAGTCGACATTTCACCGTCAAACACTGGCACCGGTGGCTTATTGCAACTGGCCGCTTTTGGAGCAAATGGAAAAATAGACCTTAGAGGAAGCGTATCAACAGCCGGTTCTTCAGCCTTCTCCAACGGCAATTTCATTGCAGTGGCAGAAGGTGCCGGTCCCGGCAACAGTATTACGCTTGCAAATGACATAAACACAAGTGGCGGCACTGCAGCAACAGGCAGCATCACAATCGCCACGGCGCAGCCGCTTACATCAACGGCAAGCGTTTTGTTTGCCAATGCACTGGGCCCGCTGATTTCTGCGACCCTGGATAATTCAGTATTTCTGGCTGACCCGGGAGTAAAGACCGCAAATTTAACTACAAACGGAGCTGCGATCTCAGTTATTGCCGGTGGCTCAGTAGAAGCCGGGAATATCACCACCGACCGCCTTCTAGCAAACGGCGTCGGCGGCACGGTCAATGTGATTGCCGGCGCCCGAACCACAGGCGTTGCTGGAACAGGCAGCATTGCTGGCTTGGGCACCGTAACGACTGTGGGTCTGAATGCCAACGGCGGTAATGTGTTCATAGCTTCCGGAAGCAACGCCGCTATTATAAACGGCGACATAATTGCAAATGCAGGTATTTCAGGAGCAACTGCCGGAACCGGCGGAAATGTTTCAATAGTTGCAGCAGGTGATCTTACACTTGCCGGCGGGGTTCAAAGCAGAAATGCAAATAACTCAGCAAGCCAGGCTCTCATTTTTCTGGCCTCAGGGGCCGCCTGGACCATGCCCACCGCTACAAACATCAGCATAGACCCATTCCAGAGCTCGGGGGCTGCAAGCGCCACACTCAGTATCACCGGCAGTATCATCGCTGCGCCGTCAAATACCGGTGCCGGTGCAAATGTCGGGCTGGTGGCTTTTGGACAGAACGGCAAAATAAATATGACAGGAACTGTGTCAACAGGCGCAACCGCAGGCAGAAACAATGGTAATTTTATCGCAGTAGCAGAGGGCGCAGGTCCCGGCGATACTATTACGCTTGCAAACAGCGTCAATACTTCAGGCGGCACAGTAGGAACGGGTACTATTACAATCGCAACTGCGGTTCCGCTTGCTTCTACAGCTAGTATTAACCTGGCCACTGCACTGGGTCCAGCGATATCAGCTAACTTTAGCGATACTGTATTTACAAGCGACCCCGGAATAAAAACTGATGCACTTACAACTAACGGTGCCGGCATAAATATAACTGCAGGTGGAGCTTATACTTCAACGGGAAGCATAAGCTCTCAGGGTACGACTTCGGGAGCAAATATCAGCATATTAGCCGGAGCAAGAGTATCAGGAGCCCCAGGAAGCGGAGTCATAAGCATAAGCGGTGACATAATTTCAAGGGGCACAAGTGCAGGCGGCGGCAGTATTCTACTTGCAGGCGGCACAGGCGGCATGGATTACGCAGGAGACATAAATGCAAGTGCAGGTACTGTCGGCAATGCCGGTGCTATTAACATAATAAGTGCCGGTGATCTCAAACTCAGCGGTTCTATAACAGGTAAATCTTCGACCGCGGCAGCCTCAACGAGTTCCAATCTATTGCTCGCCTCGGGAGCCTCTTACAGTGCGGACGGCACCAATTTAACAATAAGTCCGAACTCCAGTTCAGCAAACGGGCTTCTAACTCTAGACAGCAATATCGACCTGCAAGCTCAGGGTGTCTCAGGCAAAGGAGGCAATGTCCAGATAGCAGCTTTCGGCGACGAAGGCGCAGTAGCTATAACAGGCTCGATTCTGACTGGCGGCTCAGGTAGCGGTAATAACGGCGATATCATAATTGTTGCAGCAGGCAACCCGGCTTCCGGCGTTTCGATTACAAACACAAACAATATTTCAACAACAAACGGTGCTTCCAATAATGCCCTGGCAGGCAGTATCAGCCTGGGTACTACTGAGCCGCTAACTGCGAATCTGCTAATTAGCCGGGCTACAAATACAGTAGCAAGTGGTGCCATTGCAATTGACCCGGCGTCTTTAAAAGCAGATGACATAAATGTAAAAGACCTTACTACTAATGGCGCAACCATAACCGTGCTTTCAGGCTCTGTGGCCACCCTGGGCAATGTCATCACAAACAGGCTTGCAGGAACAGGCTCGGGAGCAATTGATATCAAAGCCGGCTCAATAGTGGACGTTCAAGATATAAGTGCAAATGCAGTTAATGGCACAGCAAGTACCGGTGGCACGATCAAAATAGACTCAGGAGTGCAGATACTTACAAAAAACATCACAAGCAATGGCGACACCGGCGGTAGTATCACAGTCACAACAGGCAGCAAAGCAAGTCCCACACATGGCATGCAAATAACAGGTGACATAAATGCAAATGGAAATACCAATAATGGTGGCAGCATAGACCTGGGCTTAGTAGATGACGGCACTTTGTTTGTAAGCGGAAATCTAAACGCCAGCTCTTTTGGCTCCGGCAGTGGCGGCACGGTCGATCTCAAATATTACAGCAGCGGCTTGTCTTTTACGCTTGGCACAGTCTCAGTCAATGGAGTCGGCGGCAATATCAATGCAACTGCAGCTACAAGCGGCGACGGCGGTACTATAACAATAAGCAACCAGAGCATCGACTCTGCTGCCCAACTCGAGATTCTCGGACCGGGAAGTATTGATGCGCGATCGCTTGGCACAGGCAATCCTGGATTTATTAACCTAAACCAGCCAGCTAAGCCGGTGCTCGTAAATATAAGCGGTGAGTTGCTTGGCTTGGTAAACTCGACTGCAAGCTCGGTTTCAATAACAACAACAGCTGCAACCACGGCACTGAATGCAAATGATATTAAGTCAACAAGCGGCGATATAACGCTGCAAGCCACAGGCGCAGGCTCGCAGCTCCTGCTATTTGGCCCGGTGGATTCGGCTGTCAATGCGACCCTAAAGGCAGGCAGCAATATTGCAAGACAGAATGCAGCTGCAATAGTCAGCGCCGTTGGACTTGCAAGCTTCAGCTCAGACTCAGGCGATATCGGCTCTTTTGCAACGCCCCTTTTTATAAACGCGGCGGCTCTTAAAGCAAGCGTCGTTGCCGGTTCTGCATATGTGGAACAGCTAGCAGGCAATCTAAGTCTGCAAGACTCAAGCGTTTTGAATACACTTTCAATAAAGGGTGCAGCCGGTGCAGACATAAATATTGCAGACAACGCAAGTGCCACTGGTGCAAGCGGATTAATTGATCTTAGAGTAAGCGGTGCCGGATCTATAACACAAAGTAATCAGGCAGCTGTGCTTAAAGCAAATACAGTTAACTTGAGTGCTCAAAATGGAAATATCGGCGATATCACAAACCTTCTAAATCCCCTAAGAACTGATACGGGTGCAGGCGGGCTAACATTAGTAAGCACTGCTTTAGCGCCCGGCGGCGTTTATATAAAGAACATCGGGGCTAACTTAAATCTGAACGCCGCAAATTTAACTGGCGTGCTTGTAATTGACGCAAATGAAATTACAAGCACCGGCGATATCAGTGCAAACGGAATTACTTTCAATGCTCCGGTATTGCACAACAGCAATTTAATCGACGCCAATGCAAGTTTTCTCATAAGCGACGCCACAGGAGTCAAAGTAGACGATCCAAGCGGCACCGGCATAATTCAGGCAGGATTGATTACACTGAGTTCAGCCAGCGGCCAAGTTGATGCTATTCAAGAAGAATGGACCGGACTTGTAGAAGGCGGTGCCGGACTTGCTTTTACTCTTACAAGCTGCTGCGGCGATTTATCCGTAGGAAACATAAGTGCCGGGCAGGACATAAGCCTTGATTCTTCGGGCAAGCTTACAATAAACGCAGGCAAAACCGTAATATCTAACACAGGCGACGTCGATCTTTTAAGCTTCGATACGCTGACAAATAACGGCACTGTATCAGCAACTCAGGGCAATGTTTATGCTCTTGCAATAGGCGCCGACCTCAACCAGAACTCTGTCATAAACGCAGGCGCTTCAATTCAAATGGAAGCTATTGCAGCTACAGTAAATATAAATCCGGGCAGCAGCACCGTTGCAAAAACAGATCTAACAATAGCAGGCGACAGCGTAAATATTGGCCAAGTGGCAGGCGCCGCGGTAATACTTAGCGCCGGTCAATCCTCAACCGAGGCCATTGCATTGATGCCTGCAGGCAGCGTGAGCTCAAACGGAGCAGTTAGTATAAGCGCAGATAACAATATAAGTATTTTTGAGAACGTGACAATAAAATCGCACGGTGGCATGGGTACGCCGGCGCCTGCAGGAAGCGGTGATTTAATACTTAATTCCAATCTGGCTGGCATTAGTATAGGCGACAACAACACTCTTTCAAGCTTCGGCGGCAATCTATTAATATCGGCCCTCGGAGATATTAGCATCGGGAAATCACAGCTAAACACAGTTGCAAAACTCACTGATACGCCCGGAACGAATGTAACTACAATGGGAGTCACCTACCAGAACACTACCGGCGGTGGCGTCGGAATTCTTGCAGGCGGCACAGGCGGCTCGGCTTATCTTACAAACCAGATTAATACACTGATGGGACAGAGAGGAACTACTCCTCAATATCTAATTCAGACAGGCACTCCTTTTGATCTGTCATCTCCGAATTTAAATGTTACAGGAGGCAGCATTGTCAAAGCTAGCTTTGCAAGCCCGCCGCCATTGGTAGACCCTGCCATACCAAATTATTACAACCTGAGTTCTGCTCTTGTCGTTTTCGAAAATCATAGTAATTTGAGCCTGAATCAGACTACCATTAATGGCGTCGGCGGCTCGGTACCAGGACCTGGGCCAGGGCCTGGTCCTGGTCCTGGCACGAGCCCAAATGCCACAACAAATTTATTTGCTGTGCATGGGCTTAATTCTTTCGGCCCTAGCTTTTTTGATTCATCACTCAATTCTTCAAACGCTGCAAACACAGGCGTTCCTACAGATCGTATTTTTTATCACATCGACCTTAATTACAAGTCTGAAAACGCCCTGGCGATGCAAGGCTTGACTGTGGGCGACAGCCGTGTCTGGTTTGTAGCAGAAGGTGCAGTTCAGCCTTTTGTTCTTGAAAATGACAATGAAACATTTATTGTCGGTCAGGAAGGAAGTCGCCTGGCACTTTCAGGTCCGCGTGATCTGGTGTTGGATAGCGGCCGCCTGGCAGTGCTTGTAGGCAAGAGTGATCTCAATCTTGAAACTCTATTTGGAAGCATACATATCCCTGGCGGAAGCGTGATACTGGTTGACACTACAGATCCGCAATTACTGAGGGTAACTAATCTTACAAACACGAGCATCACAATTTATTTGCGCTCTCATAATTCGAATTCAGCAAGAGTCTCATCATCTTCAGCTGACCGCAGCGGTCTCATATCGATTTCGGTAAATACCGGTGAAGAATTAGTAGTCGGTTCTGAGAGAGCTGAATTGACTGCGCATGACAATTTAACTCGTAGCCCGGTTCTTAATTTCAAGGCAGAAAGCATTCAGGGGCTGAAGCTTATCAAAAACAAGATAAGCCGGGAGCAAGTAGTTGAAAGCGAGCGTTTATTTGCCTGCCCAGCCGCAGACACAGCCTGTCTCACAAAGAAAAGAATAGACGCACTCAGAAACTCACTGAGAGGCGGTTTATTTGGTAAGTCAGGGAATCTGAAGGGCAACGCCGCTGACACAGGCCGCACAGGTGGCGCAGGTGGCGCAAGCGGCACAGACATAAACGACACTGTCAGCACAGGCGGCACAGGATTTCTCAAACCGGTGGCATTCAGTTCAACAAGCGGGGCCACAGCCGCAACACTGGGCGCGTTGAATACGCTTCATGCAGCCGGCGGGGTGATAAAGCATCGGGGCGCCGAAATGAGCCTGCAAGGCGACGATATTCATATTCGCCGCGGAGAAGCGCTTGTAATAGCAAAGAAAGCAATGATAGTGAACACAGGTGACAGCATCATAAGCCTGGCTCCTGATACAATCGTGCTGGTATCGAAAGACAGCCTTAGTACAAAGCTGCGAACTCTTTGGGAAGCAAAGACAGGCTCGATAAAACAACTGGTCGGCAAGAATCATCTGACAGTGGGTGCTGGTGAAGAAAGCCTGATTGCAAAGAACGACGCAGCCATAACTGCAATTCATGCAAGTGATGCAATCGGGCGAAGAAGGGTCAGGCACTTAAAGCTCGAGAAGCAGAGAATCAGCACCTCTGAAGTTTCAATTATTACACTCATGGCGAGTTCTCCGGTAATAAGCGCAATAATTCGGTCGCAAGAAGCAAGCGACAACGGGCTCAAGCTTAAGATGCTTAAAATGGCAGCCTGCCTGCAGTCAGCTACTGCAGGGCATGGAATTTATGCAAATTTGAAACACAAGTAGTGACACTAGTAGCAGTGCCTGAGAGAATACCGCCTTGCTGCTAGATACCCAAGCGACCTAACAGGCAAGCTTGATATTGCAAGATGGCGATTCCAAGCAGTCGCTGAATTATTAAATCTGGTCGAGCGGTTGAACTTTTTTCGCTTTGGCCACGTTCTAAGATTAATGGCCGAAAATCTTAGGAGGTGGAAATTCGAAAATGAGCACCGACGACATAAAGAGGTATATTCGCAAATTCCCGTATGACAAGCCTTTTGTCAGCAGGGATCTCCTTGTATTTGGCAAGCGCTCACTCGTTGATTTTGTTACGCACACATTGGTAAAGGCTGGCAGCATTGTAAGATTAGCCCGCGGAGTTTTCTGCAAGGTCGAGGATGGAGAACCCTTACCGAAGATCACTGAGATTGCGGAAGCCAAGGCAAGAGCATTTGGAAAAACGATTGTCATACATGGTAAGAATGCGCTTGCATTATTGAATATTCGCAAAGTTTCTCCAGATGAAAGTGTGTTTGCGGTAAACGGACGAACCAGTTCATTCAAGTCCGTTCACGGGATAATTAAGTTCAAAACGACGGTTCCAGCTCAGGTACAGGCAGGCAATGAGAAAGCCGCCTTATATATAAGAGCAATGACTACACTGGGCAAGGATGGTTACACAATAGATGATATTCGCAACGGACGAGCTAAATTCGAGACACAAGAATACAGAAACACCGTGAAAAAGGACTACCCGAAATTCATGCCTGGCTGGCTGAGCGATCTGATAGTTCACAGGGGATACAATAGCCCCCCCAGTAGGTTTAATAGAAGCATGAAGTTTAAGAGAAGCCATAGGCACAGTACCCATGCTGCTGAAATCAGCGATGATGCCAAAAGCCCCGTAGCTAGCGACACTTCCGGAGCTAGCAACACTTCCGGAGAGATCACCGGATTTGACAGAACGAAGATAAATTGGGCAGTCATCGATTGGATGAACAGTTTTTATCAAGAAGAAAAAGAAGGGAGTTCATGAGACCTACCGCACTTACCCCCTAATGAAAGTAAGTGCCCGCTCAAGCTCTTTTTGCATCAGCTCCATACTATCGGCCTCCAAGTTCAGCCTGAGGAGCGGCTCGGTGTTAGAAGCCCGCAGATTCAACCACCAGTCGTCATATTCAATCGTAAGTCCATCGAGACGATCTACATGCCCGTCCTTATATTGCCCTTTGAACATTTCAATTTTCGCTGGGATATCGTTGACTCTGCTGTTTATTTCACCCGAGCGAAAGCGGCGGTCAAGCGGTTCTATAAGCTCGCTTACTCTCTTGCCTTGATTGCTTATCATCTCAAGGCACTGCAAAAGAGCAATCATCCCAGAATCTGCATACCAGTTGTTCTTGAAATAAAAATGCCCGCTGTGCTCGCCTCCGAAAGCAATATCTTCATCACGCATTATTTGCTTAATCAAGGAATGCCCCACTGGTGACCTGCGCGGCTGCCCCCCGCAGGCTTCGATAAGTTCCGGCACGCTGCGGCTGCAAATCAGGTTATAGAGAATTCTTGCACCGGGATAGTGCTTCAAAGTATTCAAAGCCACAAGCGCAGTGACAATGTCTCCACCCACAATCGAAGCATTTTCGTCAACAATGAACATGCGGTCGGCGTCACCATCAAAAGCAACACCGAGGTCACAGCCATTGTCAAGAACGGCTTTCTGCAAATCTTGCAGGTTCTCAGGTTCAAGCGGGCTAGCCGGATGATTCGGGAAGCTGCCATCAAGCTCGAAATAAATAGGCAGAATTTCACAGGGCAGATATTTGAAAAGCGCAGGCACTGTTTTGCCTGCCATACCGTTGCCGGCGTCGATGGCGATCTTCAGGGGCTTGATTAGAGTCGGCTCGATAAAAGAAAGACAGTGCTGCCCAAACTCTTCAAGCAGCTCCCTGGCGCTGCTTTTTCCTTTACTAGCTGCCTTTTCCGGTAGTGAGCCTGTCTTTACCTGCTCCATAATTTTTCCGAGCCCGCTTGCAAAAGACACTGCCCGTGCGTCTTTTTCTGTGATTTTCATACCGCAAAAACCGGCCGGATTATGCGAAGCTGTGATCATGACACCGCCGTCATAAGCGTAGCGTCCAACCGCAAAATAAAGCGCGTCTGTCGACACCAGCCCGATATCAATCACATCGGCGCCTGCATCCATACAGCCTTCTGCAAGCGCGTCTGAAAGTTCGGCTGCACCCTCCCGCATATCACGCCCTATAACTATATGTCGTGCCTGAATCAATGGAACCAAAACTCTGCCAATTTCGTAAGCCAGATCTTCATTCAGCTCCTGAGGATAAAGCCCCCGAATGTCGTAATTTTTGAAGATTCTTGCGAGCGTCTCTTGCTTGAGCTTCTGGTCCGACACTATTTAATGCCCTTTTGATTATGGTCTTCAGTGCTTTCTCTAACTTATGCTTTTTCTGAGCTTATGCTTGAACTTATGCTTTTCAGCCTGACAGTCTGCCCTTCTGCCCCTTTCTACCCTTCTGCCCCTTTCTACCCTTCCGCCCCTTTCTACCCTTCCGCCCCTTTCTACCCTTCAGCCCTTTCTGAACTTCGGCCCTTTCTGACCTTTACGACTTACTGCCTTCAGGCGAGCGGCTTTTCACTGCCAGATCAATAACAAGAACAAGCTGCTCGCCATCTATCTTTAGCGAAGCCCCGCCACCTTGCATTGCAAGCAACTTTCTAGACAAAGGCAAGCGCAAACGCCTTTCCGAGCTCTCGCTATATTGAGCCGGATTCTGACTATTGATACTATCGATTCCACTTTCTATCGCATTGGCACAACCAGCAAGAAATCTTAGCTGAAGCTCCTTGCCACGAGATTCCGCCTCCAGCTTGAGCGGTGCCGAGCCTTTTTTAAAGAGCTCCATCAAAATACCCGCAAGCGCATAAGCAAGTCTCTCAGAATCAGCTTCAATCTCAAGCTCCGCCGGAAAATCTTGCCCCGGATAAATCTCAAGCTCCGCTTCTTCGAGCTGGTCTTCAATTCTATCTAGAATTTTTGCAAGTGGATAAAGGTTCAAATCACACTTCATTTCGCCAGCCTCAAGCTTGGAAAGATCAAGCAGGTCATTGACCAGATCAAGAATCTGCTTTGTACCTTTTCTAATTTCCTTGAGGCTTGCAAGCGCCGGTTCCGGCAATGCACCCAGTTTGCCTGTTTCAAGAATTATTGCCATGCCCTGTATGGTCGTTAGTGGTGTACGCAAGTCATGGGTGACAAGCGCCAGAAACTCCTTCTTCATGCGGTCCAGATCGCGCTGGGCGGTTATGTCATAGGCAACTGCAAAATAAAGTTCTTCCTGTGCCGACCAGAGAAATGACCAGAGCAGATCCACGAAATTTTCGCCAGCCTGTACTTTCAACTCGATTACTGAGGGCTTGCCGCTCTCTCTTGCATTTGCCAGAAAGTGATCAAAGCTCTGTTTTTGCTCGGAAGAGATTAGGGACGGAAGCCCGTATTCTTGATAGTTTTCAAACGGAATCGCAAGTTTTGCAGCTGCGTTTCTGTTGAGAGAAACAAAGCTTCCTTTTGCATCAAAAGAACAAATTATGTTGTTTGCATTATCAAGGAAGGTGCTTTCTGCAGCACGCGCTTCTTTTAGACGTCTGGCTGTGTCATGGAAAGATTTATCCAGATGGGCGATTTCATCGCTACCGGTCAGAGGCGGGTTTAACGGCACTTCCGCAGCAAGACGCTGACTGTTGTCGGATAGAACCAATAAGCGCCTGACCACATCAGTAGAGAAATAAACTGCAAGCCAGGCAGCAGCAGCAATATTGAACCCGAGCGCTGTTAATAATGCAGCTAGCTCATACTGCCTGATTTGCTTGAGCCTCTGAGGCGAGTCTTTGTCTCTGGCTTCGCAAGCATTCACCATCTTTTCCACGTTGCTTGTGATTCCATTTATAAGCTGAATCAGGGAGTTGCCGTACAAATCATTTTTTTCCGGCTCCAGTTGATCACCACAATAACTCAACTCACTCTTCAGGCGCTTCATATATGGTAAGAGCGTTTTCTTCAGATGCCTGGATACCTCCTTGTAATAGCCGGTGGCCAGCTCGTCACCCTCCGCTGCCGCTTTAAATTCGGCGATTCGCTGGCTGACTTCGGCCATAGCTTCGTCGCAGGTCTTCTGCAAATGAGAGGCTTTGTAATCGTGGCTGCGCAATTCGACAAGGACAAGAAAGAAAGGTGTGCAACTCCGAATCGCGTCGCGCACCACAACCCGGTTATGCATTTGTGTTGTGTAGGAAGCACGGCTTTCTGAAATGAAGAAAGCCATAGCAGCAACAAGAACGAACTGAAAAACTATTGGCAATCCTACCAAAAGCATGCCTTTTTGCTTGAAAGACAGGCGCTCCCAAAAATTCCCCCTGCCGGCCTTTTGAGGCAACTGCTTGGAGTCAGGCGCAGTTGTGCTGGCAGGTGCGGGCGCAGTTGTGATGGCAGATGCAGGCGCAGGTACGCAGCCAGATGCGGGCGCATTTAGGCTGGTTGATGCGGACGCAGTTGGGCTAGCTGATAAGGGCGCATCTGCGCCGGCAGATGAGGACGCAGTTGGGCTGGCTGATGCGAGCACAACAGGTGCACTGGCAGCTCCAGGCTCTGAACTGCACGCAGCTCCTACAATTGCGGCAGCTCCAGACTCTGGACTGCACGCAGCTCCTACAACTCCGGCAGCACCATCTACAGTGGCATCCTCTTTTTGCTCGGGCACCCGAAACCAGAAGCGGCTGCCTTGACCTTCCTCACTTTCTACCCCAACTTTGCCGCCATGTTCTTCAATAACCCGCTTGCAAACTACTAAGCCGAGGCCGGTCCCTTTGCCTCGCTTGCCGTCTGAACTTGCAACCTGTTTGAAAGCTTGAAAAAGCGAGCCAAGAACATCTTTTGGGATTCCTCTGCCCCTGTCGATTACAGACACCTCGATACGGGGGACACCTTCAGAATCAGTGACTTTTTCTGCTCGTAGTTCAACCATAGAATTCTCTGGCGAAAATTTAATTGCGTTTGAAAGAAAGTTAGTAACTACTCTGACCAAACGATCAAAATCAACCTCGAAACTCAGATCCTCGGGACAATTAATACTTACTTTCACACGCTGGCGCTCGGCAAGCGACTCCGTGTCTTTTACCGACTCGAGCAATATATTCTTGACCGGGTGGACCTGGCGATCTAAATTAAGCGAGCTGCTTTTCAAAGTTTCAAGCTGAATAAGCTCATCAACCATCGTCACCATTCTTGCAAGCGTTTTAGTTGCACCGCTGATTCTTGTCGTTGCAGACTCAGGCAACTCACCGCATTCGCCTGAACTTAGCCGGTCTACAAGACTGGCAAGCTCGGTAAGCGGCTGCCTGAAGTCAGCAGCAATTAAACGCAAGAAAGCTTCCCGAACTTTGTCGAGTTCGCGTTCATCAGTAACATCATGCACAACGCAATGACAGAGTAGTTTGTCCGGCGACCAGAAAACCGACCAGAGCGCAGCCAACCGCTTATTATCAGGTCCGTTCAACGTTGTTTCTATCTGGGCTGCCTGTCCGGATTTTCTTGCTTCAAGAAGACGCTCTTTCAAGACCGGATAGTTTTCATCCGCCACTATATTTGATACCGGATTACCGACAATCTCGCTGCTTGAGAATCCGCAAAGTTCAAGAGAAGCTCTGTTTGAACGTACCACCTTTAGAGTCTCATCCAGGACACAAATCATATCCGAGCTGTTTTCAAAAAGAGCCCGTTCCCGCTCAGCCACAGCTGCAAGCTGTGAGCTCATATCTCGAAAAGCCGCATCAAGAGCCGCAATTTCGTCCTTGCCTGCAAGAGCGGGAATATCAGGCAGGCTGCTTTTTCCAAGCTCGAGCGACTCCACATTTTTTTCTATAAGATTGATACGCTGCAAAAACTGCTTTCTATAAAACCAGATTAAGAAGAGCGCCATCATAGTAGTCGCAGCTGCCGCCGAAAAAAGCACAGCCAGTTCTTCAGCCTGCAACATTTCTATGCGGCGCCAGCGCATGGCAAGCCCGTCGTCAAGGTCTTTGTAGCGAACCCGCACAAGCGACAAACAGACATCAAGCTCTTTTACAAGCTTCCGATGAAGAACTCTAATCTTGCCCAGCAGGCTCATATCAACGCCATCAGCTACAGTATCGGCTATCTGCCGCATCCGTGCAGTGACCGCCGATTGCGACTTGAGAATCTTTAACTGCAGGTCGCGTGCGTCGATTGGATCATCTGCCGGAACCACGGACATCTCTTTGTTCAATCGGTCTATGAGATCGATTTTTTCATAAAATCCGCTCAGTAAGCCCACATCCTGATAGCTGAATGCATCAATAAGCGTAGCTCCGGCGCTGCAGTTCAGAAAGAGCAGGCGAGAACCGATGATCGAAAGGCGGCAGCGTTCTGCTTCCTGGGCCTGTTCGTGGTCAGCTTCAAACAAAAGCCCTGCCAGAATTCCTATGACAATAAGTTCCAGCACCAACGGCACTGCAACAAGTACAAGTCCCTTGTGTAATACGCGGAATCCCACCCCATTATTCTAGCAGTCCGCGGCCGGCTCGTGGACAAGACCGGAGGAAGGACATGCACCCGGGCATTCTGGGGGGCGTGGCTGAGGGCAAGACTAAGCGGGTGGATAGGGTCCTCATGGGCGTGATTAAGCTTGAGGAATGGCCTGGGCGTGCCCGGAGCATAGTATTGCGCGTGCTCGATGCGTGGCATCGGGCGGGCTCGAGGCGTGGCATCGGGCGTGCTCGATGCGTGGCATCGGGCGGGCTCGAGGCGTGGCATCGGGCGGGCTCGAGGCGTGGTCCCGGGCATCTCCCCAGCGGCGCTCCAAGTCACAAAGAATCTCATGGAAACCTTGCAAGCCGAAAAAGTCTTGAAAGGCAGATTAAACCAGAGAGAATTCTTGATGCTATGTCTATAAACTTCGTGCAATAATCTCAGCAGTTTTGCAAGCAAATTTTTTTTCAAGCCGGATTGAAACGCGCATTTCAGCCCGGCAGAGTAGCTCTTTTTGCCCGGAGGATTGAGATTGATGCAAGTCAAAAATCAAGAATCACTATCACTATTAATGCCTGTATCCAGAGTCGGACAGAAGCTTTTCAGCTTTTGTTTTATTGCTGGACTGTTGCTTGCAAATCCAGCACAAATTGTAAAATCCCAGACCTATGAGCTAGATAAGTCACTTGCCTTTCTGACAAGAAGCGGAGCCGGCAGCAAGCCCGACGCTGCTCAAAAATCCGGGCCCAGAATGCCTGAGCAGCAGTTGGCAAAATATGTTGTAGAGCATCTTGATATTTCAGGATTCATGTCAATGTTGGGCTTCGGCGCCGCAAACGACAGGAGCGCTGTTTTTGCACAATATGGGTACTTCCCTTCAGTCATTGACGAATCACATGCCATTTTGGAATCAGCAAATACGAAATCAGCACCAAGATTGGAATTTCAAATTCTCAACCACAATAAAAGCAAAATTACGGTCTATGTGAGAGTTAATTCGACAAACAACAAGTCTTATCTTGAGTCGATTATGCTCTTGCATTACAAGCCGGCCGACGGAAGCTTACAGGCTGACCGTTCAGCATGGACAGCGATCCGCCTTTAGGTGGTGAGTTGTGAACTGGGAGTCGTGAACTTGGAGCTAACAAACGGCTTGTCATATGGGAGTTGGCGAATATACCTCTTAACAATATCTGTGCTCATTTTCGTATTTTCACCTCCTGTCGCGGTAGGGATTCCGGTTACCCGGAACCCCCCGCACAAATCCGTGCGAGC
>CAZTQO010000049.1:0-54687 GCA_964615655.1 uncultured Candidatus Obscuribacterales bacterium | reverse complement strand
CTTCGGTACTGCTTTGCAAAGCAGCCAATATTGAAAAAGGCTCGGCTCAACCGAACAAAAACAAAGTGGCAACTCTTACACGCGCTCAAATTCGGGACATTGCCAAAATCAAAATGCCTGATCTAAACGCTACCTCGATGGAAGCTGCCGAACAAATGGTTGTAGGCACTGCCAGAAATATGGGTATTACGGTTGTCGACTGATAACAGATAAGAAAAAAGAAGATATCAAGATAAGGAAATAGGCCAATGGCTAAGGTTAGCAAAAGACAGCAGAAGCTCAACAAGGTTGAAAGCGATGCAAAAGCACAAGGACTTCTTGCGGCCGAAGAAGCACTTCAGCTTCTGAAAAGCTCCAAGACAAGCAAGTTCGACGAAACAGTCGAAGTGCATTTCAAGCTTGGTGTCAATCCGAAACTCAATGACCAGCAGGTCAGATCGACCGTAAACCTGCCCGGCGGCACCGGCAAAGAAGTACGGGTTGCTGTGGTTTGCAAAGGCGAAAAAGAGAAAGAAGCAAAGGATGCCGGCGCCGATGTGGTCGGAGCCGAGGAGCTGGTTGCAAAAATCGGCGAAGGCTTTATGGAATTCGACAAGCTGGTTGCTACTCCTGATTGCATGGCCATGCTTTCAAAACTGGGTAAGGTTCTTGGACCTCGCGGCTTGATGCCGAACCCGAAAGACGGCACGGTCACGGCTGATGTAGCAAGGGCTGTTAATGAATTGAAAGCCGGTAAGGTTTCATTCAGAGCTGAAAAGGACGGCGGTGTAGTACAGATGGGCATCGGCAAAATCTCGTTTGATGATTCACGCCTGCTCAAGAATCTTGCGGCAGTGGTAGATCAAATCAATAAGGTCAAGCCGGCAAGTTGCAAAGGTGTTTATATCAAGTCAATTTACCTGAGCTCGACAATGGGACCTGGGTTGAGACTTGATAACACCCGTTTGCAGGAGCTGCAAAAATATCTGACAGCCTGATTTGCAAACGCTGGAGCATAAGTATGAAAGGGGCTTGATGTCAAGCTCCTTTCTTTTTGATTGCTATGACTAGATTCAGAACAACGGTGCTATCCTTAATTTAATTAAGGATTCGCCGCTGCTTACTATTCAAAAAAAATTGCAATGAAAAGGAGATGTCGTTGTCCGAGCAAGCACAGCTTATTAACGAAGCAGATGAAAACAAAACTATTTTGAAATTCCCGCTGGTTGCTCTTTTATTCTTTCTTTCAGGCGCAGCCAGTCTCATTTACCAGGTTATCTGGACCAGGCAGATGGTCTTTGTTTTCGGTTCAGGTACTTTTGCGACTGCAACCGTTTTGAGCTCATTTATGGGAGGGCTGGCACTAGGTTCCTTCTATGCGGGCAAATATGCAGACAGAGTCAAAAATCCTTTTCTGGCCTATGGTCTCCTTGAAGGCGTGATCGGGATCTGGGCATTGCTTGCGCCGTTTATGTTCGATGCAGCGCTTCCTGTTTACAAGTTTTTCTGGCAAAGCTTCCACCTTCAGGTATTGCCGTTTTCAATGTTGCGCTATTTAGTGGTTGCGCTTATTTTGCTTGTGCCGACAGCCTGCATGGGTGCGACTCTGCCTCTGCTTTCCCGTTTTATTACCACGAGTTTGAAATCAGTTGGAGACAGGGTTGGCAGCCTGTATGCAATAAATACGCTTGGTGCGGTTGCCGGCTCGCTTGCCGGCGGTTTTTATCTGATTCCCAATTTCGGACTTTACGCTAGCACGACAGCTGCCGCTTTAACCAACATAGTACTAGCTGTTTCGGTTTACTTTGTAAGCAAGCTGCCTGCCTTTTCCGGTCTGGGAAAAACAGAGCCGCTGCCGGAAGCGAACGCTGAGCTCAATGCAGAATCTGAAAAGTCGGAAACTCAGCTTTCTAAAGCCGCTCGCTATACAATGATTGCTTTTGGGATCTCAGGCGGAATTGCCATGATCTGTGAGGTGGCCTGGACGAGGGCACTGCTTCTGGTTATTGGTTCAACGACTTATGCCTTTACGATCATGCTCTCGACCTTCCTGCTCGGTATTTTTATCGGCAGCTTCATTTGTGCCAAGTTTGCAGACAAATTGAAAGATCCGGTTTTCTGGTTTGCGCTGGCTGAACTTGCTCTGGGGCTTGCCAGCCTGTTTTCGATTGTTTGTTTCAACTATCTTCCTTACCTGAACATATGTGCGAACTACCAATACCATGGTAATCCCGAAAGAGGAATGATTGTTCGGTTCTTGCTTGCTGCATCAATTCTTGTTCCTGTGACGCTCTTTCTGGGTGCCACTTTCCCTTTGGCAGTCAAAGCCTGCACAAAAGAGCTCGAAAAAGTAGGGAAATCGGTAGGTACTCTATATTCTGTCAATACTTTGGGGGCGATAATCGGCTCTTTTATGGCGGGATTTCTTATAATCCCGCTTTTGGGAGGCGAAGAAACTCTGATTGTATGCGCAGTTGCAAACGCAATTCTGGGAGTGGTGATGATAGTTGCGCTAACAGATGGAAAGCAGGTGCTTAAGTTTGCCAGCTGTGCAGCCGCCGGAGCTCTTTTGATCTGGGCTTTCATGTCTCCAAAAGTATGGGATTTGCAGCTTCTAACAGCCTCGCAAAAAGTAAGACGAGGCCTGCGCTGGGAGAAACCCGGTCCGGTTCCGCCATTTCCGGAATGGGCCAAGTCGGTTAAAGACACCTTTGATATATTATTCTGGAAAGACGGCATGTGCGCCAATGTAGCCGTGGTCAAGTTCAAAGACGGACAGAATTCGCTTTTTACCAACGGTCATATCGATGCGTCCGACGGCGCCACTGACATGCCTACCCAGGTGCTTCTGCCATCGATTCCTTTGCTCTTGAAACCTCACGCGAAAGATGTGGCGGATGTGGGCTGGGGCAGTGGTTGTACCATGGGTTATGCTATGCTCTTCCCGATCAAAAAAATGGTTTGCGCCGAAATTGAACCTGCAGTGATTCAAACTTCCGAGTTTTTCCATCGGGTAAACCTGGCACCGGAAAAAGATCCCAGGCTTAGAATCGAATACAACGATGGTCGTAACTATCTTCTTGCCACCGATGAAAGGTTCGACGTAATAACATCTGAACCTTCTAACCCCTGGCAGGCAGGCGTTTGTAATCTTTATACAAAAGAATACTTCCAGGTCTGCCATGACGCGCTCAAGCCCGGTGGAATTTTTACCATGTGGTGGCAGAGCAATGAGGTTAGTTCCAACAACTTGCTTAGAGTGTTTGCAGCTATCAAGAAAGTATTCAAACATCTGGTTGTATTTCAGACCTTTACCGGAGATATTGCAGCCTGTGCCAGCGATGAACCGATCAAAATAAATCTAAAAGCAGTTGAAGAGGCGCTTGAATCTCCGCAACTGCAGAAACATCTGGATGTATTCGGCGGAATTGCTGTTGCAGACGACCTGCCGGTAAAAGTTTTGATGACGGACGAGTCACTGGATAAGCTGATCCAAAATGTACCTGCAAATACGGACGATAGAAATCATATAGAATTCGACGTGGCGCGCACATATGAACAACAGAATTTTTCTGCTGAAAACACATTGTGGTTTTTGCAGAATGCAGGACCTGTATGGGAAACTGTAGATTGGACCAATTATACGGAAGCGCAAAAAGCTGAAAAGATGGCTTTGATAGCTGAAAGAGCCATGATCAGAAACAGCCCCCTGGCTCATGTCTGGGCAGAGGCCTCGTACCGTACATCAAAAAATGCCTTTGCTCTTTGTGTGATGGCATTATTGGAAGCGCAGAAAAAAGGCAATTTTGACGATGCGTTGAGATATGCCGATACCGCAGTCAGAGATTACCCAGAGGAAGTAAGGGGGCTTTGCGTACGTGGCATCGTGGCCCTGCTGGGTGGTGCGCCGCTTAAAGCAAGGGCCGATTTCGAAAACGCACTCAAACTTGATCCGAATAATCGGATATATAAGTTTCGACTAGCACAGACCTATATGCCTGAATATAGCGATTGGTACGCTATTGCCGTGATTCCGATTAAAGACAGTGGTAAAGCAGACAGCAATCCGCAAAAGGTGCTTGAGTTGATCCAACCTTCGCTTTCGGATTCGAATTTTCTGATGTCCAATCCGGCAGCTCTCGGAATGGTTGCTGCTGCATATCTGAAGCTGAACAAACCAAACGAAGCTCTTCAAGCCATGCAGGGTTTTCTAAAACTGAAGGCCGACAATGTACAAGGACTTAAGCTCATGGCTGAGATCTGCAAGGCCGTTCATGACGAAAGAGGTGCTGACTATTACACGCAAAAACTTGCAGAAGCCTCCAGGGCAGCTGCGATCAGGTTAGCTCAGAATGCGACGATTCTCATGAAGACTAAAAAGGAAAACCTGGCGCTTGCAAGTTTGAAACGGGCTGTTTCTTATTCGCCTGGCTCCCCTGAGACCCGCATCGTGCTCAGGCAGCTTGCGCTGACGAATTCGGATGCCGAGGCCTACATGAAAGAACTGTCCAATTTCAGCCTCGAAGATATGCAGGCTTACAGGCAAGTGCAAGCTGCCAAAAACAAATAGGCCAGACCAGCGGCAAAAGCCGTTTTTACTGCCGCAATCACGTAGCTTTCTCAAATATCCGGGCCGGAAAAACTGTAAAAGCAAATGTCGAACTCTGACAATTTAGATTAAATCTCGGGCTTTATATATGTGATTTGAAATCCGTGGAGGCTGATTAAGGCAAAAATCAAACTCGAAAATTGCTCTCAGTCCTTGAAAATCAATGAAATTGGCGATTCAAAAGCTCAATTTTTGGGAACAAAAAAAAGGCAATCTTTGTCCGGGTAGAGATCAGAAACTAACAAATTTGTCACAACTCGCATCCATAATGCTGCAATTACTATCTTGACATTTTACTAAAAGGGGGATCCTATGCCCCCCACGCAACAAACGGTTCATGCATGAGAATGGGAATGTCGTCGGCCACGGAAGATCCATCAATGAGTTCAGATTTCCTCGCAATAAAGACTCGTCTGCCAAAACCCAGGACAAAACGCCGATATGACGGTAAGCAGGTGCTGGCATTTGCCGCGCTTCTTGCTATTTCATCGCCGCAAGCCTGGTCAATGGACCCAAATGTGGTCGGCAATCCGACCGGTAGCCAGCGGGATCTGCAGCAACATCAGCTGAACCGCGATGCTCAATTCAAGGGCGCTCCATATCCTAACAGTCAGGTTGATACGTCGATGGGTGGGAAAAATAGCTCCTCCGGCGGCGGCGGCGGTGGCGGCGGTGGTGGCGGTCCCAACTATGGTGGCGGCGGCGGCCAGGGTGGTGGTGGCTCGAAACACCAGTCGCCTGTGAGTGAACTTTCGCAAACAGCAAAGAATTACAAGCTCAAGAAAGATACCAGTTCACCGGGTACCCAGCTTCATAAATCGTGGTCGCAGTTCGGCGGTCAGAATGAAACCATCGGTATGGGCGGCGGTGGCGATAAAACCGATAGCAAACATGTTAACCAGACCCGCTCTCAAGGTTGGGGCGGCGATAAATTTGCGGCTAGCGGCAACAGCAGCAATACGCCCAATCTCGTGGATACGATGCATGTGAACCAGACCCGCTCGCAGGGCTGGGGCGGCGAAGTGCCGCCGAATCTTGTAGATACGCCTCATGCCAGCACTCATATGGACAAAGGTTCAGGCGGATCATTCCCCGACCTTTTTGCCGCTGGTGGCTCAGGAGTCGCCGGTTTTGTTTTTGGCCAGAGCAAAACAAATGACGTTGGTCCGAGTCTGGGCAACTCAAACAAAGGATATTTCGGGGCTAACAAGAGCTGGGCCTCACCTACTCCTGATCAGCGCCTTGCCGCACCCGGGCCGAACGGCCAGTTTGGAATCGGCATGGTCAGCATCGGCCAGTCCTCATCAATAGATATGGGCAACCTTTTGCCCGGCAATCCGGGATCTAAAGGTGGATCTCCTAACAATAGAGACAATCCGGAGTCTGTTTACAAGAAAACACTTACCCCAACGCTTGGAACTCCGGGTGGTGCATTCGACAATAATCCGCGCCCGAGAACTCCTTTTGATCCGCGCAATCCTATAAGCGTGGTCCCAACCAACAACGGCAGCCCGAATGACGGATTCAACCCGAATCCCAATCGTCCAAGACCCGGTGACGATTTCACACCCAGACCCGGGGACGCATTCGACAATACCTTCCCGCTGCCTACCAATACCAATCCAACTTCGCCTAACGGTCCGTCGAATGGCGGCGGTCCCAAAAACGGTGCTACAGGTGGCAGTCCAAATACTTCCACCCCTACAACCTCCGGTGCCGATACAATTTCTTTTCCTCATAGTGAACCGCACCCGTCAGCAGCAGGTCAGGGTAAGTTCCCGAAAACTGATGGTATCCAAGACTTCGTCAAAGCGATGAACGCCGACAAGCCGCCGATCGCAGACCACATGGTCGGTGGTGCGCAGGCTGCTGCTGCATCCGGTGCCGCCGCAGTCATGGGCAATAAAATGAAGGACACCCCCGGAGCTAATGCCGGTCAGTCCAAATCAAACCAGAACTCTCAGAAACAGCAGGGTGCAGATAACCTTGCTGCCATGGAAAGATATCATGCTGCAGCTGCAATCGACTGGGTAAGAAGTTTTCTTGAAAACTTCACCACAGATGGCGGCAATAAATGGAATCAAATCAGAGACCGCTTATTCGTGCCGATGGCTATTTTGCTTCTGCTTCCGGGAGCAGTAATTGCACAATTGAAATCAATCGTTTCACAGGGCTTTGTGGTTCTTGGTGAAATCAATCCATTTGATGGCATTTTCCGCAGCATTGTCGGCATATTTCTAATACCGGCCACTTATCTGGTGGTAAATTACGGCATTGACGTGGCTAACTCGCTGACACTTACAGTGGCGCAAACATACAGGCAGTTATTTGGAACTGATATGTATACGGATGCTTTTTGCGGACATATCAGAGCCTTCCCGATTCGAGAGCCCGAAGAAAACCCGGGTATGATTACGAACCAGGAAGCGCAGATGTTCAACTATTTCGGCAACACTCCGCTTGCAAGACTGGAGGGCAAAACCCTTTCAGTCAAATATGCAGACCCCTGCGTTGGACTTTATATAGTTCCGCCAGATCGAAACAACGACAACGTTCCTTATATGGTCAACGAGCAACGTCTGGCATATAACCAGGCAAACGCCGCCTTCACCATGGCCTGGGTTATTCTTTGCGCCGTGCAGCAGGCATACCTTTATTATCTCTGGCTTGTCGGTCCGGTTATTGCCGCCTGCTGGGTTTACCCATCAAGACAGTTGCGTGAAGCTTTCCCGAGCTGGATTGAAGGTGTGGTAACGCTTTGCTGCTGGAGTTTGTTCTGGTCGGTTACGATTCTACTGATGGCCTGTTTCCACGGTGTGGATGATACAGGCACCATTATGTTTACAGCATTGAACTTCCTTGCAATTGGTTCGGCTAAATTTGCCTTCGACTTCACCGGGCTTGTAAAAGACGCCGGACGTGAAGCAATGAGCATGGCCCAGAAAGCTGCAGCTGCAGCCGCCAAAGGTGGCGGCAAAGGCGGCGGTGGCGGTGGCGGCAGTGGCGGCAAAGGCGGCGGCAGTCCCCAGGGCGGTGAAGGTGCAAAACCGGGCGGCGGCGGCGAACAGGCCCCTTCCTCGCCAACAGTCGCATCATCAAATACAGGCTCAGAAAGAATGGGCTCGGAAAGTCCGGATGTATCAAGTCCGGTTGCATCCAACAACGACACCGGTGGAGACAGAAGCATCACTCCAAGTTCATCAAGTCATCACAACAGTTCAAGTCATGTGGCTGCCAACCACCATACAGGCACGGTGCATCCGCAAAATGTAGCACCGCCTCCAGGCACTCATACTCAAGCTCCGCAGAATGACATGCTTGCCATGAACAAAGGCTTGAATGCTGAGATGCCGGTGCCTGAGGGTGACGATGTGGACGCCACCATGAATTTCGATATCGATCATAACAATGATGTCGCTGCCAATCCTGGTGATGTGAAACCGGGCGAGCAGGGCGTTCAGAGCGTCAGCCCCAATGGCGTCGTGGCACCGCCACCATCACAAATGGCCAATGCCGGCAACGCAGATCAGGCCAAACAGGCACAACAAGCGCTTCAAGACCAGCAAAAGCAGCAGGCTCTTGCCCAGATGCAAGATCAAAAGGGAGACAAGCTTGCACAGCAAGACTCGCAGAATGCTGCAAACAAAGCGGCTGCACAGGATCTTGCCAACCAGCAAGCCAAAGACAAGATCGACCAGCAGATTGCTTCAATGAACCCGTCTGTGAATGCACCCGGTATGAACGGTATGCAAGCTCAGAATGGACTCAATCCCAATGGTCCTGATCCCAATGCAAGCATGGCCAAGCTCGGTCCGGATCCAAACGCCGCACCGCAGCCTCTGCCGAATGCAAACAGCCCGGCAGACCCGCAATATGTGGCTCGCAATTCGGTCTCCGGAGACGACAGCGGTATCAAGGGTCTCAACGGACCACCCGATACAAGTGTTGCAAGCAACGGCCCGGTAGCTGCAGATCCAAATGCAACGCAATCTTATATGAACGATGCTATGGCTCGTGCCAGCAACAACGTCAATATCGACCCGAATTCGCTGACATACACACCTCAGGGCTTTACCGGTTCTGCTTCAGCTGACATCAATGTCAACGCATCCGGTAGCTATGATTCGAATACTTTCACGCCTGGCTCCTCTTTTGCCAGAGACAGTGTCGATTATTCGAGCATACCGGGTGGAAATGCCGACATTCCGACAATCGAGTATGATGCCGGATACAGCTCTGATGGCTATGCCAGCTACGGCAGCGACAGCTACGCGGGCATGGATTATTCAGGTACTTCTTACAGCTCGACCGGCTCTGATAATAACCTCTATTATCAGTCTGGATCTATCGACCCTGCGGCAATTGACTATGTCAATTCCAATAGCAGCTCGATGGATGCCCAGGCCCAGCAGCAAGCTCAATATCAGGCCCAGGCTCAATTCCAGGAGCAGGGCATGTACAGAGAGCAGATGGATGCCCAGCAGTCGGCCCAGGCTCAGGCAGCTGCGCTCAGTGCCGGTGCTCAGCTCAATAATCCGCAGGCAGAGCAATACTACCAGCAGGCTGTTGAGCAGCAGTCCAAACAGCGTGAAGCTGAACAGCAAGCTTACAGGCAGCTGGAAGAGCAACGCCAGAAAGAAATCAGAGAGCAGGTTCAGCAGCAAAGACCACGCGAAGCCGGTGTCTACGGAGCTGGTGCTGCCTCAATTCTCGGAGCAATCAGAGGCCAGTCGCCGACCCAATCTGGTGCTGGAAACCAGATCTATGGACGCTCATCCATGGGTGGACAGAAAGGCCAGGCACCACGCAAACTCCTGTCCAAAACACCGTCCAAGAACCCGGGCGGTCAACAACAGGGTCAACGCCAATCGACACCGCTGGGACAACGTCCTCAAACCGGTGGACCAAGGCAGGATGGAGTCACCGAACACAGCAAGCGCGAAGCCGCTGCTGACTGGACAAGCGGACTCTCGATCGCCAACCTCAAGCGCAGAGCCAAGTCAATACAAAAGCAAAGCGAAGAGGAAAAACAAGCACAGCTGGAAGCTCTGAAAAAACAGCAGCAGCAAAACGACCAGCAATAACAAATTGAGAAAGAGCCGGTATTAAAGCACCGGCTCTTTCTTTTCTGCTCTTTACACAATCAGTCTTCGTAGTTGCTCAAAACCAGAACCTGACCGGGATTTTTGTCATCCAGCATTGCATTGCCGTCGAAGCCTCCTGCAAGTATTGCATAGCCCTTGCCGTTGTCTAATGGGCAGTAAAGTATTTCGCCCGGTTTCAATTTGATTCTTTCGCCGAATCTGGCTGTATGTAGATCCTTCACCAGAGTTTTTACGGTCGGAAACTCGTTTTTGCCGGAAAATGGGTTTATGGGACCGAAGATTGCAGGCTGAGAACCTTCAACTCCTCCAGGCAAGTAAGATTTGAATTCATCATCAAGCTCGGTCGGATACTGCTCTCCGCCGTGATCTGCGGCAAAATGCTCGACACCCACCTGGATGCGTGTCATGCTTTCTTTCAGCTCATGCTCTTTCTGCCAGTCGTTATCGCTCAGTCTTTCAGCACAGGAATTGAGCAAAAATACGGGCAAAACTAATAAAGCTGTTCTTTTTAAGAATTGAAATCTGGAAAACATGTTCTCACCGCTTATGAAATTGCATAATACAAAGCAAAGCAAAGGACAGTCAAGAAAATGAGAGAAGTCCTTAGTTTGTTGATTCTATGCCTGCCTTTATCAGCTTTCATTTCTATGCTTGCTGCCGCTGCAATTGCAGAAGACGAATCTGTGGCAGGAGTTCAGCTGAAAAAACTTCCTCAGGAAAAACTGGATCTGATTCCAGTAAACGGTACTAGAGTTGCTGAAATGGCTGATTTTGACAATGAGCTGCTTCAGTTTATGGAAAAGTGGAAACTTCCCGGCGCGCAGGCTGCAATTGTATACAAAGGCAGGCTGGTTTTTTCAAGAGCCTATGGGTATGCAAGCAAGGAAAAGAAAGAGCCGGTTACTACCGAATCGCTTTTTCGCATGGGTAGCATTTCAAAGCTGTTTACCGCAGTTGCAGTTTTGAAGCTGATTGAAGAAAAAAAACTCAGCTTTGAAAGCCGTGCATTTCCGCTTTTAGAATTGCCCCCGGAAAAAGACCCATCAAGGCAGCCGGAAGCAAGAGTTAATGAAATAACGGTCAGGAACTTGCTTGAAGGAAGCGGCGGTTGGGACAGAAATGCAGCTGGTGACCCGATGTTTATGCCTATTTGCCAGCATGCGGCTCTGGAGTACAGTAATTCATTGAGACCGACTGCAAGAGCAATAATTCGTTATGAGTACACAAGGCGGCTTGATTTTAATCCCGGCAGCAAATTCTGTTATTCAAACCTAGGTTATGCTGTACTGGGCGAACTGGTTTCAAAACTGAGCGGCATGAAATACGATCAGTATGTCAGAACCCAGATTTTCGAGCCCATGGGGATAGTAAACGTGTTTCCGGGTAAAACTCGCAAAGCAAGAGCTGGAGAAGTCCATTATTATGCCTTTCCGGGTGAAGCCGAAGGTTATTGCGTCTGTCCGAACGTAAAAGGATATGTGCCGCTTGAATATGGGGGCGATTTTTATCTGGAAGCTATGACAGCCGATTGCGGCTGGATTGCAAGCTCGTACGAGGTCGCAAATTTTACTTCATGCTTGTTTGGCGAAAAAGGGCAAAACAAAGCCCTGCTTTCAAAAGCAATGCTTGAAACAATGATAGCCAAACCCAAACTTGACGATTGGAACGGAACAGATCACTATTTTGCTATGGGCTGGGAAGTAGAACTAGCCCGAAAAAAAGGACCAGCAGTCAAGGAGCGCAGTTTCACAATTAAAAAGGAAGGTTGTCTGCCTGGCTCAACTGCTCTTGTTGTGCATAAACTGGACGGTAGAACCATGGTGCTTGTTTTCAATACTCGTCCGCAAATGGCAACATTTTTCCAGGAAGAAATGCGAGAACTCGTGGACAGAGCACTGGATTCCAGCTCTCACAGAAGCTGGTTTCAGAAAGTAGAGAGCTGAAGTGAAGCTATTTTTTTTCAAAAAGAATGAAACTGGTGGAAGCTCGAAGGGTAAGAACAAACGCGTCTTCGTGCTTTCGATTCTGTTCTTTGTTCTGATTGCAAGCTCGAGCTTCTTTTTGCTTGCTGAGTTTCCCTGGAACGGTAACCTTGTAGACTGGCTCAAAGCTAGAGAATCGTATGAGCAGGCAAATGCGCTGCAAGGAAGATATATGCTGCAGGATGCAGAAAAACACTACAATATCGCAATAAAAGCCTATCCCGGTGACTGGCGATTTTATCTCAGTCTTGGAGATACGCTTTTGAGCATGCACAGATATTCAGAAGCCGAAGCAGCTTACAAAGAAGTGATTAAGTTTCAGCCGAAAAATTTTGATGCATGGCTCAATCTGGCGGACTGTCTTTCTTATAAACCTGATCGTTTGATAGAAGCTGAAAAGGCTGCAAGAACTGCTGTGAGTCTGGACCCGGCAAATCCGGTGGCTCTGGCCCAGCTGGCATTTATTTTGCAGGAAGCCGGCAAGGTAGACGAGGCGGAAAAAACACTTAAAGGAGCATCGAGTCTGGAGAAGGACTCTGCACGTTTCTGGTATCTTTCCGGAAAGTATCACTGGGTTCTTGATGACCTTCAAAGAAGCGAAACTGAGTTCAGGCAGGCAGCCGAACTTGATAAGACTAATGCTGAATACTGGCAGACCATAGGTTTGCTTCTGTTCGACAAAAATGATCTTGAAGGTGCCGAACATTATTTGAGACGGGCCTGTTTGCTGAATCCCTATGAAGCAAGCTACTGGGCGAAACTGGGTGAAGTCTGGCGCCTTCTGAAAGATCCGGAGAAATCGGAAGACTGTTATTTGAAAGCATGCCAGCTTGAACCCAAGAATTCCGAATACTGGTTGAATCTGGGTTTGACCAGGTATTTTCAGCGAAAATATGCCAGATCCGAGGAGCCTTTTAAGAAAGCAATCGAGGCAAATCCTGAAGATATAAGAGCATTCAGACCCTACATAAATGCGCTTGAAAGACAGCGAAAGTACAAAGAAATTGAGGAAGTTCTGGGCAAGTTTCTAAGTGACCCGGTAACTCAAGACTCACAACGATGGGCGTATCTGGCTGCAATCTGTATAAAAGCAACTGACTTTGACCGGGCGGAACTTGCTATTTCAAAGGCAGAAGCACTTGCCCAGAGCAAAGAAGAGAGAGACAATGTGGCCATGCTCAAGGAAAGGCTCAAACAAACAAAAAACAATCCTGATAAGGTTCTGGCTGATGCTGAACTTGAAAAAGAAGCACTCAAGCTTAAAGAAGAAGAGGAAGAAAAATCTCGACAGCTTGAAGTTGAAAAGCAAGTAAAGAAAAGGCTTAAAACACAGGCTGAAATGGGAGATCTGGATGCCCTGAACAAACAAGATAAAGAAAGCACCCGAAGATATTAGTACTATTTGAAGTGTTTTGTCTTAGTTGGTTTTGACTTTAACAATGGATTTCGGTCTGATTCCGTAAAGAAGCTGGACGTTCTTTTTGTCGGTCTGGCTCGTGAGGTCGGGAGAGATTCTCACTTCACACTCCAGATTGCCTTTGACCCATTTTGTGCTTTCATAAATCTCGTTTCTATATTCGCCGACCTTTTGCCAGTTCTCGGTAATCATCTGTTCTGTGTAAAAGCTGGAAATTCTCGGGGTCTGGTCGGAGGTGGTGAGCATCACCATGTTTTTGTAACCAGCCGGGCGGTTTGGTCTTACATCTACAAGTGCTACTCTTGAGCCCGGATAACGCTTTGCCGGATATCTAGCTGGAAAAAGCTGGGGCTTTCCTTTAAGCACGTCCATTCCCGGTTGCTGATACTGAGGACCTTCCGGCTCATTGAAGTTGCCTGAAGATGAACTTGAGAAGTCCGTGTTGTTTTGGTTTTGATTGAGCAGACCCAGGCTCTGGTCTTCTTTTGGTGCTTCAGTACAGGAGGATGTGCAGGCTGAAAGACAGGCTGATACGCCGAACACTGTAACCAATAGCTTCAAAGAGATTCTCATATTTCAATCTGCCTAATTCAGTGAATGTCAAACCAGTGAGATGATTCAGTGATTCTCAAGACACTAACATATTAGCTCATTTTCTAGCCGGGCATGGTTTTGCCGCCGCCTTTGCCGCCGCCACCGCCTGAACCACCACCTTTGCCGCCCTGAGCAACTTTGGCAGCCACAGATTCAGCCTGTTTCATTGCATGTCCTACGATTTCGCCCGGTTTGAAATCAAACGGATTAAATGGTACGAACATCAATATGCAGAGGAATGCGGCCAGATAATAGACTTCGAAAGGATCAAAGGGATTCAGTGCTCCTGATTCGCAGCGAACTGTCATACAAATAAGAACTACGTTCCACCAGAATTTCCAGAGTGAAAGAATAACAACTCCATCAACCCAGGATGCAAAAGCTTTACGGAACAAATCCCTCCCCACTGACGGCCAGGCAAAAAATGCTGCAGCAAGCGGCCCGAGCAGGAAAAGATAACAGATCATCACCACCTGGAAGGCATGGGCGATAGTCAGACCCTCGGACAATATGTGAGCACACTCGTTGGCAAGTTCGGATAATGCCGCGTCCAGTCCGCTAACCTGCTCCAGTACTGCTCCTCCAACTGGCATACCGGCGAACTTGCCGCGCCAGGGAGCAAAGGGCACGTTAGGAAGGTTCTTAATCGGATTACCCTGCTGGTCGGGTTTGAAAATTTGTACCTGTTCTTCAGCCCAGAGAATAATCAAAGGAACATTTACATAGGGTTTGCAGGCATTTTGCAATGAATTGCCTACATCGACCATATAACTCACGATTACCTGGGTCATTGGAATCAGGAAGATGGCGATAATAGATCTGAGGATACCGGTCCATGGATTGACTGCGTCTTCATCATTGCTGTTAAGAAGAAAACCGAAGCTGATAAATGTTTTGATGTTGGTTATCAGAGCACCGGGCAGCAGAAATAGTATGGCCATCGGCAAGAAGCATGCCTTGTACATTTTCATAACCATCCAGACTGCGTTTGAGTATGTTTTGGAAATCTGGTTTGAAGAACAGGGGCTGCCTGCATCTTCGTTGGCTACGTTTATTAAACTCAGGGTCATGCCGTCCATGGCATTCATCAAACATTCCATTGCGTCTTCGCCAGCCGAACTTGCGGCTGAGGCCTGGTTGCCTTGGGCATTCGATTTGGACTGGTTACTTGTAGCGCTGGGCTGGTCCTTCTGTTGTTCACCTTTTGCTTCAGCATTAGCTTTACCGGCCGCATCAGGTGCAGCGGCGTTCGGTTTGCCCCCGCAACCTTTACTGCCGCCGCAGGTGCCGGCAGATGCGCCGCCGCCGCCACCGCCTGATCGTCCACCAAGCTGGAAGTCACCTGCGGCAAGGTCATTGTCACCCGGGGCAGGAAGTTTCATCGGATAAACAGTAAGAGGTCTTTTCAGGAATGAATCATAGGCGCCGGATGCAGCGCCTTCTGCTGCTGAAACTTCGTTATATTGACCCTGGTTCCAGTAAAGGTCCTGATCGAGTCCCTCAAGCATGGTCTGGGCGCCACCACCTGCTCCGGAACCGCCGCCGCCACCTGTCGGGTTGGTTTGCATAGCCTGTTGCTGTGTGGATTCATTCATACCGAAACCGTATGAGTTCTGCGAACCCATGCCCTGCCCTGGCTGGTTCTGGGCTTTGCTTTGAGTATTTTTCTTGTTGGCGCTGCGAACTTCTTCGTTCTTGGCCTGATTCTCATACAACTGCTGTTCCTTGACAGGGCTGTATGCCTGTGTAGCCTGGGCATTTGCAGGCGCCTGGTAACAGATTCCACAAAGGGTGAGTGAAAGCACTAAGCATTGAGACAGCTTACTGAGTATTGACACAACACACCCCCATAGGCGATCGTTATTTAGTCCGTCCGGAATCATTGTCTCTGGAACACAGGGTTTGGAAAACACTGCAGAATCCGAGAAATACTATGTACTAAGTATTTACCCATTATGGGAAGCAATTGTGTAAAATTCGTTAGCTCTATGCTTTAAATATGAAAAAAAGCTCTGTTTTTCATGAATTTTCCACTTCCAGACTGCTTTTTTCCTTGAGTTTCCTGCTGTCCGAAATTATTTGCCCGTCTTTGATGCGAATAATGCGATCGGCATGGTTAGCGGTTTCGGCGTCGTGTGTAACAAGAATCACCGTCATTCCTTCCAGCACCAGATTATCTATCAAAGAAAGTATTTCACCGGCCATAATGCTGTCCAGATTTCCGGTCGGTTCGTCTGCAAGCAAAATTTTTGGCCTGCATGCAAGTGCCCGAGCTATGGATACTCGTTGTTGCTGTCCGCCTGAAAGCTGGGTCGGTTTATGTTGCATGCGGTCTTTCAAACCAACCAGTGTAAGAACATTCTGGGCTCGCTCAAGTCTTTCGCTTTTTTCGATTCCGGCATATGTTAGTGGCAGCATCACGTTCTTGAGAGCGGACATTCTTGGAAGCAGATTAAACTGCTGAAAAACAAAGCCGATAGTGCTATTTCTGATTCCAGCCAGTTCGTCTTCGCTCAGATCCTGTATCGGCCTGCCGCAAAGCAAATATTCTCCATGGCTGGGCCTGTCCAGGCAGCCGATAATATTCATGAGCGTGGATTTGCCGGAGCCGGAGGCGCCCATAATGGCTACATATTCGCCTTCCTGTATCTTCAGGTTCAAATGATTGAGCGCATTCAACGGCTCGGAACCAAGAACATAAGTTTTGCTCAGGTCTCGTATTTCTATAAGCGGCTCAGTCAATTTTGCTTTCCTCATTCAGACCTGAGCGCGACTATCGGGTCCAGTTTGGCTGCCCGCCTTGCCGGATAAATTCCAAAAAACAATCCGATCACAATTGAAACAAGAAAAGACAAAAGAACCGATAGCGGAGTTACAAGCGTCGTCCAGTTCATTAGTTTGCCGACAAGGTCTGCACCGAAAAGTCCCAGTGCGATACCCATAAGTCCTCCGGATAAAGAAAGCACGATCGCTTCGATTACGAACTGGCAGAGTATATCTTGATAGCGTGCTCCAATGGCTTTGCGAATGCCTATTTCACGGGTTCGCTCCGATACGGAAACCAGCATTATATTCATGATGCCGATTCCTCCCACAAGCAGGGAAATTCCGGCTGTGGCTCCCAGCAAAACCGTAAAAACCTGGGTTACTTCCTGGGCTGTTTGCATTAAGTCAGCCTGGGTTCTGATCATGAAATCATCAGGGAAAGGAGAAACTATATTGTGTCTGAGTCTCAGCAAATTACTTATCTGGAATTCGGCCTGATACACTTCGTCTTCTTCTCGGGCGCTTATGACCACGCTTTTGACCGAGCGCCCGGTTGAGGCGTTGATGCCGAATAAGGTATTGTAGCCCGTAGTTAAAGGCACGAAAACAACATCATCGTTGTCGACCCACTGGTTCATGCCTTTGTGTTCCATTACGCCCGCGACTTCAAATAACTCACCTCGAATTAAAACTGACTTGCCGCAGGGATTATCTTCTCCGAAAAGGTCTTTGGCGACAGTGTCTCCTAAGACGCAAACCCGCGCATAACTGTCCATGTCGGCCTGGTTGAAAAATCGGCCTTTTTGAGTGTGGAAGTTGCGAATTTCGCAGTAATTAGGTTCTGTGGCCGAAATGCGAGTGAGTGTATTTTGGCCGGCATACTGAACCTGCAGCATCGAGTCGTACATGGCGGCACAGGCACCGACAGCCGGGCAAATATCTCTGATTGCCGCCACATCATCATAGGTAAGAGTGGCGCCGGTGCTGTGTCCCATCGAGACGCTTGAGCTGCTTGCCTGTCCAGGTCTCAGATAAATCAAATTCGAACCAAGCATCTGAATCTGTTTCTGGGTTTCAAGTGAGGCCCCGTGCCCGATTGCCAGAAGGATAATAACTGAAGCAATTCCGATAATTATCCCCAGCACGGTCAAGATGCTGCGCATTCTATTTTCGGCTATACCCTGCCAGGCGATTGCAATAAGTTCAATGAGATTCACAGCACACCTGCTTCATCACAGACCTGTATAATTAGCGGCTAAGCGATCTCGGAATCGGTGCTGATTTGCCGCCCCTGCCGCCTCCGCCCCGGTTTGATTTGTTGTTTGATCCATATCCCTGTTCTTCCAGTTGCTCTTTGCTCAAGCCCAGAAAGACGAGCTCGCCGTCGTCCAGCCCTCTTACTATTGCTGTTTTTACACCCTGGCTTGGTCCGGTTTTTACCGGCTTGAATTCAGGCTTGCCATTTTTGTCGCTTACAAGAACCCCTGTTTTACCGTGTTTTGAAAGTATACAGACAGTCGGGACCAGAAGCGTATTTTCAAGTTTGCCTCCCACAAAACGAGCGCTGACATTCATGCCCGAAAGCAGTTTTTGATCGCGGTCGTCGTCGATTGAAGTATGCACTTCGAAGGTAGTTACGTTCTGGGTTACAACCGCCTCTGGTGCTATCTGTGTTACTTTCCCGTGAAAAACCTTTTCCGGATATGCATTTGAAATCACTTCAACAGGCTGGCCTATCTCAATTTTGCCGATGTCGGTTTCGGCAACCTGAGCCACAATTTCAAGCGTGCCTGCAAGTGCGATTATCGAACTTGAAGTTGCCGATGTAGTTGCAGCGGAAGTTGTTGGTGTGACGATTGCGCCTGTGTCTGCGTATTTCTGCGTGACCACGCCGTCAAAAGGTGCTCTGATTGTCATGTCATTAAGCTGGCTCATTAGCGTGTCCAGATTCCCTTTTGCCTGCATCACCGCAAGCTTGGCTGCAAGTATGTCTTCTTTTCTATTTCCGATACTTGTGAGTTCCGCCTGAGTTTCAGCTGCGTTATGTTCAGCCTTGCTCTGGGCAAGTGCGGCTTCTGCCTGAGCCAGTTCCCTGCTTGCAGCCTCAAGATTGGCTCTCGACATTTTTGCCTGGGTTTCGGCGTTCAATCTATCCTGATCGGACACTGCACCCTGGGTTTCTAAGTAAGCCTGTCGTTCAGCCATGGTGTCATCGCGCAGTGATTGCTGTTTCATGGATTCAACCTGAGCTTTCAAGCGGATGATGTTTTGTTCGGCTTGCTGAACTATGTTTTTTGCTCGTTTTTCTTGATAGCGAGAAATTGCCACTTCCTGAGGGCGGCTGCCGGCCACCGCCTTGTCATAGTTAACCTGTGCAATCAGATACGTGCCGCGGGCAGCTTCAATTTGCCCAAGCAGATTGCTGTCGTCCATTTTTGCAAGCACCTGCCCTGCCTTTACAATGTCTCCCTGCTTTACATTTAAGGCTTTTATCAAGCCGGTGCTTTTAGGACTGACTTTCACTTCGCTTACGGGTTTTACTGTACCGGTTGCGATTATGCGCACATCTATACTGCCGCGCTCAACCTTCACAGTGTTTTTCTGCCAGTCTTTGCTATTGTCTTTGCTGCCGAAGTAATAGTAAATGAGAGCCGCAGTGCCTGCAAAGCCTATAAGAAAAAAAAGCAAGAACGCACTTTTGAACCAGGGCTTTTTCTTTTGTGCCCCGCTGACTGATTTTGCCTGAGTGCTGCCCAACATAAACTTATCCAAATCTTTGCCGACGCATCAATATTACACTAGAGTAAAAGCTCCATTGCTTGTATTTTAGCGATTGAATCGAAGGCTCGATTTCGCGTTTTAGTGTTCAAGCAAGCGTTACAAGAAAGATTATGCTCGAATATATAACGATTTTGCCAGTAATTTTATGCAAAGTGCATATATTCACAAGCAGAGCCGTTGAATCGCAGGCTAGAAAGTCGCTTGAAGGAAATTCACTGATTAGAATTTCTTTTGCAAGCAGAGTCTGTTTTTTGCTCTTAGCAACATTCCTTTCAGGATCTAGTGCAGGACTTTTCTTTGCAGGCAAGGTTTTTGCAGCCGATCCAATCGACAGAGCCAGAAATCCCGTTTCATCCCCGCCTGCGCAGGCTAATTTTATACCCGGCAATTTCAAATTGAAAGAGCTGCCGAAAGAACCGGCTCTAGATCACGAGTTGAACAAAGTTCTTGATCTGGGACCTCTGAAAAAATCCATGCTGCTGCCTCTGACTTCAACTCAGGCAATCCGGCTTGAAGCAAGCTATACCGAACCCTTGACTCTGGCACAGGCGCTGCGTTATGTATTGAAATTCAGCCTGCCGATAAGGATTGCAAAAGAGAGCTGGAACTACCAGAGATGGCAGTTCTTCGGAGAAATGGCAGATTATCTTCCCAGTTATTCTACCAACTGGAACCTGACCAACTCATGGATACATCCTTCCGGGAATAGCTCAAATGCCCGCGTTTATAACAACAGGCTCAGTTATCCGGTCTTTGTCGGCGGCAATGTTTTTTATACGGCCCTAGCCCAGTATTACCGTGAGCGCGGCTGGAGGCAGTCTTATTTCACCAGCATAAATGATGCACTGCTTGACGTTTTTAAGAACTACAACAATCTCAGGCTGAACAATGCTTTGCTGCAAATTAGAGCTAAGTCTTTGCAGGTTTCTCAAGCGCAGCTCGATATAAACAACGCTCTTTATAAATCCGGCACCGGCACGCAGTTTGCAATTATGCAATCAAGGACACAGTTGGCTTCGGACAAGCAAGCCTTGCTTGCCCAGGAAGTTGCAAGCCGGCAGGCTGCGCTTGTGCTTGCTTACTCATTGAATGCACCCCTTGCCATTAATCTTATGCCTGCCGAAGAACTCCTTTCGGAGTGCAATATTATCAATGAGAGTGTCGCAGTCGAAAGACTGCTTGAACTGGCACTGAGCCGCAGACCTGAGCTCAGGCAGTACGAGCTCTTTCAGGTGGGTGCGGCTCGCAATGTGCAGATTGCGGCAACACCGCTTTATCCAAGTGTTGGCTTTTTCAATAACTATACACATGCAAGCACATCCACTTACCAGAGCTCGGCAAGAAAATCGCTGGCTTTGATTCAACGAAATGCAGCAAACGCTGCCGCAATTTCAGCACGAAATGCTGCTGCTGCTGCTGCTGCCGGCTCCGCAAACAATACGGCGGCCGGCTCAAGCAACGCGGCAGCTAGCTCCACCACTACTGGCGTTGCCAGCTCAAGCAACGCAGCGGCCGGAGTATTCGGCGGTCTCACCAACACTTTTCAAATGGGCTTTTCTCTAGCCTGGTCATTGCCTAACTTAGGACTTGGAAATGTATGTAACATAGTTTCTGCCCGGGCACTCTCAAGGCAGGCGATGCTTCAGGCAAACCAGCAGCTCTTATTAGTAGACCAACAGGTGCGTGCGGCTTATCTCAATGCTATTAGTGCCAGGGCCCAGATTGACAGCACCGCATACGGTGTAGCTTCGTCCAAAGAAGCAATGAGGCTGGCACTTTTGCGCTTACAAACAGGAGTTGGCACTAATCTGGAACTGATTCAGGCTCAGCGTGATTTCATAGCAGCCCTTACAAGCCAGGCTCAGGCGATAGCTGCTTCTAATCTCGCTCAGGCACAACTATTGCACGACACCGGACTTATTTCAGTGGAAACGCTCACACTCGGATTCTCAGAAGCAATCAGGTTCAACGACCCTCGCATCAAACCATGATTATTGCATTTCTATTAGTTTTCTATTGTTTCGGGTTTAATCCGCCTGAGCTCATGGCGGCAGGGGAGAAGCAGCACCAGTATTTCAAAGAGTTGCCACTTCCTTATGAAGCCGCTCCGGATCATGAAAAAGACAAGAGATTGAGCCTTGGCCCACTCAGATCAAACAGACTGCCTCCGATAGCATTTACTCATCCGATCAGGCTTGAAGCTAGTTATAACGAAATAATCACACTTGAAGAGGCCCTTAAACTGGCGCTTACACAGAATTTGCCTATAAGAATTTCAAAAGAAAGCTTCCGCTTTCAGAAGTACCAGTTTCTTTCCAAGCTGGCAGGCTATCTTCCGAGCTTTTCAACAAGCTGGGGGCTCAGCAATTCCCGCATTGGACCGATCACAACATCTTCAAATTCGCGAGTTTTTCAAACGACAGTTCGCTATCCGGTATTTCAGGGTGGTGGCATATTTTATTCGGCCCTTGCGCAGTATTACCGGATGAAGGGCTGGCGTGAAGCTCTGAATACCACTGTTAACGACAGTCTTTTAGACGTATATACAAAGTACAACAATCTGCTTCTGAACAATACTCTCTTGCAGATTAGAGCCAGATCCTATGAATTCTCCAGAAACCAGCTTGATCTGAATAATGATCTATACAAAGCTGGCACCGGAACTCAATTTGCAATCATGCAATCGCGGGCGCAGCTGGCTTCAGACGAGCAGGCCTTGCTAGCCCAAGAAACCCAGAGCAGGCAGGCTGCTATGGCACTTGCATTTGCTTTGAACATACCGATGGCAATAAATTTCGTTCCTTTTGAAGAAAGCCTGGATGAAATGTCGATCGTCAATGATAAAGTCAGGTTTGCAAAGCTCATGAATCAAAGCCTTCTGAAGAGACCTGAGCTCAAACAATACGAATGGTTCAGGCTCGCGGCCAACCGTAACCTGCAGCTTGCTTCCGCTTCTTTGTATCCGTCGGTTTCATTTTTTACCACCTACACACATGCAAGCACAACGGTTTATCCGGCAGAGAATTCGGACCAGTTGAGCGGCATTGCTCAGGGCCAGGTTGCCAGCTCTCAGGGCGTGGGGACTGCAAACAACACTCAGCTGAATCAAACAGCAAGCTTTTCTCCGGCTGGAAACAACTCCGGAACATCCGGTGCAAATACTTCTGCCACGGTGGTTGCTGCAAGCGGCGGCAACCCGATTGCAAATACACAATCCGGAAGTCTGGTGACCTCAGGGGCGGTGGCGCCGAATTTCAACGTAAATACAATAACCGGCAATTCAGGCTCAAATATTAGTGGTGCAAACACTGCGTCTGCGGGGGTTTTTCCGGGCTTGACCAATACTTTTCAGGCCGGTTTTTCAATCGCCTGGTCGCTTCCCAACCTGGGTCAAGGATCGGTCGGCAATATACTTTCTGCGCGCAGTCTTGCAAGACAGGCACTTTTGCAAGCAAACCAGCAACTTCTTACGGTGCAGGAACAGGTAAGATTCTCGTATTGCTCCAAAGTTGCAGCCAGAGAACAGATAGACAGTGCTGCTTACGGCGTGAGGTCGGCGCAGGAAGCGCTCAGGCTGGCAAATTTGCGCTTGCGTGCTGGTGTGGGCACCAATCTGGAGTTAATACAGGCACAGCGGGACTATTTCAATTCCTTGAGCTCCAAGGCTCAGGCGATTGTAAGCTCAAATCTGGCTCAGGCACAGCTTCTGCACGACACAGGTCTCATTTCGATCGATACTCTTACAAAAGGATATTCAGGTGATGAAAAAAACAACTAGTGTGTTTCATTTATGCTGTGTTTCTTTGAGGGGCTGCATTTCCTTTCCCGGCCGCTTGTCCTTTTCCGGCTGTTTTTCCTTTCTCGCTTGTCTTTCCTTTCTCGGTTGCTTTGCTTTTCTCAGCTGCTTTACTGCTGTTCTCTGCGGTTTTTTCGTTCTTATGCCTGCTTCGGCTCAGATTAAAGACCTGCCCGGAGATTATGCAACAGGCGACCCTGCAAAGTTCTTTCAAAACATGAATCTGCCCTTTGCCGGTCAGGAAGAAAAGGAGACTTTGCTGCCGATAGCTCAACTCAAGGAAAAAATCGAGATTAAAATAGAGCCGGCTAAAGCTCCATACAGAGGTAGCGTGGCATTTAAGCTAAGCATAAAGAACAACACAGACCGACCGCTTAGTTTTGACGCCGAAAATGCAAGTCTCAGCTTTCACGGGTCTGAGAAGATAAGGGCTCTTTCAATGGCTGAAATTTCAAAGCATATTTCTTGCCCGGACAATCCGTCGGGCTATGGCCTGCGTTCGCTTGAAAATACGCTTAGCGCTGCGGTTACTGTTGGAGCGGTGCAAACAGTGGAAGGCGAAGTGCGGCTGCTTGGCCCCATAGACAAACGCTATGGATATGACAATATTTGTCGCAGAGACAAGCTGGCAAGATTCTCAAAACGAGTGCTCTGGCCGGGTGACAGCACAAGTGGTTTTGTTTACTTCAAAGCAGGCAAGAGCGCTGGGGCTGCATCAGTGGAATTGAGCGCCGAGTCGTTTTACAAGCGTGGTGATAAAGTTTCACTTGCTGCTGTTGCAGCTGCTACGAAATAGTCTTATCGGTTAAGAATGCACGACCAATATTGCACGATCAATTTAGATCTGCCTGAATCTGGATTGAGAATTTATTCAAGCATCTGGCGTATAATCGTGCCGCGCTTGCAGGTCAGTCAAGGCAGCAAAGCGAAGATATCAGGAGCAATTTCAATGGTGCATAAAAAGGTCAGCCATCATAAAGCCACAAGTTCGAATCTGACGCCGGCATACGGTTCGAGGTCCATGAGGGAGCCAATTCCGAAATACAGGATTCCTCAGACCGGTCTGGATTCGAAAATTGCATATGACCTTATAAGAGACGAACTGATTCTGGATGGCAGCTCCAGATTGAATTTAGCTACTTTTGTCACTACCTGGATGGAAGATGAGGCAGGGCGGCTGATGATGGAAACTTTCGACAAGAATATGATCGACAAAGATGAATATCCGCAGACTGCAGAAATTGAACTGCGCTGCGTTAATATGATCGCCCGGCTCTGGAATGCTGCCGAAAATGAAGAAGCCACCGGCTGCTCGACGATAGGCTCGAGCGAAGCTGCGATGCTCGGGGGCATGGCGCTCAAGTGGATGTGGCGCAAACACCGGCAAGCTCAAGGAAAAGCGGCAGAGAAGCCGAATATGGTCATGGGTATCAATGTTCAGGTTTGCTGGGAGAAATTCTGCCGCTACTGGGAAGTTGAACCACGCTTTGTGCCGATGGAAGGCGAGCGATTCTGCCTGAACGCCGAGGAAGCTGTGAAGCTTTGCGACGAAAATACTATTGGTGTTGTTGTGATTATGGGAAGTACTTTTGACGGACGCTATGAAAACGTAAGGGCTGTTAACGACGCACTTGAAGAACTCAATAAGAAAACGGGTCTTGATATACCCATTCATGTGGATGCCGCAAGCGGCGGTTTTGTAGCTCCTTTCTTGCAACCGGATCTGGAATGGGATTTTAGAATTCCCAGGGTCAAATCAATTAACACATCAGGTCATAAATTTGGGCTTGTCTATCCTGGTGTAGGCTGGTGCATCTGGCGCGACAGTTCCGAGCTTCCAAAGGAGCTAATTTTTCACTGCAATTATCTTGGTGGCGATTTGCCCAATTTTGCCCTCAATTTCTCTCGCCCGGGCAATCAGGTGATTGGTCAGTATTACAATCTAATACGCCTGGGTTTTGAAGGTTACCGCCAGATTCATCAGACGAGTCAGGATGTGGCGCTTTATCTTTCAGCTCAGATTGCCAAAATGGGTCCATTCGATCTGATTTCCGACGGTAGCGATATTCCTGTATTTGCTTTCACTACGAATGCAAAAGCAAATTTTTCGGTGTTTGATATGTCGGACAAGCTGCGTGAAAAAGGGTGGTTGTTGCCTGCCTATACCTTTCCGAAAAACAGGCAGGATCTCGCTGTTTTGAGGGCAGTCTGCAAAGAAGGGTTTACCCGCGATCTGGCAGACATGCTTATTAGAGATATGAAACATGCGGTGGAATATTTTCTTTCGCGTTCCGCTCATGAGCCTAAGATTAGCGGCGCTGGCTTCAGGCACTAGCGAATCTTCAAATTCGGCTGGAACGAAAGATTTATCGAAGGAAAATCTTTCAGAATAGGCTAGAACGAAAGCTTTATCGAAGGGAAATCTTTCAGAATAGACTGGAATGAAAGCTTTATCGAAGGGAAATCTTTCAGAATAGACTGGAACGAAAGTTTTATCGAAGGGAAATCTTTCAGAATAGACTAGAACGAAAGCTTTATCGAAGGGAAATCTTTCAGATTAGACTGGAACGAAAGCTTTATCGAAGGGAAATCTTTCAGAATAGGCTGGAACGAAAGATTTATCGAAGGAAAAACTTTCAGATTTCAATCTGAAAGTTTCAAGACTAAAATGAATTTGCCTCTGATTGTCTCATGACTTCATCTGTACTTCATCATTTGCAAGAACCATATATCAGTGAGAGAGTCAGCTTTGAAGTGCCGTGGCTAATTTACAGCGATCCCAGTTAGCGACAATCGTTGCAAGGGTCTGCAGCATTTTCAAAATCATAGTGGCGCTTTCCGGGTCGGCTTTCTGCAAGCTAAGGGATGTCTCAGCGGCTGCCAGACGCTGGCACAGGCATACTCCCGACTCAATGCTCGACTTGCTTTCAGTCCGATTTAAGCCTGGAGTTTCTTTTCGCTTGCGTGGAGCCAGGTGCTTCCAGCCAGCTCTGCCATGGATCGACTCAAACGAGCCAGAAGAACCATTAGTAAAGAAAACATTTGCCTCTTGCCCCTGACTCTTATTCAAACACTCAAGTAACTTCTTACCAAACCTTTCTGCTTTAATTCTTGCGAGATCACGCAAACTAGGGGTGTTCTTTTTTGCCGTACTGCTTATATACACACCGGAGGCCAGCCGCGTAATAACACCCTTTTTCACAAGGCGGCATAGCTCAATATCGACCGCGTTGCTATTTCCACAAGCTAAAAGCTGAGCCCTTGTAAATGCAAAATCACCAAAGCTTCTAAGCATGTTCCTGACTCTGCTGGCAATTGAAAGCATTACACAAACCCTCATGCATGAGAAAAAGCGCGATCAAAAGTTTGTGATATGCTTCAAAAATTACAGGATTACGCAGATCGCTTTTACACCATTTTAATTCAAGATTCGGTGATTGCAAGCAGATTTTTGCTGCTCGAGTGGGAACTACTTGCTGCTTTTAGAACTATCTTGTTTTGATTTGCTTGATAAAACAGCCTGGTCTTTAGCGTTGAAAAATGAGCTTACCGGAATTGCGACCTGTGCATTGGTCAGCGGCTCGCTTGCCGGAAACATGATAATGCCTGTGCTGGCATCACCAGGCCAGAGTATGCGTTGCCCGAACTGCTCCAGTATTTCTTCCCGGCGTTTCTCATCTTTGCCGAACCTGTCCAAGGTTGGTTTTCTGCTTTTAAGTAAATCGGACACGGTTTGCAACCCACCAACACTAACTGCTGCAGCCACGGTTGATCTTGTGTCCCTGTTCAGTTCACTGAGAAAATTCGGCTGGCTGCCTGAGAGGTCTTCAAACTCATCCATGTTTTCGCACTTGTATTCATTGCCGTGAACAAAGACGCTTGCTTTCTCGCCGTTGAATATAACAGCCCGGTCGGAGTTGTTTTTGACAGTCACTTTAAGACCGTGTTTGCCTCTTTCAATTATTTCTCCTGGTTCTATGCTTGCTTCCAGAGACTCATTTACAATTGATTTCAGAGGGGCAGATTCTGATTGGTTCTGAACCTGATTGCTTTCATTTGCAATAGCTGCTCCCGAAAAGAGAAGCAACGAAGCAAATACTATTAAGGCTGATATGGCTGAAATTTTTGAGCAGAAGTTCATTTTGGATAGATTCTCTGTGCCGTCCTTATTATAAAGCATTCTTTTGCAGCTCAATTAACTTGATGTGGCTGCTTTACTCAGCAATGCAGCTGAAAGATTTTAACTCTGAAACTGGAACCGGATGGCTCAATGCTGATTCATTTGCCTGTGAGATGGCACGCAAAAGGAGCCCGTTATGAGAGCACCTGTATTTGCTGGCAGAACTTTGCGAATTAAATTGGTCCTCCTCTTGTTGTTAATGCTCTTTCTGTTATTAATGATTGTTTTCAGTTCAAAAACAGCAGTTGCCGGTACTCTTGCTGAAACTTTCTATAGTTTTCAGTCTCAAGAAGAAGCTTATGAGGAGCTGGATAAGCTTTCTCAGTATGAGCTAGTAATTCTTGTCGACAGCTCAAAATCAATGCTCAAAACGGATTGTACTAATTCAGCTGACCACAGGATTCAAAGTCGCTGGGAATGGCTGAAAGCTGAGTTGCCGAAACTTCAGACAGGACTTGCAAGCATCAACAGCAAGCTTAAGATCCTGTCTTTTTCAAACCGCTTGCGCAGATATCCTCGAGACGATTTTTTACTATACAGTGAAATCCTGGATCCAAATGGAGGCACAAATACTGCCGGTGCTGTGCAAGAGGAACTGAATGCATTTTATGAAAAATGCAAAACTGTTGAGCAAAAGGATCGAAAACCGTTATTACTGGTGATTCTAAGTGACTGTGTGCCGGACGATCAGGCATCTCTGAGAGGTACTATTATTCGGGCAAGCAAAAAAATGAAATACAAAGAGGAGCTGAAAATCGTATTTTTACAGGTCGGTCAGGACCGGAATGCCTGTCGCCTGTTGAAGGATCTGGATGCAGGACTTCTCAAACGAAAGGCCCAATACGACATCGTAAGCACTATGAATTTTTCAGAGCTGCAGGGTCGGGGTCTGAAAACCGCAATCTCTCAGTTAGTAAATCAATAGTCGATTCAGGAATTCAAGCCACGGTCAGTCTATTCCTCGCATCATTTTCTTTAGCAGCGGCGAAGCAATCAGTAGCAAGATACCGGAGGCAATTCCCTGGCACGCAAGAAATGGAAAAAGCGGTAGATCGAACTTGTGCAATATGCTTTCAAGCATCGCGGCCAGGTAGTTGGCAAGTGCCGTGCATGCAAACCAGAAGCCCATCATCAGGCTGACGATCTTGGGCGGACTCAACTTAGTAACCATGCTCAGACCAATGGGGCTCAGGCAGAGCTCTCCGAGCGTATGCAGAAGATAGACTCCGATCAGCCACATGGGGCTTACCTTATCACCAGCAAGCGCGTATCCGTTTGCCATGCTCATGAGCACGAATCCAAGACCAAGCAGCACCAGACCGATGCCGAATTTGGCGGGTGTGCTGGGATTTTTTCCAATGCTACTCAGGTACAACCACATCATCGAGAATACCGGAGCCAGCGCGAAGATCATAATGGCGTTGACACTCTGAAACCAGGATGCCTGTATGAAATTCGCCTTGCCGAAGAGGCTCAGATCGGTGTTTTCGTTGGCAAACAGGTTGAAGGTACCGCCTGCTTGCTCAAATCCGCTCCAGAAAAAAATCGTGAATATGGCTAAAACAAAGATTACGCCAACTCTGCTCCACTGATCCGCTCCTTTGGTGTTCATCGTCACCACGCTGACAAAACCAGCACCCAGCAGGATGAAGCCCCCCCAGGTTAATACACTCTGGATCGTTGGCGATAGCAAAGACCATGTATTGAGGAAGCCTAAAACAAGAAGGGCGTTGAAGATCACGATCCCAACGATTTCCAGCCAGTCTTTCAGAGTAAGCCGCATCTGGTCGCTTGTGCGGTAGGGTGGAAAGCCTGCATCATTCAGTGTCTTGCCGAAAACAAGGAATGTTACCAGTCCCAGTACCATGCCCAGTGCTGCTGAACCAAATCCATAGGCCCAGCTTACCGTCTGGCCCAGGGTCCCGCAAATCAGGGGGCTGAGAAAGGCTCCCAGGTTGATGCCCATGTAAAAGATAGTGAAAGCGCTGTCGCGCCTGGGGTCTAATTCTGCGTATAACTTACCAACTATGGTGGAAATGTTCGGCTTAAAGAAGCCGTTGCCTAAAATAAGCAACCCGAGACCCATATTGAGAAGGAAGTTTCGCTCGGCTACGGCACCGGCTTCGCTCATCGCTAAGGTAGCCTGTCCGAGTGCCATTAATATGCCGCCAATCAAAATGGACTTGCGCTGTCCCAGGTACTTGTCGGCCAGGAGTCCGCCCAGAATTGGCGTAAGGTATACAAGTCCGGTGAAGATGCCGTAGATCTCGAGCGCCGCGGATCGCTCCAGCCCAAATCCGTGCTTCTCCCAGGTGGCGGTCAGATAGAGAACGAGTAAGGCTCTCATTCCATAGTAACTGAACCGCTCCCACATCTCGGTGGCAAAAAGGGTATAGAGCCCCCGGGGATGTCCTTTCTCAACTGCTTCCTCGCTCATTTTTCAGGGCCTTTCCTAGCCACCATATACAGTATCGTGATCGCTTGCGGCCGCAGGAGCTAAAAGCTTCCTACAGCTCGACACTACCTTTAGTTGGGGTTTGCTGCGCTGCCGGCAAGTCTTACACCTGCATCAGCAAGTTTTTTCTTGAGTGCAGGCAGTGCGGCCCTGGCAGCATCTTCACCGGCTTTCACACCTCTAAGCGCGTCTTCTTTTTTTGTTGAAATCAAGCTGACGCCGTCAACGTTTGGATGAATCACCAGGTCTGCTTCTGCAAGCTGAGGTGCATCAACATCGCGCAATTGCAATTTAATCAGGCGTTTGGCGACACTGCCCACCTTGCGGAATGAGTCGATTGGTTCCGGATTTACTTTTTCGTCGATACAGACACCGATGACGATATCGGCGCCCATTTTCTTTACCTGCTTCACCGGTACGTTTGCAGAAACGCCGCCGTCGCAGAAAAGATTGTCGCCTATCTGAACCGGTTTGCGCAAACTCGGAACCGCGCAGCTTGCCTGCATTGCGTATCCGAGGCTGCCTTTGCGAATTAGATGCGGGTCGCCGTCAATCAGGCTTACCGCAACTGCACCGAAGGGGATTTTTAGATCCTCTATGTTGCGGCTTGAAGAAGGTACTTCTTTAAGAAGAAAATTGCGAAACTTGTTGCCTCGGTAGAGTCCATCGTAGGGGTGGCTGCCGAAGAATCTCGGCATGATCATAACAGGAGCAACTACAATCCGCACCCAGAGAGGTACGGTCATAAAAGAATGCATAAGCTTTGTGCTTTTGAACTCTTTTTCAATTTCATCAAGTGTAACCCCGGCTGCATACTGGCCTCCAACTACGGACCCGATGCTGGTACCGGCAATGTAGTCAATAGGGACACCTTCCTTTTCAAGAACTTTCAGCACTCCTACATGAGCTGCACCGCGGGCACCACCACCGCCGAGTGCCAGTCCGATTTTGGGCCGTCCTGACGCGGCCTGGTTTGCGGAGTCCGATTCTGCAAAAGCGGGCGTAATGCTAAATAAAAGAATGCTTAAAGCGACAATACCTGTATTTATGATGCGTTGCATATATGTAGTTTCCAGTGATATTTGTTGAGTCTTTTAATTATTCGAGTCTTGGATTCGATACTAATTAATCCCACTGCTGGCTATCGCTTCCAGCAATGATTTCGGACATTTTAACCCAGTGAAACTTTTGAAATATGACCTTCAGATAAGTATTGAGTTTATCTTGCCAAGATTACAGAAATCTAAGTCGCATCCTATAATTAGCTAGTATGTCCGAGCCGATTTCAGTATTGATTCTGGAAGACCACCAGGTGACCCTGGACGGCTTGCGCTTTGGTCTATCGCAGGAAAGTGATATCAAGGTCGTTGCTGCGACCACTAACTCGGACGAAGGCCTGAAGCTGGCGCGTGAACTGCACCCGCAAATAATCATTCTTGACTTGCATTTGCCCGGCAGTCTTGGTCCTAAAAGCATGGTCAAAGAGTTCTGTGACCTGCTTCAGTCTAAAGTTCTTGTATTCTCAGGCGAATCCAGGCTTGCTTTTGTCCAGGCGGTGCTTGCCCTTGGTGCCTGCGGTTACTTGCTTAAATCAGAAAGTGTAAGCAGAGTGGCCGATGCAATTCGTGAGATTTCCCAGGGAAAACAGCCGATTCTTTCCGAGTCGCTGGCTACCGGCGATACAAAACTGACCAAATCAGAGCAGGAAGTATTGAGAATGCTTGCTCGCGGTATGAAATACCAGGACATGGCCGAAGAGCGCCTCACTTCGCCGGCCACAGTCAGAAAACAGTGCGAGCTGCTTCTATTGAAACTTGGCTTAAAAACAAGGGAGGAACTGATTGCCTGGGCTGTTCAGAACGGCTACGGCAATCTGGACTCCACCACATGAAAGGGCTTAAAGAAGCTTACGACAGGCTTCTCTGGTTTCTGAAAAACAGGACCGGACGCTCGCTTTCAAGAGGAGGGGGGCGCAGTACACAGGCAAACCCGCAAAGCCAGTCTGTACAGGCATCTCTTTCGAGCTCCGGCAGCTGGAGCTCGAGCGCTGATCTGCGTGCGGTGCTTGAATTCGACAAATATGCAAAGCTTGCTGAAACCTTCGACACGGGAGTTTTGCAAGAAAGAGGCTGGTTGCGTTGTTTGCGGGGGGCCGGTGAATGGCAGTCGATAAACCGGCTGAATAAAGACACGGATGACTGTGAAAAATCTGAAAGATCCTGCAGGCTGCTCGCTTCACGCCTCTATGACCTAACTTCTCATTTTGCTGCTGAATATAACCAGAGCGGTCATTTGCTTATCAGCATGACCGCTCCTTCTGAAGTAAGTGAAAAACGGAAAGTCAGCAAAGCCCCAGGTGCTGCTGAAACAACTGAGTCGATTGTATATACACGCTGGCGAGCCTCCACTGCTTCATGGGCACTCTCATGCCGCACCCGCTTTGATGCCCTGGAAATATTTTTACTGCCGGCTTCGGATCTGATGGCGCTTTCTCAAGCTGAGGCACCGCTCAGATTGAAGTTGCGGCTGGATTTATTCAAGGTGAACGATCGATTCATCTGGACTCGCGACAGCATGCCCGTATCGGCCGAAGATCTGCGGGTATGGATGCGAATGTTTTTTAGAGATCTGGTTTGTGCCACTCAGGATAACGAGCAGCCGGTCCAGAGTTCCAGTCTTTCATCAGTGGACGATGCCAGGTTGGCCCGCTCGATTGAGCAGTTGATGTTTGAAAGAGAAAATCTGGCTCAAAAGGTGGTGATTCAACAGGAAGAAATACAAAAGCGTATTGCAAGAGATCTGCACGATGCCGTGATCTCAGATGTTATGGCACTCAAGCGAAATATTGGTTCAAGTGTTGATTTTTCGACAGAGGAATCCCTGAAGTCGCTTGAAATCATTGTCACCAAACTGAGAGAAATTTGTTATGACCTGTCGCCGAGAGATCTCAGCGACTGGGGGCTTGCAACCGTAGTAGAGGACATGCTCGATGGCATGGCGCAGCGAACCGGGATCGACTGTATTTTGAATTGCGATATCGATGTACCTGTGATGCCCGCGGCGGTTTTGTTGCATATTTATCGCATCATTCAGGAGTCTTTGAATAATGCCGAAAAATATGCAGAACCTTCAAAAGTAGCCGTGACAATGGAAAAGGAAAAGGAGCAGTTTATCGTAACTGTGGCCGACAATGGTAAAGGCTTCGATCTCGATTCAGGCAAGGACAAAAGCCGGACCGGCGGAGGGTACGGTATGGGCAGTCTTAAAGAACGTGCTGACCTGATTCGTTGTTTTTATCCCACCAAATTTTATTTGAGCTCGGCCCCAGGAAAAGGAACGCGAGTGCGGCTGGAAATAAGCCTTACCCGCTTTTGACAACTATTTTTCACACCACTTCTCTTCTTGAAATCGGGCTTCCTTAAATTTTATCCATCTGTTAGGCTTCTATTGTCAGCAGTTGCCTTGTGAAGACTGGCAGGCCTGCCAATCGAGTTTGCAGCCCTTGATCTGAATCTGGAAAGGATGAGCAAAAGTTCAGAGTCAATTCCTTTGACAAAAGGATCGCTGAAACTTAGTGATATTGCCACTGTATATGCTTACGCACTTTAGCTAATTTACACGGGTTAATTAAGCAGTTATCATATTGACATCTGCTCTGAAAAGAGCAGCAATTTACTAGAAAGTTGGAAATCTTGAAAAGTACTAAACCTCGTTAGGGTGCTGGTCCTCTTGCGTTCGGGTGGGTTGTTTATTTTCGGGGCTCGGGAATATGCTCAAAGCAATACTTACTAATATTCAAGCATTTGCTCAAATCTCTAAAGAAAAGAAATCAGCTACAAGAGAGAGCTATTTCGACAGAAAGTGGGGCGAGCAGGTTGCTTTCAAGAAAACTATAGACAGACCTGTGCAAGTAAATGACACACAGGAACAAACAGCTCAAATTCACGAGCAGATTCTTGTTATGTACAAAACAACTCCGAAAGCAGCAACAAGAGCCGAATGCGGTCGTGGTTCATTCCTGAACAAAATGGCCTGTGAATCAATGGATTTTATTCAGGAGCAGAAAGTTAAACAGGCTAGAGTAGCTCGGGAAGAGGAACTCTGCCACAATTCAATGGCCGCGCTTATTGAGCATATATTTGAAATACTCAAAGCTTATTCATATGAACTGAACAACGCTCTGGGTTATGGACCATTGCATGTGGCGGCAACCAATCCGCAGTCAGTAACTGAAGTAATCAAGTTCAATTCGCTCCGCCAGGCTGAAGAAACAGTAACTTATCATCGCGCACGTCTTTCAACACCACATTTCAGTCTGGTTGTGCGCGGAGACAAACGCGGTATACATTTTTATGTCATACCGGTTGAAAGAGCGATTGGCTTGAGCAAGCAGGAGTGTCAATTCTTGCCGGTGGCGCGCTTGCAAGCCAGTGTTTTCAACGGCACAGTAAACTGGGAAACTGATTCAGGCCGGGCCCTTACACCCAGCATGGTTGAATTGACTTGCATGAATCTATTTCAAAGACTGATCGACGAAACCAAAGAGCAGGTGCGTCGCAATGGTCAAAATGAGCCCGGCGAGGATATTTCAGCTGCATCCTGAAATGCGCTTGCTCAAAAATTTTATGGGGTGGTGCTTCCGGGGGGATTACACCACCCTGCTTGCTTTTTTCGTCACTATTATTTGATTGTTTTCAGGCAATACGCCTGATTGTGGATTTCACCATGGAAGAAGACCAATAGCTCGTGAAAATCCCAGGGAATAACCGCATTTTGATCTTGCCTGCCACCGGGCAAGAATAGATAATGCAAATTGTGGACCAACAAAAGTTCTTTGACTGGAGAAGTTATGCTAGTGGCCTCCTTTGACGCTAAGATGACTACAAGCGATTTGATGAAAGTCGCTGCTGATCATCATCACAAAAGAATAGAACTTTCCGAACAAGAAAGGAAAGCTCTGATTGATTTATTGAAACTGCGCGGACAGGAAGAGCTCGAATATGGCGAAGAACTGGAGGTTGATTCCGTTCGCTTGCTAAGGCGAGTTACTGGAGCTGTTGGCGTGTATTTCAGCTGAGTTCTCAAACGGTTAATTCAATGTTTATTCGAGGAAGATTGATATTTTGCTCGATATTTTGCACGCTCAAGATGAGGGCATTACATAAGTGTATGGATAGCTCTGAGTGTTTTTGAATGTGTAAGTGCCATTTTCGGCAAAAACTCTAATTAAGAATGGCGGGTAAACTTCGACAGTAGTTTCGACGCTTACCTGACCGATTACAGGGCCGCCTTCGGGTGCCAGGGGCAATGGATTTTTCAGCCCTTCTTTTACTGTGAGCTGGTCTTTTATTTTGACCATGCCTGCGGGGGCGTATATATCTTTGACTACTGACAGGGCCCGTTTGTAAGGCATGGACCCAGGACCAACAGTGTGCATCGCTGAAGCAGAGAGGGCGGCTGGCGGTCCCGAGGAAGCTGCCCGGGCAGCGTCTCTGCATGCTGCCTCATTTGCAGATACGCCAAGCATGATTACAGCACAGTCTATAAGAAGCAAGATTACGGGCACAAAAACCATCATGCCAGCACCAAGCTCTGCAAGTGATTGACCTTTTGACTTTCTTGTGACTTTCATCTATTTCTCCCTCTCTTATGATTTAGCTACGCAAGAAAGCAAGAATTTAGGAGGAGCAGGCTTTTTTTGTAAAAGGCAGCTTTTTTGAGCCGAAATCGTTTGCTTTGCTTCCCGACTGCTGGTCTGCACTGAATATGGTGTCAGTTTCAGGCCGGAAATAGAAAGAGCCCCCGCTTCCGGAGGCTCTTGCCGTCACTAGCAGAAAAACTTTTACTGGTTGTATCTTTCTCGAATTTCTCGTGCTCTCTCTTCGAGTCTCTTTGCTTCATGAGATCGGCAGGTATTGCCCAGGAGGCGTGCATAAGCATCCAGCAAATAAGCTGTTTGCAGGTGATTTGCACCGAATATTTTTTCGTAAAGCAGCTTGGCTCGTTTTAAATATTCTTCGGCACGATAATCGCCAGAAACCATGTAACAGGTAGCAAGAGCGAAAGTGCAGTAAGCGGCGCTGCGCTCGAGTCCCTTGTCTTTGGATTTCAGGAAGAAGTCCAGTGCTTTCTGGTAAAGCGGCTCTGCCTTCAAGAAATCTCTCAAGCCCTGATAACAGCGTGCCAGATTGTATTGGCAGTTGGCAAGTTGCTCTCTGTCCGGATTTGGCTGCTGTTCGTATATCTCAAGTGCTCTGTGGAAAAGCGGTGCTGCCTGCTTGTCTTCGTTAAGCTCGTCGTGACATCGCCCCAGTCCGAAAAGTATGTCGGCTACCTTTTCGTCATATGGACCTCGTACTCTGGCAAAGATTTTTACAGCCCGGTCATAGTGCTCAATCGCTTTTTCATATTCTCTCTGGGCTACATAGCACTGGGCCAGGTTGTCCAGAGTGTTGGCTGTGTCTTCGTGTTCCGGACCGCGTACCACTTCGTATATGTTCAGCGCTCTGTGATAAAGCCTGGCTGCTGCCTCGAAATGCTGGCACTGAAGTTTACATTTTGCCTGACCCGCAAGCGAGAAAGCTACGTCTTCATGGACTGTGCCATGCACTTTCTCATAAATTTCATGAGCTCGATGGTACATGGGCTCCGCCCCTGCCCAGTCGCCTTTCTGGGACAGACAGCGGCCCAAAACCAGAAAACTATAAGCCAGGCGCAGATCTTCCTGCTCGAAACCGCAGTAATCAATGGCGCGGCGGAACAATAGTTCAGCCTTGTCGAAATTTCCCTGGGTGAGAGCCTCATAGCCGGTGCGGCTGAGATCTGTCCAATTCAAGTTGGTTGACATACGGAGTTGTTAAGGTCCTTATCCACGCCCAAAGGTTCCATACTTCATTTCCGGTTTGCCGAAAAGATGATGTCAAGAACCTCCCCTTGCTCTATTTTACCCTCCCCGAGAGTTTTTCGGCGGCTTTCAAGCTAAAACTTTCAAGGCTATTTGAGGTCTAATCTTTCCTGGCTAAAATGACAAAAACAGGAAAACAGGAGCAAGCCCAGAGCAGTCGTAATAGAATTATGGTGAGAGAGCTTGACCAGAAAAGCATGCTTCTTCGTAAGATTTTTTCAGACCCTAATGCGGCTGAGAGTCCACCATCGCTAAACAGTAAGGATTGAACCTTGGCAGTTAAATATAAAGACTACTACCAGACTCTCGGTGTGTCTCGCTCAGCAAGCGACAAAGATATAAAAGCAGCTTATCGCAAGCTTGCCAGAGAGTGCCATCCGGATGCCAATCCAGGCAATAAACAGGCCGAAGAAAAATTCAAAGAGATAACAGAAGCTTACGAAGTACTGAAAGACCCCGACAAGCGCAAGCGTTATGACATGCTCGGGGCAAACTGGAAAGCAGGTGCGGATTTTAACCCTCCACCCGGATTCGGCGGTGCTTTCAACTTCGACTTTTCAAGTTTTGGCAAAGGAGCCGGAGCTTCGTCGCCCTTTTCAGACTTTTTTGACGTTTTGTTCGGCCAGACTTTCGGGCAGCAAGGCCCTGAAGGCGCCAGACGCCACGAGCGAAGAGCCAGCCACCAGGAAGCCGATATTGAACTGACAATCGAGGAGCTTGCCCGGGGTACTGCCAGAAACATTCAGGTTTCAAGGCCGGGACAAGCGGCAAAAACACTGCAGGTCAAGATTCCGGCTGGTGTAAGGCCCGGCAGCAAGGTCAGGGTTCCGGGTGAAGCGCCTTCACCTGCTGGAGCCACTCCCGGAGACTTATTTCTTAAAGTCAAAGTAAGGCCGCATCCTTACCTGACTATTGAAGGCGACAATCTTCTGAGCGAGTTGCAAATCAGCGCTCCGCTTGCAGTTATGGGTGGAGAAGCTACGGTCAACACTCTTGATGGAAGCGTTCATATAAATATTCCGCCCCTGAGCCAGAACGGACGCATGTTAAGGTTGAGAGAAAGGGGCCTGCCAAAATTAAAACAGACAGTCAGAGGCGATCACCTGGTGAAACTCAAAGTCATGATGCCCCAAAATCTCAGCCCGGAGGAAAAAGAGCTCTGGGAACAGCTTTTGCGCATTGAAAAAGGCAGGCAAAAGAAACAGTAAGTTCTCCTATTTGAGTATGACTTTCTGTTTGAGTTTCTTATTCTGTTCCTGTTCAAGAACAATCGACTGCATAAAAGAAGTAATTGCCTGCCTGTTGTCGCCCAACCGTTTGAAAGCAACGCATAATGATCTGTGAATTTCAGGATTCCCGGGCGCCAGTTTGCGTGCTGCAATCAGATATTGTTTGGCGTCAGCTGGCTGCCCCGAATAAAGGCATAATTCGGCAAGTCTTAATTTGGGCATCGGGTCGTCGGGGTTGCGGGCGGCATTCTGCTCCAGTTCATATTTTGCCTTGTCCATGTTTCCGAAAGAACCCAGGATAAATTTAACCGCTTCGGGCTGACCTGTCCCGGATTCTGTGACCATTCCTTTTAGATACTCTTCCATGCCCTCCTGGGCTTTTCCTGACCGGGCCAGAGCCACGCCGCAAACTTTATGTGCATCCGGGTCGTTCGGACTGATTTCTATCAGGCTCTGCAGCTCTTTTGCAGCTTCAGCCGGCTTATTTGTTGCAAGCAATAGTTGTGCCAGATCCATGCGCGCCCCGGTGACACGCGGCCATTTGCTGATTATCAAGCGATACTGACTTACAGCTTCGTCCAGATTCCCCTCTTCGGTGAGCATTCTTGCATATTCAAGACGCAGATCTCTGTTCTGGGGAGCCAGAGCCAGAGCCCGCTTCATATAAGCAAACGCATCCTTTTTGCTGCCGCCCTTCATAAGAATCACCGATGCACAATAAACAAGAACCGGATCATGGGAGTTTGCCGGATTCATCTGACTTATCAGCAAAACCGCCTCCGTTAGCTGGCCTTTTTCCATGAGCTTGTACGGCTTTAGCCGTCTGGCGGATTTTACAAGTTCCATGCCGGCAAGATCGTTTTTTTGTATTGCAGTACCTGCCAGGAAGGCTTTGTCAGGAACCAAAATTGAAAAGTAGAACGCCGCCATTGCTATTAAGGCCAAAATCACAGGCACTGACAGTAAAGCAGCCAGAGGTGTTTCTCGTTCACTTTGCAAGATGAAAGTCTCCCAGATATTTCAATCTTAATTTTGTCAGAGAATACGAAAAAGTTTCCAGCACATTGGCCTTCCTTACATAATGATTTAGCTCTTGTTTGGATGCCTCAACAAGTTCAATTAGTTTTTTCAGATACAGGCTTAAATCAGGATTCTTAAGGCTTCGCTCTTTCAAGAGTTCAAGTTCTGCGCAAAGAAAGATGTCGAGCAAAAATGCCGGGTCCAGCGAATCGTCGTCGCTTGTAGAAAGCAGTTTTGTAAACAGATCCTGACTTTCAGATGCTGCTTTCAAGAATGAAGAGCTGTGGCTGTAGTTTCCCGAGAGCCTGTTTTTCGAAATGTGCATCAGCTCGGACTTCATGGCCATAATATGTTCTGATGAGAGCGTAGTCTGGCGGGAAAGCAGACCCTCTTCAATCCATAAGCCGGGCTTGAATTTGTTTTGAATCGGTATGAGCTGGCAGCGGCTGACGATTGTGCTCAATACCTGCTGGCTTGCAGCAGCAAAAAGTATGAATAGAGTATTGTTTTGAGCTTCTTCAATACTCTTTAAGAGCGCATTTGCAGGAGCAGAATGCAAAACTTCCTGGCCGGCTTCAGGCACTATTACAACACGGCAATACTGTGATGTTTTTTTCAGCTCGTCTACAAGTAATCTTGCTTTCTCTACGGCAATTTTGCCGCTTTCGCCCTGCCCTTCGAGCTTCAGCAGTGCTTGCGGATGCTCCATATTTTTGATCCAGTTGCAGTTCTGGCAGGGGCTTTGAAGTCCAGTCGCCAAACAGGAATAAAACTCAGCTTCATTACGCTTTAAACAATTCAAAAAAGCCGCCAGTTGAATTGATATCAAGCTCTTGTCAGCGTTGGCTCGCCCGGTCAAGAGGTATGCATTGCTTAACGCTCGGCGATTCAAAGCGGCTGACAATAACCTGCATGCCACAGGTTGGCGCTCTTGCAAAGCGGTTTCGAATACCTTATTTTCCAGGCTAAAGCCAGTCACCAGCTTACCCTCTGATCCCTTGATCCCGGGATTCTTACCCTAAAACAGGATAACACTATAAAGTCTTGCCTGCAGGGGGCATTCTTAAATTGCTTTTGGCTGGACTTGCTTTTTGCTGGCTGATTCCTAATTAATTGCTCAATGTTTGACACTCCTTTCAACTAGGCGTTAGACTATGTCGGCTAAGATCGGGTCAAAGATTTGAATGATGTCCCGGTAAAATCAGGCCCTTTCTGGAGCTTGACTTAGCCTCTTTTGTCGGGACTTCCCTTGAGGCAACTTAACCTTGGCTAACGTAATTGTTGTTGGTGCGCAGTTTGGTGACGAAGGAAAAGCAAAGGTCACCGATCTGCTGTCAAAAAATGCTGATGTCGTAGTGAGATATCAGGGCGGTGCCAACGCCGGCCACACTGTTGTGGTAGATGGCAACACATACAAGTTTCACCTGATTCCTTCCGGTATTTTGTACAACAACACTATGTGCATACTTGGGCCGGGAATGGTAATCGACCCTCAGGCATTCATCAATGAGCTTGATGCATTGTTAAAGCGCGGTCTTGATGACGGCATGCTGCGAGTGTCTTCAACAGCGCATGTAACCATGCCTTATCACTTGATGATCGATGCTGCTGAAGAAGAATCCAGAGGATCGCAAAAAATTGGTACTACCAAACGAGGAATCGGTCCGACTTACGCAGATAAATGCGCCCGCATAGGTGTGCGCGTTGAAGACCTGCTTGAGCCGGAAGTCTTGAGAGCAAAGCTCGATTACTTAGTTCCAAGGAAGAACGTGATTCTCGAGCGCTTGCATAATCTGCCGCCTCTTGATCCCAAAGAGATCTTCGACACATATCTGGAATACGGGCGCAAAATGTCTAAATATGTTTGCGACACTTCAGCGATTATCTTCCAGCTGATTCAGCAGCGTAAAAATATTTTGTTCGAAGGCGCTCAGGGTACGCTTCTCGATCTGGATCATGGTAGCTATCCTTATGTAACAAGTTCGAGCCCGTCTGCAGGCGGAGCCTGCGTCGGAGCCGGCGTCGGACCAACTTTCATCGACCGGGTTATTGGCGTATCGAAAGCTTATATGACCCGTGTGGGAGAAGGTCCGTTTCCAACCGAGCAGTTTGAAGACATAGGCGACAAATTGCGTCAGGTAGGCAAAGCCTGGGCAGAAGTAGGAGTCACCACCGGGCGACCGCGCCGCTGCGGCTGGTTCGATTGTGTGCTCGGTCGTTATTCAGTTCGTGTAAACGGGCTTGATTGTCTTGCAATCACCAAGCTCGATGTGCTCGATGAATTTGACGAGCTCAAAGTTTGCACGGCATACAAAGACACAAAAACCGGAGAAGTAACTAATGAATTGCCAAGCATTTCAGCTTCTTTCCACAGAATGGAACCGGTTTATGCGACCTTTGCCGGCTGGAACAGGTCCACAAGCGAATGCCGAAGCTATGAGGATCTTCCGGTAGCGGCACAGCGCTATCTGAATTACATTCAAGAGCAGCTCGGTGTGCCCGTAGCAATTGTTAGTGTCGGGCAGAAACGTGATCAAACGATTGTGATCGAAGATCCGATTCACGGTCCCAAGCGTATGCTTACAAGACCAGCAAAATATTTCGTTACGACCTGAGTTGCGCAAAGGCTGGATCTTGCAGCTTATGAGATCAAAAAGACTGGTCTTCCTGCTGATTCTTTCTTGCATGGCTTCTAGCAACAGTGCCGTGCTTGCAGACTCTAAATCTGTTTCTGCAGCTGAGGAACGTGTTTTAAGCATAGAAAAAAGCAAAGGCAAGAATTCGCCTGATTATTTCAGTAACTTGCTCGGGCTTGCATGTGAATATAAACGAAACAATATGCATGAGAAGGCTGAGCAAACATACAAACAAACGCTTGAGCTCTTGAAGGAAAAACCTGATCGAAAAGAAAAGCTTCCGGAAACAATGATGTACTGGGCAGGAGTTCTGGGGCAGACAAAAGATTCAAATAGTATTGACGATAAAAAGCTGAAAGAGCAAAAACAAAAAGACTTTCAGGAAGCTGAAATCCTGATGGATAAAGCCACGGGGCTTTATGAGCAGCTTCCTGAAATAAGCGATAACAAATTCCTCGCTTTTTCGCAACAGATTTATTTTTTGAAAACTCGCGGAAAAAAAGATGCCGCGCAAAAGGCTGAGCAGAGGCTCGACAAAATCCTTCAAGAAGCAGAAAGGAAGAAACTCAGTCAGTCCGAGGCTCTGTCGGTTTTTCGGGCGCTCGATCTGCTGGCGAACCTGCAGCAGAAGGGTGTACTGCCTGGTGTGCACAGGCTGGGCCCGGAAGCAATAAAAAAACATCCGGCGCCTAAGCTTAGTGTTTCTGAATTCAAGACCGCAGAATCATACAAATTAAGGGGGCTGGCAGTGCTGGACAAGCTGCCAGGCGCCGCTGCCCGGGACAGTGCGGCTGCCAAAGCGCACTGGGACATGTATTTGTGGTACAGCTATTTCGGTGAAAAGAAGAAAGCAAGCGAGCAAAGAGAAAAATTTTAGGGCTGTTTGTTTGAAGACCAGCTTGCAAACAGCTCTCTCAGAGCCAGTTTAATTTGCAATGCCAGATTGCGTTTTTTCGTGCGGCAACGCTCCTGACCGGAGATGGCAGTGGCATTAAGAGGATCAAGCTTCAAGGCTTTTGTATATTGCATTAGTGCTGAGCTATAGTCATGGAAATGTGATTCAAGAAACCTTGCAAGTTTGAGTCTTGCCTGAATCGAGTCCGGATTCTTGATGGTGATTTGTTCAAGTTTGTTTCTGGCATTGTCATAGTCTCCGAGCATTTGCAAGAGCTCGCATTCTTCGAGCTGCAGTTCAATATTTTCACCAGGCAAGCTGCTAAGTGCCTTTGAAAGATGATTCAAAGCTGTTACGTAATCCCCCTTCTTTTTGTTAAGCCTGAATGCAAGCAGTTCAAGTTCGGACCTGCCTTTTTCTTTGCCATAAAAAGATTTCAGTTGTCGCTCCGCTTCTGCGGTTTGCTCGCTCTGCAGCAAGGCGTCAACCAGGGTTATTCGCGCATCTATACATTCGGGATTTCGTTTAAGAGCCTGCCTTGCAAAATCCAGGCTTGAATCGAGATCCAGCTGTTGCAACGAAAGTTGAGCCAGGCAGATAAGAGGGTATGGATCAGAACTTGATAATTTCGCTGCCTGTTCAAATTCGGCAACCGCCCGGTCAGGCTGACCCGATTTAATATAGAGTTCTCCCTTGATCATATGAACTTGTGCAAGCTGCGGGCTTTTTTTTTCAAGTTCCGAAATCAATGACTCAGCCTGGCTGTATCTGTGCTCTTTAATCAATGCCCTGGCTTTTTCCAGATCATCAGTATCGGCTGCTTTAAGTCCGGGGGCAATAAAAGTGAGAATGCCAAGCAAAACAAGGACTGGAGCAATTCTTCTTACTGTTTGGTACTTGCTTTTATTCATTGACTGAACTAATGGCGCCGGTTTCTACTATGCTTCCAGGAGTCCGAACTTTGGAAGCCAAGCTAAATGCTAGCATAGGGTAATATATTTGTGGTGGCGGCTGCCGGGTGAGGTTCTTGATGCCGGATTTGCTTATCTTCGCTATTGTGGGCATTACAGCTCTTGCCTTGATTGCTGTCATTGTATTTTCCCTTCTAAAAAAGAAGAATGCCGGACTCGAGGAAGACCAGGATCTTTCAAAAGCAAATTTATTGGTCGTTGAAACAGCTAAAAAACACAATGACGATAAGACGAAAGCGTCGGTATCCTTTGTAAAGCCCTCTCTTGCAAGCAGTTCTGGTGCACAGCGAACAAAAAAGATATGCCTTGCCTGCACGAAGGAGTTTGAACCGGACTTTAAGGGCAAATGCCCGGAATGCGGAATCGAGCTTTCCAGCCTAAATGATTATCTGGCTCCCGGAAGCAGATTCAGCGAGTATTACGAAATAGTCTCGCCGCTTGGTTCCGGCGGTCTCAGCAATGTTTTCCTGGCAAAACACATTTCAAGCGGACGCAAAGTCGCAATCAAGTTGCTCCACACACACCTGGCTTCTGATAACAATTCGGTTCAGCGTTTCCAAAGAGAAGCCAATACGCTAAGTAAGCTTTCGCATGAGAATCTGGTTGCTGTCGAAGACTTTATGGTTTCAACCGACGGGGTTCCGTTTATTGTAATGGCCTATCTTGAAGGTGAAAGCCTGGCTGCCAAACTTAGGCGCGAGCGCAGGCTTTCATGGAAAGAGACCGCTGAGATTTTTGTTCAGGTTTGCAAAGGTCTCAGCCATGCACACAGCAAAGGAATCATCCACCGTGATTTGAAACCTGCAAACATCATGCTGGTGCCTGGCAAATCCGGAATTATTCCGACACTTGTTGATTTCGGCCTGGTAAAAGCAAACAATGTTGATTCTATCGGTCGCCTTACCGCAACAGGCGAAGTTTTCGGCAGCCCGCTCTATATGTCTCCTGAACAATGTCAGGGACGCGAGGTTGACAGGCGTTCCGATGTTTATTCTTGCGCATGCATAATGTACGAGTGTTTGAGCAGCAGCCCGCCTTTTGTAGGCAAAAATGTCATAGATACGCTGTCCATGCACCTTGATGCCAGTGTTCCTGAACTCGCTCCAGAACTGGAGACGCCACCATGGATGGTGCAAATCATCAAGCAGGCTATGCAAAAAAATCCCGAGAGGCGCATGCAGTCTATTGATGATCTCGGAGCGATGATTCAGGATGGTCTCAATTCTTCCGGAAGAAGCAAGTCATAGCAAGACCTCAATATTCTGGATCAGGCGCAGTCAGCGCCATGAATTGTTAGCTCCGGCAATTCTTGTATTCTATTGACCGTTGAGTTCCTGGCGCCTCTGCCGCCATCCATGAGCGGGCCTAACAGAGCTTTCAAAACTTCCAGGTTTACCATGGTGTCGCTTGTGAAGCTGAGCAATTTTTGATCGATATCAAAGCCCCTTTCAAGATTGAAAAGGAAGGTGTTGACTTCGGAATGCTCCGGTAATTCAATAATCTGCCTGGCTTTCAGTTCGATTACTCGTTTTTGATCCAGATAATGTTCGTCTGTTTGCCACTTGTTCAGGTCAGCAATTAACCAGGCTACACGGCAGTCTGAAAAGTACTTCTCGGCAATGCTTTGCAGCGTGTCGCTCACTTCTACCAGGTGGGTGCGTCTCCTGAGCTTGCCCTGATCATTGTCGCCCTCGCTTTCCTGCGCCTTGGCCAACTCAGTTTCCTTTTCGGACTCATTGACTTGCTGCTTGCGCAGTCCTGATATGCACATGGCAAAGGCAAGTAAAAGAACTGGGCTCAATGCCGACCTATCTTTCTTGCTCTTTTCTTTTTCTTCTTCTGCGGTCTTTAACTTCTCACTGGCCTTAGAATTCAGTTCCGGAGTTGCCTTGATTTCTGCCTGGACAGCAACAGTTGCCGCCGGGCGTCTTTCGGAATGCTCCGGCAGGCTTGCCAGCGCCGCACTTTTGATTTGCAGGTCTTTCTGCACCGGAGCTCCCGATTTTTCGGTGCTCAATATTGCGGCTTTTGCGCCTGCTTTGATGTTTAATCCGTCTTGTTCCTGTTTTGCCTGGCCTAGCGGGCTTGCCAGAACTGAAGCTTTTGTTTTGCCTGCTGCTTCGGTTTCAGGAGCCTTGTTAATTATGGCTGCATGGACCTTGTTTCGGCCAGTCAGGCTCAATTCTCCTGCTCGCTCAGGACTGAGAGTTCCAGGTACTTCAAGCTGCATTGCTTTGTTTGCGCTAACTACAGGTCTGCTTTGGTCTCTGCTTTCCAGCTGTTTGGCTGCCTGAGCCTGCCCCTGTTTCAGCTCGCCCTGTTTCAGCTCGCCTTGTTTTAACTCGCTCTTTCTTAGAAAGGAGCTCTCGAGTTTTGCTTGTATTTTTGTTTGAGCTGAACTTTGCAGCTCCAGTGGAATTTTGGAGATCGTGCTTGTTTTTTCTTTTGAAGATGGAGCTTCGAATTTGAGCTGGACAGCTCTATTGAGTTTTGTGGCATCTGCAGCACTGAATTTACTGCTGCGATCCAGGCTTTCTGCTGCTTCTGTCATCTTGCTTGTAATGCGTGAAAAGTTCTGCTCAGGCTGATTTGCCTGCAAAAATGTGCCTGAAAAGTTACGAACTATCTGCACAAAATTCTTCTGCGCAGTTTGAGCAACGGAGCTTTCTTTTGGTGCTGCAGCAAATTTGCTGTTCTTTGCTGATTCCTGGGATTTGACTTCAGCTTTTGCGTTTTTTGCAGGAGATTCGGCATTTGCTTGCTTTTGTGATTCTTTTATCCAGTTTTGAGCATTCGAGCCTGTCTGGCTGCCAATCCAGGCAATCTGATTTTCTCTGACTTTCAGCTCGGCTGATTTTGTGGTCGAAGCTGAAAAGCTAATGCTGGGCTTTTCGGCGCTAGCCAGGTAAATTGAACTGCGTGGGGTTTCCGGACGATCAAAGATGCTTCCTTTCAGTGGGAGTGTCTGCTGAAGGGAACCAGCTGGAAAAGGTTGCACCGGGTCTGCGTGTTGGTGATTGTCTACTTGTGCCGGAACATAACTATCTGATGGACGGGGGGGGGCAGTAACTGTTGCATCACCTGGTCTTCCCTCAATACCGGTATTTGGAGCGGGGGGCTGAGCAGGTTGGTCCTGACCTGGATTTGGGTTAACGTCTGCCGTTTTGCCTACAGGCTCGATGCTGGTACCTGGCTTCGGTGCTGGTGCATCGGGAGCGGGTTCTGGCCTGGGAATGATTCTGATATGAGCCGGGCCGTTGCCGGGAATTGGCTCAGCCGTATGATTTACTGGGGGAAGCACATCCAGCGACTGAATGTTGATCGGCAAACTGTTCGGTCTTACCGTGCCTGGATTAAAGTCGAATTTATGCTTACCGAAATCCTCTTGAGTGCTGATCAAAACCTGCCCGTTACTTGGCGGGTATTGCTCAACAGGTACTTTGACCGGAACTATCATATCGACGTTCGATAGCTTGTGAGCGACATCGGCATGATTAATTTGTAAATGAGCTACGGTGAATTCTGCGGCGTTAGGGCTGTAAGACCGGCGGCCTTTGCTTATGTTGATGTCCGCATGAAGATCGTTTGCAAGGGCCAGATTACCCGGCTTGATTTTGATAGCTGCGGGCTCGCTAGTTTCTTTGGCACTAGTTTTTACACTTGCTTCTTCTACACTTGTTTCTTTTGTTTGCTTGCTTTTATCGACGTTTTCAGTCATGGTTCGCAGAAACAATGACTCGGATGGCGAGCTTGAAAGACTCCCCGGCCTGAATTTATCAGCCTGGCTTTCTGCCGCAGACTGAAGAACCGGAGTGGCAGCAATCGACTCGTTATAAACTTCAGCAAAGTCTATCGCTGGGCTATCATGCTCGTTTTTTTCCGATTTCTCGGATTCGATACTAATTTCTTTCATGCCTGCCTCATGGAAAGACCTGGCCCGATTCCCTGCGACCCTGGCTCGCTCTTCCACCCATGCTGGTATCTATACCGGCGGCCGGGCTCCTTGACAACCAGCTTCAGATTTAATCTGGTCTTTTTGCTAGATTAAAATGGGTTGGTAAATCTTTTGTGAAAAGCTCATGCGTTTTTGATAGCGCAGATCTCAGTCTTGATTCTGATCTATGTTGCTCAAAACAAGAATCTGATTCTCGTTTAGAGCATCGGTCAAGGCCAAGCCCTCGTGGTCACCGCCGATAATGGCATATGCTTTTCCTTTGTCCAGGCTAAAATATACGATTGCGCCTCGTTTTACTTTGAATCTCTTGCTTCTTCTTAGCTTTTCCAGCTCATTTGAACTGTCCAGCAGGGGAAGGTCGAACTCATTCTTGTTTAGATTCGCTTTTTTGTTTATAACCAGTGGAAACTCGTTCTCGGCGTTGAATGGATTAAGCATTCCGATAGCAGCTGGATATTCGCCTTCCTTGCCGCCGGGCAGGTAGGTTTTGAACTTCTCGTCCAGTGTTAGAGGATAAGTTTCACTTTTGTTATCTGCTGCATAATGCTCTGCTCCAAGCTGCAATGCTTGCATATTCTGCAGTACTATTTCATTCCTTGAGTGCGAGTCGCTGCCGAATACTCTTTCATTAATTCGAGCGGAGTCCGGCTCGATTTCTTTGCTGCACCCAGAAACAAAAAATATGATCATACCCAGAGCATAAGAGAAGCACCGAGCAAAGCGAGCAGTCAGGGGCCCCCTCTTGCTTTGCTGCTTCTGCGTTTTTATCATGCGGAACTTCTTCACCTAATTTCCGGCGATTCTTCTATAATAACCTAACAGTATGTCCCTGGAATCCGCTCAAGCAAATCCTATGGCTTTTATTCTATTTGCGCCGAAATTGAAGTCAGGACTCATATCTGCTCTTGCAGGCTTTTTGCTGTTCTTTTTTTCGCAGCAATGCCTGTCTGAAGAATGTCAAGCAAAAGCTTGCGATGATTCTCCATTTGGACAATGGCCGGTCACCGGCAGCAGGCTCAAAGAAATGGACGCTTTCGACCGGCAGCTTGCTGATTATCTGGAGCGCTGGGAAATTCCAGGTGCCGCTCTAACAGTTGCATACAAAGGGAAAATTATCTATTCAAAGGGTTATGGCTGGGCAAACCGCATGCGATATCAGCCTGTGAAGCCTGATTCGATTTTTCGGATTGCCAGTTTGTCGAAGTCAATCACTGCAATCGGTGCTTTCTTGCTTCTGCAAGAGGGCAAACTAAAACTTGATCAGAAGGTCTTTGAGATACTTAACGATATCAAGCCATGCAATCCTCAGGTCGAGCCAGACCGCAGAATTTACCAGATCAGGGTAAGGGATCTATTGCAGTGTAGTGCCGGCTGGGACCCCCATTATGATCCGATTTTCTCACCGGCACTCAATGAGTCAGCCAGGGAATGTTCGCGCTCTTTAAGACCATCAAGCACATCTATGATTCGTTATATGCTCAACAACCATCTTGATTACGCTCCGGGCACGAGTTACGTCTACTCGAATTTTAGCTATTGTGTTCTGGGCAAATTGATTGAAAGAGTAAGTGGGCTAAAATATGCCGATTTCATCAGCCGGTCATTGCTTAAACCGGCAGGACTTGATGGTATCAAGCAGGGCAGCACAATTAAAACAGCACCGGCAGAAGTAACTTATTATCCTGATGCGGATGAAGATGGAAACAGCGTGCTTCCAAATGTACGCGGACCGCGTTCCACTGCTTATGGTGGTTATTTCTTGCTCGAGTCGGCTCCGTCCTCGATCGGTTGGACAGCTTCCACAGAAGATCTGGTCAAGCTTCTTTCCACACTGGCAGGCTTTGGTCAAAGTGCTCCGCCCCTTAAACAGGATTTGCTAAGGGTGATGCTTTCCAAACCGGATTTGCCGGGTTGGAAAAACAAGTCCGAGTATTTTGCAATGGGATTTGAAGTTGAAACCGACGAGAGCGGCAAATTGCTGGCATTCTCCAGACACGGTTCGTTGCCGGGTCTCATGTCGCTGATGGAGCATCAATCTAATGGGCTCACCTGGGCTGCCTGTTTCAATTCACGTCCTCGCGCCTACGAACTCAGTCGCGAAGAAGTTAAAGGCATTATCAAAGAAGCGATCAAGAAAATAAACCCCGCTTACAAAAAGTAAGCTTACTTTTCATAGCATTCGTTGAAGGAAATCACTGCTTCTTTCGATGGCGTCAAGGGCCGGGTCAAGATCAAATGAGTGCTTTTGCCCAGGGTAGATTTTTTTCTCGTAATAAGAATGCATTGATTTGAGTTTTTGCTCAAGAAGCTTTTCTTTCTGAATTGGTACTATCTTGTCTTTATCGCCGTGCAAAATAAGTACCGGCGGCAGCTTTGCGCTTGCCGGCAGGCCGAACACAAGCGAGCCTGAGAGTTCGACTACTGCGTTTACATTCTTGTTTCTGCTAGCTTCTATAAGTGCCAGCTGCGCACCTAGCGAATGACCTAATAATGCAAATTTTCTTTCAGGGTTCTCAACTTTCAAATGATTGATGCAGTCGGAAATTGTGCTCAACCAGTCTGAAAAATACATCCCCATTTGTTTTGAACTTGCTCGTTTTATTGAACTGCGGTCAAAAAAGTGAAGCAAGCAGCCCGCAAAACCGTCTTTTGCCAGGGAGCCGGCAAAATAGCGCAGGTAACCATTTTGACTCTCGACGCCCGACTGTCCGTAAAGCAGGATAACAACAGGCTTAGTTTTGCTTCTGTCTTTTTCGAACCATTCATATCTGATTTCTTTGCCGTGACTTTTGAAGCTCTTCAATTGAAATGCCTGGATATTGTCACTTTCTTGCGAACTCTTTTGCGAAGTCTGTGCAGAGGCGGCTGGCAGCGAGACCCGGAAGGCAATTAGAATTATCAGAACATGTACTGCAGAAAAGCTAGGTTTCAGATTCATTGGGGCTTTTCCCTGAGCATGACAGCATCTTTATGTATCGGACTTTTATATTGGCTTTTTCTTTCTCTTATACACATGTTAAGGTACTGAGTATAAACCAGGTTGGTGAAATGAAAGAGTCGTTCGGAGCAGTATTTGATGAATCCGGTAGCTACCGGTACAGGCTCTGGCGCCGATGGAACTCAAGCTTGCCCTCGTTATGCTTTGTGATGCTAAATCCAAGCACTGCAGATGCCACCAGCAATGATCCCACGATTTCACGATGTGTGAATATGGCAAGCAAGTGGGGATTTGGTGCCATTGAGGTCGTGAATCTGTATGCATATAGATCAACTCGACCAAGGGATCTCTGGCAGGCCGACGATCCGGTTGGTTTGCACAATGATTCTCACATAAAGCGAGCAGTATCAAGGTGCCGCTCATGTGTGGTTGCCTGGGGAAACCTTCCACCGGCCAGGCTGGAAAGAGCAAAGACTGTTCTCAAATTACTTAAGGGCAAAAAATTGCTTTGCCTGGGCTTGACAAAATTGCAGCAGCCCCGCCATCCACTTTATCTTATCGAGACAAGCAAACTGGAAGACTTCAACTCGCAAAGCCTGATCTTGAAAAGCCAGAGCCTGCAGGCAAACAGCTCAAAGCCATAAATGACGATTTTCGAAATAGAGAGCCTGGCGTTTCTTGTATCTCTGCCGAAAGGCTGTGTATTTTTCCAGAAGCAAATTGTATTTTCGGTCGGAAATAGCAAGCGGTTTGTGCGGGTAAGCAAGCAGGAATTTCTCGAGTTTCCAGAGATTTCGGCTTGAGAATCTCCAGTCATAGTTTCCCAGTTCTTCCAGGTTCACGACTGCGTAGCCTGTGATTCGTCCAGTGAAGTCAACATACGGTTCCATGTAGCTTTTTGCAAGCTCCTTGACTGTTTTGAATACTGGTTTGCGCCCATGCAAACCAGCGTCGCGAGAGCGCGCCACGGAGCCCCAGCCGCTCTTGTCTTTGAATATGTAAATTACATGATCGAGCTTGTCCGCTGATTCGAAACTCAAAAGCAGCGGTGGATATCCATGCTGCTCCAGAATTACAGCTGCAGAAAGGGCGGCTTCCAGGCAGTGGGCTGATTTGCTTTTGACCACAGTGCGGAAAGAACGCTGGCTGTCACCCTCTTCTTCCCGGTTGTACTTGAGACTGCGCAAAAACTTTTGCACCTGCCTGGGAGTGCGATACTGTTCTATTATTCGCCATTCGGCTTTACTAAACGATTCAGGTAAAGGCTTCATTTGAAGGAAGTTTAGCCGAATCATTCTGACTGCTCAAGAACTGCTATTATCAAAAAAAATCCAGGAGAAGATGACAAGCAGCCCTCCCAGTCCGAGTCCCGGACCAACAGATGAATTCCTGATTCCCGAAGCTGATCCAGGTGCCAGGATTAGCAGGCGTCGCGCTGAATTCTGGCAAATTTCCTGGCTGGTGTCATTGTCAAGCTTACTTGTCAGTCTTTATGCAGTTTTCCTGTCACAGCGCCTGGCACCGGTTGCCAGCCAGGCTGACCTTGACAGGGCTGCAATCATGCTTGCAAGAGAGTTGTCGTCTCTCAGTGTCAAGCATTCTCGTCTGGGTAATATTGCTCTTTGTGCAGGTGCAGGCAACAATTTTGAATTGAACAGTTTGCAAGCCACTTTACGTCTGGACGCACTGGTAGCCAAGCGTCTTTGTCTCAAAGAAGTGGAAGAGCAAATTGAAAAGGATGCAAAAGAGCTCGCTTTGCTCGTGAATGAACTATGCCGGCTGGAACATGATCTGGCAAAGACAGATGGGCCGTCGGCTAGTTCTTCCGGGAGGCAATCGTTTGCAGAGTCTGTACGCAAGCTCTTGATGCACACAGGAGCCGGTAGCCGTTTGAGAAGTTTGAAAATCAAACTTGGCGCAGCAAGCACAAATAGTTTGGGTGCAGAAACCCCTCTGCCTCTTATCGAGGAAGAAAGCCGGAAGGCTCATGCATTGGGTGAAAACTATAGAACGCAAATACCGGTAAGAATAGTCGGCGATATTGATTACAAATTTTATGAGCTAGCATCATCGCCACGAATTATTCCCGGTGAATTTTTTCGGCCCTTGCCTGAGAATCAGCTGGCTTCAGTAATAATGCTAGAGGCTGAGTTCGAAATACCTGACAGGCAGCAGCGCTCAAAGATTCAGACCCTCAGGTCTTGTGCGATTGCCGGTGGCAGCTCTCAAAATAATGGTCAGGCGTCACTTTTGATGCTTAGCTTTCCTGGCGGTTATCTAAGTTCAATATCCAGCATCAGCGATCTGCTTCAAGCCGGCACATATGAGAATAAAGACGGAGAGTGGCTGCAAGCTGCAGGCGGCGAGGTTCCCGGCGAGGGACATCTTGTGGAGCTGGCCAGAAACGGCAGCGGTTTGAAGGCTCACCAGGCTGCAAGAAATTTGCTTTACTGCTTTATGCTGGCTGCAGGTCCGCGCCTTGTACCGGAAAACCTGGAAGTGCTTTTGAAAAAACCGCTGGCTGCTCTTGTACCCAGGACTGATTCTCAGAAGCCCGTAACTTTCAACAGTGGATTGTTCAAAGACACTGGTGCTGCGAGTTTTGCCATCAGCATGCAATCACAAAGAGGAGCCTCCGGCCAGAGAATACTAGCTAATGCATTTTCAGGAAAAAGCTTCGCTCAAGTTGCACCGCCTTTTACATTTCCTCTTTATGTTTCACGTAGCGGCTTGCTCAGCCTGCCCCAGGACCCGGGATTCGACAGCAATCTTCTTAAGGACTTTCTAAAGTCTCTTCATAAAACCAACATCGCTGGAATTGAGTCAATGCAGATTGCAAACACCGTTCTATTTAGAATGAAAAATTCTATTGAGCAGAGCGATCGAAGTTTGTCTTTACTTGCCGAAGAAATTCAAAGCGGTAAACGGAGCCTGGAGTTTCTTTCAAACAAGAATAATGATCAGAACCAGGACATGAAATTGAAGCAGATTAGCAATCAGCTAACTGCATTGATGCTGCAAGAACAGAAAACAGAGGAAGACAAAGATCGTTATTTGAAAATAAAATCCAGGGCGCTCAATGCGCTTTCAAAAGCAAGAGAGGCTGCTCGCAGCAGTTATGAAATTGCTTCCAACCTGACCAGGTTTGCCGGGCAGGGACTCAAGCGGGTAACTGCACCTTATAAGGCTTTTTTGCTTGATCGAAACCTGCTTTTTATTCCACACGAAATACCACTGGATGAAGATGATCTTTATGAATTAAAGCAGCAGTCCGATAGCCAGGAGCAGGACTCACAGGCGCAAAGTTGGCTTACGGATGATTTCCGAGTAACCGACATTGCCGAGCCTGGAATTTTTGTAGATTCAAAACCCATACTCGAATACTGGCAAAAAGGCGAGCTCAAACAGGAAAACAAGCCCCTATATGTATTTCTGCCTTCAAAGGAACTGATTTCAAAAAAGAAAGAGCTTAAGCTTTATGCTTCTACAAGTACTCCTTTCGACAATGGGGGTATTAATCGCCATCAGCTTTGTTATTTCAATTCTCAGTGCATCGAATCGGGCAGCAGAGTCAGGGTTGGCTGGTCGGTGCTGATGAGAAATCTGGTCTTTTCATATCTGAATGGGGGCGGGCAGCCTCTCAAATCGATAAGCCCTCGCTGGTGTCATGAACTGGGTTTGCACGAAGAAAACTGTCCGGGTCTTGCAGCTGAAATTCAAATTAGGACACCGGTTCCGCGCCTGGGCAAAGAATTTTCGACCATAAACATTCAAGACCCTGACGGTGGTCCTGCAATTTCGCTTTATCCTCCATTGCCCCCTGAGCTACTTTGAGCTTGCCTAAATGCCTCCCTTAATTTTTTCAGAGCCGTAGTTGAAATCTAACGGGTTGCAAGCTTCGACTTCGGGGAATCTAAGATTTACGACCCTATACTTGCTATGTCTTCGCCAATATAGGAGCTGCCAATGACAGACAATAAGACGCCTGATCAGAGTGTGGAACAGGGCTCTGAATCCACTCAGTCCGGACTTTCCGAAGCAGTGACAAATGAGGCGGTCTCAGGCAAGGCGGAGCTGGCCAAACAACAAAAGGACTATATCGATTACCTCAAGTCCGGGGGTAGAAGTGGAATCACCGAGCAGTTTGGCAAGCTCCGACTCGGCAAAACAGGCGAAGTCTCTAAGCCCGGGCAAAAAGAATCGCCTCCGGCAGGCGACATGGGTGAGATTCCGAAACCGGGTCTTAATGTTTCGCCTCCGGCAGGCGACATGCGCGAGCCTTTGGTCGACAACCCGCCACCTGTTGCAGGCGACAAGGGTGAGCCTTTGGTCGACAACCCGCCACCTGTTGCAGGCGACATGGGTGAGCCTCTGGTCGACAACCCGCCGCCTCTTACAGGAGACTTTGAGGAGCCTTTGATCGACAACGCTCCACCTTCGGCAGAAGCACGTATTTATATAAGCCATCGTGACGG
>CAZTQO010000048.1:30509-55651 GCA_964615655.1 uncultured Candidatus Obscuribacterales bacterium | reverse complement strand
CGCCAGCGCCACCCGCGCCCGCGCCCGCACCCGCGCCAGCGCCCGCACCCGCACCCGCACCCGCGCCAGCGCCACCCGCACCCGCACCCGCGCCAGCGCCCGCACCCGCATCAAGCGGTGACGCGGTGCCGGAGTTACTTTGCCGGCTCACTTCAATCACTATTTCCGAATTTTCCGGTGAGTACTTAATTGCGTTTGCCAATAAATTCGTAAGCACCTGCACAATCCGGTCTTCGTCTGCGTTTATTTCGTAATCCTTTTGTGCAGGTGCAGGTGCAGGTGCAGGTGCAGGTGCAGGAAGCGGAAGCGGAAGCCTTATTTTAATGCCGCGCGCGCTTGCAAGTGTTTGTACATTCTCTACAGAGCTATCAATTGCAGTTCCGAGTTTAAACGGCTTGCATTCAAGAGTAAATTTGCCGGCGCGTATTTTTTCAAGATCAAGCAGCTCATTTACCAGGCGCAAAACTCTTTTGCAGGTCGACTTCACTCCTGCGGTTAAATCCCTGCCTTTATCGCTCAGCTCGCCGAGCGCGCCTGTTTCGAGCAGCGCGAGAATTCCGTATACAGAGCTTATGGGAGTGCGAATCTCATGTGTGACCATGGCGATGAACTCGCGCTTGACTCTTTCAAGCTCTTCCTCGGCTGTTTTGTCTAGAAACACAGCAATAGTTTTTTCTTCGGAATTCGCGCTGCCAGTGCCGCTGTAGTCTATAACACTTTCGGAAAGCTCCACCGGAAAAGTGCTGCCGTCTTTGCGCGACGCTATGCCCAGGTGTCTGCGCACGAGATCCTCGGAGCTTTCATCAGCAGGCGGCTCTGGCAAGTCCAGGGCAAGGTCTTTGCCGGAAATCCGAAGGTGATTTTCAAGCTTGCTTGCTCTTACTTCGTCCATTCTGGCTCGGAGCATCCGCAAGGCTTCGGTGTTGGCAAATTCGATAATGCCGTTTGAGTCCACAATCAAAACACCAACAGGCAAGCTTTTCAAAGTTTTTCTTAAACGGCGCTCGCTGTTTTTCAGCAATAGCTCTGCATATTTCCGCTCGCTTATGTCATGAACTATACAAAACAAACCGCTATCAGATGCAGACCAGTGAGCAGTCCAGATAACGTCTAATAGCCTGCCGTCTTTGTGTTTGAGCTTGCACTCAAATACTATCTTATCGATGCTTTTTTCGGAACCGAGAATTGAATTCAATATGCTCGCTGTATTTTCGCTTACAATTAGATCGCCTAAATTGTTGTTTTCGAGCTCCTGCGGTGTGTACCCCCAGGCTCTTTGACAGGCTTTGCTCACTGAGATGAATTTTGAGTTCAGATCAACAATACAAATTACGTCAACGGCTCTTTCGATGATGGATCGCTCTCTCTTGCGGGAGTCAGCCAGATCGAGTCTCATCTGTGCAAGAGCATTGCGGACAGCTTGCAGGACATCTTTGTTTGCAAGCTCCTCTTTTTTCAAGCCGCAGGCACTTGCAAGGCTGTCTAAGTCGGAATCACGTATGCCAGTTCGGCTCTTACCGCTGTCTGGATTAGAAAAGGCAGTAAGACCGGATGCGCTGATGAGAAGGAGCGCGCAGCTGCCTCCTGTGATCAGCGCTCCCAGGATAAGTAAGCTGGTATTCAGGTGACCCATGCTCTCCTGATAGATGTCCTTGCTGGATGCAAGTTCTGCTGCAAACTGGTAGGTTTTAGCATTTAGCTGCTGCGAAAGATAAATGGCTTCTGCACCAGCAATAATTCCGGCAGCAGAAAGGAGAGTAACTAAGACTAATCTGGTTTTTTGAGTCATGTACCTGTGTTTTGATCCCAGAGAGCTAACAATAGCATCCATGCCCCCCTTGATTGAGTTCATGCGACTCCATCCTTGCAATGATCCCGGCGGAGTCTCCAGTCCATCTATCTGAATTGCTTTTCCGTATGCCACCTCTAAAATGAAGAGGTCTTAACAAAAATGCGGCGCCGTGTTAGTCTTCGTTAATCTGGCGAGTTCTTTATTCCGGCTTGCTTTTATGGAGCGATTGCAGTGGCGTCTTTCATTACTTGCTCCCGCGCAGAAGCATTCTTGTAACTATGCCTTTGTATCGCTTGTCTGATTCGGGAAGCGGCAGCACCTCACCTACGCCACATGCAATCCTCAAATTGTATAGGCGCTCGGTATCGGCATTTGATAGTGTGTGCTCAATTCCCTTCAGTGCTGCTTCTACTTTTCTGAGCGATTCTTTTGCTCGGTCCATATCTTTCTTGTTAACATAAAACTCGCAAATAGACTCGAGCATTGCCAACCTGTCGGCTCTTAGCTCAAACTTCCCTCCCGCATTTATTCCTTCGTCAGCTAATGTTAGCAAGAGCTTTTCATTCATTGCAGCTCGTGCAAACACGCAGGCAAGATCGTAGTTGTGACTTATCTCCTTTGCTCTTTCTTCGTTGTTGAGCAAGCTTGATTTGTATCGGGCTCTTGCTCGAAGAGCCGCAGGCCATAAGATAAATCCGGGGCTCTGGTATGTAAAAAGAGATCCCCTTACCTCAATTGTCTCTGAAATTTGAGCCCACTGTCCTTTTGAATGTTCGCTTTCAAAAAGCTTCTGGCATAAGCAAGAAAGATCTCTGGTTTCAGATTCGGGTGGACCTGCTTTGTCGTACAATTTCTGTGCCCAGCGCACCGAATCGAGCAGGTTTCCCAGGTATCTAACTGTAAGCTTGAAAGCAGAATCTTCGTCTTTTGTGTCGATGTAATTTTCTATGTAGTTTTCAAAAAGTTCTGACCGGGCACGGCGCGGCCAGAGCTGAAAAACACGACTGTTGCAAGAAGAATCCACCAGCTCAGCAGCTTTGTCTTTTTTTTCACGGTTCAGGAAGTCTTTATGGGTTTGGGCAAGTAAATTTATGGCGTTTGCCGCAGGTAGGCTTGATTCTGCCTGCACAGCCATTATTACTTTGCCGCTATCGCTTTCCAGATAAAAATAAACTGCAATCAGTGGTAAAAGCAAAAGTGCAAGTGCTGAGAACAGAAGCAGCTTTTTCCTTTTATTTGTGAGCGGGCCTTTGAGAGAATTGTCGAAAACCGCAGCAGACTTGATGTGAATCAAGTGATCGAGATGTTCTTGCAGTTCTTCAATGCTTTGATAGCGATCGCTTTTGTTTTTTGAGCTGCTTCTCTGCAGCAAAGAATCTAGTTCGGGTGGAAAATCACTTGCCGGCGACAGAAAAGAAAGCCTTGGAAACGGCTCGCTCAAATGCGCGAGCATCACCGCTGCAGGTGTTTCTGCAAGAAATGGCGCTCTACCGCTTATAAGTTCAAAAATCATGCAAGCTAGCGAATATATGTCAGTGCGGTAATCTGTGGCTTCTCCCAGGCACTGTTCAGGGCTCATATAGCTTGCCGTGCCGATTATGAGCCCTGTTGTAGTCAGCGCCATATTTTCTGTGCCTGATAGATCCACGGTTTCGACATATTTCTTTTGGCTCTTTTCGTCGGTTTTTTCCATCTTACAAAGACCGAAATCAAGCACCTTGATTGAAAGCAGTGGACCGGCGGACTCTGATTCGCTGAGTGTAATCATGACGTTTTCCGGCTTGAGATCTCTGTGAACTACGCCTGCTTTGTGAGCGTATTCAAGGGCGGCGCAAAGCTGCTTTGCTATTTGCAGTGCTTCGTTTAAGGGCAGGCGTTTTGTTTTGCTCAGATAGTCTCTCAGGCTTTCTCCTTCGATATACTCCATAACTAAATATGGAGCTGCATCTTCGAGTTCGCCGAATCTGTAGACTTTGATTATGTTGCTGTGTTCGAGGCTGCTCAATACCTGAGCTTCACGCCTGAACCTGTGCCCCGAAAAATCAGTGCTCTCGGCGCTCCATAATCTGTCAAGAACTTTCAGCGCCACATGTCTGCCGAGTTGCTGATCATATGCCAGATATACAGAACCGCTGCCACCTGACCCCAGTGCTTTTTCCACCCTGTATCTTGCAGATACCAGATAACCTGCCTCAAGCTCAGGCACCGTTGTTATTCTCTTGATCGCCACTCTTTTGAAGGCTTTGTCCGCTTCCGGCGCTGGTTTCTGCTCCGCTTCCGGCGCTGGTTTCTGCTCCGCTTCCGGCGCTGGTTTCCGACTCTATGTAATAACCCTGCTTGCGTGTGGTTTTAATTGCGCAGGTTTGGTCTGAAGAAACAGTGAGTTTCTTTCTCAAAGTTCTCATGCATGATCTGACCGTATCCTCGGACAGTGCTGAGTCGAGAGGGTAGACGGAATCTAAAAGAGCCTTGGAGCTGAAATGCGTGTCCGGATGTCTCATTAAAAACTCGAGCAGGCCGAATTCACGAGGTGTAAGAAGTATTTCAAGCCCGCCCACGGTTACTTTGCGTGATACCGTATTCAGTGATAATCCAGGGGCTTTCAGTGTCGCATTTTGGCTGTGAAGTCCGGCCGGACGTCTGAGTAAGGTTCGGATGCGTGCACCTAATTCGAGATATTCGAAAGGCTTGGTGAGATAGTCGTCTGCACCGGTTTCAAGGCCTTCTACCTTGCTTGTGGTGTCCTGCCTACCGGTCAAAAAAAGTATGGGCGTATTGCCACCACGCTGCCTGAACCATTTGCAGATGCTGATACCTCTCAGGTCAGGCAACTCCCAGTCAAGGATCAGCAGGTCGTAGTTATAGTTAGTAAGGAGCTGCTGCGCGTCTTCACCATTGTGCACCATATCGACCACATAATTCTGGGTATCCAGCCAGGCCACAATGACTTTTGCCAGTGGAATATCGTCTTCAACTAGAAGCAACTTAGCCATTTGTAATAACTCAGTCCTTCCTGAAATTGAACTACAGAACAACTCTCGCTAGGATAACATAAGCTCTTGCTTCATCTTTGCATTTTTTCTTTGATAAACTTGCCGGAGCCAGCAGCTAAAACTATCCAGTTTGAAAGGGTAGGAAAGCCTGGACTGGCTGCGCTGGATTGGGATGTGTTGTCATGGACGAGCCTTCGAATGTTTGGGATGCAGGTGATATGGGCTGTGGCGAGCTGTTATTAGAACTCAAGTTCAAAATGGCTGAGCTGGCTGCCGGACAGTGCTTGAAAGTCATGGTGCGCGACCCGGGAGCCCCCGAGGAAATGCCAGCCTGGTGCAGGCTCACAGGACACTGCTTGAAAAAACAGGAGCATCCGGTGTACTGGATTGAGAAAAGTGGAAAGACTGACTAGCTGAGAAAAACGGATTCAAAGAATAAAGAGGTGACTAATGCCAGGAAAATTTTGTGTTAATTTGACCTGTTCGGCAGACAATAAAGACAAAGCCACTGTAGCTTTTGTGCTTGCAAACGCTGCGGCAGCTTCTGATAAGGAAACAATGGTTTTTCTATCTACAGAAGGCGTACGGGTTGCAAGCCGGGGCTTTGCTGATGAAATTCATGAGGAAGGGTTTGCGCCGCTCAAAGAGCTGATGACGAATTTTGTCAAGGCTGGCGGAAAGATTTTTGTTTGTTCGCCGTGTTTCAAAAAACGCGGACTTGACGAAAACAAAATGGTTGAAGGTGCCACGATAGTCGGCGGTGCCAAGCTAGTCGAGTTTTTGACGATGGATGGCGGCTCTCCCTGTGTAACCTACTGAATTCGGGGATGCTGCCCGGTGACCTGGTGAGCATGGCTCAGAGAAAATAGCTTTAAGAATATGGACGCGCAAAAAGAACATAGAGTCCGAGCGGATGCAAGTTTCGATGGCGGCAATCTAGATTGCGGCAATGGACTTTTGTTGCTTATAAGGCAGAATCTGGACAGGCTGGAAGCCGGTGAATTGCTTGAAATTATTTCAAGTGAATCAAGTGTTGAAGAAGATCTACCGGCCTGGTGCAGGCTTACAAGCAACGAGCTTGTTTCCTGGACTAAAGATGGCTCAAGAAGAAGCTTTATTATTTGTCGTGGAACCTACCCGGGCCGGAAACCCGAGTTCGAGTCCGGCTCGGCCGGAGCGGACTCCTCAGCTTCCACTCAGGCCGCTTCAGCTTTCACTCAGGCCGCTTCAGGAGACCCGATGATTTCTGTGAGCTCCGGCTCTGCAGAACCGGCTGATGAAAAGGCTGCCCTTGCCCAAATAGCAGCTCTTTCTGTGATGGGCATCGGCAGCTGGCCACGTCCGAAGTGGCTGCTTCCGCATATGCACAGGCACCTGGAAGCAAAGCTCAGCGACACAGAGTTCGACGAAATTGCAAATGATGCAGTAAGACTCTGCGTGCAGGCTCAAATCGAAGCAGGAGTTGATCTGATTACAGATGGCGAACAAAGACGAGACAACTATGCTTCTTTCATTGGTTTGTATCTTGATGGTTGCCAGTTGATTCCATTAAGCGACCTGCTTGCTTTAGTAAATGACCCGAAAAAGTTTGAAGAAGAACTGAAATCACTCGATGTACCTGCCGATAAAGTCAGGCATCCGGCTGTGCTTGGAAGGCTTGCCCGAAAAAAGCAGGTCGGACTCTCTGAGCTCAAGTTTTTGAAGAGCATTAGTTCCAGGCCTGCAAAAATAGCGCTTCCGGGACCTTATTTATTGAGTCGTTTGATGTGGATGGATTGCATCACAAATAAGGTTTATCTTACAAGAGAAGAACTTGCAGCTGAGATAGTCGGGATAATTCGTGCAGAAATTAAAGAGTTGCTTGAAGGCGGGGCTGCTTTAATTCAGCTGGATGAGCCGGTTCTGAGCGAAGTCGTGTTCGGGCATAAAGAAGCCGGAGGTAAAGAAGTCAGATCGAAAGACTCCGGGCTTGAAGAAGGTGGCGGTGCTAGCGTCAAATCTGGACAGAACAAACGAAGCTTCATGTGTGGTGCTTTAAGTGAAGCCTTAAGCGTTGAAGATGAACTCGATTTTGCAAGAACCCTGATAAATGAAGTTGTCTCAGGCTTCCCGACCGAAAGGCTTGCGATGCACATATGCAGAGGTAACTGGACTGCAGACGAAAGCGCGGCACTGAGCGGTGACTATGAGCAGTTAATTGATCTGTTCAACTCTATAAAAGTAGGAACTCTTTTCTTGGAGTATTGCACAGAAAGAGCAGGCGATCTCTCACTGCTTTCACAACTCCGTCCTGAATTGCGAGTCGGGCTCGGTAGCGTGAATCCGAAAACTGAAAGAGTAGAAACCGTCGAATCAATAGTCGCAAAAGCCGAAGTTGCAGCATCATATCTTGCACCTGGCGGTAAGAAACGCCTCTTGCTCAATCCCGATTGCGGTTTTGCTACTTTTGCAGATAACCCGGTTAATTCAAGTGAGATTGCAAAAGCAAAGTTGCAGGCGCTTGTGCATGCGGCAAGAAAGCTCAAAAGCTGAACTCTGATTTTCTAAAGCTTCCACAAAAGCATAAGTTCGATAGCAAAGAAGCAAAGCAGGAAGAAAACACCTTTTAAATCAGTGAGGCTGCTTGAATCTTTACTCTTAGCTGAATCAATGCCGTCGTTTGAATCTTTGCCATTAGTTGAATTACTGCTGCCGCCTGAAGCTTTAGTGCCGCTTGTGTCGTCTTGCGGCAATAGCCACCAGCGGAAGAATTTGATAAAAGCAGGCATGCTTACAAAGGTTGTAAAAATCACACTGCCAACTAGATTTGTAAAAACTGCAAGCCCGTGATTGAGCCCTTTTGTATATGGGCTGAAAAACTTTTGTTCGAGCAAGACAATAGGGAAAAGCCCCAGGAGAACTAATAAGGCGGTTTTCCATTTTGGAGGTGAGTTGCCGGTTTTCTCGTCGATTGGCACCCAGCCAGGATAAGCGCTTTGAAGTATGGAGAACTTTGTGTGATCTACCAATCCCTCTTTTTCAAGAATAAGCTGGCGACGCTCGTCAGAATCAAACCATGCTTGTAGATTTTCGGGAGTATCGAATCGCAACAGAGTGTTCCACTGGTAAGGAAGCCCCGGTGGAGGCGGTTGCCAGTAAACACCCCGATAACCGGGGTGTTTTGCCTGTGCTTTTTGAATTTTGCTTTCCCAGAGATAGTAGTCCTTTTCCATTCCGGGCTTAACCGTGGTCACTATTGCAGTTGCTACTGTGCCGTGGCTGTTGCTGTCCGATTCGCTCAAATACTCGGAGACTCTTATCTCGTTTGCGGAGCCTCCCGCGCTCAGCTCTTCAAGCAACTCGCGCCGTTCGTCTGAGTCTTTCCAGCTCAGCGCATGTTCTGAGCCGGCGAATCGTTGCAGCAGAGTCCACTCATTGTCCGCTTCAGAAGGCGGGATTATTTCGCCACACCAGAAGCCGGGTTCTTTGCCGCCTGCTGTCATGAGCTTGATTATGCTTGCAATCAACTGGTCATGATTCACAGTCTGGCCGGGCTCAATTTTGCATACAAGTGAGACTATCTTCTTCACTGCTTTTTCCGGCATGGAGCTAGAGCCTTTCCTAACTGCGTGTTGCTTAACAGAAAAACTCTAGCAAAATTCTTGCTTGCAAAAGAATATCAGCAGCAAAAACTGGCTTTTACAAGAATATCGGCTTGTACAAAATTACAAATGTCAATAGCGGCTAATTATTTTCTCTTGCCAGTGGATAGAAAAGTAGTGAAGGAAGGTTGGTTTTCTTATGACATTCATAATTGGCGTTGCAGTGGTTATTTCAGCTGGTTATATGAGCGCCTGGATTAATGACAACATTGAAGCAGCCAGGTATCTCCGCGATCAGGATCTTGGATAGAGATCAGTTTGTTAAGAGCCAGTCGCGTTTTCCGGGCTCTGCGGCTGCGGGCAGACAAGCCGACCGGCAGCCCGTCGGATCAGCGTGCCAGGCCAGGCAGGCAGTCCATATTTGCAATAATCGACTGCAGGAGGTCGCGGTCTTTTAAGAGATCGTCTACTTTCTGGCTGAGTGCCCGGTGCTCTTCCTGAACTTCGATCATTGTTTGCAGGTCGAACTCAGCCAATCCGGCAAATTTTTTGCGCCAGTTGTAAAAGGTGGCAATACTTATGTCAAGGCGCTTGCAGATGATTTCTACCGGTATCTTTGACTCATAATCATTGAGTGCGCAAGCGACCTGTTCTGCTGTAAACTTCGATTTTCTCATTGCATTGCCTCCAGTTTGGCAGCCAGATTCGCAAGCGAGCTTTGTCGCTGAGCTTTTACTTGTTTTGCGGGTCTATACCAGCAGGTGGATCTTGCAAGATTCAACAACCTGCAAACATGGCGCCTGCTCAAGCCGTATTCATCGACCAGTTTTGCCAGCAGGGTCCTTTTTTGAGCAGGGCTTGAATATTCAAGTTCAATGATGCGCTTGAGTGAATTATTGTATGTGTTCAGGTATTGAGCAAGCTGCTTGAGCCGGGCGTTTTCCAGCCGCAGGTCGGCAATGCGCTGGTTCTCTTGAATATCGTGAGTTTCAGGAATTTCCTGGATTTCTGGGATTTCCGGGATTTCCTGAAAAAGCGGCACTTCACTTTTGGTTGCTTCTCGTGATTCGATTTCGAGCCCGGCAGGCTGGTTTTCGCAGTAGGCGCCGGGCAAACTCGTTGTCTGGGAGCCTGCGCCGAGTTCGACTTTAGGTAGGTCAAAAACTGATTCCTTGCTCATATATACAGGATTCTGTTCGTTTGAGGTTATCGAGTCATTTACGTTCATTTCACCCTCCAGGGAAAAAAGAAAGCTTCCGCATTCCCTTTCTTCCATACGGTGATTTCATGTTAGGAAATCCGGCGTGCAAATCCCGTGCAGGGCCAGATATTCTTTGTATGGCATTTAACTTATGGCATTTAACTTATGGCATTTAACTTATGGCATACCGGGTTTCCGAGCTTCGAAGCCGGGAGCTGCTTCCGCTCTGCGATCTGGGCTTTCTGTGGATAAACAAACCGGTTTGAATTCCCAGATTAAGAAAGCTGCACTTACAGACTACTGACAAATGAAATGAAACTCAGCATCGCTCTGCTCTTATATGATTGAATCGTTCTGTGAGCAAGCCAAGAGTAACTATCGTAGTTGTCAACTGGAAGACCCCCGAGCTGCTTGCCGGGGCGCTCAGATCCCTTTACAAAGACTCCAGGGCTGAAAGCGATTTCGAAATAGTCGTCGTGGACAATAACTCCGGCGACGGGTCTGTCGAAATGCTTGCCAGGGATTTTAAGCAGGTAAAAACAATTGCAAACCGCGAAAATGTCGGTTTTGCTAAAGCCTGCAATCAGGTGATTCCGGAGTCGCAGGCTGATTATGTCTTGCTTTTAAACCCGGATACGATTGTGGTTGAAAACGCAGTAAGCAAAATGATTGCGTTCTTGGACAAGAACTCCAATTGTGCGGCAGTAGGACCCAAAGTACTTAATTCAGACGGTAGTTTGCAGCTTGCCTGCCGGCGTTCCTTTCCCACACCCGAAGCAGCGTTTTTCAGGCTCACTTACTTGAGTCTCCTTTTTCCTAAGAATAAAACACTTGCCCGCTATAACTTAACCGACTCCGACCCGGACAAGGAAATCGAAGTTGATGCGCTTTCAGGCTCCTGTATGATGTTGCGGAAGTCTGCCATCGACCTGATCGGACTTCTTGACGAAGATATTTTTATGTTTGGCGAAGACATAGACTGGTGCTGGCGCTTGAAACAGCGCGGCTTCTCCGTGCGCTATTATCCGGAGGCGGTCGTATACCATTATCATGGTGCTGCAAGCCGCTTTCGCAGAGTTGGTGCAACTATAAATCTGCACAAAGGCATGGAAGTTTTTTACCGCAAGCATCTTGCAAGCCGCTATCCAACACCATTTAACTGGCTTGTTTACCTGGCGATTTATTCGCGTGCTGCAGTTTACATTTTAGTAGCGTGTTTGCAGCAATTTATTCCTGAAAAGAATGCCGGGGTTTTTGCGCATTCAGCAGATCCGCAGGCAGCTCAAGCTCGGTTAGTGCATGCCAAAGATGCCGGAAGCAAAACATTGGTTGTATCCGGGCGGAAAGAAAGCTGAAGTCATGATTCTTGTTACCGGCGCAAGCGGAATGATCGGACGCGCCGTTGTGAATTGCTTGCTTGCAAGAAATATACCGGTGCGGGCTCATGCCAGATCGCAAGCCGTACTCGACCAGCTGTTTCAGCAGCATAAAAACTCAGGTCTTGATTTTCTATGCTGCGATTTTGAAACCATTGACGAAGATTCCGCAAGAACCATGCTTGCCGGTTGCAATGGAATCGTTCATGCGGCCGGGCTTGTACACAGGCCTGACGCAGCTGCATCATTGTATGAGTCTTTAAATGTCCGCGCTACAAAGGCTCTTGCCGATGCAGGCAGAACAATGGATCTGCAGAGCTTTGTTTTCTTGAGCAGCAGCTCTGTATACGGAAACCGGGAAACTAGAATGGTGGATGAACAGTTCGGCCTGCTTGCAGACACTGATTATGCTGCATCAAAAATTGAATGCGAAAATTATCTGCAGAAAGGAAAGTCACCGGCCGCGTCTACAGTGATCATCAGGCCATCGCTCGTATTTGGTGAAGGTGACCGCGGCAATATGATTGCGCTTATAAAACAAATTCTAAGCGGCAAATATTTTTTTGTAGGTGAAGGCTCAGCAGCAAAGAGCCTGATTTATGCCAACGACCTGGCAAACGCAATAACTCTCTTGATCGAGAAGCCTGTAAACGGAATCAAAATCTATAACATTTCAAATCCGGAGCCGATGTCTGTAAAAGGGCTTTCCGAAGCTATTCTTAAAGCCAGCGGCAAAAGCCGGAAAATCCCTGCTTTGCCTGAATCATTGGTTGGTTTATTATCTCACGCAAGCGAACTTGTGCTTGGAAAAAGGTCGCCACTGAGTGCAGAAAGGCTGAGTAAGCTCACCCGCCACAATTCGATTTCGTCAAAGGCATTTTTCGAATCTGGTGGTGCTTTTTCAGTGACCGACCTAGAAGCCGCGCTCAGGGCTGAAATAGAATGGGCATGCAAAGAAGGATTGCTTGAACTTTGAGCCTGGCCTTGCTTTCTTCGCTTTGCTCTTGCTGTGAGGAAAGGAAAACGGGCAATAAGTCAATTGAATCAGTCTATAAAACGGGCGCGGTCTTCAGGGCTGGGTATGGCGCAGCTTTCAGTGGTAGTCCCAAACATGCGATATCTATTTGCAGCAACGATTTTGTATCCAATATCAAGAATCGGGCGCGGGATCATTGAAAGCAATTTTGCAAGCCAGGCGTATTTCTTGGTCTTCGACAACGTATATAAGGTTGCGCTGCTTCTTGTAAGTAGCTCTTCTTTATCGGTAGCGCAGTTCTTAACCAGATATACAGTGCTGAGATCCGCCACGTTCACGCCGTGGCGTTCAAGCACCAGTTTGGCAAGTTCGCTTTGCTGCGAGCCTATAAGGAAGTGTTTGTCTTCGTCCACTTCAAAAAGTTTTTTGACAAGACCGTGACAGAGCACGCAGTTTCCGTCAAAAAGAAGAACATCTCGTCCAAGCAATTTTTCTGGAATCTGCTGATTTTCAACTGAGCTTGTCATGACCGGTGTTCTTATTCGAATTGAACCCACCTGTATCTTAGCAGTAGCAGATAAATCCCTAAGTAATGTTAACCGGAATCTCCTGACTTCTTGCCCGGGGGCTCATTTGTATCCAAAAGCTGTGAATGCCTTGGATATATGAGTTAGGGCACATTGTTGGCAGTTGATAGTATCCAGGACTGATTTTGATATAGAAAAAGGTTGTTTTATTGACCTCAACCCCCTTTCCTAAAGATTAAATGCCTGGTAAAGTCTTTAATCATTAAATCTGATGTGCTCAGCAAAAACAGATTTGGATTAGTTCTCAAAACACTCTCTGTATGGGAGATTACGGTGCTGAACTCTTCAGATTTAAGAGAATTAGATGACAATAGCTTGGGCTGGAAATAAGCCGGGCTTAATATTAATCGTTGGCGTTTGGATATGAGGTGAGACCCTTGACTACTAGCAGCAGCAGCAGCAGCGGAAACAGCGGGATGAAAATCCTGATTATCGAAGACGATGTGAATATAGCCCGTCTAATCGAGCTGGAATTAGGCTACGAAGGTTATCAGGTGCATGTGGCCCATGACGGCAATCAGGGCATCGACATATTCAAAAAAGAACAGCCTGAACTCGTTTTGCTCGACGTAATGTTGCCAGGTCTAGATGGGGTTGAAGTTTGTAAAAGACTGAGAGCAATCTCTAAAATTCCAATCATCATGCTAACTGCAAAAGACGGCGTTCAGGACCGTGTTGTCGGGCTCGACAGCGGTGCTGATGATTACTTGACCAAGCCTTTTGCTACAGAAGAATTGCTTGCACGTATTCGTGCTGTGATGAGACGCAAACCGCAGGAAGGCATTCTGACATATGCGGATCTCTGGATGGACCAGTTGAATCGTGTGGTCAAGCGTGGCGAGCGACAGCTCGATTTGCGGGCTAAAGAATTCGACCTTCTCAGGCTCTTCATGCAGTATCCCGAGCAGGTTCTTTCACGCGAGTTCATTTTCGATAAGGTCTGGGGATATGACTTTATAGGTGAGTCGAACGTTATTGAAGTGTATATTCGTTATCTGCGTTCCAAGCTTGAAGACGGCAACCAGAAGCGCCTCATTCAAACTGTTCGCGGCGAAGGCTATGTATTGAGAGAAGAAGAACCTTCTCGATAAGAGTTGCTGAGGCGCTAAAAGTTCCATAGTCCGGAAGTGCTTCAGTCGTAGCCTGCGCGCAGGGTCGACCATAAATAGGCGAGTGCGGACGCACCGGGCAGATCCTGCCTTATCCGGCCCCCTGCCTTATAGTGAATTTAGTCCGGCATGTATGCCTGTAATTTTCGCCCTCTTCGCATATCAGGGGAGCCTTCTTTTTGGCTTTCGGATATCCGGAACGGGGGATGCTTTATGCGTCCCGGATTTTTGGCATGCCGCATGAATTCCATATAATGCTGCTTGTGCAATACACTCTTGTAAAGTTATGATAAGGCCTTCTGTGTTGAACCCAGCGCAGATGCCGTTTAAGAGGTCTATCAGTGGCATTACTCAGTGAAGCTAGATTAGGTGCAGGAGCTTGCGAAAACAAGGTTTTCGCGGATATTCTCACGCAAAATTCTGCCGGCAACTGGGTGCTTCAATTGCCGCAGCGTCTAAAGACCTACGAGGACGAACTTGAAATGCTTCTGGGCAGGGCTTTTACAGGGAGACCCCGCTGTCCTGAGAATCTTGAACTTGCACAGCAGCTAACATTGAACTGGTGCATTTCAAAATGCAAAAAGCAGGGCATCTCGCTTGAAGATTGCTTGAAAGAAGTCGTCTGAAAAGTTTGAACGCTTAAGTCTTTTTGCCTTCAGACTTTGCAAATCAGCCAATGGATCTTAGCGATGAGCTCTTATTCGGCCGGGTTTTCATCCTTGGATTCGGCTGCAGGCGGGTCGGAGTCTTCGGAAGGTTCTTCTACCTGGGTAACTGAAATGACTTCGTCATCATCTACCTGCTGCAATCGTACCCCTGTTGCCATGCGTCCCTGGATGCTGATGTCTCCTACTGCTTGTCTTACGACAATGCCACCCTGGGTTGCAATTAGAATTTCAGTGTTCTGTCTGGTTATGCACAAACATGCAAGCTTGGATTGAGCATTTTTGAATTTGATCCCGATAATTCCAAGACCGCCTCGGCCCTGAACCCTGAATTCTTCAAGTTCCACACGCTTGCCGTAACCGTCTGTCGTTACAAAAAGCATGTGCAAATCGGGTGCCGGTTCGATCACGTCAAATCCGACTATGCGGTCGCCCTCACGGCGGCTCATTGCTTTTACACCACGGGCAGCCCGGCCCATCGGGCGCACTTCCGATTCTTCGTAGCGAATGCACATACCATCGGCTGTGCCGATGATGATATTGCCTTTGCCGTTGGAGCGTCTCACCCAGCCAAGCTTTTCACTTTCTTCTTTGCCCGAATCATCTTTTGAAAGCTTGATTGCAGTAATGCCGCTCTTTCTGATTCTTGCAAGCTGGCTCAAAGGAACTTTTTTGATGGCGCCCTGTGTAGTGAGCATCACGAAGTAGTCTTCTTCGCCGACGCCACCTACTACTTCTTCTTCCTCGGAACCTTCGGCATCATCGCTGTCATCTGCGGCAAGGTCGGCTGATCGCTTCAAGTCTTCCTCAGAAACAGGAATCACTGCTGTTACCTGTTCGTCCTGAGACATGCTCACAACATTGAGTATTTTGCGTCCGGCGGCGTTACGACTTGACTCCGGAATGTCCATGACGTCTGTGCTGTATACAACTCCTTTGCTGGTGAATACAAGCAGCTTGTCATGTGTGTTGGCTTCAATGCAATGCTGCAGATCGTCTCCTTCTTTTGTTTTTAGACCTGCGACCCCGCGCCCTGCACGTCTTTGCCGCTTGAAAGTATCAAGTGGAATGCGTTTGATATAGTCATCCTTGGTAATAAAGATGAGCATTTTTTCGTTTGGAATCAGATCTTTGGCAGAAATATCTGTGTCCGTTTCTGCTGCGATTATTTCGGTTCTGCGGTCGTCGCCGTATTTTGTTTTGATTTCGTTAAGCTGTTCTTTAATGATGTCGAGCACTCTCTGGCGGCTGGCAATAATCGCTTTGAACTCTGCAATCTGGGCCACCAGGTCTTTTCTTTCATCCTCGATTTTCTTGCTTTCCAGTTTTGCCAGCCTGCGCAGTTGCATTTCAAGCACCGCGTTTGCCTGCAGTTCAGAGAGATCAAATTTGCTCATCAAAAGATCTTTGGCTGCAGCCGCTGATTCGGCGCCGCGAATTATCTTGATTACTTCGTCAAGATGCTTGATGGCTTTGAGCAAGCCCTCTGCGATGTGCAGGGCTGCCTCTGCCTTTTCTTTCTTATATTTGGTTGCGTTTACAACTACTTCGAATCTGTGATCTATGAAGTCTTGAATTACCAGGTGCAGATTCAGCGTTAACGGCCGGCACTTTCTTGGCTCCGGTTTTTTCTGACCTTTCGTACTTGCAGTGCCGAGTTGCTGCTTTGGTTCGGCCTGAGCAAGACGCAATCCAAGCATGTTTACGGGGAAACTCTGCTGCAGTTGCGAATATTTATACAGGTTGTTCAGTACAACTTCAGGGTGTGCATCTCGCTTGAGCTCGATAACAACCCGAAGGCCTGTGCGGTCTGTTTCGTCGTTTACCGCGCTTATGTCTTTAATTTTTTCGTCTTTTACTAGATCAGCTACGCGTTTTGTAAACGCTTCGGGTCCAACTAAATAGGGCAATGATGTGACTACAATTACATTCTTTTTGCCGTGGCTTTCAATTTCTGCGTTGCCGCGGCAAATGATCGAGCCCTTGCCTGTTGTATAAGCTTCCTTGATTCCGTCCGTTCCCAGAATCATGCCGCCGCCCGGAAAATCCGGACCCTTGATATATTTTGTCAGAGCAAGCGAATCAAGCTCAGGATTGTCGATTTTGGCAATAATGCCATCCACTACTTCTTTGAGGTTATGCGGCGGAATATTTGTCGCCATGCCCACTGCAATGCCAGCTGAGCCGTTTAAAAGGAAGATCGGGACTCTGGTGGGCAGAACTGCGGGTTCTTCCTGACTCTCGTCAAAGTTAGGCCTGGTTTCTACCGTGTTCAGGTCGATATCCTCAAGCATTTCCATTGCAAGAGGAGTAAGCTTGGCCTCCGTATAACGCATGGCAGCCGGTGGGTTGTCGAGGTCGCCGAAATTTCCGTGACCGTTAACCAGTGGATAGCGGCTCGACTGGGGCTGGGCCAGGCGCACTAGGGCTTCGTAAATGGCTGAGTCGCCGTGGGGGTGAAAGTTACCCATAACGTCGCCGACTGTTTTTGCAGCTTTACGGAAAGGCTTGTTGGGAGCCAGACCCAGAAGGTGCATCCCGTAAATAATCCGGCGGTGCACCGGTTTTAAACCGTCACGAATATCAGGTATGGCCCGGCTTACAATTACCGACATCGCATAGTCGATAAATGATTTTTTCATTTCGTCCCGGACTTCAACCGGAATGATTCTTTCTTCGCTAGTCAAGTAATTGCCCCCGCAAGGCTTGGGATCCTGAAGTATATACGAATGCAAATTATAACATCTTTGAAAGAACCGCTCCTGAAGCGGCTTTTAGCAGGCTTTTCTTATTGAAATTTGTTACTTTTTTTCGCCTTGTGCAAAGTGGCTTTTCGGGCTTCGAGCCTGCTGAAAACGGCTTTGGGCAGGCTTTTCTTATTGAAATTTGTTACTTTTTTCGTCTTATGCAAAGCAGTTTTTCCGGACTTAGAACCGGGTCTGAAAACGGCTTTGGGCTCTCGGGCTTTCTTTAATGACTAAACGTTGCAGCAAAGGAAGCCTGCTTTCTTTTACTATCAGACTTTATGTGGGACACTAGGGGACTGCAGCTAAATGGATGTGTCAGCAACTCTGGCTGCCGCCTCCCTATGCTAATGAATCCCGGTCTTCTGAAGCTGGGTTTGAATCAAAATCTGAGGAAATGATATGGCTACGGAAAAAGGAGCTCTGGCTGTGACTGAAAACCGTGATGACAGTTCGCATCTTCGTGATGAGCGCTTCAGAAAGCTGGCTGAGCTTGAAGAGGCCGGCATAAACCCGTATCCGTATATATTTAAGCGCAGCCATACCGCAGCTGAACTGCAAGAGAAATATAAAGACCTGCCTGCAGATACTGAAACCGAGGATGAGGTAGCTGTTTGCGGGCGCATTTTGAATGAGCGCAACACCTGGATGTTTGTTGATGTATTTGATGAAACAGGCAAAATCCAGCTTTTTTGCCATAAGCAAAATCTGCCGGAAGAAGAAATCACGCGTTTGAAAAAGAACTTGCTGGACAAGGGTGATTTCATAGGTGCCAGAGGAACTATAAGACGAACTAAAGCCGGCGAGCTATCTGTAAAAGTGCAATCATACGAAGTTCTTTCAAAATCGCTTTTGCCTCTGCCTCTAAGCTGGGAAGGCTTTACCGATGTGGAAGCCCGCTATCGCCACCGCTATGTTGACCTGATCATCAATCCTGATGTAAGAGAGAAGCTGCGCAAAAGAAGTATCGCAGTGCGTGCGCTCAGGAACTTTTTAGATGAGCGCGGCTTTTTAGAAGTCGAAACACCGGTTTTGCAGGTTGAAGCTGGTGGCGCTGATGCGCGTCCTTTTGTAACTCATCACAATGCACTGGATATCGACCTTTATATGCGGATAGCAACAGAGTTGCATTTGAAGCGGCTGATTATAGGCGGCTTTGAAAAGGTCTACGAAATTGGCCGGATATTTCGCAACGAAGGCATCAGCACCAAGCACAATCCTGAGTTTACGATGATGGAGCTCTATCAAGCATACGGCGACTACAACGAGCTCATGGAGTTTACTGAGCAGATGGTGCAGCACGTATGCCAGGCTGTATGCGGCTCGCATAAAATAAGCTATCAGGGTGTTGAAATTGATTTTTCAAGCCCCTGGAAAAGAGTAAGCATGCGTGACGCTATTCTTGAGACCACGGGGCTGGATGTCGACAGCCTGAAATCACTGGAAGAAGCACGCGCAGCTGCAAAAAAACTTGGAGTTGAGATTTCTCAAGAAGAATCTGTTGGTGAAATTGCCAACACGATTTTTGAGGAAAAAGTTGAATCGACTTTGATGCAGCCGACATTCCTGATTGATTATCCTGTGGAAATTTCGCCACTTACAAAAGTGCATAGAGCAAAGCCGGGTTTAGTTGAGCGATTCGAGCTGTTTATTTACGGTCGCGAGCATGCAAACGGTTACAGCGAGTTGACCGACCCGCGTGATCAGCGAGCACGGCTTGAAGATCAGGCACGCAAACGTGAAAAAGGCAACGAAGAAGCTCAGCCTTTAGACCTCGATTTCATCATGGCGATGGAATATGGCATGCCGCCGACCATGGGTATCGGCATCGGCATCGACAGGCTGGTGATGTTGCTTACCGACTCGGCTTCCATAAGAGATATAATTGCATTTCCGACCATGAAGCCCCGGAGCTAAGCTAAAAAATGAGGTTGCTGAATTGAGTATTAAGTGGAACGAACTTCTTAAATTGAAATGAGCAGGAATTGAAATTGGAATGAGCCTTACTTGGTACATGAATTGAAATGAGCATCTGGAAAGTCTACAAGTTCGAGAATCAAATTATTGCACCGGCAATGGTTGTAACTGAAGATGGCGTTTTTGTTGAAACCCAGCCGGTTACAGTAATTCCTGCAGATTCAATTGAGGAAGTGGCAGCTTTCTTGAAAGAGTCTCTCGGACAGAGCCCGCAGGCTGCTCAGGCGTCCGATCTTTATGATCCTGAAGATCCGGACAGGCGCCCAGTTTTGCTTGATGTTCTCGATATAAAAAGCTGGAAAGAATTTGAAAAGCGCTCATTGATGTTCACGCTTCACAGGCATGAGAACAAATTGACCTTTTACGCAACCGGGCGCGGGGCTGACGGTATGTGGGTGGTCGACCAGAATAAGAACAAAACTTTTGAGATGGCAGATAGGCTTAAGCAATCTTGTTTTGAGCTTGCAAGCGAAATTTGCACGGCAAGAGTAATAGATGCGCCGGCGCTCCGACTTCTTGCGGCGCCGCCAAAAGAAATCAGTTGATTGCGACTCATTCCGATCAGTTTTGATTTCGAGTCAGTTTTGATTTCGACTCAGTTTTGGTTTCGAGTCAGTTTTGATTTCGAGTCAGTTTTGGTTTCGACTCAGTTGATTTCGACTTTAACTTTGTTCAGAAGCATGTCTAGATTTCCACTCTCAACGTGCAGTTTGCGAGCTTTTTCATAATGATCTAGTGCTTCTTTGTAAAACTCCCTGGCCTGGCTCTTGTGTCCCCGCTCTGCTTCTACACTTGAGGCAGCCAGATCGAGAAAACTCAGGCTGGCATTGTTTTCGCCTATGTCTTGCTGGCTCAATTTGCCCGGGTGCTCCAGGCTTTCATGCAGGGCTTCTACTAATAGCTCGAAACTGTCGTGCTCTTTCTTATAACCCTCTTTTGCCAGGGCAAAAGTTTCAGCATTAAACTCTGTCATTTTGTTTCTCCAGCCAGGGTTCTGAGCTTTATATACGTGGCCTCAGCCATGATTTTTTTATGACAGAAAAGTCTGAAAAGCGTTTGAAAAAAGAGCTGCGCAAGCTTAAATCACAGGAGGCTCGGTGTTATTGCGATCCGCCCGTTGCGAAAATCGGCTCGTCCCTCTCCGCTTGCCGTGAGTGAATACTTTTGCCCGAATTCGTTTCCTGTCAGGAGGAAAAAGCGGCAAAACACGGCCTCTGCTTTCCTCCTTAAGCGAATTCGCTTGAGGAGTGTGAATGAGTGAACACGTTTGCCCGAATTCGTTTCCTGTCAGGAGGCAAAGCGGCAAAACACGCCCTCCCTCCTTAAGCGAATTCGCTTGAGGAGTGTGAGTGAGTGAATACTTTTGCCCGAATTCGTTTCCTGTCAGGAGGAAAAAGCGGCAAAACACGGCCTCTGCTTTCCTCCTTAAGCGAATTCGCTTGAGGAGTGTGAATGAGTGAACACGTTTGCCCGAATTCGTTTCCTGTCAGGAGGCAAAGCGGCAAAACCCACCCGCTGCTTTCCTTCCACAATATTTCCGAAAGCCCACGATAGGACGCTGAAAATTGAAAGATTAAATTCGACTTTGCGTGGGGATTTAGTGCTCAGAGTGCATATAAATAAATGGCGTGTTTATGCTTGCCTGGCCCGGAATCAAAAATTCTTGTGTCACAAAAATTTCACGCCAATGCCACGATCCGCAAATAAAATTCAGTGCTGGCACAAATTCCAGGTTATTCCAGGTAGTTGACCCGCAAGAATTAATATCCGGCTTCAATTTCACTGTTGAATCCCACATTGATCTTGGAGATGGAATAGGCAAAATAATCTGTAGGTTACTAGTGGAAAAAATTAAAAGCTCGTTTTTTCTTCAGTCCGATTCTTCTTCAGTCCGATTCTTCTGTAAAGTTCTGGTTCAGCCTCTGAGAGGATAAAGCGCATTATGGCAGCCGAAGTTAACGATAAGCCCCAGGAAAACACCCAGGATGCCGGTGATAATCGTGCCGCAGATGCTGGTGTTGAGCGCGATAATCGCGAGTTCATGACCGTCCAGGAAGCTCAGGCACAGCAGGAGCGCGACAGAAACCCGAACACGCAGATAGAAGCAGCTACAAAAGAGGCCAAGGCTGGAGCCTGTGATTCCTGCCACAAGGATGTGGGAGATGGCGAAGCCATAGCTAAAAACGCTGCAGTCAAAGAATCTGTAGACAAAAACAAAAGCAAAGACCCGAGCGCCGAAGTCAAAGGCGACAAGCTGAGCTTCAGCAACAAAGAACTCTTCGGTTCTCCGCTGGATGGGCTTGCAGGCAAGAACAACAATAATGGCGAGAAGCTGGCATTGGCCGGGAGCGTCAAGGTAGGTGACCAGAAGTTTGATGCTGCAAGCGGCAAGGCTGCAGAAAAAGGCCAGCCGGGCGATAACAATGTTCGTGAAATCGATCCTTCAAAAGACAATCCGGAAGCTGTGAAGGAACGCTACGACCAAATGGTCGATGGACTTGGCTTGAGCCCGTCCGAAACTGCTCGTATGAAAGAGCAGTTCGACCAGGATATGTCCAAGATCCAGGAGAAATTCAAGGGTGATGACCTGAACCATGTCATGCGTTCCATGAACCTGATGATGGACAGAAACAATCATCTGGGGAACGATACTAACAGGGTCAATGCCGTTGCCGGGCTAGCAGCCCGGGGCGCCGAGCCTCAAGAAGCAAACCGCCAGGGGGCCAACCCCACCTGTGCCCTTACTTCACAGTCAAGAGTTGAGCAGCAGCGTGATTTTGTCAAATACGCAGACCAGATGGGGTCAGTTGCAGCCAAGGGTGGCGCCTGGAGAGGCGGCGAAAACGGCAATCCGCCCGTATGGGTCGATGTGAACGCAGCTGGAACCAATGGCGCCAACTTCAAAGCAGACGGCGAAGCAAGTCGCATGTATAACAAAGACTACCATCAGGCCGGTGGTCATAGAGATTATCTGGGCCAGCTCGATAATGCGGTGGTAGGCGGTGAAATGGCCAAATATGCCGGCCAGCAGGACGGCAAAGACTATGTATATGTTGCAGCCAATGCTCAAAAAGTGCCTGGATCGGATTCATTCGGACAGGGTGCATCTGGCAATACATTGATGGTGAGAGACTCAAACGGAAAGCTTTCGCAAGCAAGAGACGGAGGCGAGGCTGTAAACTGCCCACCATCGACACTCGATATGGTAGCCAAAGTCAACCACGCAAACGGTGGCGGCGGACTCTTTGTTCAAGAGAATCTCGCAAAAGAGTACAGGCAGCCTGATGGCAGCTACCCACCCGGAATGAATGTATTTAAAGATGCCGCTGATTTGAGGCAGCAGCTTGCAGCAAATCCCGGTAAGGAATATCAAATTGCAACAAATGGAGTGATTGTTGCAGGCAGGCAGGGACACGGACTGCATGCCCAGACAGTGCAGCTCAACGACAAAGGACAGCTCGAGTTTGGCAACAACTGGGGCGACAAAGACAACCACAGAGTTTACAGTGATGACTTTGTGAACAAGTTCACTGATAAGAGCCAGTGGAATTCGTATACGCCTCAGCATGTTACTCCGGACGGCCAGCCGGATTGGAGAAGAGAGCGCGTTGGTCCGAACACCGACAACAGCATTGGCCGCGATTCTCAGGATATGCAAAAGCAACGCTCGGACGAAAAGGACAAGAAAGACAAGGACGAGCAGGATAAGAAAAACGAAGAACAAAAGAAAAAGGACGAAAAAGAAGCCGACGAAAAGCAAAAGGATGTGGACAAACAAAAAGCCCAGCAAAAAGCCGAAGCTCAGTTCAAAGCAGAGCACGAACAATGGCAGGCAAGAAAAGAAGCTTTCATGGCTAAGAATCCTGAAGGGACTTTCAGCGAATCTGAACCCGTATTCAAGGCTATGGACTGAAGCAAGTCTGGCTGAGTGTCTGGGCTGAGAGCTGGACCATCTGAAACAGCATCTTGCTTACAAACAGCATCTGCCTTACAAAGGCCGGTTTTTCCATGCAGGAGGAAAAAATGCCTACATTAACTACAGGCTCGATAAAAAAACTGAAATTGCCCCAGGCATTTTCAGAGCAAAGCAAGCAGATAGGCGGTCTGGGAGCGGACAACTGGACCTTCACTTATCGTATTCCGGGCGAAAAGTATCCTGAGATAAGCTTCCGCTATTCGGGCTATCCAATTTACGAAGGTGATGTGCCGGCATTCCGCAAGCTGCTTTCAAAACCCCAGCTCATATTTGACGGGGGCGCAAATCAAAACACCGAGCTTGTAAAGGCAGCTTCGCTTGTTATGGGTAATGCCGGCGACAATCAAATTGCAAACAGTGACGACCCGATGTTCTTGCTTGAGAAAATGGAAGTAATTGAAATTGCCGGCCGAAATGTATTGCGGGTCCAGGGCTTTTTTCATACTCAGGAAAAGGAAGCCCGAGTCTTTCTTGATTGCCTGTTTATAGATTCAAGCCCGCCGGCAAAAGAATGCAAAGTCGAAGAGCTTTATTTTCAGGCTTTTCCCAAAGAAATATATGAGCAATACCACGCGGATTTTGAAAAGGTGATTTCAGAAATAAGCTGGTCATGAGTTTTAGTGGTCAGGAGTTTTAGTGGTCATGAGTTTTAGTGGTCAGGAGTCTTAGTGGTCAGGAGTCTTAGTGGTCAGGAGTCTTAGTGGTCAGGAGTCTTAGTGGTTATGAGTTTTTATGAGTCTGAATTACAATGACTCTGAGTTTCTTGGTCACGCGTTTCGATGACTGAGGGCTGTTCAGCTGATCAAATAGTTGCAAAGCGAATCTCTGCAAGCCGGGGGCTTATAGGGCAAATTCTGCTGCCGGAAGGCTTTGAAGAGCTCGAACAACAGGAGCCGGGCTTGTTGAGCTGCGGCTGGCAAAAAAGATTCCTTTATTCAAAGAACAGGAGTCTTGAGATTTCCCTCTTCTACAGGGGTGCTGGTATTGGTCTTGAGAATGCTGCCGGATTCAGGTCTCTGCTTGAGGCAGGGCCGCGGCTTTTTATTGAACAGGGAGCAGCTAATCTTGTAAGCGCCGATAGCAAGCCTCAAGGTATGTTTGAGCTGAAAGAACTGCTCAAAAGCCTTACTTGCTGCCTGGGCAATTTGAAAAATAATCAGCTGCTAAATCCGGCTTCGGGTGTTTACGGTCCTGCATTTTTTCTTGAAAGGCTGGAAGTGCTCGAGCTTGTGGGTAAGAATGTCCTTCTGGCAAAGGGTTATTTTCATGGGCCTGATGGGGACGCACGGACTTATTACTGCGGCATATTTATTGATGCAAGTCCGCAAGATGCAAAACGCTGCCGAATCGAAGAAGTGATTTTTCAGGCAGCCGAAGAACATGTATTTGAAAGGCATTTTCCGGCTTTTGTTTCAGCACTGGCAAGTATTGTCTGGAATAAAGAAAGTATCGAAAGCCCACAGAAAGAGCAGTTAAAGAACTTTGAGTTGAACAGGCTTTTTGATTGATTCAGTTCCCAACTGCTTTCTTCAAGATCAGGCGTGCATCTGTGGAGTCGACCTTAGCGTTATTGTCCATATCGAGTATCCGATTTGCCGGAATTAGCTTAACGTCCATTTTCAAAGCCTGATCAGCATCGCGTGCTGTTAACACACCGTCTCCGTCAGAGTCGCCGTTTAATCCTTTTGCTTCAATTACAATTTCTCCATCTATTTTGGCAACGCTCTGAACCGTTGCAGATCCGGTTATGGCGCTTACATCTATATGCAAAGGCGTTTTTGAGCCGGGCTGACCGTTTGCCTGGAAAGTTATGAGAGCAACGGTCCCAGATTCCGGACCACCAAACTCACCGCTTACAGCCGTAGCGACTCTGACGATGGCACTTTCGTTTGTATTGGATTGGAAGCTTGCTTGCTGCAGCAAGTTGCCTTTCGACACAGACATAGCCCTGACAATGGCAGGGTTGTAAGTGATGTTGAAGCTCAAGCTGCCGGTTTTGGGTCCTTTGATAAGCCATACTGGCACGACTACTTTTGAGTTCGGCTGCACGCTACGCCTGTCTACTTTGATGCTGGTGCCGGAATAAACGCTTGAGCCGCCGGTCACGTTCGTATTGCCGCTTGAGCCGCCGGTCACGCTCGTATTGCCGCTTGAGCCGCCGGTCA
>CAZTQO010000048.1:22986-30409 GCA_964615655.1 uncultured Candidatus Obscuribacterales bacterium | reverse complement strand
AGCCGCCGGTCACGCTCGTATTGCCGCTTGAGCCGCCGGTCACGCTCGTATTGCCGCTTGAGCCGCCGGTCACGCTTGTATTGCCGCTTGAGCCGCCGGTCACGCTCGTATTGCCGCTTGAGCCGCCGGTCACGCTCGTATTGCCTGATTGTCCGGCTGAAATTGCGTTGGCGTCCCAGCGATATTTATAGACAATATTTGCAGTGCCTGCCAGACCAAAGCCCAGCCGGAGGTCCAGATCGGCAGTTTGCCCGTCGCTGCCGGCAGGTATTTGAAATTTAGCTTTGCTTTGAAGCGCCGCCAGGTTTTCGTTGGAAGGCCCGGAGACCTTTGCTTCGGAAAAAATATAACCATTCCATTTAAGAGTTTGATCAAGACCTATGTTCCTGTAGCCGCATGTTTGAGTGCAGTTACGAGTCAGTTTGATGCTCAGGGGCAAATCCGCACCTGCAGTAAGAGTTTTTGGAAGCGCAGTCCAGTTTGCGTTGAGAGTATATGCTCCCTTGCAACTGGAGTCTGCCCAGGCACCGCTGGCTTTTACCGAGCATTTCTCGCTGTCGATATTGATAAGGTGACCGAAATACGCATCAGAGTTGGATTTAACTCGTTTTTCCGGGCTGACTGAGACCAGTACCCAGGCACCTTTTGCTGTGGCTGGTGCAGAAGCTATGGCCGGGGCAGAGAATGGTGCAAGCAAGCAGTAAGATAAATAAACAGGTAAAACAGAGGCAATCAATTTCATATTTCGTCCCCGCGCAGGAGCAAGAGTTAAGCAATTCTTGCACGGAGTGAACACTGTAATCTTCGTCCTTGTGGACGATTGAGTATAACCAAGTAGGTATCTTTGATTTATTAATCGACAGACCCGACTCTGCCACAAACTAGAACCAGGCATGCCTGATGCTCCCGATATTCTTTCACTATTGAAACCGGCAAGGGAGAGCAGGAAAATGTCAGACCACTTCAACAATCAGGCAGAATGGAAAGCAGCAGAGCAACTCTACGAAAAAGGAGTTAAGGGTGAAGATCTTTCATCAGCACTAAATGCAATTCCTTATGAAGAAAGACTTTCAATTGCCAAAAAGATGCAGAGTGTTTCTGAATTGAAAGGCAGCCAGGGCTTGCCTGAGTTGACAATCGACTTTGGTTTCGACAATGCAGGCAATGAGCATCTTACTGATATTCACCAGAAAAAATGGGGACCGGACAAAGACATCTACAATATGCCGGCACGAATTAATAGTGACACTCTGGCCGATGCTCGTATCGAGCAAGCCTGGGAATCGCAGGGACCGGGCCGCACTGCCGAAAAGCAGCTTGAGAAATGGCAGTCTGTGCAGGAAGAACTGGACCCTTCGGTCGCACAGAGGCTCGGAAAATAAGCGAGGCTCTCAAAGAAAGAAAGGAAGGGTTCTATAGATCTCTAAGAAAGCAAGGTTCTATATGTCTTAAAAAAGCAAGCTTCTATAGATCTCTAGGAAAAAAGGCTTTAATCGCAGCGCAGAAACCAGAAACACCGAGCAGATAATGCATCGGTGTTTCTGGAATCGGGTTGGTTGGGCTGGTAACTATAACTTAGACCAGCAGCCTGACGTCTTTGTGAAAATCGGCATATACAAAGACTGCTTCGCTCCGGTTTCTATCTTTTGCTTTGCTATCTTTTGCTTTCCACGGGAACCCAAGTGGAAATGGTATAATGGTAGAACTTGCGATAAGAATGGTAGAAGTATGAGCTTGAACATCAAGAACCAGGAAGCCCATAAGTTGGCCCGGGAACTAGCAAAACTCACGGGTGAAAGCATGGCTACTGCTGTAACCATTGCTTTGAAAGAACGGCTCCAACGCTTGAGAAAACGAAGTCTTGGAAGTCGCGAGCAGCGATTGGCTCAAATAAGAGAAGATTCCGGCAGGCGGCTCCTAAACAATTGTATTGATCACGGGGCTATGTTGTACGGAGAAGATGGTTTGCCGAAATGATTATCGACAGTTCTGCATTGATTGCAATTTTGAAGAATGAGCCGGAAGCGCCATCGTTTGAGAAAATGATACTGGCAGAGCCATCAGCAATCTCGGCAGTAAACATGCTCGAGACTGCAATTGTGATTGATTCAAGTCGGGACCCCATAGCTAGTCGAGCATTGGATGAGTATATAAGCCTGGCTCAAATAACAATTGCTCCGGTAAACGAAGAGCATGTTAGCATTGCGCGGGCTGCTTACCGTGATTTTGGCAAGGGCAGCGGGCATCGTGCTCAACTGAATTTTGGCGACTGCTTTGCCTATGCGCTTGCCAAGGAAAGAGCCGAAGCCCTTTTGTGCAAAGGCGACGATTTTGTTCATACGGATTTGAAATTGGCAGTTGATCGCTGAGGCGTTTGCGGTCAATTGAACATCGCAAGCCTGGCTCTGGCAAAGCCAGAATTGAGCATAAATGAGCAAACAAAACAAACACACCAGGCAATTTGCCTGGTGTGTTCATTATCGGGTTGGTTGGGCTGGTATTTATAACTTAAACCAGCAAACTGACGTCTTTGTGACAAGCCTTATCTATTTCAGTTATAAATCAGCTTTTGTCTTTATTCAGCTTTTTAAAGCCTCAGCGAAATTTTTGGATTCGCGTTCTTTAAATTTCACGGCCACATCCAACCTCTCAAGATGCTGGTCTATGGTCTTGCCGCCCTGTTTAACCGGGTGCTCTTTAATGAATTTGAGCACGTCTTTTTGCAGTTCCGGGCAAACAAGCGATGTCACACCTTCAATCATGCGTGAAATCGAATTGTCTGGATACTTGCTTGTAATGTAAGACCAGTTGTCTTTTGCATGCTCCCAGGCAAGCTTGCGACCATGCAGATTCATCATTACTGCTCTTAATAAATAGGGAGCATTCTGGGTTCGCACTTCGCCACTTGTGGTTTTTTCAAGTGTTTGCTTTAGAAGCTTTTCTTGTTTGAAAGCCGCCAGGGCAAAAAGATAGCGCTCTTCTTCCTGTGGCGTTTTGCCGCCTTTCCAGAGTTCGACAAACTCATTGTAGAGCTCTTCATCGCCGCAGCTTGCGGTAACTGTCACAAGTGCCGGGACAATATTCGGGTTTACCGAATCACTGTTTGCTTTGAATCTCTTGTAGTATTCAACAGCTTTTTTCTGGGTTTCATTACAATTGCCCACAGTTCCAAGCGTAGCAATCAGATTGCCTCTTAGCTGGGCAGTGAGCTCGTTTTCCTCTGCTTTTGCTTCCCAGCCAAGCTGCCCGAAGGTATCTTTTAAAAGCTTTTGAGTGTAGTTTTCTAAGGCGGGGCGCTCGCTCGCTTCAATTACCCGGTCAAGGTATGAAAGCGATGAGTTAATGATGAACCAGACATTCTTGTCTGTCTCATTCTTGAAGATTGAAAGCATCTTTAAATACTCTTTGACGCTCATATGCCCTGCAATTGTCAGCGCCCAGCTGTCGTTTACCAGATTGAAACGCTCAATTGGACTGAGTTTTTCAAGCACCTTGTCCGAGAGTTTTTCAAGCAGCGCGGCTGAATATCTGACCCGGTAAAATCCGTGACCGCCTGCATTTAGAACCAGGTATTCAGCTTCTGAATTCAGGTCTATTGAAGTTTGCTCTTCGGAAAGCAAAAGTTTTTTGCTTTCTTTGCCTTTTGCAGTTTTGATTTCAATCATCACCGGTATATGGAAAGTCTGCTTTTCTTCATTTCCTGCAAGATAAAAGAAACGCTGTTGTTTGAGAGTCAGCTTCTTGCCTGAAGCATCAAGTTCGGCCGATACCATTGGATAGCCTTTCTGGAAGATCCAGGAATCCATCAGCTTGCGCACCGGCTCTTTTGACACATGCTCGATTGCATCCCAGAGGTCGCTTGTTTCGGTGTTTGCAAATTTGTGCTTGTTCAAATAATGGCTGATGCCCTTTGCGAATATTTCCGCACCAAGATATTGCTCGAGCATTCTCAATACAGAAGCGCCTTTTTCATAGGTTAGCACGTCGAACATTGCTTCGCATTCATGCGGGTGCCTAACCGGAAACTCAATTGGGCGGGTGCTCTGAAGACCGTCTGTTACAAGTGCCGCTGCTCTTGACGCACCAAAAGAATCCCAGCGTTTCCATTCCGGTTTGAAATCATCGACTGCAAGCATTTCTGCAAAAGTAGCAAAAGCTTCATTCAGCCATATGCCGTTCCACCAGCTCATGGTGGTTAGGTCGCCGAACCACATATGTGCAATTTCGTGAGCTACTACATCGGCGATTCTTTCAAGTTCGGCATGCGATGCTGCTTTTTCGTCGACTAAAAGCGCACTTTCGCGGAAGGTTACGCATCCCAGGTTCTCCATGGCGCCGAATGCAAAATCGGGGATGGCAATTAAATCAAGCTTGTCGCCTGCGTAGGGTACGCCATAATAATTTTCGAAAAACTTTAGAGAGTGAACTCCGGATTTCATTGCAAAAGGGCTCAGGTGTTTCTTGCCCTTTACAGACCAGACTCTTACCGGTGTTTTGCCCGCCATCTCAGCTTCGCAGCCTTCAAAATCACCCACAACAAAAGCGACAATGTAGGTCGACATTTTCATTGTTTCTTTGAAATCGACTTCTTTTTTGCCGTTGCCCAGCGACTTTTCTGAAAGCATGCTGCCGTTTGAAATTGCAGTCAGTTTTTCATCTATCACCATGCTTATTTTGAAGCTTGCTTTGAAGTCGGGTTCGTCAAAGCATGGAAAGGCGCGGCGGGCATCGGTGGCTTCAAACTGGGTGGTGCCAAGCACACGCTGCTTGCCGCTTTCATCTTTATAAGTACTGCGGTAAAAACCATGCAGCTTGTCGTTCAATTCGCCATCAAATTTGATCTCGATTACCCAGTTGCCGGGTTTAAGAGGCTCCTTAAAGGAGAGTTTAAGTCTTTCGCTTTCTTCAAGCAGGCTGTGCTCGGCTTCAAGCTTTTTGCCGCTATCGTTTGAAGCAGAGGCACTGTGAATTGCCAGTTCGAGCGAATTCAAAAGAAGTTCGGAAACTGCTTCTTTCACTTCCACATGGATTTTTACTTCACCGCCGAATTTGAATGTTTCAAGATCCGGGCTCAGCCTCAGTTCATAGCGGCTGGGCAGGACGGTTCTTGGCAGTCTGTACTCAAGAGTTTCAGGCTCTGCCACTGCTGTCGATTGCTTTGACATCAAGTTCTCTCCTCAGGTTTTTGCATCAGGTCCTCAGTGATCGAAAGAAGCCCCGGACTCCCTGCACAAAGAAAAGAAGCCGGACCCATAACGAACCGGTAGAATTCGAATAAAAAAGGAATGGAGAGAGCTTACCATAAATGGGCTTTATGGCGGTGCTTTAAATCAGATCTACAGTCAAGCTTAATGCTTAAGTCTGCAAATCTTGATAACAGCCCAGATCAGGGGCATTCTTAATGCATTCTGGCCTTTCTCATGCGTAAGGGCACGATGGTAGTAAAATAACGTTTGCTTTTTCATTTCGACAGGCGTCTATATGCAGAGCGTTTACCAGCGTCTAAGCGTTTATGCGTTTGTCGGCCAGAACTCATTTTGCAGGATGGAAAAAATATGGTTGAAGTTCAAGTTTCCAAGGTGAAGACCTGGCAGCAATTGGCCAGGCAAATGAGAGTGGATAGCATCCGCTGCACAACTGCCGCCGGCTCCGGTCACCCCACCTCTTCGATGTCTGCCGCTGACATCATGGCTGTGCTCATGGAGAAATATCTCCGCTATGATTTTGAGAAGCCGAATTATCCAAACAATGACAGGCTGATTTTTTCCAAAGGGCATGCATGTCCCTTGCTTTATTCGTTCTATAAAGCAGCCGGTGCCATCAAAGACGACGAGCTTTTGAGCCTGAGAACCCTGGGCAGCAGGCTCGAAGGGCACCCGGTTCCCGAAGTGCTCCCCTGGGTGGATGTAGCGACCGGGTCATTAGGTCAGGGATTGCCGATGGGTGTCGGTGTGGCTCTGGCGGCTAAATTAGACAAGCTGCCTTACCGGACCTGGGTATTGCTCGGTGACAGTGAAACAGCCGAAGGCTCCGTCTGGGAAGCATTCAATACCGCAAGCTTTTACAAGCTTGAAAATCTCACGGCTATAATCGACATGAACCGCCTGGGCCAGCGCGGACCTACCGAACTTCAGTGGGACTCAGCCGGTTATGCTGCAAGGGCACGGGCATTCGGCTGGCATGCAATTGAAATCGACGGTCATAATCTCGAGGCGATAGATAAGGCTTTTGCAGAAGCCGCCGGCGTTAATGACCGCCCGCAGGTGATTATCGCAAAGACAGAAAAAGGCCATGGCATCAATTTAACAGCCAACAAAGAGAACTGGCACGGAAAGGCTCTCAGCAAAGAGCAGGCTAAAACCGCAATTGAAGAACTCGGTGGTGAAAGCAATCTTGTGGTTCAGGTGCAAAAGCCTACTGCAGTAAATTATGAGCCGGCTAAGCTGAAGGGTGAAATGGCTGCACCAAATTATGCAAAAGATGTGGCGACACGTGAAGCATATGGCGATGCTCTCAAGGCTCTCGGTGCGGTCCATCCTGAAATGGTGGTGCTCGATGCTGAAGTTTGCAATTCGACTTATTCAGAAAAATTCCGTGATGCATTTCCGGAAAGATTTTTTGAAATGTATATTGCCGAGCAACAAATGGTAGGAGCTGCAATTGGTTTTGGCGTTCGCGGCAAAAGAGCTTTTGCTTCGACCTTTGCGGCTTTCCTTTCAAGAGCCTACGATTTCATTCGCATGGCTGCAGTTTCGCGCAGCACCATGAGCCTCTGCGGCTCGCACGCAGGCTGCTCTATTGGGGCCGACGGTCCGTCGCAGATGGCGCTTGAAGATCTGGCGATGATGCGGGCTGTAAATAACAGCACGGTTCTTTACCCATCAGACGCGGTATCTGCTTATAAGCTCGTTGGAAGCATGGCTGAGCTTGCAGGCATCAGCTATATGCGCAGCACCCGCGAAAAAACACCGATTCTGTACAAAGCAGATGAAAAATTTGAAGTAGGCGGCAGCAAGGTATTAAAAAGCTCCGACAGCGACAAAGCAACGCTTGTGGCAGCCGGAATCACGCTGCATGAGTGTTTGAAAGCTTATGAAGAGTTGAAAAAACAGGGTATCAATGTAAGAGTAATCGATCTTTATTCTATAAAGCCGATTGATAAGAACACCCTGCATAAGGCTGCCAAAGAAACCGGGCTTTTGATCACGGTTGAAGATCATTATCCGGAAGGCGGCATTGGCGATGCTGTGCTTGACGCATTTGCTGATGAAAAAACAGCTCTGCCGAGAGTTTGCAAAATAGCAGTTCGTTCGATGCCTGGCTCGGCAAGCCCGGAAGAGCTCATGGATCAGGCCGGTATCAGCGCCAGGCACATTGTCGAGGCAGTGAAAAAAGCGCTGAAATAAAGGGCTGAAATAAATAG
>CAZTQO010000048.1:0-22886 GCA_964615655.1 uncultured Candidatus Obscuribacterales bacterium | reverse complement strand
CTGAGATAAATAGCTGAGATAAATAGCTGAGATAAATAGCTGAGATAAATAGCTGAGATAAATAGCTGCAAATAAATAGCTGCTTTTTGTGTTCGAAATAAATGCTCAATAAGAGCGCCCGGTGTTAAAAAATGCCGGGCGCTCCTTTTTATTCGATCCTAAATTTAGTTCGGCCGAACTTAATTATGTTGCCTTTTGCAAGCTTGAGCGGCTCATTAATGATTCTGTCGTCAACGGCTGTACCGTTGCTGCTTCCCAGATCTTTAATCCACCAGCCGTCCTGCCAGTAAATCAAGGCATGCGTTCCTGAGGCAAACTCATCATTTGCCAGAACTATTTTGTTTGAAGGGGCGCGGCCAACAGGCACTTCTTGACTGTCCAGATAGAACTTTTCCTGTGTGCTTAAATTTACAAGCACCGGTAGATTTGAGGCGCGGCCTGAATTTTCTGCCATGTTAAGTGACCCTGGAAATTAACCCAGATGAAATTAGCATGTTTGCTTTCAGTTTTCAGCAAAATTTAGTCCCTTTCATAAGAAAATGCCGTTAACGGGCTCTTCAAAGATATAATAAGGACCTCAAGAAGACCACTGCCAGAGGCCAGAATATTTCCCGGAATATTTCCTTGATTTCGGCTTCCTTATCTTTTGTATAATCGATGGGAGGAACTCACATCTAGCTTGCATGTGATACTTGCAGAATCGGGGTGCCTCAATGCTCAATTCCCGGAAAAATGTGAGAAGTGCAAGAGCCGGACTCTACGTTCTTATTCTGGTTTGCATAGTAATTTTTGCGGTTGTTGCCCTGGCCTTTGGATGGTTAATGTTTCTGCTGGGCGGTTTTCGTGAGAGCCAGCATGCCGTTGATTCGGGGAGTCTTAATCTGGCAAAACAGGTTCTGATAAATCCGGTTGCGGAATTAAACACAGGATCAGCCGAAGCTGCCTTCACTCAGGTCGCTGAAAAGCGCAATGGAAAGTACTATGCCAATCTCAACAATATCAATCGTCTTGCTGCGGAGCTTTTGTTAATTGATGCCAACTGCGCTGCAATGCGGGAGGAAGGTTCAGGCGGGCAAAACGTGGTAACGGCAAGCGAGCCTATGCACCAGGCTCTTGAAAGCATACAGGGGAAACTGGCGGAGCAACTTGCTGCACGTGCAAACGTAATACCCTATTACGAAGTCACCGCAAACGAAAATTCGATCCGCATGCTTCAGACCTGCAGTAACAATGATATTCGTGTTTATCAAACGGACTATAGAATTGCTTATACAGACAGAGCCGCACTGGCAAATGTGTACATGAGCGATAAGCAGGTTCCCAGAGCATTCAGGCCCAAATGGGATAGCGCAAGATCGAGCTGGGCTTCGGAGCTCTCTTCTGATGCGTTTGCAGACAAGCGCTACTATTTAAGGGGATACATCAACGATATAAATCCGCTTGGCTCCAAGCCGATTTACTTTGTTACGCTCAAAGAAGGAAATAGCCTTCAGGAACTCACCAGGTGCCAGCCTCACTTGATCTCCGAATCCACAATGATGAAAGACATGGATACCGGGTTTCTTGCATGGAAGAAACCGGTGCCGAACGCATTTGGTATTACAATGAACACTGGAACCAAGTACGTAGATCCTCTGTCTACTACGGCTTCATCGTCGGTGGTTCGTTCATTGCAACCATCGGAAGGGTTCTTTGCGCAAATTCCGGAAGGCTTCATTCGTATTCGGAATGGTCCTGCGCAGAGTCTTAGTGAAAGCGTAGATACTCCCCATAAAGATGACGTTTTCAACTTCATCAAGCAGACGCCGGTGGTATATGCGGAAGGACCGCCTGAGCGTCATTATCAGAAGGAATCAGATCAATACATTGATAACATCATCAAGGCAATAAAGAACAGGCAGCCTCCAAAGGAGAGCGATCTTAAGGCGCTGAAGAAGCCTGCATCGATGCAGGAAGCAAAGGACTTCCAGAAGAAGAGCGAGAAAATAGACAATCACACATATAAGACCTTTCCTCCTCTTGTACCCCCGGAGATTGCTGAGGCTTTTGAGAAATATTTGCCGCAAAAAGGAAGCAAGCAATCTGAACAACTTCATTGCTATGAAGCTGCTTGTTTTGCGCTTCTGGCGTCACGCTCCATTGGAGATCAGGGAGATCCATTCGTACTCAAAGCCGGTACAAGTGGCATCGCAAAATTCGAAGCCCAGCGCAATCCTCTGCCGCCGACGCAAAAGCAATTTACAAAATCAATGACACTGGCGGAGATTTTCAAAAACTCAAATTCAAGTGTGCTCCAACGTTTGAAAGAGCGTTGTTACCAGATCTTTCCAGGATTCACAGGTGATCTGACGAGTATCGCCGGCTGGAGCAGCGAAACCATTCCTATGGGTGCAACTCTGTACATTTACTGGGATGGAAGCATTAACAAGGAAACAGGGCGCCCTCAGGGGATTTTGAGAATTGCAAATGAAAATGATCTGGGTGCTAAGGCTCCGTGGGTGGTGGCACACCAGAACGCGATTCCGGAAGGAAAGCCTGCTGCGCTTGATTGCACTATCACGCAAATCTCCCCAAAAGGCCAGGGTGGGCTGGACTTAAAGGGAGACTGGTCCTACGATGAACCATTTGATACTTACAAAGGTGATGCAAAGCTCGTTGTTAGAAACCTGGCTTCATTTAGTCCTGCCACTGGAGTGAACGGCTTGCTTGCTGAAATTGATCTGGCAGCCCAGTTTGGCGCAACTGCAGAAGACGAGCTTGGCGTTGAACCTGGATTTACAAGCCACGATATTTCTCAGAAAGGCGGATTAATGCCAAAGCCTTTAGTAGTTAAAGGAGTTTACAGCGGTCCGGGCTAGAGTTCTGGAGGGCCGCCCACGACGGGCCGCCCGCCCACGACGGCCGCCCGCCCACGACGGCCACCCGCCCACGACGGGCCGCCCGCCCACGACGGCCGCCCGCCCACGACGGCCACCCGCCCACGACGGGCCGCGATTTTTGTGATTGGGGGGTGCTCTAATTTATTGGAGCAGTTTTGGTGTTTTTTGCTTAGTGTCACGAAGCGCTTGAGAACTTGCAAGCAAGGAGGCTTGTGATTGTGAAGGGGAATCTAGCGCTGGAAGCGGTCCGGGCTATGAGTTTGTTATAGGGAATTTGTAACCGGAGCACTTAAAGCGGCTTATTCATGCGGTTTGTTCAATGGGACTCGGAACCAGAAGCGGCTTATTCATGCGGTTTGTTCAATGGGACTCGGAACCAGAAGCGGCTTATTCATGCGGTTTGTTCAATGGGACTCGGAACCAGAAGCGGCTGCCTCCTTTCGGGCAGTTCTCAACGCCTAAGCTCCCTGAATGTGCCTCAATAAATCCCTTGCAGATTGAAAGACCAAGCCCGGTGCCTTTTATCTTTTTCTTGACTCTCTCAGACGAGACTGATTTGCTGAATCGCTGAAAAACAGAGGCTCTTGCATCTTCGGGTATTCCCGGCCCCTGATCTTTAACAGAGAACTCAAGCTCCGCGCCTTTACGTTCTACTGAGATTGCCACTGTCGATTCAGCCGGTGAAAACTTGATTGCGTTTGAAAGCAAGTTCACAAGCACCTGTATTAATCGGTCTGAGTCGGCTTCTATAACAAAATCTGTGTCCTCCGCTTCTATTTTTATTTTAGAGTCGCTTGCAAAGGCGCTTACCGCGTCAATAGACTCTTCCAAAATTGATGATACTTCCACGCTTGCATAATTGAGATCGAGCTTGCCTGCATGCATTTTCTCAAAATCAAGAAAGTCATTAACAAGCCTGATCAGGCGGTTGGTATTTTTGCCCGACATGCGTATGCTTTCGGAAACTCGCTCAGGAAGTTCCCCGTAAACTCCCATCAATAGAAGTTCGTTAACATGCTGCATGGATGCAAGTGGTGTGCGCATATCATGGCTGACCATTTGCATCAGTTGTTGCTTGAATCTTTCGGCTTCTTTTCTTGCGCTGATGTCGTGGGCTATGCAATAGACTGCCTGCTCCTGCTCGGACCAGTGGGCTGTCCAGCTCAGATCAATAATTGTGCCGTTCTTGTGTTGAATTCTGTTTTCAAAAGGAGCAGTGGAGTTTTTTTCTACAATTTCTTTGAAAGCTTTCTGACTGAGCTCCAGATCTTCCTCAACGATCAAATCATTCAGGTTGTTGCCAATCAGCTCTTCATTTGTGTAACCCCACTGCTTGAAAGAGGCCGGATTGACTTTGATGAAATTTCCGGATGGATCGATAGAGCAGATAACATCAAGGGCGTTTTCAACGGCAGCTCTTTCTTTGCGATTCGCCTCCGAAACAGCCAGGCTCATCTCATGAAAAGCACGGTCTAATAAGGCAATTTCATCGTTGCCTGCAAGCTGCACATGAAGTGATTCACCTTTTGCCATCTTCGAAGTGTTTTCTAGAATAACCTTCAGCCTGCTTGCGATTTCACGACCAAAAAAGACTGCAAGCCAGAAGGCAATGGCAATGTTGAGCAAAACACCCCCGATGATAGACATCCTTACCTGATTGCGAGCTCTTTCCTGGTCTTTTGGGTTTACTCGTTGAGCCAGAGCCTGTTCGTCGACTACAGCTCGAGTTGCTTCCACCAGGTCAAGCAAGGCTGCCCGAGCTGCTCCGTAGGCAGAGAGCTTGTCTAGGCTCTCGCTTGTTTGCCGGCTGTCAAACTGAGCAATGCTGTTTTCCATCAGGTAGAGTACATGGTTGGATGTTTTTTCAAGTGCTGCCAGTGATTTGCTCGGCTGCGGATTCTCTGCAAGCAATGTAGCCAGAAATCTCATGCGCTCCCTTATGGTTTCTTCGCTTGCTTGAAAAAGTTTCTTGCTTTCTTCGCTGGGCATGACGCCGTAACTTACAAGTATGGATGTTGCCTGGTAAAAGAGGCCGCTAAGATTATTGGTTTCAGATACGACTGCCCGGTAATGCGCTTCTTTCCATGCTTCGTGTTCTGCATTTTTCAGGGCAGCTATGAGTATGAGCACAAATACAAGCTCAAAAATTATCGGCACGGATACTAGAATCAAACCCTTTTTTGAAATACTCAGTTTGGCAAGCATCAGGATTCCTCCTTTGCTTTTAAGATAATTCGTTTTTCCAGTATTTTCGCTTGCCGGCTATTGCCCATGATTTCAAGACAGCTGCGGTAGCCTGCAAGCAGGTCTTGAAGGCGCCTGTCTTCTGCGTGCAGGCGCAGAATTCTATCCATGATTGACAGGCTTCGCTCATAGAGCTTTGCGGCTTCAGTATATCTTTTGCACGAACTCAGATAGTTGGCATAGGAATTCAGAACAAGTGCAACGTTGAGGCTTGAGTCACCGAAAGCCTCCCGGCTAAAATCCAGATCCTGCCTGAAATATTTTTCCACGCTTTTCTTCTTTTCCGGGCTCTCACCCGCCAGTATCAGCCTCAGGCGGGCTTCCCTGTTATACACAAAGCCAAGCCCGTTTTTATCTCTGACAATTTCAAAAAAGGCTTTTGCCGCTTCGACCATTTCCAGTGCTTTTTCAATTTCAGCCTTTTGAATATGATTAGTCGCAAGATCGAAATAGCAAAAGCCAAGCTCTGAGTTATTCATAGGTACTGCTTTTTTGCTTGCAGAAAGAGCCTGCTTTAAATGATACTCTGCATCGTCAAAGTCTCTGGTCTGGGTAAGAGTCTGTCCAAGTACTCGTTCTAAAGTTGCATGGCTAGGCAGGTCTTTGCGTCCCTGTTCAACGCCCAGAAGGGCTATTCTGGCTCCATATTCGAATTCTTCCTGCCCGCCCAGTTTTTGAACAAAACGAATCAGATCCCAGTTGAAATCGCCGCTCTGGGGGAGTTGTTTCTTCTGGCCGAAGTAAGCAAACGCTTGTTTCAATAGATCCAGGGCTTCCTGATAATTTCTCTTAGTTATCAGAATGCTTGTTTTCAGTCTGCATAATTTCCAGTATGTTTCAAGGTCGGCTTCTAGCTTGTATTTTTTGCGGATGCTGGCTGCCAGATTAATGTAATGCTTGCAATCGTCCATTTGCTCATTTCTTGCACTTTCTTCTGAAATCTTGAGCAATGTATCAAGCAATGAATTCCAGTCGGCAGTTCTTGCTGACGCTTCATTTAATGCAAAAAGCTCGTCCGTGAGCAACCTGGCTCTTTTGCCTTCATTTGCACGCGCGTCCATAAATGCAGTTTGAGAAATTATTTCGACCAGCTTCGGATCGGAAGCTTGCAGAATGCTCCTGAATTCTTTCAGTCTTTCTTCCTGGTAAGATGCGGCTCCGGCAAAGTTGCCCGTGCGTTCGTGGAGCTGGATCAAGTCATTGAGAGTCTGGAAAAAACTGAAATCTCTGACTCCGGATTTTCTTGCCCGATCCAGTGCACTCTTTAATGCAAGTTCTGCTTCCTCATAGTTGCCGCTCTTTTGATCAGAAAGTGCCTGCCTGCGAATTGAGAGCCAGCCGGTGTTGAGCTGCTGGCTATATTCAAGGGCCCGGCTTCTTGCTATTGCTGCTCGCTCTTGCTCTCCTTCAAGCTCTAGTACCTTTGCCAGTCTCGTTAAACAGTTGATTTCTTCCTGCTTGCACGAAAGATCGTTTGCGCTTTTCAAAATGCTCTTATATGTTTTGAGTGCTGAGCTTAAGGCTTGTTCGGCTGCTTTATATTCTTTTTTTCGCAAATAAAGCTCCGCCAGCACCGTCTGGGTGTAGGCAGCTTTCTTAAGCGCAAGTTTTCTGACCCCGGGCTCGAGGTCGGAGCGTTCACTGACGCTTTTGTAAACGTCAGTACTTTTTGAATATGCGACTTGGGCCTCGGGAAACTGCTTCTGTCTGATTTTTAAGCGGCCTGATTCTTCAAGAGCGCAGGCAAGCATCATAGTTTTTTTTCCGAGCGCCCGGGCATGCTCAACGGCAACTCTTATTGAAGCTTCTGCTTCTTTGTACTGAGCCCTTGACTCCTGCCGGTCGGCCCGTATACGGTAGTCTTCTGAAAGACGCCTGTGATAATCACGATCTAGATCAAGGCTCGCGCAGGATGCAAGAGGCAGTGGCAGAACCATTGCCAGGAACATCGTATTGATATTGAGTGAAGGCTTCAATTTATTGCGCTTAAATCCTTATAGACATCTTTCATGCTCTGGTATCTGTGATCAGGATTCTTGGCCAGGCATTTGGAAATGAGCTTTTCAAGCCCCGCCGGAAAGGTAATTTCGGGGCAGACCTCCTCAAAAGTAAGCGGAGCTTCGTTTATATGCCCAATCATTATCTCCTGGGCACTGTCACCGCAAAATGGCGGATAGCCGGTCACAACTTGAAAAAGCATGCAAGCAAATGAATAAATGTCCGATCTCAGATCGAGCACTTTGCCTTTTACCTGCTCCGGGCTCATATATGGCGGGCTTCCGAATATCTGTTGCTCTTTTGTAAGGGCAATTTCTTTCTGGCTTTCTTGCGTAACTTTTGCCAGCCCGAAATCGAGAACCTTCGGCAGAGGCTGCCTGCCTGCTATCTGCTTGAGCATTACATTTGCTGGTTTTATGTCACGGTGCAAAACCTGATTCTCGTGTGCATAAGAAATGCCGTCGCAAACACTGAGTAAGAGCAATTTGGCCTCGCTAAATTCCAGATGATCTTCTTCTTCCAATAGCTGATCGAGCGACTGGCCTTTTATATACTCCATTACCATGTAAGGGTGCTTGCGTTCTGTGAGCCCGAAATCGTAAACACTAACTATGTTCGGATGTTCAAGATTGCTTATTACCCGCGCTTCTCTTTCGAATCGAGCAATTGATTCTTGAGAAAGCTCCTGTTTATGCAGCATTTTTATTGCTACAAACTTTGCAAGCTGAGGATGCCTTGCTTTAAATACAATCGCGGCGCCCCCTTCACCTATCAAATCCAGAAACTCGTAATGGGCTGCAAGAGCGCTGCCTTCAAGATCGGCTTTTTTTAAGAGGTCCTGATTGTCGGCTCCCAGTGATTTATGCACCGGGCCTGCAGCCTGAGAATTTCTCAGGGCCGCACGAACCCGGGCAGAAAGTTCTTTCATATGAAAGGGCTTGGTGAGATAATCGGTGGCACCTGAGTCGAGCCCGCGTTCTTTGTCGTCTACCGAAGTTCTGCCTGTTAGCATGATTACAGGCGTAGCTTTGCCTGACTGTCGCATTCTTGCCAGAATGTCGATTCCGTCAATGTCGGGAAGATCCCAGTCAAGAATTGCCAGATCATATTCACTTGCCTCAAGTGCTTTCCAGGCGTCAGACCCGCAATAAACTGCTGCGACTTCATGTTTTTCAAAACTCAGCCAGTCCTGAACCAGTTTTGAGTGGTCTTTATCGTCGTCAACAAAAAGGATCTTTGCCATGAAAGCCTGCTTTTTAATGCTTGGAAGGCTTTGAAACTGAGCTTGAAGCAGAACTCTGGTCGAAAATGCCTTCTTCGGCACCCTGCATTACAAGTCTTGGATCCCAGGCTTGCAGAGGCAGAGGCAAACCACGGAAGTACTTAGGTCCTTTCATCGGTCCCATTTTGCCCCAGGCAAGGCCGTCTTTTGCAGCTGGGAAATCAAAGGAACCAGGCGTAGTGTTACCGAAACGGTCGGTTACCGGTTTGCCGTTTTCGTCTGTGACTACTCCTTTTTCTCTGAAAAATCCGTATACGGGAAAACGCACAGTATCGTATACGTTTTTGTCCTTTGCATTATCGCTGGCTCTGGCATTAACATCGATGGCTGCATAAACCGAGCCCTGCGGTTGCACTGCGATTCCGACTGCAGAAAGTGAAAGCCCGGTCGGGAAAACTGCCTTAGGTGAATACGGCAGGGGTAAGCCGTTACATTTGGCCGTTACTTGAATGATATCGCCATCGTCGGTTTCGTCATCTTCCAGGCTTATTTTAACGGGAGGCAGGCCCAGTCTTCCCGCCAGATTGCTTGCAATACTCTGGGCTTTTGCCGCAGCGTTTTCCGGATTGTAATCCGGTCTTTCCATGCCAAGCCAGTATTTATTGGTAAGAGCCACTTTTGCGGCTTCATTTGCCACCAGTTTGAGGTCAGCACTGTATCTGAGTGCAAAGTAGACATTAAGACTGAACATTATTAAGAGGACAAAAACAAAAACCATCAGCATAGTGCCGGCGGCGCCTTCTAAAAGAGCCTGTCCGTGCTGCTTTCTTGCGAATTTGCAATTTCTGGATCTTCTTGATCTATGATTCCTCATTTTTATCCCTATCCTCGCAGTTGTTGATATGGCTGGTTGATGCTTTCGAAACCCATTAATTTCCTACGTTTTGACCTTCCCTGTAAATTGCAGTCGGATCGTATTCCTTGCTTTTTGATTTGCGCGAACTTCTAACTACAATTGGAACCTTCGTCTGATCAGGCTCCGGAGTCTTAGAGACCTCGTTATTGTTACTTGTTCTTTCATCCTTGCTTACTGCTATCTCCTTTGTATTTTGATTTGTTACTGTTGGTGCGCTCAGGTTTGAGATCAGAAACAAACCAAACAAAAGAACAAGCGCAGCGCCGATAAGCATTACTTGCTGACGCTTGCGTGCTTTGCCTACCGGACAATCCGTGGTCATGAATTTTCCGTCTTGCCGTTTGAAAAATCGTGGTTTTTCTTTTCCTTCTCGTGAAAAAACCAGGTTGCACACTTCTTGCATGTCCATTTTTGAGAAGTCATAAATATGAAGCTGGCAGCCTTCGCATACCTGAAATCTCTTGGTAGTTGCTTTCGGGTCCCACTGCGAATTGCATGGTGCCGCCTGGCAGTATTTTTCAATTGGCTGCGAAGGCTTCGGGAGTGCTTGTGGCTGAGTTTCAAGTTTTTCTTGCAGTCTTAGCTCTTTTATCGTGTGTGATGAAGTCACAACGCTACGGCAGGCATCGGTGTCAAGAAGGGTCTTTGCAACTACAGGGTCAAGCTTTTTTATTTTTCTGCCTGATGCAGCAGCTGGCCCGGGATTAGTGGCAGATTCGGAGCCTGATTGAGGTTTTTCAGCCGGAGCGTTTAGCTGAACCGGTTTTTCCTTTTCTTCCCCATCTTTTATATCAGTCATCGTATTTCCTTCCTTGCCCGACAGTGCGGGAGGCTCTGGCTGGGCGCTTTAATGCCCGGACAGTGTTTTTATGCCCAGAATTTAGACCTGACTGTTTTGGTCGCTCGATCTTGAGCATAGAGTCTGAACGTTTAAGCAACGTTGAAGCAGGCAAAAAAAAGAGCACGCAAGAAAAAGCATGCAAGAAAACGCAGGCAAGAAAAAGCTCTTAATCCAGCTTTTTTCTCAGCTCGTCAAGCTTTTCTATCGTAAGAATGCCCCAGAGTCGGTTATAGCGTACCTTGGCCTTGCCTTCTTTGAGGCTTGTTACATTGTCAAATACCGGGCCGGTAATTTCTTTGCCGGTCTTGTCTATAAAACCCCAGTAACCCTGTGTGCTTACGGCTGTGTAGCCCTGGCAAAAATTCCGTGCATAGTCATATTTATGCGGAATCACAAGCTTTCCGCTTTCGTCTATATAGCCCCATTTGCCGTCGTCGTTTGAAATAGCCGCGAGCCCTTCGTTAAAGGGCTGGGCGTTATGAAAAGGCCCGCCGGGCATAGTTTTGCCGTCTTTGCCATAAAAGTTGTAGCCGTTTCCCTTCTTTTCGTCCTGCCACTGACCTTTTATGCAGGCAAGGATCCATTTTGCCGGGCTGCATTGCGGATAATCTAAATAGTCATAAATCGGCTTCAAAAGATATGTGCCGTTTTTTCTTGCCACTCCGAGCCTTCCGTCCTTGTCGACTCTCTTCAGACCGTCCTGATAGCCGTCTTTGTCAAGCACCGGCGGGTGACTGTCCGGATAAGGAGTTTCCTCCAGCTTTTTAGCTGCTGCTGCTTCAATGCCAAGTTCTTCAAAAGCTGGAAATCTCATATAGTCATAACTGTCGAGCCCACCAAACTCGTAAGTGCAAAAGCTTTCAGGATCAAAACCGTTTATGCCTTTTTTATGACTAACAAGGCTGCTTCGCACCTGACTTTCGCCAGGCTCAGGCTTCTGGGTATGTTTAGACTGGTTAGCTTGCGGCTGATTTGGCGACTTCTCTTCCACTTTACCTGTACACGAAAGCAAAGAGCCGCCAGTAATCAAAAGCACAATCAGCTTCAAGCCGCTTAAAGATATGGATTTTTGCCGGATCAAGAATGGAGCCCTGTTGATTTGAATAACTTGAACTAGCTATTTTACAGGATTCGGCTTAGCAAATGAGCGCAGCTGCTAACTGAGCAACTTTAAGCTGTGTTCGTACCAGTCGCTTGAAAATAGTTCCTGGCTGTCATAGAGCTTCTTATATGCCATGAACTCCGGAAATTGCGGGTAAGCGCGCAATAACTGTTCACGGCCGGCAAAGCGGTGATAAGTAAGATAAAAAGACCCGCCAAATGTGTTTGCCAGATCAATCAGTCTGCAAAAAGCTCTGGCCGCTGCAGCCACTCCGCAGGGTGTATGTTCGACATGCAGATTTAGTACCGTGCAGGCCCAGGGCTCTTTTGCCCAGGCAAGAAAACTCTCATAGTCTTTTTCAATCAAACGGCAGGTTCCATATATCAGTTCTGCTTTTTCTTCTTTCAAAAGTGCAGCAGCCTGGCAAAGGAAAGAACCGAGTACGTCTCTGGGAACATAGAGTTCGCTTATCATCTCTGTGCCGCTGCATCTTTCGGGCATGCGCAGGTCCAGCTCTTTATGATAATCATCGAGATAGGTCGCAAGCTGGAAAGTATCCGAATGATATAACTGCCCATCGGTTGCAAGATAGTGCTCGGCGTATTTTTTAAAAGCCTCGCTTTTATTTGTATGGGCAAGAAAAAGCAGTTCCTTCCATTGATTCTCCGATAGCAGGCGTCTTTTGCCGGCCAGGTCGCAGGACGCGATGTCCTCAATTGGCGTATAGGTGCTAATGATACCTTTTTGCAAAAAGTCGCTCGAATTCGAATCGATTGCAAATTGAAAGTCACCATAAAGCGCTCCATTTGCTGCGGCATTCTCAAGTACAGCAACTGCGTTTTTGCTTTCATTCAGTTCAACTCTTCTTTTAAGCACGCGCTTTTTTACAAGCCGTATTTTGGCGGAGCTAATGATGCCGAAAAGCCCGTAGCCGCCGGCTGCAAGGCTGAATAGCTCGCGGTTCTCACTGCGCTTGCAGCTGATTATTTCCGCTTCTGAATTTACCAGCTTGAGTTCTTCAATATCCTGAATAAACGGTGCCATCTTAAGCCCGCGCCCGTGAACATTGGCAGCAACGGCACCGCCGATGCTCAATCGATCACAGCCGCTTTGCTTCTGGGCAATCGACCATTGCTGCTTTTCGCCCTCCTGCATTTTTTGCAAACTGCTTATTAGATCTGGCCACATTATGCCGCCTTCAACTTCGAGCAGGCCATTTTCACGGTCGAAGCTCAGTATTTTATTGAGCGAACTCATATCTATAAGTACGCCGTTTTGTTTAAACTGCTGGCCGCCCATTGCATGACGCCCGCCGGCAATGCAGATTTTTTCATTTTGCTTAGCTGATCTTTTGACCTGGGCCAGAAGTTCAAGCGTGGTTTTAGCTTCGATGCGCTTTTTCAAAAGCGTCGGATTGAGCTTTGAATGAGTGTCGTTTACCAGTTCTGGCTCTGCTTCCCGGCTCTGTAAACTTGATGCGGTGACTGTGTACTTCAACATTTTGCTGGCTCCTGCTTTTGAGTCTGAAGATTGAAAGAATCGTTTTGAACCGATGCATTACATGCTTTGTGGTGATAGGTTGCAAGAACCAGCAGAAATGATGCAAGCACGAAGTGAAAAAATATTGGGATGCAGCCCCTTTCATATAGTGTTTGCGTTGAGCTTTGAGCCATAAGCAAGGCGTAGCGCAAAAGCATGCTTGCAAAATATAAGATGCCGAACTTTGTCAGACCCAATGCCAGTTTGGGGTCGGGTCTGGAAAAGTGACCGCCCAGTCCGGCAAAATCAAAGCATACTCTGGCAAGTAAGCCGATAATCATAAATTGCAGGATCAATAAAATCGGATATGGAATCAGTCCTGAATACCAGTCTTGCATGGGTGGCAGGAATGGCAAATGGAAGAAACAAACAAGTATCTGGCCGGCTACTCTTAAAACAAAAAGAAAAAGCAAAAAGCTGAGTGTGAAAAAGTATGGTCGTTTTGTGATATTGCTTCTGAGTTTCATTTTTTTTCCGTGAAGGATTTGAATATTGTTCGTGAATTCCCGGGCTTTCTTTCCGTATTCTTGTACAAATTTGCCTGGCAAAAGCAGGCGATCCGACACTTGGATAACTGTATTCAGGGTCCATATATATGCTTATGTGGTAGATTGTTGTTAATCCGCGTAAGACTAGGCTCCGGGGGCGAAGAAAAACTCAAATGTCCTGGCGTGATTGGTCTAGCAGGCAGAAGTTGAGATTGTTAATGGCCAGGCTCGGCCAGGAGCTGAGCGCAATCAAAAGCGAGTTTGACCTGGTCTCGGATCTGAGCAGCCGGATGCTTGCCAACCGGGTTCAGCATGCTGCAAGTGATTACTGGAAGGCTGTAGAGGCTTATTCAAAAGACGATTTCGAAAAGGCCAGGCAACTGGTTAAGGCCGGGCTTGTGGAGACCGGGTTCATCCGCAAATTGCTCGAAGCAGAAACCACCGAACGAGAGCTGGGAGAAAGCGTGTTTTTTGAGTATGCGGATAAAAGCGATGGACAGTCGAGTCTGGCCCGCATCGATGCATCTCTTGAATTAATCTCGCTTGAACTTAACTCTTTTATTGCCGACTGCAAAAAGGTCCGTGAAAAATGAAATTTATTTCCGAGGCACTGGCAAACTGGCAGCTTGAGCGGCTGGAGGCACTTGTAAGCAATACGCGTTCGAAAGCCCGCGCTAATAAGCTGAGAAGCAGTTCGCTAGTTTGCGAGCATCTCAACCTTGCAGATGAGTGTCTCGATGAGGCTATTTCAGCCATGAAGTATCATCGCTATGACCAGGCTTCCTTTGCCTGCCAGGCCGGTTTTGTGCAGATGGGCCTTTGTGAGCTGCTTTTGCAGCACGGCACCAGAATCGATGCCGGACTCAGAACAGCTTCAAAGCTTATCGATGCAACAAAGAAAAGGAAGGACGATGATGAGCTTGCAAGTTATCTTGCCTCGATGCTTGCCGAAATGAAAGTCGCAATCGAGTATAGCAATTGCAAGGTAAACCCAAGACCGCAGACTGTTCTTGACCGGGCCATGGATTATTACAATGACAGCCTTAAGGCACTTAAAAATTCAGATGAAGAAAAAAGCAGGTATGCGGCACAAGCCGGTTTACTCTGCTTGCATCTGGCAAGTGAAATCATCGGTGTAGACAACCAGATGGCGTTGCCCGGCTGGCGCGGGCTCTCCAACCCCATGCTTGTGAGCCCGCTCCGGCGAGCAAGCGTCCTTGTCGAACATCTGGCTGATACACGCAAACGGCTGCACCAGAAAGAGAAAGCGCTTATGATTGCGGAGCCGAAAGAAGAGGCAGAAAAAACAGCCTTCTTGAGAAAACACTGGGAGAAAGCCTTTAGCGATTTTTTGCTTGCGGTCGACTCGCTATCAGAAGGCAGGGTTTCGCACGGTCAGGCTTTGCTCAAATCAGCGATCAGGGAAATGGAATCCTGCCTTGAAATCATCGGAATCGAAGACCCGGACGAGCTTGCAAATGAGCTGGAAGGAGAAAGCAGCGAAATCCAGGGGAGTCACAGGCAGCAAATAGCAGATGCGCTTTCTTTGCTTGCCGAGGTTAAAGACATAATTCAAGATCGAAAAATGCCGAGAAAAGAGTATGTTTTGATCAGTCTGGATAGGGTTACCAGGCTTTATAAAGAAGGGCAGCGTAATTTCAATAGCGGGCATTTTCGCTGGGCTGAAAAGAACGTGGCTGAGGCCTTACTCGAACTAGATCTAATCAGGCAGCAAATACATATGCGGCGGCGAAAGGACACGGGTGCTCACAGTGTCGGACCGGGTAAATAGCTGACTCTCGAAAAAGGCTCAGGCCGAACGATTTCTTATTGTGTTTGCGGCTCTGTTTTGTAGGTGTCGATTTTAAGGCGCTGTCCTGAATCATTCTGAGTCTTTTCTGCTTCGCCCCGGCAAAGAAAAGGGACTTCGTCGGGAGCCATTTGCAGGTAATCCAATAGCCTCGCCAGCGCTGCTTTTATTTTTGCAGATTCATGATTTTGCAAGTAACTTAGCAGTCTTGATTCTTTCGCTTTTGAAAAATCAGCTTTTCTAAAAAGCAGGCACTCGTCACCGCCGTTGAAATTATTGAAGAGTGAAGGGTCTTCTATAAGGCATATTAGCGAAATATCTATTAGCTGGGCGGAAAAATTGTCGAGATAAGGGCCGAAATATTTTTCTGTTCTTTGCGGATGCTGATAATTCGGGTGACCGAGCTCATTATTGTGCCTTCCTGCAAGCTCGGGGACAAAGAAGCCGTCATAATCCACCAGGTAAATTTCGCCGTCGCTTATCAGTATGTTTCCGTGCTGAAGATCCCCGTGGGCTACATTATTGGTTCTCATGCGCTCCATCATGATTTGAAATTCAAGGCGAAGTCTTTCCAGTAACTCGCGGTTGCGCAGGTTCTCACGCAAATAGGTGTCGAGTGTCTGACCCTCCACCCAGGTCATTTTTAAGATCGGGAACCATGTGTCACCGCATTTAATACCATCCTCCAGGTAGTGGAAATCGACCGTATACGGCAGGTCGTCTGCAAGGATAAAGCTGCTGATTGCTTTGTAGCGTTCTTGCTGGTCTTTGAGTCTTGTAGTAAAGCAACGCACTGCCCATTGCTGATTTTCCCCAGAGAATTCATATACGCATGCAAACATGCCGCTTTGAACCCTGGGTATTCCAAGGGCGCTTAAAGCCGGCAAGCAATTTTGAATGCTTTCGTCTTTGAAATTCTGTAGCGGATTCTGCACCGCTTCAAGATAGTCTTGCGGGGTCGGCCAGAAGCTGTAGACGCGTTCGTTAGGACCGGCGTTGTAGGTTCGCCACCACTGTTTGGGCTTTTGGGAGGGCCCTGACCTTGCTTGAGTTTTTGCACTGACTCTGGGGATTTCTTTGTAGTTTCTTACAAAAAACTCCTGTTCTGTTCTGTCAATCAAATAATGCAGCACCTGGTAATCGGTACTGAAAAGATCGCTAATGGCAGTTTCTGCGCCCTGCCATTCAAAGGAAATTTCAGTCCCTCCGCGTAGAGACTGGCTGAGGCTGATGATAAATTGTGCTTTTGCTTGCCTTATATTGAGCGATAAATATGAGATCGGGTAATAAATTTCAAGTTCGACTTCATGCTTGCGGCTTTGAACATTGACTGATTTGTGCAACCGCCCGTGAATCGGAAGCGGGGCACCGTCAATTGCTTCGGTTTCACTGTGCGGAAACCATGACTCGATTATTTGAATTGCCGTTCGGACTTTGTCTATGTCAAGCTCAATTGTTTTGACCTGAGCCCTTGTTTCAGGAGCTTGCGAGATCAAGTTCATAAAGCGTTGCCAGCGCTTAAGTTTGCTGCCCTGGAGCAAATAAGGCAGAAGTATCACGAAAAGAAAAGCCGCCACCAGAAGCATCCATGCAAGGAAACTCAGATCTGACAGATGGCTCATGGCTATTGACTTTGCTTGCCCGCGTCTTCGGCATCACTTTTTGCATCACTTTTTGCATCACTTTTTGTATCGCTGGCATTTTGCTGAAATTGTTCATAATCTCTATGATACAAAGACATGTTTGGTGCAATTTCGCATGCTTTTTTGCAATATTCGGCTGCCTGAGCGAAATCACCTTGATGACTCAATTCGACGGCTCTTGAATGGAATGCATATGCACACATGGATTTAATGCCGTCTCCGGAAGGATCGAGTTCGTAAGCCTTTTTCAAGTTAATGCAGGCCTCTTCAAGTTCGCCGTTCTGGCATTGCTTCAGACCTTTCTTATATAACTCCGATGCATCTGCCTTGCCTGCTGCGGCTGAATCTGCGTTGGTTTTGCTTCTTTCTTGTTGGCTGTTTGCCTTTTGGCCTGCCGGTTTATTTGGTTCTTCTTCAAGCAGGTCGTCTAAGTCTGTTGGGAGTTTGTCCTGACTGTCCTCACCCGGCTGGCCTCTTTGAGGCACAGATCTGTAAATGGCCTCATAAACTGAGACCGGCAAGATCCTTTTCATTAGCGGCTGGCAAACTTCGAAGCCGCCGAAAAGAAAGAACCAGACAATGAAAAATCCAAGTACTATCTGGGCAAGCAAAAATGCAATGGTTTGTTTGCTTATTCCAACCGGTTCTGTATCACAGCTTATCTGGAAGCCACCCGTAAATTCTCTGGCTACAGCAGAAGCTGCAGAAAATGCAAGTTCCTTTGCTCTTTCAAGATCCAGCTCGGCTATATCTGGATCGGCTATTTCTTCGCTTACCGACTCAACAGCTTCGTCTGCGATTTTTCTTGCTTCGGTCTGGCAATATTCGGCTCTTTTGTCTTCGTCGATATTGTTTATTTCTTCTTGCAGGCGTTCGCGAGCTAGCTTTGCCGCCCGCCTTTGAGCCTCTGCCATGATCAAGCGCGAAATTTCGGCTTTGGCTGTTTCGGCTGCGACAAGTTTTGCGGCGTCAAAGGCTTCGGCTCTGGCAACCGATTCAGTGGCCCCGGCTGCTATTTCTTCTACAGCCAGCTGTGCCGCGTTCTGTGCTTTTCTTCTCAGTTCCGGGTTCAGACCTTTTAGTATGACTTCAGCGGCCTTTTGCCTGGCTTCGCCGTTGAGATATTCGTCTAAGAGTTTTTCCCTGTTTTCGCTTGTTAGCTCGGGCTCGCTTTGTAGCTTGTTTTCAAGAATAACTCTCATGCCGGCCAGAATCGAAGTCTGCACATTAGGCTGACCGCCGTCCTTCATTGCGTCAAGAGCTTTGCTTGCAGCTTCTTCGGCTCTGGGCAGCGCTTTTTCTTCGCTCCAGCGCCTTACGGCGCTGAGCGCCCCTTGATGAGCCACCGGCCTCACTGCTTCAATCACTGCAGTTTCAATAAAGGGATGCTGCTTTGAGTCTTTCAGCATGCTTTCTACAAGTTCCCGGGCCATCGGCAGCGCTTGCTCGGCGATCGAAGCCGCCAGCTCTTTGGCAGCAGCAGACACCGCGTCATGATATACGGCTCTGGCGGTTTTTCTTGCTTCTTCCTGGCCGAGGCTCAAAGAAAGTTCGGCGTAAAGCTCCGAAATGGCCTTACGCAATCGCTCTTTTTCAGCTTCGCTTATCAATTCGTCGGAGGCAATCTCCACGTTTCTCGCCCCTTCCCCCCGGCCGCACCGTCTTATTATGTTTAGTGCCACCCCCGAAAAAATTATAAGCGCCTTTTATCAGCCAATTCTGGCAGCGCTCAATCTGTCTCTTGCCTTCATGACAAGCTCCTGCGCTTCTTCAGTCCAGCGTGAACAGGCGGTCAGATGTCCCATTTTTCTGCCTGGACGGGCTTCGGCTTTGCCGTATAAATGCAGGTGAACGTCTGGAATTTCAAGCGTATAGGACCATTCAGGTGCTCCTTCAATCCAGAGTTCACCAAGAAGATTAGCCATGGCTGCAGCGGTGTGCGGTTCGGTTTTTCCAAGCGGCATGCCTGTGATTGCACGGATATGTTGTTCGAACTGGCTTGTGGGGCAGGCATCCAGAGTGTAATGACCCGAATTGTGCGGTCGGGGTGCAATTTCATTTATCAGTAATCGATCATGATCTACAACGAAGAACTCAACGCATATAAGTCCACAAATATCGAGCGACTCGGCTACACCGCAAGCCATTTCGACTGCTTCTGCTGCCAGGCGCCAGTTTATGCGTGCAGGCACCGACGAAATGTCCAGAATGTGATTTTTGTGCTGATTTTCGATTGGTCCAAAAGCTCGTACTTCGCCATAAGATCCTCTTGCCACTATTACAGACACTTCTTTACTGAATTGGATGAATTTCTCAAGAATGCAGTCAGTCTGGGCAAATCTCTGTTTATAGGCCTCGCGGGCCTCTTCCTCACTCTGGACCAGGCACTGGCCTTTGCCGTCATAACCGAAACCGGTTGTTTTGATGACTGCAGGCAGCCCAACTTTTTTCAGGGCTGCTTCAAGTGATTCCGAATCGCGAACATGCTGGAAGGGTGATACTGGAAAGCCGTGGTCCTGCAGGTAGTTTTTTTCACGCAGGCGGTTCTGGGCTATATATAAAGCTAGAACCGAGGGTGCAACCCTTGAAAATTTTTCTGCTTCTTCGTAACAGTGTCTTGGAATATTTTCAAATTCAAGAGTCACGACCTTTGCTTCATTGGCAAATAGCCTGAGGCTGTCGAGGTCTTCAAAAGGGGCCACGATTGTTTTGGCGCAAACCTGCGAAACAGGTGAATCGGGTTCCGGAGTGTAGGCTATTACTCGGTAACCCAGTTGCTGGGCCGCAAGTGCAAGCATCCGGCCCAACTGGCCGCCTCCGAGAATTCCGATTGTTTCACCTGGGATAATTGTTTTCATCACTCGAGCGTCTCCGATAGCACCTTTTCTTCCTGCTTTTTTCTGAACTCTTTCAGTTTCTTTTTCAGCTCCGGGCATTCGTTAGCAAGTATGGCAATTGAAAGCAGTGCTGCATTTATTGCACCTGCCCGGCCGATAGCCAGGGTTCCGGTTGGAATCCCGGCAGGCATCTGCACTATCGAAAGCAGCGAGTCAAGTCCTTTGAGAGCCTGGCTTTCGACCGGCACGCCCAGTACCGGCACTGTTGTCTGGGCAGCGACCATTCCGGGCAGGTGGGCGGCGCCTCCGGCGCCTGCAATTATAACTTTCAGCCCTTTTGCTTCTGCCTGACTAGCAAACTGCCGCAACAGCTCCGGCGTTCTATGTGCCGAAACTATTTTGCATTCATGGGCTATGTCGAAGTCTTTAAGTGTGGCTGCAGCGTGTTGCATGGTTTGCCAGTCCGATTTGCTGCCCATGATTATTGCCACTTGAGCATCAGCCATCGAGAGCCTCCTCCTCTTTCTTATCAGCATTTGTGCAGGCTGCGCGGCGCAGGCGGTCTAAGATAGCCTCCCATTGGCTATTTTCTGGCGGTGATTCCACGAGAATCAGGTCGGCCCCTTTTGAGTCGAGTTCGCGCAGGTTTGAATAAAGATTGTGAGCATAATCGGCCGGATAGTTCTTGGCGCTGATCCATTTGTGTTTGTGATGCAGCGATGGCGCCGGCTTGAATGAAAGCACCGCTGTGTCGAGCCCGCGCCTTTCAAACTCGTCAAGTTCTTTCATGAATTGATCGCTTTTTACAAGCCTCGTCTCGGTTTGCGGAGCATAGTGGCTTTTAAGTGAACCGGGAACTCTGGGGCTGGCGCTTTGGCGGAACTCAGCTTCCTGCTTGTTTTCGATGGACTGATCAGGATTTGAAATGCCCAGGGTTTCAAGTGCCAGATAAATGCTCTCTTTAAGTATCATTCCGGGCCTCAGGACTCTCGGGCTGTCTGAGCTCAGGTCGACTATGGTGGACTCGATGCCGATTTCGCATGGTCCTCCATCAAGCACAATTGCCAGTTCGTCTGGGAATTCAGCCCTTACATGCTCGGCGCTTGTGGGGCTTACTTTGCCGAATCTGTTTGCAGAAGGCGCTGCAATGCCGCTGCCGAATTCTCTTAAGAGTTCAAGAGCCAGTGGGTGCCCCGGAACTCTCAGTGCAACTGTGTTCTGCCCGCCGGTTACTAGCTCGCTCAGGTCTGGGGATTTTTTTAGAACCAGGGTTAGAGGGCCTGGCCAAAAAAGCTTGGCCAGGAGCAATGCAGAGTCGGGAAGCTCAGCGCACCATTCGGATAGATCGCTTGCATCTTTCAGGTGAACAATCAGAGGGTGCTTCTCTGGTCGTCCTTTGAGCTTAAAGAGTTTTTTCAGAGCTTCAGAATTTCTGGCGTCAGCTCCAAGACCGTAAACTGTTTCAGTCGGAAAAGCCACAAGCTCACCTTTGCGGAGTGCGCTAGCTGCAACTTTAACCAGGTTGATTTTTTCTGTCATGGACAAAAGCAGTCCTTTGCTTATAAAGCTAAATTGTGTCATCTAATCAAATTGGCTGATCCCAGTTTGAACATTGTTATCAGGAGTTTTAGCAACATTTAGCGCAGCTTGGTGCAGCTATTTTATCTATGGTAATCGAATAGATGGGCCTGATTTGCTTGTGCTGCCGCATATGCAAGCCCTGTTCGATGCCCCGTAAAATACCCCAAAAATTATCGTGCTTAGCAGTAAAAACCGCATGACTACATAGTTTGTAGCAGCAATTGATCTTGACTATAGCTCGGCTGATTTTCTTAAGCTCAAGCTACTCATGTATTTCCTCATTTTTGAATAGGTAAAAAACACACAAGAACTAAGCATCTGACACTGTTTTGGCTATTTCTTGTTAGCTCATTCATGAGCAAGGAGTTTCTAGAGTTTATTGCTGGAGTTCTGCTCAGCAACAGCTCGCAATGCTAGGCCATACCTTCGTTTTGGGTGTGGACTCACGCTAGCTATCAGAGTTTTTCAAAAAAACCGGTCTGACAAAGACCAAAACCGAAAGGAGAACTGACATGTTCGACTTCTTTGCTATCGGGCTTATCGCCCTGTTGATTCTGCTGGCTCTGGCTGTGGCATTCGGACTCCGCAAGGCGTACGAGTCGACCCCGCTGAGCCCTGTGCATTCCGGCAAGGCCCACGACCACGGTCACGAGCATGGCGGCTTCAGCTGCAAGTTCGACGCCGAGGAAGTTCGCCGCACCGAGGGTCAGAAGCGCCCGCGTATCGAGGCTCCGGTTGGAGACGCGAACCCGCGTGTGGCTGCGATTCTTTCTGCGGTGACTGCGGGCAATATCGAGAAGGCTCTCAAGGAGCTTTCCGGTGAGCTTCCGATCACTGTCGGTGGTCAGACCGTAAAGCTCACTGGTCGCAACAGCTACCACGGCAACATCGATCTGGCCATGCAGTACCTGGAGCAGTACTATTCGAGCCTGGGTATGAAGTTTGCCCGTCACCCCTACAAGGTGCGCGGCCGGAACTTCAACAACCTGGTGGTCGAGATCAAGGGTTCGAAGAATCCGGAAAAGGTGCTCTATCTGGGCGCCCATCTCGATTCGACTGCCGGCTGGCCCTGGCAGAAGGAAGAGAACTGCCCCGGCGCCGACGACGATGCTTCAGGCACCGTCGCTCTGATGGAAATCGGCCGGGCTCTCTGGTCGATGAACCCTGGCTGCACTGTGCGTCTCTGCCACTTCACCTGTGAAGAGCAGGGGCTTTACGGCAGCTATGCCTACTCGGATGAGGTCGCCCGCAAGACCGGCGAAACCGTGATCGGCATGATTCAGATGGACATGATCGGCTACTGCGGCAACACCGCCAATCGGGTGGACCTGCATGACGACGTGGACCGCAACGGCTCTCACAGCCTTGTGGTGACTCTGACTCAGAACGCCGCTCGCTACGGTCTTGATCTCCGCTGCTTCGACACGCACAACCGTGCCGTGCACAATCGCAGCGATCATGCCGGCTTTCTCGACCATGGCTTCAAGGCAATCATGGTTTCCGAGGAGTTCACCGACAGGGGCTTCAACCCGAATTACCACACGCTGGGTGATCGGGTCAGCGCCTGCAACCTGCCGTACATGACGGAGGTTGTTCGCATGGTGCTTGCTTCGGCGATTGAGCTTTCCGAGGCCAGCTGAGGGAAGTAAAGGTACGCAGTTTCCTGGGTTTAACTGACCGAAATCTGCTGGAGCGGGGAGAAGTGCAAACTTCTTTCCGCTTCATTTTTCGGGTAAGTATTCGGCGACCACAGGTCGCCCGGAAAGTGCGAGGGGCTTAATCCCTT
>CAZTQO010000047.1:0-57172 GCA_964615655.1 uncultured Candidatus Obscuribacterales bacterium | reverse complement strand
AGAGTTAGCTTCCAAATTACTGTTCACAATGTGGGACAATACGACTATTCCAGGTCGCCATTATTTACTATACTTGCTAGTATTGAAAGCGATCAAAGAGATGGTCCAGGGCAAAAGCCATGAACCATCTCAGAAGCCGGATTTCAATCTCAGCGATAGGCTTCCCTCAGTTGCGCCTCGAGCTTGCGCTTCGTGGCTTGATCAAGAGGAGCATATTTCAGCCCGTTGAGATTGCACTTGAGGAAGTCTTGCGGACCCCAGCCGAAAGTGTCGGCAAGGAGCTTGTATTCGTGAGAAGCAGTGGTACCGGTTAGAAGCGTGCCATCGAGATCGATGTTCACGTTCTTGCCATGCCTGTGCATGCTGTCGATCGGGTGTGATTCGGGATTTGCAACCAGGCCCGTTACAAGATTGCTCGTCACGCAGACGGTGCAGAGCTTGTTGAGCGGATCGCCCTGGATGCCGTGTCCGAGCTCGACACAACCGATTTCGTCAAGGGCTGCGTGGTCGCAGTCCGTGATTTTTTGCGCCTCGCCGATATGGCAGGTAACTTCCTTACCGGCAGCTTTGACGCGCTTTGCCTGCCTGGCCCACCACTTCAACACCCCCGGAAATTTGGATTCGTCGCCGGCAAGATCGAAGCTGGTCACAAGCGGGTTGGCGATCACTTTGTTAGCCAGATGCCAGCCGAGCCTGCCGTTTTCGTGCCGCAAAGCACAGATGACAAGCCGCACCGGAATCTCTGCTTCAGCGCAGGCTTGCTGCAGCGGGTCGATCACTTCCTGCAGTTTGAGCCCATTGCGCCTGTGCAGCTGCGGAGCAAAGCGGAGCTTCAAGAAAATCATGCCGTCAGAAACCGCGTCTTCGATGCGATCTTTGGCCGTTTTGTAAATGTCGTTCGGGTCTTGAAGCGAGGGCAGCACCTGATCCCAGAGAATCTGCAAATAGTTTGTCAGAGACTCGCGGGCATGCAGATTCAGCCACTTCTGGTAAGCACCGGCAGCCTGCTTTTGCGCATTCCGGTCATCTCCGGCAGCAAGCCAGAGAGACTTGAATTGCTGGGGGATTTTGAAGTCATGCTTGCAGCCGAAGGCAAGAACATGCTCCGGACGAATCGAGCAGTCGTAGTGCTCGTGAAGAACAATTTTGGGCAGCCGTTGTGCCTGCTCCAGTGAAAGCATTGATTTTGTCATTTTCAGCTCCTTCTGTTTTCGCTGTTTCTTAGCAAATTGGAAATGAGAAGAAAGAAAAGCGGGGTGGTATCAAAAGCGATACCACCCCGCCCGGTAGCCAGACTCAGCGACAGAAGCTCTTGCCGCTGGCTGCCAGCTCGGAAATGAGCGCGGCAGGCTTGTAGTTGTCGTTACCCGTGCTATTGTGCAGAGCTTCCAGCTTCTGCAAGAGCACCCGGCTGCCGACAGAATCGGCGTAACGAAGCGGACCGCCACGGAAGGGCGCCCAGCCGGTCGCTAAGATCATGGCCAGATTCAGGTCGTCAGCGTCCTGCGCGATGCCTTCGGCCATGCAGAGCGCGGCCTCATTCACCATCGCAAGCACCATGCGATCCTGAATCTCTTCCGGCTTCTTTTTCACCGGAGTCTGGCTGAGCTGAGCAAGCACCTCGGGGTTGAATCCCTTCGACTTGCCCTTCTCGTCGTAGAGATAGATGCCCTTGCCGCCCTTCTTGCCAGTGAGCTTGGACTCCTTGACGAAAGCCAGGAGTTTGGTAGGCGCAACACGCGGTCCAAGAGCACCGTTCATCACCTTCACGACGTTGGCGCAGATGTCGAGCCCGACTTCGTCCATCAGAGCCAGCGGACCCATCGGCATGCCGAACTTGGTCATCGCTTTCTCGATGTCCTCACCGGGAACACCCTCTTCGAAGAGCCGCATCGCCTCGTACATGTACGGAGCCAGAATGCGGTTGACAGCGAAGCCCGCCGAGTCAGCGAACGGACGCGTGACTTTGCCGAGCTTGGTCGCGAAGATCTGCAGCGTGTTGGCGACGCGCTCGGAAGTCTTATCGCCCTTCACCACTTCCACAAACTTCATGGCATGCACCGGGTTAAAGAAGTGCAAACCACCGAAGCGGCTCGGGTCGGCAAGGCAAGAGCCCAGCTTCGAGACCGAGAGGCTCGAGGTGTTGGTGGCGATGATTGCTTCGGGCGACAGCACTTTCTCGAGTTCGAGATAAGCAGCTTGCTTGGCGGCCACGTCCTCAATAACGGCTTCGATCACCAGGTCACAGTCGGCTAGCGCTGCAAAGTCGTCCTTGACAAAAGTGATGTTGGCGAAAAGCCGGTCAGCTTCGGCTTGCGAAAGCATCTTCTTCTCGACGAGCTTGTCGAAAAGACCCTTGACCGTAGCCTGACCGCGCTCGATTGCACCCGGATACGGGTCACGAGCAACGACCTTGAAGCCGGAGAATGCAGCGATCTGCACAATGCCGGCACCCATTACACCGCAACCTAGCACACCGACCTTCTTCGGAAGAAGGTCCTGGCTCAGCTTCTTGCCACCCTGAGTCAGGTGGAAGAGCCGCACGAGATTTTGCGAAATCTCACCGGTGCAGAGATTGCCGAAGGTCCGCGATTCGAGCTCATAAGCTCGGGACTCGGAGCCTTCGATCGCAGCCATTGCCACTTTGATCGCGGCAAGCGGCGCCGGGTAGTTGCCCCTGGTCTCCTTGTAGACCTGAGCATTGGCACCCTTGCGCAGCATCTGACGTCCAAGCGGGACCACCGACGCATAAGCAGCAGCCAGCAAGCCGGCGGCAGCCGAGAGCCAGGCAGCGCCGGTCGCAGCGCCAGCAAGGAAGGTGCTCGAGAAGAGCATGCCAACCAGACCGCCGAGCAGACCACCAGCCGCGGCACCGACAACAGCGCCGGCCACTGCCAGTGCCACAACTGCGGGCCACTTCTTTTCCAGAGCAGCACGCATGACGCGCTGCTTCACGGGCTTCCGGTAAGACTTCGGGCGAGCGCCCAGAGCCACGGCCACCGCACGCTCCAGGAGCTTGTCGGTAGGAACCAGTTCCGAAACCAGCCCGCTGCGATAGGCTTTGGCTGCATCCCAGCTCTTGAGGGGCTGCAGGATCATTTCCAGAGCAGCCTGGGCACCAATGAGCTTGGGCAAGCGCACGGTGCCGCCCCAGCCGGGGATGAAGCCCAGACCGACTTCCGGCAAGCCGAACTTGGTCTTGGGATTATCTGAGGCAATGCGATGGGAGCAGGCAAGCACCAGTTCGGTACCGCCACCCAGGCACTGGCCGTCGATGGCAGCCACGGTCCGAAATGGAAGCTTCTCCAATTTCGCAAACACAGCCTTGCCATGTTGCGTGGCCTCGTAAGAGACCGTGGGAGAGAGCTTCTGAATTTTCGCCACCTCGTCGAGATCGGCGCCGGCGATGAAGATGTCGGATTTGCCGGAATAGATGACCAGACCGCGCAGGTTCTTGTCAGCGGCGAGCTCGCCAAGAACCGCATCAAGTTCGGCCATCACCGAAGAAGAAAGCTTGTTGACCTTGCTGCCCTGAAGATCGAACTTGAGAACAGCAACGCCGTTGTTGAGAACGCTCAGTTCGAAGGCATTGCCCCGACTGAGGATTTTTGGATTCTTATCGTTCATGATTGAAATTCCTGTGATTTAGCCGGAGGAGACAAACGCCCCCTCCGGCTGCCTTATGAACTATCGGGCCTGAACTAAACGGCCTCGACCAGAGTAGCGACACCCATGCCGCCGCCAACGCAGAGCGTGGCGATCCCGCGCTTGAGTCCGCGTGCCTTGAGCTCGTGCGCGAGCGTCAGAATCACGCGGGCGCCGGACATGGCAATCGGGTGTCCGAGGGCCACTGCACCGCCGTTGACGTTGACCTTCGCGCGATCCAGACCGGCGAGCTTTTCGCATGCCAGATACTGAGCAGCGAAAGCCTCGTTGAGCTCGATCAGATCGATATCGGCAAGGGTCAAGCCATTGCGCGCAAGCAGCTTGCCGATGGCGTAGACCGGTCCCAGACCCATCTGCTCGGGATCGAGCGCGACGGTTACATGGTCCACAAGAGCCGCCAACGGCGTAAGACCGAGAGCAGCAACCTTCGCCTCCGAAGCAACCGCCAGCAAGCAGGCGCCGTCATTGATGCCGGAGGCGTTGCCGGCGGTGATGTCACGGGTGCCGAGCGAGGGCTTCAGCTTGGCGAGCGCACCTGCCGAAGTGGCACGAGGATGCTCGTCTTTGCTGAAGGCGCCGCGTCCGGTGAGCACAGGCGAGATCTCGCGCTCGAAGCGGCCGGAAGCAATCGCTTGCTGGGCACGCTCCTGCGAAAGCAGCGAGAAAGCGTCCATTTCAGCGCGGCTGATCCCGTACTGATCGGCAAGACGCTGAGCGGTGTGAGCCATTGCCACCGTGCAGGTGTCTTTCACCAACGCAAGCGGAGCCAGACCGTCGTCGACCAGGCCGAGCTGAACACGCGGGCCGATCTTGGGCAGCCACTTCGAGAGAGCGCCGTTCAGCTTGCTCTTGAAGCGCAGGTTCGCAGGGGCGATGTACGGGATCGTAGACATGCTTTCGGCACCGCCTGCGATGTAGAGCTCGCCATGACCGAGCGCGATCGAGTCCATGGCATTGTTGACCGCCTTCATGCCCGACCCGCACTGAATCTGGATCGTGTAGGCATAGGTCGAAGCAGGCAAGCCGGCATTCAGCCAGCTGAAGCGCGCTGTGTTGGGCGTCAGGCCGCTCTGAAAGGCGTGTCCGAGAATGAAGCCGTCGAATCCTGCCGGGTCGAGGTTCGAACGATTGAGAAGCGAGTGGATCGTGTGCTCGGTCAGCTTATCGACCGTCACATCAGCAAGACCGCGTCCGTAGGAACCAATCGGTGTCCGGACGCCGTCAATGAGAAGAGCCTTTTTGCTCGACATAACAGTATCTCCGTTGTTGTACGGAAACATCCGAAAGATGTCTCCGTAAGGTAAGTTGGAAGGAAATCGCAAGTGCGATTGAAGCGCATCCTGGCCAGGAACCGGTTTATGAAATTAACACCGGTACGAATTCTCCAGCCTGGTCAAAATTTCTTCTTTTTCTTTCCGGGTGAAACTTGAAGCTTCTGCAGCTGTTTTATTAACTGCCAGAAACTCGCTGTTTCCCCAGCCGAAATGCTTGTTCAAAAGCAGATATTCATTGCTCAAATCAGAGCTGGTGAAAAGCGTGCCGTCTGTGTTTACCGTCACCCGCTTCCCCTGCTTGAACAGCCTGTCAATCGGATGTTCAGCAAGAGAAGCAAGTTGACCTGTAACCAGATTTGAACTTGGGCAGACTTCAAGAATCCGCTCACCCTGCCGTTCTCCACGCATACCGTGGCCCAGGCGAGTGATTTCGAATTCTTCAAGTCTGACCAGATCTTCGTCAGTGGGCTCGTCTGTTTCCCAGAGATGAATGTCTACGAGAATGCCGTGTTCGCGAGCGCGCATGGCTTCCCGTGCCCACCAGCGCAAAACACCCGGATTGGCCTTTTCATCGCCGGCTAAATCAAATACACCAACAATGTCTTTATTGGCGATTGCCAGATCGCAAAGTTTTGCAGCCATCGAAGCACTTTCATGCCTGAGCGTGCAAAGTATCAAACGCAGTGCAATCGGAGCCGAGGCAACTCCCTGCCTGACTGCATCCATAACCTCATCCATACTAAGACCGCCGGCTGTATGCAGCTGCGGAGCAAAACGCAACTCCATGCCGCAGATACCGTCGCTTACAGCGTCTTCAACACGTTCTTTAGCGATTCTTGCAAGCCTTGCCTTTGTTTGCATCAAAGGCAGCACATGATGAACTATCGCTCTAACATAGTTAGAAAGCGAACGACTCGCCTCGGTGCAGAGAAAGGCTTGATACGCCGCTGCTGCTTCTTTCTGGCGGCCTGTTTTGAAAAGTTCAATCACTGAAGCAGGGAAATTGGCGGGGACTTTCCATAAATCTTCCTGCCAAAATTCAAGCATGGTTTGAGTTCTGAGGGAGCAGTCCAGATGCTCATGCAGCAGTACTTTTGGAAGCGTAAGCATCTGTTGCCGCAGACCTTCAGGATTTTCCAGCTCAGACACCAGTTCTCCTTTTTTCAACTCGGCTTTGCTTAGCAGGACATAATAAGCTAGAAGGAGCTGATTGTCACCTACTGCTGGATTTGCAGACACGCGGATTGGAAACTCGTTGTTTATCGGCTGAAAACTGCTTTGAAACGATTATCTCTTGACATTTTCTATCCTGATGGCGCGTGCAGTCTATTAAGCTTCCCCGCATGAAAACAAGAGATGAATATAAGACTATTTTCTTTCTGAGTATCTTTTCTTTAAAGGCAAAAACTTTTCGAGTAAAAAGCGCTCTAAACTGGGCATGTAATTAGCGCAGCTTTCGAAGCAGCGCGCCTTCAATCTTACTCTGGCCTTGAACGCGGCTTGCCTGAGACTGAAAGCGATAGACAGTTACTTGGGTTATCCCTGTGGCTACATTTAAGCAAAAACGATAAGATGGGTTTTACGCAGACCTGAATAAAGACAGACCCGCACCTTGACAAGGCGGTCTCTGAAAAGTGCTCAAAGATTTGCGCAGCTAGTAACCAGGAGGATTGGTCATATGGCAATGGGCGGCAGAACCGGTGAAACCTTCACCGACATTAATGTCACACCGCTTACAGACGTATTTCTAGTGCTGCTGGTTATCATGATCCTGGTTGCGCCACTGGTGAATCAGACGGTTCTCAAAGTAGATCCGCCCCAGGCTCCAAGTAACAGCCAGCAAAAACCTCCTGAAGAAAAAGGACCGAAAATTCGAGTAGATGTTTCGGCGCAGGGAGTGGTTACGCTTAACGGCAGTCCTGTTTCTCCTGCAGACTCCTTCACGATTCAGCAAAGAATCTCTGCCGAACAGCAAAAAGCCGGCTCTCAAGATATTCCACTCGAGCTTCAGTCCGATGCGGACGCCCAACAAAAATACGTGGTTGCAGTTATGGACGCAGCAGCCGGAGCAGGAATCAAGCGTATGCGTGTGCTACCCCTGAAGAAGTGAGATGCCTCAGAATCAGCCAGTAAAAGCGCCAGCTGGAATTCGTCTCTACCTCGGCCTTTTCTTTTTTGCACTTTCATGGCTTTTACCATTGACTGCATTTGTAATTGCAAACAGCAAGCTTGCTGCTGCAACAAAGGGTGTTTTGATAGGTGTTGTCACAGTAGGCGCTCCGGAACTACTTGCTTTGATTTCGATTGCGATTCTGGGCAAAGAGTGCTTCGAATTTATGAAAAGCAAGGCATTCGGGATGCTGAAAAAGCTGAAGCCGCAAAACCAGGTATCCAAACTTAGATACAGAATCGGCCTCTTTTTGTTCGTTTTGCCGCTTATTACCTGGTATCCGCTAGCTTATGCCCCTCAAATTTTGCCTTTAAACAGTGATTTGCGGCTTGCAATCTGCCTGGTATCGGACATCTGCTTCTGGTCCAGTCTTTTTGTTCTGGGTGGTGATTTCTGGGATAAGCTGAGAGCGCTTTTTATTTACGAGGCAAAAATAGTGCTACCACCTGCAGTATCACTGCCCATCGAAGAAAAAGCAGACGAAGAATTTCGACAGTAAAACTACAGGGTAATTACTGCCTCTAAAGCTGGCTTTAATGCCTTTCAAGACCGTCCTCCTGCCAGGCGATCCAGAAACAATTGAGCGAGATCCTCGTCGACAAAAAAAAAAAAAATAAGTATATGCCTGTGATCGTGGATTCAAGTCCGGCAGCATCACACCAGAGCCTGGTAAATGTACTTGACGCGGCAAACGGTGCCGGAATCAGGCAAGTCCAGATCCTGAATCTGAGAGCAATCAGCACCTTAGCCTGCCACCGCAATCAGTATCATTTGAACGTTCAAAGCTGACTTTGATTTGAAACTCCTGGGCTGAAATCCTGATTGGACAATCTCAATTTCGGCATGAAAAAAGTGACTTTCTGCCGGCTGTCGCCAATGCTAAATAAATCCTGAACAAATGACAGAGCAATACTTTACGGTCGCTTAGAAACTCTTTACTGGGCCGGTCAATCGTTTAAAAGCCAGAGGCATTGACAGCTCCCCGCGTGTGCCATATCGTTAAGCGCCAATAGACACAAAAGTATATGCAAACGCATAAAAAATTATGTCAATTGATTGCCCTCAATTTCGACACCCAAAGGGAGATTCGTCAATGCTTGATCTATTCAAAGACCTGGATACATACGGGCACGAACAACTCGTTTTTTTCCAGGATAAAGCATCTGGACTCAGAGCCATAGTAGGTATCCACAGCACCGTGCTTGGCCCGGCACTCGGCGGCTGTCGAATGTGGAACTATAAAGACGAATCTGAAGCTTTTCGCGACGTTCTGAGACTGTCACGAGGAATGTCATACAAAGCTGCTCTTGCCGGTCTTAATTTAGGCGGCGGCAAAGCTGTTATTCTCGGGGATTCCAGAACCCAGAAAACAGAAGCACTTCTCAAAACATTCGGTCGTTATGTCGATTCCCTCGGTGGACGTTATATAACCGCAGAAGATGTAGGAATGAAAGTCCAGGACATTGACGTAATTCGCACCCAGACAAAGCATGCCGTAGGAGGCAGCAATGAAGGCGGAAGCGGCGACCCAAGCGGCATGACAGCACTTGGTACTTTCCAGGGCATGAAGGCCGCGATTAAGGCAGCAGGACTCGATGATCTCAGCGAACTGACAGTTGCAATTCAAGGAATCGGCAACGTCGGCTATCACCTCTCGAGCTATCTTTCGGCAGCCGGAGCAAAGTTAATCGTCAGCGACATTTATCCCGCTCAGGCAGAAAGAGTAAGAGAAGAATTCGGAGCAACTGTAGTGGCACCGGACGAAATTTACACAGTTGACTGTGATGTGTTTGCACCCTGCGCACTCGGAGCAATTCTCAACCAAAGAACCATTCCGCTTCTCAAATGCAAGGTTGTGGCCGGTGCTTCAAACAACCAGCTCGAAACAGAAAATGACGGTTTTGCACTAATGAAGCGTGGAATCACATATGCTCCGGATTACGCTATCAATGGCGGTGGTCTCATAAACGTGGCTGCCGAACTCGATGGTTACAACAAAGAAGTCGTGCTTGGCAAAGTAAGCAACATCTATAACACGATTACAAACATCCTGAATCTGGCAGCCAAGGAAGAAATTCCGCCTCACGTGGCCGCAGACCAGATGGCCGAGCAAAGGCTGAACGAAAAAAAGGGAAATGGCTCTCGCCAGGTAGTTAGAGCCTGAACGAGAGCATTAAGGACAGAGAAAAGGGTCGCCTAAATCGCGACCTTTTTTCTTTCGAGCTGTTTCAAAATCAGACTTTTACGAAATACCCTTTCCAAGAGCAATATAGGCTGCTTTTCAGGGAGAATATAGTTTGTAGATCAACCTTCTTGCTATGACAGAAATTTCCGGCTCAAACCACCTGAAAGACGACTTCAAATGCCCCAGATGCGGCGCCCCGCTTTCGTGCGGAATCGGTTTTCGGGCAGGCACGGTTAATGGAATCGACTACAAAGTCGGTGACAAAATCGATTGGAACAGCAAACATACCTGGCCAGCGGAGCGTCCTGAAAGTGGAAATTTTAAAACCATCGGCTATTTCGAATGTGAGAACCTCCGTTGTGAGACCTGGAGCGATTGTTTCCCTGAAGTTCAGGAAGTCTTGATCAGCATTGAAAACGACATAATCAAGGAATTCAAAACCGTGTTTTATAAACCGGACAAAATTGAATTTGAAGTATTGCCCCCAGACCAGGAAGTATAGAAGATGGAAGCAAAAGAATTCTTGATGATCCCGGGCCCGACTCCGGTGCCGGACAGTGTGCTGGCCAGACTCTCCGAGCACCCGCTGGGGCACCGAAGCAAAGAATTTTCAAAAATACTTGGTGCTGCAACCCAGTCGCTAAAGAAACTGGCTCAAGCCGAGGAAGAGGATGCATTTATCCTGACTTCCTCCGGAACCGGCGCCATGGAAGCAGCAATTGCAAACACGCTTTCGCCTGGGGATCTAGTCCTTTGCGTGGTGTGCGGCGTATTCGGCGAGCGTTGGGCAAAAATATGCGAAGCTTTCGGACTCAAAGTCGAACGCATGAAAATCGAAGCCGGAAAAGGCATTTCTCTTGAAGACCTGCGTAAACGATTGATGGACGACAAAGGCAGGCAAATCAAAGCAGTGACTCTTACTCATAACGAAACATCCACCGGGGTGATTAACGATTTGCAGCAACTTGTGCTTGCTGTAAGAGAACATGGTGCTTTATCGATAGTAGATGCTGTGACCAGCTTTGCGGCAGTCCCGATTGCATTTTCCGCCTGGGGTATTGATGTGCTGGTAGCCGGCAGCCAGAAAGCGCTGATGCTGCCACCAGGACTTGCGGTTATTTTTGTGAGCAAACGTGCATGGCACGCATACGAGAGCTCCAAAATCAGCAAGTTCTATTTTGATCTCGGCAAATGCCGCAAATCTCTGGAAGCAGAAACAACACCCTTTACACCGAACGTTTCACTTATTTCAGCCTTAAAAGCCTCACTCGACATGATCAATGAAGAAGGCATTCAATCAATCTTTGCAAGACACGAAAGAATGAAAAGAGCTCTGAGAGCTGGTCTTGTGGGCATGGGACTCAAGCCTTTCGTAAATGACCCTCATGCAAGCCCGACAATTACAGCCTGCAATCCACCATCAAGCATTTCGGTGGACCAGATTCGCAGACTGATGAACGAACGCTATCAAATCAGGCTGGCAGACGGACAGGAGGAACTCAAGAACAAAATTTTTCGAATAGGTCATATGGGCTATGTTTTCGAAAGAGACATACTCATGACCCTGGCAACTCTGGAAGTATGCCTCAGTACGCTGGGACATCGCTGCCCGGCAGGAATCGGAGTGGGGTCGGCAATCACCGAACTTCAAAGCACAAGCAGCCTGCTTTCAAAATGAACGGAAGCAAGCAGGCAAGGACCCTTGGCAACTTAAAGTTTTCCAAGCTTTGTCCCGGTATGCTTGATTTTCTGGTATTAAAACAATAGCTGACACATATATGCTGCCTGATCAAAATGTTTAGAAGACTCGGTTCTACAAAAACATACTTAACTGCAAGCATACTTTCACTGTTTGCAGCATTCAACGCATCTGCGGCTCTGGCCCAGCTGCCATGGGGCTACTCGCCTCTTACCGGCAGCAACAGCTGGCTCTGGCTGAGCCGTTCAATCTTTAATCCAGGAAATCTGTTCAGGGGTAGCTACGGCTACGGCACTGGAAATTATATAGTCAATACTCTGGCTTACAATGCGGTTTATGGCGCAAGTAGAGGCGTAAATAATTTCGGAAAAAAAGCTGCGGCAAAACAAATCTGGACCAATCCAGCCAACGGCATTAACGCCCCGGCTGTAGATCAGATTGCTCCTGCAAGCTGGTACAAAGGTCCTGATCCCGAGCAAGAAAAAGCAATCAGCAATCCGCTGACGGCAAATACTCCGCCGATGGCCCCAAACAGCGACCCCTTCTTTATGCCGATACCGCAAACGTTTTCGGACAAAAATCAAACACAAGAGCCAGTTGCAAACAGTCAGCTTGCTCCAATGCCGGCCCCGGATTTCAGGCTATTCAACAGAAACAATACTCCGGAAAAAGCTGCTGATAAGACGGATTCGGCAAAAGCAGCTTCGCACAGCTCCAGCCCTTTCGCCCAGTGCTTTATTGATCTGGTCAATGAGAAATATGACGGCAACATCTCCGATGCATTGAAAGACAAACAAACACTCAGCTATGCACGAGCACTCGGAATTGTTGAACACAAATTTGCAAAGATGCCTGAAGATCGCATCGAGTTGATCAAACAGATTCTCAAGGACACACAGGAGGATGCGCTCACAAAAGTGAACACAATCCGTCTGCTTATCAAACATTAGTGCAATAAAGCTATCCAGGTTTCCATTAGCAACTAAAAGGGTAGATTAAAGAAGCTGCCTTTGCGATAGGGCAATCAAAAGCTCTGCACAACTTCAGCTCAAATTGAGATATCATTGTGACGCAATGAGTGACTTACTACAGCTCTGTCTACTGAGAATATGGTCCCGAATGAACGACTCCTGGGTGTCGTTTAAGACCGTTGGCAAAGACCGTTATCTTATCAACCCTTCTGGCTATTTTATTGAGCTTCCGGACGGATCGCTGACTCAGATCAGTCCAAGAGTGACATTCCCTGTTTGGGAGCGTTTTCCATCCGTGCCAATTGAAACTCTGAGCATCCGTTCGCAGTATGGAGAAGATGCCAAATTTGTGGCGGTGCCCATGGTGGTGCAACGTGAGGCAGAACCAGTAAAAGTCGAAATCGAGGCCTTGAAAGAAGACCCGCTGAATAAGCTGGTTTTTCCCGAAGAGCTTAATGAGATGGAAAGGTATGTTCTCTTCCGTGCGCTTGAAACAGGGCTTGTGTCAAAAACCGGCTTCAGCAAGATGGTTGAAATGCGGGCTCGTTTCAAAACTATCGGATCGGCACTGATTTACGGGGGCATCTGCCAGTGGGAGTCTTTACTTGGCTATTGTCTTGACACCAGACCACCATCGAGACTTGATCCGCCCTCGCTACGCACCCTTATTGAAAGACGCGAATGGGAGCTTACCGGTGAAATACTTGTTGCACTAGGCAAAATCAACCGCACCCAGCTCGAGTATGCATTAAAAATAAAGCGAGAAGGCAGCCAGGCGCTCGGGCAGATACTCACAGCGATGGGAGCCTGTAAACAGGACGATGTAGAGCGTTGTCTCAAGATTCAAAATGAAGTAAAGCAGCCACCAGGCGGTGAGGTTGCACTGATAGGCAAGCTGCTTGTAAGCCAGGGAATCATAGCTGAAGAAGAGCTCGAGGACGCGCTCAGAAACCAGAGAATTGCCAGACAACCGCTTGCAAAGATACTTGTTTCGATGGGCGCCTGCAGCCAACGAGACATTGACGGTTTCGCCAGAGCCTCAGGTCTTACATTCCAGTCGGAAATCGATGATGTGGCGCTTGGAAATTACCTGCTAAAAACAGACACGATCACTAAAATCCATATGGAAGAAGCCCTGCGCATTCAACAAAGAGGCAGACAGGTGCTTGGAGAGTTGCTCGTATCCATGGGGCTCTGTTCAGCTGCCGACATTGAGAATGTAATTCAGTTTCAACGGGAAGTAAGAGAAACACACAGATCCGGGGTTGAAAAACTCGGCTCGATTCTCATCCATGCAGGCAAGGTGCCGCCGCCCAAGGTTGAAGAGGCCGTCAAACTACAGGGCATCGGACGGCAACCTTTCGGAGCTATTTTAGTAGCGCTGGGAGCCTGCACGGCAGATGATGTTATGGAAGCTCTGGATATTCAGCGTAAATGGCGAGAAAGGCCTCGACCGCCGGGCGACAGACTGGGTGAAGTTCTGGTAAAACAGGAAATCATCAGCGAAGAGGAACTGGAAGATCCGCTTCTTGAGCATATGCGAGATGAGAAGCCACTAGGGCGCATACTGATTGACCGAAATATCTGTACGCCGGAACAAATTATCGATGCGCTCATTGAACGCGACCACAAGCGGCAATATGAGTTTCTCGAATTCGTAAAAGCCTGTGTTTCAGGAACAGAAGGAGAGCTTGATGCTGACAACAGCCAGCATCAAACTGATCAGGCAAACAAAAAAGTATCGATAGTGGACAAGCTCTCAACCTGGTTCTCGCGTCCCAAAGGCAAGCCTTAGTTAATGAAGCAGATTCCGCCCCCGAGAAAGAGGCTGCGTGAGCTGGGTGTCAAAACAGGCTACCTGCCCTGCGGACCACTCAACAGTATCTGCGATTTAAAAGGGCTCGAGGTCGGGCACTGCACCCTGGTCAGCGGGCAGGGTGATCTTGTACCGGGAAAGGGACCGGTAAGAACCGGTGTTACCGTATTGATTCCACACGATGGCGATCTCTGGAACGACAGGCCCAGTGCCGGCTTTTTCTCGCTAAACGGTTGCGGCGTAGTCTCAGGTTCAGACTGGATCAACGAGTGCGGTGCTCTGGAAGGACCGATAGCGCTTACCAATAGCCATTCGGTCGGTGACATGAACGCTGCGCTTACAAGGTACATGCTTGAGAAACACCCTGAAATAGGAGTTTCGGACGATGCATACTTACCGGTGGTAGCAGAATGCGATGACAGCACTCTAAATGACATAAACGGCTTTCATGTAAAAGACAGGCATTTGATCGAGGCCATAAACAATGCAACGAGCATGTGCGCAGAAGGTGCAGTAGGTGCCGGAACCGGCATGAGCTGTTATGGTTTCAAAGGCGGAATCGGCACGGCATCAAGACTGATTGAATTCGCTGATTCAAATTACATAGTAGGTGTTCTGGTAAATACAAACCACGGTCAAAGTCATCAGCTCTTGATAGACGGGGTTCCGGTAGGTCGTATACTCAGCCAGGAAGCAGAATATGCACAAAAGAACAAAGAGGGTTCAATTGTTATTTTGCTTGCAACCGATGCACCAATGAATCAGAGGCAACTTGAAAGAATGGCAAAAAGAGCCTGCCTGGGCCTTGCCAGAACCGGCTCCTCGGCAGGAAACGGTAGTGGTGATTTTGCACTTGCAATTTCGCTCTCAAGAAGAGTCGCAAGGAAAAGCCCAAACCAGGTCTTGAGTTTGCCAGAAATTCACAACGAGCTCATAAACAAATTTTTTGAAGCGGCCGCAGAAGCAAGCGAAGAAGCCATCTTAAACAGTATCTTCGTAGCCGACACTGTATGCGGCAGAGACAATAACGTTTCAAAAGGTCTTCCAGTAGAAAGATGCCTTGAGATTCTCAAAGAACAGCGCAGAATCTAAAGCTTCTTCAGTCGCGCTTATCAGGCTTTGGCTGCCACCGGAATCTGCTCGAGCGTTTCGGTATTCTCAAGTGAAGAAAGATCTCCTGGATCTTCACCGAGATACTTGCGCCTGATAGTTCCTCTCAAGATCTTACCGGACCTTGTTTTCGGCAAAGCAGTGACAAAGTGCACAGCCTCCGGCTTAAGCGGGTGGCCGAGCTTGTGCCCGATCAGGTCTTTCAGAGCCTTTTCCAGCTCAGCTGATTGTTTTGCAGCAGGCATCAAAACCACGAAACAAACCAGGCCCTCACCTTTTACTGCATGAGGAACCCCGATAGCAGCAGCTTCAGCAACAGCTTCGTGCTCCACAAGCACCGACTCGACCTCTCCAGGTCCGAGCCTTTTGCCAGCTATTTTAATAGTGTCATCCGAGCGCCCGAAAAGGAACCAGAAACCGTCTTCGTCGATTTTTGCCCAGTCTCCGTGGTACCAGATTTCAGGAAAACGGCTGAAATAAGTATCCAGATATCTCTGTTTGTCGCCAAGGAAGCCCTTTGTCATTGAAGGAGAGGGCTTGCGGCAAATGAGATGACCGATGCCGTTGCGGATGCTTTTTCCTTCTTCGTCAACCACGTCGACATCCATACCAAGACCCGGTCCGCCAAGTGTACAGGGCTTGAGCGGCATGATTGGCAGCGGCTGGATCAGGCAGCCGATGATTTCAGTGCCGCCTGATATATTAATTACCGGGCAACGGCTTTTGCCTACTTTTTCAAAGAACCACATATAACTGTCGAGATCCCATGGTTCACCGGTGGAGCCCATCAGTCTGAGACTCGACATTGGATGTTTGTCCACCCACTCTTCGCCTGCAGCCCGCAGAACACGGATCGCAGTAGGACTGATACCGAGGGTGGTGACTTTGTGATTTTCGATTATTTTCCAGACCCGATCCGGCTCGGGCCAGTTGGGAGCACCTTCGGCAATAACCATGGTGCCGCCCCAGAAAGTAACCCCGATCATTTCCCAGGGACCCATCATCCAGCCGATATCGGTAAACCAGAAAAATACATCGTCCGGCTTCACGTCAAAAGCAAATCCAAGCTCACGCGAAATCGAAGCAAGAGCGCCAGCATGTGTATGTACAGTGCCTTTCGGTTTTCCGGTCGTTCCTGATGTATAGAGATACATCGAAGGATGCTCCGCATCGAGTTTTGCTGTTTCGATATCGGGATCGGCTCTGTCTACGGCTTCGCTCCATTTGAGATCGCGCCCTTCTTTCCAGGTCTCGGCCATACCGTAACGATCGAGCACAACGATGTGCTTTAGAGCAGGCAGACAGGCAGCGGCTTCGTCCGCATCAGGCTTAACAGCTATTTTCTTGCCGCGGCGCATACCACCATCGGCGGTGAATAGCACTTTAGCTTTGGCATCCTCCATACGTGCTTTAAGAGCTTCGGCCCCAAATCCGGAAAAAACAGGAACCGCAACAGCACCTATTTTCAAACAGCCGAAAAGTACTGCCACCACCTCAGCAACCATCGGCATGTAAATTCCGACAGCATCTCCCGGGCCGACTCCGAGGTTCTTGAGCAAAGATGCAACTTTAGAACTCTGCTCGTTAAGTTTGGCATAAGTCCATACTTCAGGCTTGCCGTCTTCAGACTCAAAAATAATCGCTTTATGATCCGGTCCCACTCTTGGCCTGTTCGGGAAAGACTCGGCTTTATTGTCCAGGTGATAATCAAGACAGTTTGCAATAATATTCATCTTGCCGCCGATAAACCACTTGGTCCAGGCAAAACCACCGGACTGGTCCATGAGCTTGTCATATGGCTTGTACCAGTCGATTCCTACATAATCAAGAGCTCTGGTCCAGAACCATTCGATATCTTCGGAAGAGCGTTTTACAAGCTCCTTTACGTCGGTTATCTGATTCACTTTCATGAAATCAGCAACGCGACTTTTCAAATAATCACCGCTGGGGCGCCAGATAACATCACTCATCGTAGTAGTCATTTTTCAATTCCGTTTTTTGCTTGGGGCGCATTTGCACTGGCTATGCATTTTACCGCCGCAAGCACCGCCATTCAGCATCCTGATGCTTATCTAATATCAATAATAAAGATTCTGCTAGGATTCTTTCGACTTGCTTGATATGGATAATCAGTTAATGGCAAACGAAAATCGAACCGACAGACCCTGGGGCGCTTTTTTCATACTTGAAGACAGCGAGATTTCAAAAGTAAAACTCCTGCGAGTTAACCCGGGACAGCGCTTGAGTTTGCAAAGTCATAAGCTGCGTGATGAGCACTGGGTAGTAATCAAAGGTACTGCCCGGGTTACCTTAGACGAAGAAACCAGAGACTATAGCTATGGTCAACACATTTATATTAAACGCGGTACAAGGCACAGGCTTTCTTGTCCGGAAGGTACTCAGGCAGTGGAAATTATCGAAGTACAGACCGGAGACTCTTTTGCCGAAGAAGACATAGTCAGGTACAGTGACGACTATGGCCGGGTGGAATAATAGAAAGCTTAGACGCTAGCGAAGCGTTGTAAGCAAATTATCAGCTGCCGGAACGTTGATGCCCGCTTTCCATGATGAAATTACGCAGTTCCGTCACGCTGGCGGCCCTCATATTTTTGCTTTTAGAGGAAGCAAAGAGTTAGGCTGAGATTATCTTTTCAATAACTCTTTCGAATCCGGAAAACCAGACTCAAAAACTTATCCAGACCACAAACCAACCCTTCAGCCGTCACAATTGCGACTCAGGGTTCAAGGCCGTTTCTGACGTATCGATAGACAGGCTTCAGAGCCAAGTCTGAGCTGTCTGCTTTCTAACTCAGTATCACAAACCCGAAGGAGATCGACTATGAAGACCATGACCTGTGTGCTTCGTCCCGTTCGCGGCATCGACCAGTACATCCCGATTGCCGACGCCGCCATCCTCAAGGCCGGCGAGAAGACTTTCACCGGTCCTTTCGTCACCGAGACCGAGCATGACGGTCCCTCTCGCAGCCACGCCCGCACGATCTGCCTGCCCCGCGGCGAGATCAAGACCGGCAAGCTGACAAGCGAGATGATCCGCAGCCTGCGCAACTAGGGGTCATCGCCGAAAGAAAAGCAGAAAGCGGTTTGGCATCAGTCCAGACCGCTTTTCTGCTTTTCGACTTTTTAAAGGCTTTTTTCACTTTTTTTCGGCCACGATTGGCACCATATACGATACCACACTTAAGATTCTTGGTCTGGCTTCAGGATAGAAAGTCAATGGGATAGAGTACTGCTTTGCGGGTATATTAAAATCCACGGATTCTATGAAACATACGGGGTCAAATTAATGGCCGACAGCGGCAACTTTCGCAGATCTGAAAAGGAGATCCTTTTCCAGAGACGCCTGGCTGACCTGAGAAGCAAAAAACAAAGATTTGCCTGGGAGTCAGGTGAGCTGCCGCAATTCGAAATTCCCAAGGACGAATCAAAATTGCTTGCAGACAAGGAAGTCGAAGATCCGAACCTGAGCGAGGAAGAACTGGAGCTCAGAGCACTTCTGGACTTAACATCAAGAACCTATGACTTCAAGACCTTCTACCGAAGACTAAACTACGAGTTGCGCCGGGCCAGGCGTTATAAACGCTCTCTGTCGCTGGTTCTGGTAGCTGTCGACCAGTACGAAGCTCTGGGTCTGAAAGTAGGACCGGCAGCCAAGGACGCAGCGGTTCAAGCAGCAGCCCGGCTGCTTTTAGGAAGCATCCGAGACGTCGACATCGCAGGGCGCTGCCGGGAAGATACTTTCGGAGTAATTCTGCCTGAAACAGCCGGTCCGGGGGCCGAAGTAGCAGCCGAACGTATTCGAACCAGAATGGAAGCTCATCAACTGCCGCGGCCCTTTCACAACCTAATAATTACTGTCAGTGTCGGCGTCGCGTACTTTCCAGGTCATGGCAACGAAGTTGAAGAGTTGTTCGGCAACGCAGTAGATGCTCTGCTCTGGATTCTGAAACGAGGCGGCAATAGCGTCATGTTTGCAAAAGAAATCCCCGGATAAGCCTAAGTCTTACTACTCTGTGAGATTTTCAAACTCTCGACTCAACTCTTTGCTGTAGTAAGCAGCTCCATGACCGGAAAGCAGCAGGCTGGCATTTTTGAGTGCCGCATAGCTTTTGATGCTTGCTTTCTGGGTTTCGGCATCGAGAGTGAAACAGGCAAGTCCCCAGCGCAGCTTGTTGAAACTGGCGACAATGTTGTCGCCGCAAAATATGGCTTCATGTTTTTCAGACCAGAGGCTGATACTGCCTGGCGTATGTCCTGGTGTATGAATCACCTGCAAGGAGCCAAGCATCTGGCAATCTGCTATTGAGACCAGGTTTCTGACCACGGGAGCAGACAAAATGCCCAGAGATCTTCCTGCTTTCAGGAGAGTTTTGCAGAAAAAGTCACCTTCAAGATCAGCCATTGAAGAAACGCCCGTCAGAAAGTCTTTTTCGTTTTCATGGACAAAAACCGGGGCATTGAACTCTCTGGAGAGCTCTTCGGCAGAGCCAGCATGATCCGGATGAGCATGCGTCACGATGATGCGACGAAGAGGCAGACTCATGCTTTTGATCAGTTTGCCGATTGTGCAGGCGTTCCAGGAGTTTGCAGCATCTATTAAACTCAGACCGTCACTTTCTTGATAGAGCCAGCAATTTGTTGATGCGGGAAGCCTAAAATTCAACTGCCAGAGACCCGGCCGGATCTGCCTGAAGATATGTCCTAAGCCGTGCTGTATAATCATATTCCACATTATCTCACCGCTGGCTTTTAACAAGAGGCTCAGGGTACAGATTTTGATCTGTATTTGCCATTTGCTGATTTTTTCCAGAGGACAAATGAAAAAAAATACTGGACTGGTTCTGGGCCTGCTTGCAGGCGGGTTGGCGGCATTTTTTCTTTATCCGAAAATTGCCAGGCGGGCAAAATACTGGCAGCTTGAAACAGAGAAAGCCAGGCTCGGTGGATATCTGCCTCCGAAACCGGGTTTTATACATGCAAGCATAATGCGGGCGTTTTGTATTGCCTTCGGTTTTGTGGAAGTTGGACCTATCAAAATTGCAGGCAAAGATCGCCTTCCCAGAAAAGGTCCGGCAATCATTGCGCCGTTGCACGTGGATGCCGGTGATGCCTCGGTTGTTTCAGCACTGCTTGGTATAAAACCAATGCATTATTTGATTCGCACAACTGAAATGGTCGGATGGCGTGCTTATCTGGCAACAATGACAGGAGCTATTGCTGTGGATGAAGAATCGCAGGAAGGCAGGTCTAGATCATTCAAAGCCGCAATCGAAGCACTTGCAAACGGCGGGCCGGAAGCCTGCCTGCTTATTTTTCCTCAGGGTGAGCTCATACCTGATGAGCGAGTTCAGCGCCATGATTTCAAATCAGGAACCATGGCCATAGCCCGTATTGCAGCCAGAAAGCGCAAAGAAGCAATCTGGATCGTGCCTCTTGCAATACACTACAAAACTCACCCGAAGCAGGGCACCGCTTTCCAGCGTTTTGTCGAAAAACTGGGCTTTTCAAAATTCAGAAATCTGTTCGGGCACAAGAATTACGGTGCTTATGCCGTTGTAGGTCGTCCTTTTGCAATCGGTCCAAAGAAGCACGATCTTGATTCGATACCACTGAGTCAACGGCTTGATGATGACGCTGAAAAGGCAACCGACCAGTATGTCGAGCGAATGAGAATTCTTCAAAAAGCCGCAGTTCGAGGAGATCGCAGACTGCTTTCAAAAGAAGGCCGCGCATAGTCTTTCAATTTCTTGGGCATAAAATCTCAGAGGATCATGCCCTATGAAAAAGCGAGTCTTAATAGCCGGATTTATCGGTTTTGCACTAGGTGCATCAGCACTATTCCTGCGCTCTGGAATTGAGTCGTGGCAGATTCACGAAAGATATTTTTATGTTTACATAACAAGCTGTCTCAACAAGCTAAACAAGGCACAAGTCCCCACTGATTTTGAAAATGCAGAAAGCTTGCTGTCTGAAGCACAAAGCCTTGCAGCTCTTAAATTTGCAGTAGAGAATGCTTACACTTTTCTTGTTGTTCCATCTCTCTTATTCGGCTTCATTGCTGCCATTTCAAATGGAAAAATTGCTGAAAAAGAAGAGAGTGAAACAAGAACCAGGTCGAAAAAAGTACAGCCGGTCTGACCTCGCAGGAGCGACAAGAAGAAACTGGGGTGTTGATTTCATTTGCTCAGGCAAAGCAGGCGAAAACGCGAAAAAGTCTGAGTTGCCCGATAATTTTGATCCACGCACCTACTATTGCATTTCGTATCCAAATTCCAAAAAAAATCTGCCCGGCAATCTCCTTGCGGAAACTGCCGGGCAGACAAGCACCTGCTTCCTTGCTGCTCACCGTCACTCGCCTTTGTCGCCTTCCGCTTCCTCAGTGGTGCTTTCCATTTTGGGCAGCACCGGAATCAGGAAGAAGCAGAGCAGGGTAAAGCCCGCCGACACCAGAATCAAAGGCACCAGCGACTTAGCAAATGCATGCTCGTAAAGCCACGAGCCGAAGATGCTGCTTCCCTGAGCCGAGAAGTTGTAGACGGACATGATGCAGGCAAACGCCAGCGCCTCCACGCGCTTCGGGCAAGCACCAGCCGCCAGATTCAGAATCGTGAGCATGGAGATTTGCGCAGTGACACCGAACACAATGTTCAGCCCCACCGCAATTGCCGGGCTCATGCCTGAAGGCGTGACCAGAAGCAGATAGGAAAGGGTACCCACAACACCGAAACCGGCGCTCCAGTAGAGCAGCGTTTTGGTGCTGTATTTGTTAGCAAGCACCCTGTTGAAGAAGAGTGCACCTGCAACTGCAGCAATCGAACCGATAGCAGCAAGCGTGCCGATAAAGGCCTGCGAGAACTTAAGCGTATCGGTCATGTGCAGGTACATGGGCGTACCGAAAGACGGGCTGAACTGGAAGAAGCAGATAAATCCGATCACCAGCCAGAGCGTCTTCGACTTGAGTGCTCCATAGAGCCCCTTTGTCGTTTGCTTCATCTGCACGAGGTTGGCTTTTGACGGCTCCTCGCTGACCCAGAACCAGGTAGCAAGAGTCACCAGCACCGGAAACATGGCTGTGACACCGGCTGCTACCTTGAAGGCCGACTCGACCGGCAGGTACTGAGCAAAGAGGCCGCCTGCCAGGCTGCTCAAAACCATGGCTCCATTGAACCACAGCCACTGAGTCGACTGAAACTGTGCAGTTTGCCCGGTTTTCTTGCCAAGCTCAATCATGAGGCCGTCGATACACACATCCGAGAACGCAGTACCGAAAGCAGTCATGAGCAGGGCCCAGCGAATGACATTGACGTCGCTGGTACCGGTGATATAGAGGAAGCCTGCTGCTGCAAGCACGTTCATCGCCAGCAAGTAAGTCTTGCGGCGATATCCGAAAAGCGGCAGGTAGTCGGAGATCAACCCGTAGAGCGGCTTGATCATCCAGGGAATCGTCAGGAGCGCAAAGAAGGTCGCAATCTGGTCAGCACCATAGTGCATGACCTCCTTCAGGTAAAACTCAAGCGGCTGCCTGACCAGGCCCGCCTGAGCAAAGTGCTGGCAGAAGTATGCCAGCCCGAAAAAGCAGACCAGCCACGGCACACGCCGGGCAAGATCCGTAGTTGGCGAATCATGCGTTTTCATGACAGTTGTCCTTGCCTGCCAGGCGCAAACGCCGGGCAGTCTTTTTTGGGTTGCATTAGGAAGCAGGTCATTTACACAGGGACCGCTTCGTTCAAATCCGCAGTTCAAACAAGCAGGCTTGCAATCGCAGCTGTAAGCCAGCTGGCAAGCGTCGCCGCCATAAGAGCTTTCCAGCCCAGGCGTGCGATATCGCCCTTTCTTTCAGGGGCCATTTTCGACAGACCACCGATGTTGATCCCGATTGAACCCAGGTTGGCAAAGCCGCATAGAGCCACGGTTGTGACCATCTGCGTTTTTGCCGATAGCGCCTGAGCACCAACTTGCATTTGCGCAAGGTCGATGTAAGCAATGAACTCGTTCAGGATTGTTTTGGTGGCTAGAAGCGGACCGACTCGAAGAGCCTCTTCCCAGGGAATACCCAGGAGCCAGGCCACAGGAGTAAAAAACAGCCCGAAGATATCCTGCACGCGCCAGGCAAGCCCGAACTGTGCAAGAACCTTTGCCAGAAGCAGATTCAGAAGCGATACGATGCCGATGAACACAATCAGCTGAACCATGACGTTACAGGCGACCTTAAATCCCTGCCAGCCGCCATCAGCTGCAGCTTCGATTATGGTTTCGGCTTTCTCGCCCTCTTCAAGCAGCACTTCTCTTTCAAGCGCACCGGCATCGGTTTCCGGAATCAGCATCTTTGCCACGACCAGAGCCGATGGCGCAGTCATGAAGGACGCCATCATGAGATAGGTCGGGTCTATACCGAGTCCGACATATGCTACTAAGGCGCTGCCGGAGATGGTTGCCATGGCTGCGGCCATAACACCTAAAAGCTCCGACTGGCTCAGTTGCTTGATGTACTTGCTGATCAAAAGCTGGCTTTCGACCTGACCGAGGAAAACCTCGGCACCTGTCGAAAGGGCTTCAGCACCGGATACACCCATGCTTTTTCGAAGCATAAATGCCAGTCCACGAACCACGCGCTGCAAAGCCCCCAGATGATAAGCCACCGAGGTGAGCGCACCGACAAAAACAATCGAGGCTCCGATGGTAATTGCAAAGACAAACTTGCTTTTGGCAAGCTCATCTCCAAAAACGAAAGCTGCACCGTCTCTGGCACAGTCGAGTATTGCCTGGATGCCGTTGCCCATGAGGTCGAAAAGCGCGGCAGCCTGAGGCACTTTCAAAATCAGGACCGCAAGCAGAACTTGCAGACCCATTCCTGCTGCAACCAGCCGCCAGTTGATTTTGCGGCGGTTTTGCGAGCAGGCAAAACAAACTCCCAGGATTATTGCAATCCCCAGGAGAGCTTGGATTTTATCCATAGGCTGCTCCTTTTTTCAAAAGTTTTTTTGGACCGGCATAACCCGGGGGAGCTCAGCATGAGCTTCACTCCCCCGGGCGGCCGATCAAACTAAACCAGCACTGCGGCGGGCATCAGGCCTGCGGCAGGTCCTTCGTGTTCACCAGACGCCAGCCACCGTCCTTCTTGGTGAGCTGCAGGCACTGGGCATGGTACTTCGTGAGCGTGGGACGGTGCCCGACGCTCACAAAAGTGATGCCGCTTGCCTTGAGGGTGCCGTAGAGGGCTTCCTCGTTCTGGACATCGAGGGCACTGGTAGCTTCGTCGAGAATCGCGTAGTTCGGGCGAGCCAGAAGCAGGCGCGCAAACGCCAGCCGCTGCTGCTCACCGCCGGACATCACGTCCGACCAGTTGATCACCGTGTCGAAGCCGCCGTGCTGAGCCGGGAGCTCACCCAGGTTCACGAGTTCCAGGGCCGCCTGCAGTTCGGCGTCCGTCTTGCCTTCGCTCTTGGGATAGAGCAGCTGCTCACGCAGAGAGCCGGAAACGAGCATGTAGGGCTTCTGCGGCAGGAACATCATGTCGCCCAGACCAGGACGCTCGATGAGCCCGCTACCCGAGTTCCAGAGACCGGCAAAGGCACGCAGCAAGGAGCTCTTGCCGCAGCCGCTCGGACCCATGACCACCAGACCTTCACCCTTGCCGACTTCGACCGTCAGGTCCTTTACCAGCAGGCGCGAGTAATCGGGGGTCATCAGCGTCATCTTCGTCACAGCCAGCTTGTCGCCAATCTGAGAGTCGATGGTGCTGCCCTTCTCTTCTTCCGCCTCGTGATTGAGGGCATCGTTGAAGCCCCAGAGACGATTGATATTGGCAGTGAAGAGCGAGAGGGTGCGGAACTCCATGACGATAAGCGTCAGCGCCGAAAGCACCTGACCAAACGCCATCGAGGCCTGGGTAATCGTCCCCATCTCGACCTGCGAAGCGAAGTAGAGCGGACCGAGAATCAGGAACGGAATCGCCACGGTGAAGTAGTCGCTTCCGGTCTGGATGAAGCCCAGGTTCCGGGTCCAGCCAAGCAGCTGATCCCAGTTCCGGTAAACTTCGCCAAAGCGCTTCTTCAGCTGGGAGATTTCACGCTCTTCGCCCTGGTAGAAGGCAATCGCCTCCGTGTGATTTCTCACGTGAACCAGGTTGTAGCGGAAGTCAGCCTCATAACGCAGGTGGTCGAAGTTCAGCTTCACAAGCCGGCGCCCGAAGAATACGGCAATGACCGTGAAGACCGCGGACCAGCCGTAGGCAATCCACGGAAGGTAACCGGTGGGGTCCACTTCCTTCAGGATCGGCATGAAGCTGAAGTAGGTCATGATGCCGCCGAGTACGGCAAGCAGCAGGTTACCGGCGCCAGCCACGAACGCATCAACGTCCTGGGCGATTCGCTCGTCCGGGTTGTCGATGTGAATCATCTGGTTGATCTTGTAGTAGTTCCTGTTCTTGAAGTAGAGGTCCAGGTAGTGCCTGGTCATCCAGTTACGCCAGTTCAGGGCAAACTTGCCCTTGACGTAGCTGTAGACCACGACTACGAAGGTACCAATCACGAAGCAGGACAGGAGCCTGATCACCATGACCATGAATTCAGCCTGATCCTTGTGGTTCATGGCATTCATGATCGCGCCGTTGGCCCGGTTCAGAATCACGTTGAGCACGTTGACGCTGAGCATCAGGACAAGCAGCAAGAAAAGCAGGAGCATTCCCTGCGTGTGCGGGTTCTTGGGCCAGAACTTTCTGCCGAGGAAGGCAGCAAGCGCCGTCACGCCGAGAGCCGGCAGGACGAAATGGAGACCGAAGTAGAGGTAGCCATTCTGGAAACCAGTCACAACAGTGTGGGTAATCGCATCGATGTTGCTGGCGACAGCCTGCAACCCGTAATACGACGCCACCGTAGAAACAATAAGCAGCAACCACGCGGGGATGCTGCGAAGCCCTTGCGGGAACCAGTAGGGGCGAGCGATGTCAAAGAATCGCTTCGCCATGCCAAGTCGTTTGCTGAGCATAGCAGTTACCTTTCGGTTAAATTGCGGCAGTTTTCTTGGGCCGCGGTTGAGTTTTCGCAAGTCCGTGACTACAGAAGCCGTCGGCTCCAGAAACTCGAAATCCCTCCTTTCCCTGGCACTTTCGTGTCAGAAATCAGGCTTTAATTAGCGGTGTTTTTGTGGATTTGAGGACTTTTCTGGAACTTGTGGAACGAGAACTTGACAATATCCACTCTAGACAGCGGCTCCCTGAGATCTGAATATGATCTCTTTCAGGTTATAAAGCGCAACATTGCCGGAAAGGCTGCAGCTGAGAGCCTGCGGCACAGCCCCCCTGCCGCCAGGTGCCTGAGATTAGCAAACTTTCCTCTTGGCTACCACCCTTAGTCTCTGGCCCGGTTAGCGTAGGGGGTTTTTCAGCCCGAATAGAGGTTGCTTTCAGAACATTTTTCCGCTGCAATTAGCGCAGCAAGCGCAAATTTCTCAGAAGCAAGCTTCAAGAGCCAGCTTCACTGTCTGAAATCATTGGCCTTTCTGTTTTTTGCAAAACCGTCCTGCAAACCCAGCCCGACTGGCCCTGATGCTTTCCAGCCCCTATTTTGACTTTCACAGCTTCTTTGTTTGTCTGGTCGTCAATCACAATAACTTCGGTGTCGTTCTCGATTTTGAGACTGTCAGTCTCTGAGCCTGAGAGAAGTTCTTTGAGCGTGGGCTCCTTTGAAAAAAGCAAAACCGTTTTCCTGTTGTAATCGGAAACTTTGAAAACACTGCTGTTCTCCTGAATCTCGTTCTTAACTGAAATCTTGAAAAGGAAATTGATCAGATAAACCAGACCGGCAAGCATCAAGATTCCGAAAAGTATCGAAAACAACAGACCAAGCAGCCGCAAAACAAAGCCAATTACAATCAGCCCGATTATGCAGAGAATAAATACAGCAATAATTTGAACTACGATTTTCAAAACTGCAACTCTAGATATAACCAGAAAACTTTAGCATTAAAGCGAAGCACTGGTCTCACTTTCCTCGCTAAGAGCTTCTGCACGGCACAGGTTTTTTCCAGACACATGTTTCAACTCAAAAGGGCGCAAGATCAAATACAAAACCATACTTATAACCCAGCCAGGCAAGGCCGGCACAAGAGAAGCAAAGTGTTCGGTCCCTTTTATAAATCCGGCATTAAATATAGCCACTACACAGCCGATAAAAAGTGAAATTGTAGCAGCGTACTTAAACGCAGGCAGATTCTCATAAGGCATAACAAGAGAGAGATCCTCACTTTGCCCCCAGATTTTCTTGATCAGAAACGCTTCCGTAACCATTACAACCGTTGCACCGGGCAAGACAATCGAAGAAAGCGCAGCAACGATCTCGAAATTGCGAGTATATCCAAGCAATGCTACAGCCGCGCATGCTGCCAGTATTGCCATGATCATCACGCAAAGTTTGCGCGGCATTTTAACAAGATTCTCAGTGGCATTTATAGTCGCATAGAGTCCGCAGTCATTGACAGCAACGTAGTTGATCGTGAGTACCAGTGCCGAAACAATGCTCAAGCCGCCAAAAACATAATCATTCATAAGTCTTGTAGCTGCCGCAATTCCGGAAACACCCGTAAGCCTTGCCATCATCCAGCCTGTAAGCGGAAAGATCACCATACCCACGAGCAGCGACACTAATAGCGGTGGCACTGCAAATCCAATTTTCGGTTTGCCGAAACGCCAGTAGTCAGGCTCATTTCCCCAGCAACATATACCGACCACAAAAGAGGAAATCATGTTCATACAAAAGTTGGGACTCACATTAGAACTCTCCGTCCAGACAGAAGCAGGACAGGCCGCAACAGATTTGCCAAATGCCAGAAAAACCCAGATCAGAAGTACAGGCGCTGCAAGAAATTTTGCAAAATTAGCAACACCTGAAAATCCGAAAAAATTGTTGACGGCCATCAAAATCGCCATGGCAGCTACCAGAACAATCTGGGGAATGCCAAAATCAAAAAGGCCTCTAATACCGTCGGCCAGAAAAATCGCATTCAGTGCATACCAGCCAAGTGAAATCCAGATCACATTGACAGTGATCCAGCGAGCTCCCCATTTTCCAAAAACCGCCCGGCTCAAAACCGTATAAGTAAGCCCGAATTTGGAACCAAGATAGCAAGCCGGGATGCAGTACAAAAGCACGATACCACAGCTTATAAGCACGCCTCCTAGAACCTGGCTGATACTCATTCCCTGCCCGTGCCAGCGAAATCCGGCAAGCACGTTAGGGAAGCAGGTAACCATGGTGATCCAGAGCAAGGTCATGGTTAAACTGCCCCGCCGTTTTTCAAGCGGGACTGACTCTAACAAATGGTCATCTTCGGCTGGATCTTTCATACAAAACCGCAAACAGGCAGGCGCAGTCAGATTAGCATGCTGAGGCAAGCACGCATATGCTGGAAGCACCACCCTGGAGTTCTTAGTTACAAATCCGGTTCTAGCGCAACGACGCAAACAATGGAAGAAATCTAAATCTGTACTAAGAAAAAGACAGGGGGCTGCCCGCAACACAGTGCTGGAGGCGATCATGGCGCAGAGCAGCAGAGCCTGCCCAGCCTTTTCCAGGTTAATAACCGCATGCAAGCGCTTCACAGCATATTGTCAGCATGATCAGCTAAAACGAAAAATTGGGCCAACACCCTTTTTCAGCCCTTCTTCAGAACCAGCCAACTCAGCAAACAAAGCAGTAAAAAACAGCACAGAACGTCTCCTTGTAGGAGCGGGGTGTTGCTTTGCTGCTGAGTACTTCCAAGCAAGGAAAGTGAAATGAAGTCGTTTTATTGCCAGCAGATTCTTGGAACACTGTGTATCCTGGGACTAACGCTTGCGGCTTTCAACCTGCTCAGCCCGGACCAGAAGCCGGTGCCGACACATCTGCGACTGGCCGAACGGGTCAAGCCCCGGCAGCCCCAGGCCAGGGTGGAAACCGAGCCCCGCGACCCGCAGACAAGCGGAGAGCTGGCGCGCCACCATCATCTCGATGCCTACGGCTACGAACGCAAAACCGAAATCGACTTTGCGGACCAGAGCAAGGCTGTGATTGAGTACAGCGCCTTCGGCAAGCCGTCTAAAGTCACCGAAACCGCCAAGAACGGCGCCAGCCGAATTTACCAGCTCGACCCTACGGGTAAGCGTTTGCTCAAAATCGAAGAGCGGCGCAGCGACGGCAGCCTGGCCGCGCAACTGGAGCCCACAGCTAAAGGCATGATCAAGCGCAGTCTCTTCAGAGAAGACGGCACTACGCTTGCCTGCCGCCAGGAAATCAAAAGTGACGGTTCAATTACTGCCGAGCTCATGGACGAAAGCGGCAAGCACGTAATTGCCTGTTACAAGAAAGACGCTGGCCCGGCGCCCGCCGGCCCGCATGGCGAATGGCAGGAGCCTCAGCCTACAGTTGCCACGCTCGAGTTTTTCGACGAAGCAGGCAAGCTCTGCCGCAGCGAAAAAATCACTCACGAACCTTGCGGGGAGTGCGGTGGGGAGTGCGGCAACTACCAGGAATATGTCGAAGTTAAAGTCTTCCGGAAGGACGGCTCACTCGATTTCGAGCAATCCTGGCAGTACTACCAGGACGACAACGGCACACTTGGCTCGGCAACAGCCTATGCAGGCGACGGCAAGCAAAAGAGCCTGCAGCTTGCATCCTGCTACCAGAAGGTCGCTGACAAGCATGCTTACAGAAAGCTCGAATACTTCGACGAAGCAGGCAAGCTTGATAAGACCTGCTTCCTTGCAGGAGACGGTAGGGTCATGCTTGAAAAAGACAAGCAGGGTAAGGAGCAAATCATGGACTCTCAAAACTCTGCGAAAATCGACCTGCCTTTCATGCAACTGCCGCGCTTCAAGTCGCTGAACAAAGAGTTCTTCGACAACAAGCTCGGTCCGAACCGGCTCGGCCAAATCCTTTCCAACTGAGCTTAATTTCGGCGAAGCCGGGCTGCAAGATCTAATTGCGGCCCGGCTTCATTCACAAACAAAACCATTTTGCAAGGAAAACACACATGTTGCGACTGATTGTTGTTTTGCTGGTTTCAGGCCTTTTCGGCCTTGGCTGCGGGCTGCTTTCACGCAGCCGCGAAAAGAACAGGCTCTATCTCTTTGCAGCAATCGCTGCGCTGCTCGGCACCGCCGGCGCCACCATTCTGCAAGTGTACCAGCCGGTGCTTTTCGACCACTTCTTTTCTTACGAAAGCTGGTTCGAGTGGCTGCCGTTTCTCGGCAGCGGCTTCACCTTGCTTTTCCTGCCCCGCAGCCTGATCTTGCTGCCTCTCGGATTTGCGGCCGGCTTTGCCACAAGCCGCGTTTTTGCAAGCAAAGATCAGGCTAAATCACTCTTGCCGCTTGCCAGCTTTGCCGGCGTTTTCCTGCTTTGCTGGTACAGCCAGGCCGAGCACCTGCCTCGCGGAGTCGAAACACGTACTTACGTTTACCGCTTCATGGGCGAGCATTATTCCAGAGAACAAAGTCAGGACTGGCTGAGCTTTCTGGAATGGAACTGGAGCCCGCACATGGGTTACGAGATCTATTCTCGTGATGACATGCCGCGTTATCTTCAAACGCTGCTCGATGTCAAAGATGTGATTCTCGAGCAGCCACAAGCCGCCGGAATCGACGAATCGGTTTTCGTTTTCGTCAAGGAATACTGGGTGAACGGCAAGAGAACCAGCTACATCTACACGAGCAAATCCGGCTTCAAAAACGCGTCCGAACTCGGCGCTTTCTACCGGAACTTTGCACGCAGCCGTTGTAGTCCCTGAGCAGGCATGATTTATTCAAAGCCACAGCAGAAAGGAGCATCATTCATGATGACGGTTCTTCCCTTGCAAGCGCAAGAACTGAGCCAGAAGCTCTCACTGGCAGGCTCAAAGGCTGTTGCTGATGCCTGGACCGAATGCACAAGCCCCCTTGCCGGTTTTTTTCTTCATCAGCGCCTTTGCGACATTGCAGGCTGCCAGTCGCCCTGCTATTTCGACTGGCAGCTCGAGCTGGGCGGCAAGCGATTTATTTTCGCTGTTCTCGGAGAACCGGCTGAAGCAGCAAGCAAGCTGGCTCAGAGAATTCAGACACTTGCTGCTGATTTCTAAAGCTGAAACTGCAGCCATTCAGCTTTGAACAGCAGAGCGGCAAGCAAAAGGCGTCAGACCCAAAATCTGGCGCCTTTCTGCTTTTCGAGCATTTTACTAGCCGTTATAATAGTGCGGGTAGAGAGGCCAAATAAAAAAAAGAGGTCGGTATTTGCTTCATCCCACAGCAGTCCACGAAACAGATCAGCGTTTTAAATCACAAATAGTGGCGAGAGGCAGTTGCTCTCGCCACTATTTACAGGCCAGTCTGGTCGTAGTGAAACCAAAGCATGCCCCGCCCGAAAAGGAGCGTCAGTGTTAACACTGACGCTCCTTTTCTCTATCTATCGTGCCGGCTTCTCAGCTCCTTGAGCCGGCACCGAAAGCCGCACCAACCAGTGCCAGCGCAATCAGGAACGGCACCTGTGCATGCCCTATGAAGAGCATCACCACGGTGACAACCAGAGCCACCGCCGCCAGGAAAAGCAGGAAGAAGAAAAGCACTGCCAGACCCATCCGCTCGTCGCCTGTACGCGGCGGATTCAAGCCGGTAAGTAACCTGGCTGCATAATAGCCGCCCACCAGCGCCGCCACAACGTAGGCGATGCCCCAGATGAAAGCGACCGGGTCGTTGAAACTGATCTGAATGTCCATTGCAAAAACCTTTCTAAGAGGAAGCCGGATGCATGGACATTGCCATGCACCCGGCTCGAGCCGACTTGAACTGATGAAACAGCAGGCTAACAGAAACTGCCTCAGTTGCTTGAGCCCTGATGCTGGAAGAACGACCAGGGGTGCCGCTCAGAAACCGCGTGCCGGAATGGCTCGCCGTCAAGATCGTAAACATAACCAATCTTGTCGTCACCGCCCGGATACTGTCTCATGCCTGTGGGCACAAAACCGCGAGAGCGATTTCCCGAAGCGGGAAAGACCCAGAGTTGTTTCGAGCTGCCATTGGCGTTGAAGTCCTCAACCCGGGCAACCCGACCTTCCAGGTCGAATTCACGCTCCATTTCCAGATGACCGTCCTTGTTGTTGAAGCGCTGGTGGCTCTTGAGCGAACCGTTCGAACGCAAGTAGACTTTGTGCTCGACGGTTTTGCTGTCGGCTGCCAGCAGCTCCGAATAAGCAAGACCGTAGTAGCTGCGTTCCCAGTCCTCGCCTACAAGACGCCAGATCTGACGCCGCTTCAGCTTGCCCTTCTCGAAATAGCTGAACTCGAGCGACTCGTCCTCAAGGACTTTGCCGCTGTGCTCGAGACTTCCGTCCTCGAGGTAGTACTCCCAGCTGGCAAGCCGGGCTCCCAGCATCTTCACTTTCAGACGCACTTTGCTCTTATCCTGATCCCAGAAAACCAGGTCGCTTGAGCTTGCCGGCGGCTCAAGCCTGCTTTCGGACACGAGCTTGCCATGCTCATAGTCCTTTGTGAGTTGAACGCCGCTTGCAAGCAGCTCGACACGCCGTAGAATCTGACCATGCCTGTAAAAGCAATGCTGCTCGCTTCCGTCCGGCTTGCGTTCCACGGAGCTTTCCAGCCTGCCTGCCGCATCGAAGTACTCGGCATGCAAAATCCGCCGGCCCATCTTGTCGTAGCTGGCTCTGTATGCAAGTTCTTCTTTGCCGTCAACCGTTCGGTAAGACTCCACTTGCGATAGCAAGCCGCTCTTGCCAAGCTGCAGCTTGACCAGGCTCTGATCGCTGCGGTAGCGAAGCAAGCGGGTCTGGCTGCCGTCCGGATTTGCAAGCGTTTGCCTGCTGAAGTAAGGGCTGTCCTCAGCTTCAAGCACCGGCAGGCTCGAAGCGGAAAGTTCGAAATTCGATTGAAAAACTGTCCGGGTTTCGTCCTGCTTCCTGCCTGTCTGCAAGAGCAAAACTGAGGCCGGAACAAGAAAAGCGAGGCAGAGAATGCCCATGAGTTTCTTTGTCATTTCCTGTCCTTTCAAAAAACGGGTTCTTGATCGAAAAGATTGCATGCAGCAACGAATGGCCCGAAAGCTTGTTTGCTGCCTGTCTGCATTTAACCGTCAAATTCAGTTAAATCAGCTAACTCCGGATCAAAGTCAAAACGTGGAAAATCTGACCTGAGCCTAGCCCAGGCGCCCTACAAAGTGACAGCCCCGGCCAGGCAAAGCAGCCGTGTTTACCCCACTGGCGCGATATAAGCAATACACAGGTTAGCGCTAAGCGCTCTGTGGTAGGTATCTGAAAGAATCGAAACTAAAAGCCAATTCTGTCCGATAAAACAGGAGTCCAAATTTTGAGCGAAGCCGAAAATTCTGCAAGTGAAGGTTCGTCAGCGGCAAAACCTGCAAGCACAGCTCCGCGAAGAAGTATTTTTTCAGTGGCGGCCGAAACAATCAGGTATATCGAACGGGCCGAAAAGGACAAAACACTTCATGTCAGAACCGACGACAAGAAATCAATCATTTGCATGGCGCTTTCTTTCTTGATCGGCATAGCTTTCACAATCATGTTCCTGGTTAACAAAGATTTGAGAGCCTTATGCATTGCGCTTGCCCTGATTGCAGACGTGCTACTGGGCTTTTCAATACTCTGGTATGTTCTATTGCGATTCGGGGTGCTCCGAACCGTCGAACCACGCCACGCTTTGCTTTGCTGGCAGCTCATGCTTGGAGCAGGCGTTTTGTTTGCTTTTTACACGATGAATATCGCATTTGCATTCTTTACTCTTTACACGACGACTATCGGCTCGGCCCCGTCCACAATGCTTTAAGCAGCTCAATTCAAAGTCTGGGAATAACTGAGAGTACGGGATAATGCATTGAGCTGCCCGATGACTCAAAAGAAAATCAACAAATACCTTCTTGATCACTTGCTGCGCAGAGCAGGTTTCGGCAGCAGCCTGTGACTCTTCTGGGAGCAAGCGGCAATTTCGGCGGCGAAGAAATTGTGCGAATTCTTGCGGCAAGAAAAGAAACCGCCTCATTTTTGTCGAGAAAGTTGATTGAGTTCTTTTGCATGGATATGCCTGAGCAAGCTTTTGTTGACCGTACGGCTTTAGTGTATCTTTCAAGCAATCAGAACATAAAGCAAGTGCTTGAGAGCGATTTTCGGAACGTTTATGCAAGCGTGCTTGAAAAATGGCTTTCAGCAGACAGCAAGGAAGTGCTAGGCGAAAACTATGACCTGCTTGATCTCTTTGCATAAGCGCTATTTCAGCCAATCAAGCTATTCGCTGATAAAGCTGTTCTAAGCGTTAAGTTGTTCGCGCTAACTGACGCGACAAAGACTGCCCGCTGAATTCCTTTTGTCGGAGAGCGTTACAGCCACTCTAACAGATCAGATTCTTTAGAGAATCTCTAGTGATTAAAAAGTTCAGAACTAAAAATCAAAGCAGAAAGCTTATTTCTGGGAGATCTCATTATCTAGAGTCTAAGTACAAACATTCAATCTCTGCTCCCCAGACAAGCAAAGCACCCCCCGACCGTATCCAGCCGCCCAGACAAGATTTTCAAGCATTCTCCGGATGCCGGGCAGAGATTGACTTTCAGCAAAGAAGCCGTCGAATACCAATTCCGGAATTCGCCGGCGTCCTTGCATCTTTATTTCAGGAGCAACCATGTTCAAGAACAAGAAGAAAACAATTTTGCTCGTGCTTGCAAGCCTCCTTTCATTGAGCGCTGCAGGCTACTGGCTCGCCAGAAAAAGCGAGGTCAAAAGCGCAGACAAAAAGCCACCCCTGGCTGATTTCATCCCGCAGCTTCCCTCCATGCCCCCGCTTCTGGCTATGGATGAAGCTTCCGGCGAGCTGACCCGTCAGGTCATTTACGACCGGAAAAAGCAGCAAGTGGAAAGAGTCGAGGTCGGTTACAAAGACGGCCGCAAAGGCAGCTACATTTTCAACGAAGGCAAGCTCCGCATTTACCGGGCCTTCGACGAAAACAGCCGCCTGTTTTTCGAGGGCGAATACGAGAGAAACGGAATGCTTGCCAGCTATCAAGTTTACGGAGCGGATGCTCGGGTCAAAACGCTCTTCCGCAGGCTGCCTGATCAAAGCGAGGAGCTGCTCTTTTTTGACAAAGACGGCTTCTGCATCAAGTCGGTGCTCACAGCCGCCGACGGCAGCCAGACCACAAGCAAGCGCGCCGAAGCAGGCAAGCAAGCTGAAGTCAGCGTGATCAAAGCCGAAAAGATCGAAAAGAACTACCTGCCGATCACGCTTGAAGACGGCAGCACTAAATTCCGTTTGACAATGCAGCTTCAGGGAGTAAGGCTCCAGAGCTGGGACTTTCTGAGCACCGAAGGCAAGCTTCTTCACAGAGGCAAGTATCAAGAAAACGGCGAACTCGAAGTCACCTTTTTCGATCAGAAGGAAAAACCGGCTCTCAAGCAAATCTGGGTCACTGTCGGTGAAGACTGGGAAAAGCGCATCTACCGTCTTTCCGCTCTTGAGCGTCTCGATTCTGAAGGCAAGCTGCAATCCAGCATTCTGCTTTATCCCGACGGCCAGACCCCGAAAGAGCTGAACAACTACTACTGGGGACAAAAGAACAGCACCGAGAACTTCGACAGGAACGGCTTCATGTACAGGCAGGACTATTTCGACTCGAACGGTTCGCCGACAACGAGTTATGATGTCCAGCCTCAGTACAGGCGGCAGGCCAAGCTGCCACCGCAAATCACCAGCGAAGCGCAGGACGAAAACGGTCCGGTTTATGAGCTCAGAGGAGCTCCTTATTCGCGGCCGCTGCCTGAAAACGGTTTCGAACTGAACCCGATTTTCAGAATTCTGCGCTGATCTGAAACAAGCCATTGAGAGCCGGCTGGCAAAAACCTGCCAGCCGGCTCCATTTCTCTCCAGATCGAAATTGCAATTCAAACCTTTTCTGGTCTATGACCAAGGAGTGTTTTATGCAGTTTTCACGTCCGGCGCTCATCCACAACCCGGTGGGTGGGTCAGCCACCGGCGCCATGACACAGGCGCTCATTTCAGAACTGTCTCGATTTGCAGACGATGAGGCGCTGCAAGTTTATTCCACAGGTCCGGAACCATTTTCAGCACGCAATGCTGCCCGCAAAGCGGTTGAAAATGGGGCGGATCTGCTGATCGGCATGGGCGGCGACGGCACCATTCTTGAGGTTGCGGAAGTGGCAATCTCGGCCTCCACAGCTTTTGCCGCCTACCAGGCAGGCACCGGCAATCAGTTCGCCAACTCATTCTACCCCCGGCTACCGGCTAAAGATTTCGTCGCAATGCTGCGATCAGGCAAGCCTCAGGCACTCGATGTTCTGGAACTCGAAATTTCACACGAGGGCAAAAAAATCCAGCGCAAGGCTCTGGTCGGCGTTTGCACCGGGGAGATTGCCCGGGCGATCACCGGCGCACCCCGCTACTGGAAGCGCATTTTCGGCTCCTTAGTTTACTTCTGGCGAGTGCTTGCCTGCTGCCTGAAACCAGGCAGCCAGAATCTCACTTTCAGAAGCGGCGAGAAGCAATGGCAGTCCACTGTTTTTGCCTCCGTGATTCTAAACGTAGACCGGACTCCGCTTTTAAGGCTGGCTCCGGCCTGCAACGCCAGCGACGGCTTACTCGATTTTCTCGAGATCTCCGCAGGCAGCCTTTTCGAAATTGCAGCTACTGCTTTCTGGCTCCTTGTGAACCGGCCATATAAGTGCCCTCACTTCAGGCACCTGCGAATCAGTGAACTTTCAATTCAATCCGATGCTGCTGAAGCAATTCACCTGAACATCGACGGCGAGGGTCTGGAAGCTGATTCGCTGCGGATGCGCGTGCTCAAAGGCGCGTTGCAAATGATCACTTCTTCCTGAATGCGCACATTGCGTATTCAGATTCAGGGCTTTTCGAGAACAATAACAATGAACAAAAGCAAGAAAGAAAGCGGCTTTTTAATGCCGCTGACCCTGGCACTTGTTGCCTGTTTCAGCCTGATGCTTGCAGGCTGTCGTGATGACGACGAAAACAGCAAGCAAAAACAAAACTCAGAAAGCGTGGTTCAAAGACCCGAAGGCGAAAGCGACCGTCGCGAGTCGCTTGAGATGCTTGTGGACAACGCCTATATCAGGCACGTTTTCAACCGTTTCAACCGCGAAATCGAAACCCATCTCATTAAACCGGACGGCAGCGAAAGCACCTACCGGCGTGACGACGGCAGCCTCAAAGAGGAACTACGCCGCGACAAAAAGGGGACGATCACCAGGCAGCGAGTTTTTGCTAAGGACGGCAAAACGGTGCTTGCCGGTCTTGAAACGCGCCAGAACGGCAGCACGGTCTGGACATGCAAGCAGGAAAGCGACGGAAGCATCCACAAAAGCACCTACTGGTACGACGGCAAGCAGCTTTTCTCAGTCGAGATTACCCGGAAAGACGGCAGCATCGAAGCTATTTTTTACCGGAAAAACGGGATGATCTGGCAAAAGAAAAAGGGGCCTGACAGCAAGAATCTTGAAGTCGAGCAATACGACTACTCAGGTCTTCTGAGTTTCAGGCAACGAAGTCTTCCGGACGGCAGCATCGAAATACTGCGTTTCGACAGAAGCGGGCAGAAGACAATCAAAGTCGTTTTCAGGGAAGAAAAATCTGCTTACGGCTACAAGCGCTGGACAGCAGTGAGCGCCGAAGAATACGACGAAAGCGGCAGCACTGTCAGACGGCGCATTCAGCTTGCCTCCGGCAACCAAGTTCTTTCAACTGAAACTTTCAATCCGGATGGCAGCCGCACTGTAAGGACCATGAGAAGCGGCTACGGAAGCTATATCGAGACGGAAGAGACCTTCGACCAGACCGGCAAAAGTTTGCAGAGCAAAAAGTACGGCGAAGAAGAGCGCGTGAGCGAAAGCGTGGATCGTTATCGATTCGATCGCCCCGAGCTCGACGATCCTCAAAACAACTGGCAAAACCAGGAGAACTATCCTTACAGCCGTTACGGCTATTGATTGGAACTTCTGGATGCCACCTGCGGGTGCAAAAAGTTTCGGCTTTTTGCACCCGCCTAATTTTGAAGGAGGTATCCTTTCATGTTTACACGACTTGCGATCTGGTTCAAAACCAGATCACTTCCGGGACGGCTGTGGCAAGAATATCGTAGCTACAGCCAGCTCTGCATCCAGAGCGGCTACATCCCGAAAGTTAGAGAATGGCTCCTTTTGCCGAGCCGATTGCTTCTTTTGATCTGGCGATACATTCAGGTTGGGCCTGTGAAAATCGTGGGCAAGGAAAACCTCTTGATCAAAGAGAGGGTGATTTTCTGTCCCAATCACGGTTCCCTATTTGATGCAATCGTCATGCACCCGGTATTCAATGGCATCATTCGTTACATGGGTGCCTACGAGCCTATTTCAGGATTTTTCGGGCTCAAGCAAATCTTTCTTACAAGCATCGGAGTTTTTCCAGTAGACAGGCAAAATGGCAAAACGGTGCTTGCGCCTGCCACGGCATTGCTTGTCAGCGGTCAGCGCCTTGCTATTTTTCCGGAAGGAAAGATCTACAACAGCGGGCGCTTCGGTAAATTCAAGCTCGGACCGGCAGTAATTGCCAGAGCCGCCTATGAGGAGCTTGCCGGCAAGCATAAGGTTGCCATTGTTCCTATCCATATTTGCTACGGCAAGCGGGATATCAAAAGCGGTGAAACATTCAACTTTTGGAAAATGGGCTTGAAATGGCGGGGCGGAGTGACTGTTTATGTGGCGCCTCCCATATGGATTCACGAACATCTTGAGCTTTCGGCGCCCGAGCTTATGCAGCTTGTAAAAGAAAGCATGGCCGGATTCACTTGCCCGACAAGCGGCCGGTGATTCAGTACTTTGATTCCGGAGACGGACTCCCCGACTCGCGTCAGGGAGTCCGTCTCTTTTCTTTTGTCACACTTTTGGCTTCCGTACGTCCTACTATCCGTTGTCGTTTTATTTTCCAAACTCGTTCCATTTAATCGCCCTTTCCGGGCTGATGGTACAATTTGATGCATGCCAAAGATTAGTGTATTACCTGACTTCATAGCCAGTCAGATTGCCGCCGGAGAGGTGGTAGAGCGCCCGGCTTCAGTAGTGAAGGAACTTGTTGAAAACGCCATTGATGCCGGTGCACAGCAAATTGAAATTGCAGTAGGCGCTCTCTGTCGCGATATTCGGGTGGCCGATGACGGCTGCGGCATGAGCCCTGAAGATGCCGCCCTTGCCTTTCAGCGACATGCCACTTCGAAGCTGGCATCAGCCGAAGATCTTTCAAACCTGAAAACACTTGGCTTTCGGGGTGAAGCACTGCCCAGCATTGCTTCAGTATCACACATGACCTGTATTACAAAAAATGCCGAGGCAAGCACAGGCACAAAAGTCGAGATTGAAGAAGGCAGTATTAGAACAAGCGAAACCGGCTGCGCAGTGGGTACTATCATCGAGGTCTGCGACCTTTTTTACAATGTGCCTGCAAGACTCAAGTTTCTGAAAAAGGGTTCTACCGAATTCTCACACATACATGAAATCGTCGAATCACTTGCACTTGCTTATCCAAAAATCGTTTTCCAGCTGCTTAATCAGGGCGAAGTTGTACTCAAAACTTCTGGCTCTGGCAAACTGGCAGAAACAATGGTGGAACTTGAGTTTACCAATCCCAGACACGAGCTAATTCCGATAACGGGCGTCGATATGCGCTTCGGCATGGCGGTCTACGGGCAGGTGGCAAAACCACCCGTGTTTCGAGGAGACCGCAAAGCAATAGTTACGATAGTCAATAATCGCCCGGTTCGTTGTCCACTGGCACTCAAAGCTCTCGATTATGCATTTTCAGACCTGATACCAAAAGGAAAATATCCGATAGCGGTCTTAAACGTAACTATCGACCCGCATATGGTTGATGTGAACGTTCATCCAACCAAGAAGGAAATACGTTACAGCAATTCGAGCGATGTTTATTTAGCGATCCAGAAAGCATTAATCGACGGAACCCGAAAACACAACGCCCAGATAAACGATTCAGCCGAAAAAGCAGAGAATGACAGCTCTCTTGAAGCTGCTGAAAATACGCCAACCAAGCCGCTAACTGCCCAGGCGGCAGCGTCGCCGCCTCCTGAACAAAGCGCAAGCACAGCCGAGCATAATACCGCATATGGTGACAGCCCCGGAACTCCGGTGGTCCGCGAAAGCAGAGAAGTTGCAATCGGGGGCAAAACTTATCAACGCATACAACAGCTCGGATTTCGCGACAGGCTTGTAGCATCACCACCGAGTCGTATTCAGACAGGACAGCACACACTTTCCGGTATACAGCATCAAAGAAGCAAGGGAAGTTTTCCGGTCGACTGGAAGCTGGTCGGCTATATATTCAATACTTACATGCTGTTTGAAACACCTTCCGGATTGAAAATGGTGGAGCAACATATTGCACATGAACGAATTATTTATGAACGGATTCTCGCTCAACAAGAGCAGGTAGGACGAATAAGTTCCGCTGTTCAGCGCCTGGTGATCTCTTCGCCGCTTAATCTGGCGCCGTCGCAAAGAGCGGCTCTGGCGGAGCATCTGGAAACTTTGAAATCCCTGGGTTTTGATTTTGATTTTCAACCAAATAACATCGGTTGCACTCAGATACCGCTTGAGCTTGCTGCCAAAGACTACGTAGGAACAGTGCAACAAATTCTCGAACAGCTTTTGACCTGCGACCATGCAAACTTTTCGCTTGAAGCCACAAAGTCGCTTGCATGCCAGGCTGCAATCAAGAACGGTATGGTCTTGACTGAATCCGAAATCAAAGATCTGGTGGCTGAATGGATCAGCTGTCCGCGTCATGACACCTGCCCCCACGGAAGACCGGTTTGCCTCACCTACACCAGAGAAAAACTCTTCGACCTTTTCCATCCGGGCTAGAAATCGAATATAAGCACGAAATTACGAAGGTTCGGCAAGGCAAGAGCACTTGAAAACCTCTGTCGGGATTTTCCCTGGAAGCAGCATAGATAGCGTAATTGGCGGGAAGACAGCGGATCTTGTCAAGCGTCAATCACAGTTCGCGCACCTTTGCGGAAGCTTCTAAACAAACGATTGTTCCAGGCTGCGAATTTACCACTTCAAGCAGCTTTCAAGAGATCGCCCCGGATATCCGCAGCACTTATCGCAAGCCTAATTTGATCTAAAGAGATTGAATATAGCTCTGGTACTTACTAGCTTATGGTGTTTCTCGGATTTTAGAACTATTCCCCCCTCTGCCCAGCAAAACCCCCCGCAATCATTACAGACAGATTTGATTTGAGCAAAAGATCGGGCTCCTTACAGGATGCCGGTAGGGATCGGGAAAGTTATCGAGACCTTGAGCCTTGCTTGTAGCAGGGCTCTGCTCTTTCTGCTTTTAGTTCAAACCACTAACTTTTGAGGCAAACATATGAAAAAGCTCTCCAAAGTCCAAGTGGCAGAGCTGCTCGGTCCCGCGCCCATTTCGCGTGTTACAGACCGGGAGCTCTGCTCACTGATTTCTCCACAGACCAGGGCTTTGCTTGGTCCAATCGAATCCATTCACACCGACGCCACTTTGCTCGAGAGCTCCACTCCCCTTTTCCCCGGAGACGAAGTGAGCAATTTGAACGGGCATCTGCTATACGGCGGTCAGAGTGGTTTCGTTCGTTTCCCGTACGTGGTCACGATTTACAAGACCACATACGGCTATCTGGTCATCAAGCGCGACCAGCATAAGTTCAAGCTTCTGGCTTACGTAGGCGACATTTTCAAGGGCAAGGCTGAGCTCACCTTTATGGCCGCACTGCGTGACCGCCGTTATGACGGCACGCTGCGCGGCAACGACTGCTCGCTGCTCAGCTTTACCTACGACGACCCCTGCAACCGGCCGCTTCCTCAAGGCGTCAAGTCGGTCGAAGTTTCGGTCTATGCTTTCGCTCCAGGTTCGAGCATTTCTCATGCCTGCGGTGACAGGGAGCTGGAAGCTTTTGTTTCCAACCCCTTCAAATTCCTCGACCGGCCGGAGCTATTTCTGAAGCTCTTTGAGCAGGCCTGGCAGAGCAATCGCTCTCCCGGCCAGATTTCGGCCCCGATAGGCGACCTGGCTCGCTACGTGGCACCTCGCTTCGAAGTGCTTGCACGGCGCCGCGGTTATGATTTCATCGAAGACGCTGCCAGCCACTACCATGTGGTCATGTACGCGTTTGCGATGGGATACCGGTGCACCTACAAGGACCAGGCCGATGAGGTCGCGCAGCTGCGCGCCGGCATCGAGGCAATTAAGAAGAGCGGCCATGCGCTTACAAGGCCGCAGGAGTCATGGGTCTGTGTTCTGCAGTCCCTGCCACAGGAGCTGATTCCGCCCCATCTCTACCTGGGCGGTGTCAAATGGCCGCAAGACAACATCTCGCAGCAGAACCTCTGGATGAACAAGCCGCTGACTGAAGCGGCTGCAGAACTCATTCCAGCACCGCTTCTACGTGAGAAGAACGACTTGCCCCCGATCATCACTCCGTCCATCTAGTTTCTGCGGCAAGTCCGCACAGTAAGGCAGGACCGCACCGGCTGAATCTCACGATACAGCCGGGCGGTTTCTGCTTTCTTTCAACTACTCGGAATGACCGAGAAGGAGAAAAATTATGCTCAACTTCTCAACAAGCTACAACGCAGCTGAGATGCTGGGTTTAACGCCTCTTTCCCGGACGCCGGTACCAGACTCGATGATCTGGGAGCAACTGCTCACACCGACCGTGAAAGCTATGCTCGGCCCTGTCACTTCTGTGGGCGAGCCGCAAGTTTTCGAAACAACTGCCGGACACTTTCCCGGCGACGAAGCAAGCAACCTGAATGCCCATTTGATCGACGGGCAGGAAGGCAAAGTGCGTTATCCCTATGTCTCGGCTTGCCACCGCACCGCATTTGGTGCGCTGGTGATTAAGAGAGACCTGCGAAAAATTCGGGTATGCGCCTGGACAGGAAACGTCGACACAGGAAATGCCGAGCTCATTTACATGATCGCGCTTCGCGACCGCCGTTTCGACGGCACGAGAGAAGCCAACGATTGTGCGCTTCTGGGCTTTCCTTACGACCACCCCTGCAACCGGCCGCTCAGCCCTGAACTGAGTTCGCTTGAAATTTCGATCTACAGCTTCTTGCCCGGTTCCAGAATCAAGGACGCCTGCGGCGACCATGAGCTGGAGAAATTCGTCGAGAAGCCGTTTACATTCACCGGCCGCCCCGAGCTATTCCTCAAGCTTTTCGACAGAGCCTGGGCAAGCAATCGGGCACCCGGACAGCATGCAGCTCCTGTTAAGGACGTTGCAAAACTGGTTTTGCCGGGTGTCGAAAACGTAGCCAGGCTTTGTGGCTACGACATGATCGAAGCGGCTTGCAGCCACTACCACGTGGCTATGTGGTTCACGTCCTCTGGATTTGCATTCGGATACCAGCATGACGCAGAGACCATGAAGTCGATCGCCGCCGGGCTCAAACGCATCCGCGACGAAGGTACTCCGATGACAAGATCCCAGCAATCCTGGGTCTGTGTTCTGCAGAACCTTCCTGCTGAGCTGATTCCGGCAAAGCTACGAATCGGAGTCAAATGGCCTCAAGACAACATCAGTCAAACAAGCCTGTGGGTGGCTAAGCCGTTGAGCCAAGCTGCAAGCCAGCTTGTGCTGCCCAAAAAGCTCTGATTCTCGTTTGCGATCACGACAGATCGCGCATTACCTGGCAGCAAAGATCAACTGCGGAAATGCTTCTGAATGAACCTGAAAAGTCAAATCCAACCAGAGGCGCTGGTATCCGCAGAATTTCCTGCGAGGTACTGTAGCGCCTGACAAAACGAGGCTGTGTCATGAAAGCGCAAACCATCCGGAAAAGTTCCGGGGGGTTCCGGGCGCACTACGTTATTAGCGCTGGCGGCTCACGTGCCATTCTTGCCGGTTGCGGTTCCATCTTCGCCTGCCAGCTTGCAGGTGTGGAATGGGAAAGCATCGGCGGCGTGAGCGGCGGCTCCATTCCCGCCATATTGCTGGCAGCAGGCATTCCGCCTGCAAAACTCCTTGAATACGCACTTGAAATTGATTTCAAAGAAAAGTGCGTAACGACTGCAAGCAAGCTGGAAACGCTTCTGGCAGTTCTGTCAAAGGAGTACCACGAGCACCCAGAGAACCGCACGGGCTACGGTGTAATGGAAACCGATAAGCTCGGAGAATTCATCGATTCGGTGGTCCCTGTCTGGCCGGACAAGTTCTGGACCATGGCAGTGGACGGCCACTCCCAAATCGTGTTCAAAAAAGACGGCATCTTCAGATACGATGTCGACGGCAAATGCACAAAGCTCAGCGACAATCCAGGTTCGCCCGGATTCGCCATTCGAGCGACCTGCACCATTCCCGGTATCACCAAAGCTCCTAGCTTCAGGGGCACCCACCTTTACGACGGCGCCTTCAGCCGGCACGGCTTGTGCCCGGTTGGCGTGCCGATCGAACACTGGGGTGTGGCACCTGAGACGATTGTCGGCGTATGCGTCGGTGAGGACCTGATGAAGGGCTTCACAGGCATGCTGCGCCGCTTCTGGAAGTGGGTATGGGGCGTTAAGCCCGACACTTCCTGGGGCCCGCATACCGAAGGTGTGATCGACGTGCATCCGCACATTGAGCACATTCATGCTCTCAGATTCGACCTGTCGGCTGACGAAAAGTGGCTGGCAGTGCTCGAAGGATTCAGCACCACCGTACATGCTCTGGCATCGCGCGGTGTGCTTAAAGGAGAGCGCCTGCACAAGGCTCTCAGCCTGCTTGCATCGCTACCCGATCTCAAATCGGCAGTGCTTGCGGCAAATGGCCAGGAGCAGAAGCTGGCGAATCTGGCGACTGCACATTTTGAGTCGCACGGCTTACTCTGAGCCGAAGGAACCCTTACCGGACACAAGCCCGGTTAAAACAAGGCAGGCGGCAGATTTAAGCCAGCGCAGATTTAAGTGCTGGTCTGCCGCCTGCTGTTTCTCCACCGTTGACTGTTCCCACAAGTTTGTCACGGACAGGGCTTTTCGTGCCTGTCCCAAAAAGAAAAAGGATAATCAATCATGTCCAACATGTCCAAGAACAATCCTCGAATCAACAAGAACGACGGAAACCTCGCTGAAGACATCCTGCGTGATGCCGGCAAGAGCGAGGACGAAGTGAAGCGCACCGGTGCGATCGACCGCGCCGACAGCGCCACTGATGAGCTCTACGGTGAACGCGGGCGCACCACCGGCAGCCCCGTGCACCGCGTGATCTGGCGCAAGGCCGGCCTGCGTCACTTCCTTCCCGCCCAGAATCAAGAGCTGGATGCGGATGTGGAAGCGACCGTCGCTGCCACAATCGCGGCTCTAAAGGCCAACAAGGCTGACGGCTCCGGCTACGACGAGAACGGCAAGGTCTCGAAAAAGACGATTGCCGACCTGGGAGCCGCCGGCTACTGGGGCATGCTCGTCGACAAGAAGTACGGCGGCAAGGGCGCCTCGCTCAACCGCTTCAGCCGCATGATCACCGAAGTGGCAGCTGCAGGCTTCCCGACCGAAGCCGGATATGCTTCCATCCACGGTTGCATCGGCGCGGTCGATCCGGTGAGCGCTTTCGGCACCGAAGAGCAGAAGGCTTATTTCCTGCCTCAGCTCGCTTCGGGCAAGCGCATCTCCGCTTTCGCTCTCACCGAGCCCGGTGCCGGCTCCGACCTCACCGCTCTCAAAACTGTCGCGACCCGCGACGGTGACGACTACATCGTGAACGGCGAGAAGCTCTTTATCTCCAACGCTGTCCCCGGCCGCACCATCGGCCTGGTGACCCGCGTTGCCGGCGAAGACAAGCCGGCGGTTTTCATCGTCGAGCTGCCGGAAACCGAGACCGAAAATTTCCAGCTGGTGCACTACGGCATTCACGCGCTGCGCCACGGTTTCAACAACGGTCTCAAGTTCGTGAACTTCCGGGTGCCTGCGGCCAACCGCCTGAACGCTCCGGACGGGAACGGACTGGTGATTGCCTACCACGGGCTGAACTACGGACGCGTGGCCCTCTGCGCCAACGCTGCCGGTGTGATGCGCCTGCTGCTCAAGAGCATCACGCCCGGGAGCTGGGGCAAGTACCGCGTGACCTTCACGCAGCCAATCGAGACCCGGGAGCTGGTGAAGAAGCGGATCGCACGCCTGGCCGCCCTTATCGTAGGCGCCGACGCTCTGCGCGACTGGTGTTCTTCCAAGCTGGACGAAGGCTACCGCGGCGAGCTCGAATGCATCGTCGCCAAGATCTTCGGTTCCACAGCTCAGAAGGAAGCTGCGATTGACATCGCCATGACTACCCACGGTGGCCGTTCCTTCCTGCACGGGCATTTGATCGGTGACAACATCCACGACTACCTCGCGCCGCTTATCTATGAAGGCGAAGGCGAGATGCTGGCGATGAAGTTCTTCCTGTCGCTTGCCACCGAGCACGGTACCAACTACATGCTGCCGCTCGGCAACGGCATGAAGGCGCTGACCAAGGGCAAGGTCTTCTCCGGGCTCTGGCAGCTCATGCGCTACGGCGTGCCGTTTGCGTTCTGGAATGCCGGCGCCTATTTGAAGCGCTTCTTCAACGGTCAATCCGTGTCCGGCATGAACAAGCGCCTGGCCAAGCACGTCAAGTTCGCGCTTGCTCAGAGCGCCAAGCTCTCCCTGGAAATCTCGACCAACATGGTCAAGCACCAGGTGAAGCTCGGTGACCGGCAGGCCCGGATCGTGCACATGAGCCAGCGTGTTCAGGACACGATCGTGATGCTGGTGACCGCCATGCACGCGCATGCCAGCAAGGACGAAGCCACGATTGCCGCGGCCGACATCCTCTGCCAGGACCTGCGCCGCAAGCTCACCGGCGAGCAGCCCTCGGACGCCTACTTCCGTGACTGTGCCCGGCTTGCCGACATGGTCATCGAAGGCAAGTTCAAGCAAATCGAGGACGTCGAGCAGACCCCGGTTCTGCGGACCTACGGCAACTAAGCTTTCAGAAAAGCCAGTTGCAACGCAAAAACAGCAGCAGGCCAGCCCAAACTGGCTTGCTGTCTGTTTTTGTTTTGAATGGGCGGGAGTGCAATTCACTTTGCGCTTTCCGCCCATTCTTTTTCCAGGCCCAACCTATTGCTTGCTATAGTATCAAAAGGAAAAGGAAAAGGAAAAGAGGGTCGGCAAGAACCCTTTTGCAGTCCAGCCTAACGTCAGCTTGCCCCGAAGATCTATTTCGCCTTCTCAGAACTCTTGGCGCTAATCTCACCTTCTTTTTCAAAAACCAGTTTCAAGATCTTCGGGTTGCCATGCCAATCCGCAAGCATGAAATAAGGCTGCAGCTCGTTTGAATCAAAGATTTTTCCATTACTCTTAAGCTTGCAACTGAGAACCCTGATCGGGATTTTCTCACCACCAATCAGCTCGAGCTCATCACTTATTGTTTTTGCTGCACCGGCAAATTCAACATTTTTGAAATCAATGAATTTTTCGCCGCCTGCCGCAGCCACCTCGAACTCCTGATCGCGACGCTTTTCCTGCTCCGGCTTCAGCACAGATCCTACAAATCCGAGCTTTGCTTTGAACGGGCTGACCTTGTCTTTTTGCAGCTGGAATGCAGCGCTTGTAACAGTTAACTGTCTGTAAGCCTCAAGGTCCTTATTTTTAATTGCAGTAAATGCTCTGCGCAAAAGCTGCTCATCCGGACTGTCGGAAAGACCCGCGCAGGCACAGAGAATCAAAGAAAGACCAGCTGCATAGCCAATTGACTTTATTGAACCCGGCTCCTTCCTTAACACCTTTAGTCCTCCAGATCTGCCAAATAGATTTTTCCCCGCCGGGCTTCATATGAGACAGTTATTAATCTCTAAAACATTTGCCGGGCTCATAAGGTAGCACCGGCAAAAGCACGTGTATGTAACGCTTTCCAAAAAAGCAGCCCCTTAAATGGCGCACCTGCGCAAAGCATTATTAACCCGAATATCGTTTCAGCTATTGATATGGACAGCTAAAAAGCCTCAGCATAAGCCAGCCTCATTCTCCCGATTGAAAATCCGCAAAAGCAACACGCACCAGACACGAAGCAGCCCCAGATCCAAAATTCAGACAGGCGTGTTTTCACGGCTTCAATCGGAAAGAATCGGCTCAGGAAGACTTGAAAGCTCAAACTGAAGGCTGGATATACCTCCTTCCAGTCCAGAACAATGACTCTTCCTGCGAACTTTCATTTCAACAACTAAATCACAGGAGGTTTTGATGATGGAAATCACAAACACCGACACGACCAATCGCCCCAAAGGCGTTGACGTGTCACACCACAACGGCTTGATCGACTGGCAAAAAGTCAAAGCAGCCGGCTACAGCTTCGCATTTCTGAAAGCCACCGAAGGTGGTGATTGGATCGACAAGAACTTTGCCAGAAACCGCAAAGCAGCACGCGACGCAGGCATCGAACTTGGCTACTACCACTTCTTCCGTCCCAGTACAGCCGTTGAGCTGCAGGTCAGGAACTTCGTGAAAGTGGTCGGCGAACTCGAGTCTGATGCACTTTGCCCGGTGCTGGACGTTGAAGATCCCCGCATCTGGAAAGACTACAGCAAGGCTCAGCGCGTCCTGATGATTACCCAGTGGTGCCAGGGAGTCAAAGCAGCACTCGGACTTACGCCGATGCTTTACGGCAGCCCCAGTTTCTTCAACGAGATCCTGGAGAATGCCCCGGAGCTGGCGGCCTACGACCTGTGGATCGCAAACTACAAGGTCGATGAGCCGAACGTGCCGCAGCCCTGGACAAACTGGACCTTCTGGCAGCACTCCGAAACCGGCAAGGTTCCGGGCATCAACGGCGACGTTGACCTGAATCTGTTCAACGGCAGTGACCTGGCCAAAGCGCGTCACCGCAAAGATGAAAGCAACACCGGCAGCGACGAAATCAGCCTGCCGATGCGTATATTCTGGTATACGGCAGTAGCCCTCTATTTTGTCGGGCTTCTGGTTGCAATCTGGCTGCGCCTGCCGCACTAATTAGCGGGCGGGGTCGAGTTACGGAATTTTATCCGGCTCGACCCCGCTTTTTTTGCGCGTCGATTCTCTTACTTCCTATAGTATTCAGGCAGGGGGGCGAAGGGCGACAGCTATTTAGCATCAATTTCTTCAAGCAGTTCACGTTCTCATCAACTTATCGAGCAAGAGATTTAGATTCGGTGCTGCGGCTTTTTTGCGTCTCAGTTCAAACTTCCAGACTTCCGGATTTATTTTCTCTCTGGCAATAGCCAGTATGGAATCTGCTTCAGGCTTGCTGGCCGCGTTCAGATATGCATCAAGAACCTGTCCTGGGGCTCTTGTGTCTTTGGTTGCCGCAAGAGCTGATACAGCCTGCAAACGTTCACGTGCATCGTTTGAATTCAGTTTTTCTTGAAGCGATTCAACTCTTTGTTGCATATCAATTTTTGCAAGTGCGATTCTTGCTTTCTGTGCTACATCAGAATTGTAGTGATTCAAACAGTCACGAACTATTGATCTGGTTCGCGGCTGAGCTTCAACAATAAGCACATCCATAGCATCGGCAGCAAGACGCGGATGGCGCTCAAGTGCTCTGAGAGCCAGATTCACACGCTCATCCTTGTTAGAGCCCACAGCTTTCAAAGCTTCCTGCCATGCCACTTTCCTGCCGGACTGGTCTGTTGCACGCTCAATCAATTCAATGGCTCGAGAAAGCTTGTTTCCTTTGTAACTGTCAATCGTAAGCAGATCATAATAAAACCGGCTTTCACCATCGCGAAATTTTGATAGAAAATCAAGCGAAAGCTCACGGCTTTTGCTGCCCCGCTCAGCCATTGAAACCAGAAAATCACGCATGTTGGCCCGATTTTCAAGATTGACATCCTTGTAACCACTTACCCTGGTCGGGCCCTGAACAACTCTGCCCCAGGCAGCTGTAAAAGCGGCCTCTCTTAATTCCGGCCGGTTTTCTTTGCGAGCCATTTCAGCAAGCAACTTGAACTCTTCAGGCCCGCCGCTTGATGCCAGGAGCTCCGCAGCATCTGCAGCATTTTCAGTCTGGCCAGATTTCAAACGCGCAATCAAATCTTCCCGGGCCTGCGGCATCACTTCTTTCTGGAGGTATGCAATGCGTCTGGCAATTTCAGCCTGATGGCTGCCTGCCTGGTCAAAACGAGCATTTCCCAGTGACTTCATCAAAGCTTTGCCTATTTCAACACTGCGCAAAGGCGCTTCATGAACGACTTCCAGAAACACGTCCGGATCAGGATGCAAGAGGGCTGATGCATGTTCGGCAAAGTTCTCGTCCTTATTCAATTTCGAATATTCGCTTATGTAATAAGCATCTTTTTCGAGTTTTGCAGCAGCATCAAATCTGGCAGATTCCGATTCGGCCGCCCACTTTAACAGATGAGACCACTCATGTTTTATGTAGTCACGTAAGAGAGGGCTTCTGTTTTGTGCATAAACAGTAATGGTACCGCTTTCACTGGCGGTTGCAGCAGCGCGGAAGCCTTTTCTATTGTACTCTTTTGCATGCCAGGCATCAGTTGCCGAGCGCTGGTCGGTGATCAACAACTCCTTTACCAGACTGCGGTCGGGTAGCTCCTGCAACAATTGCACAAAGTCCGCAGGATGCGCCCTCTCTCTAAGCGGATGCGCTTCCAGATCAAGACGAGCTTGCAAAACCTCTTTGCCATGCACCGGTCCTTTTACGTAAATATCTACATCTTCAGCAGCCTTAAATCTTAGCGACAAAACTTCGTCAAGTTTCCTGGCATAGGTCTCCGGGATCATTACCCGGATGCCGTCACTCTGGTAAACCCTGACCTCTGCCTCAACAAGTTTCATGCCGCCCCGGCTTTCAAATTCGCTGAATGTCTTGCTGAGGGCCGCAGCTTCGTCAGCGGCCGCAGTGGAAACATGATAGCGAAGCCGCATTTTCGATGGCTGACCAAGACTCGCCAGCCGATCAGCCAGACTGGACTCCGAATCATTCAGCTTTTCTTGCTTGATCTTAAGTGATTCCCATAGTTCAAGCTCTGGGGATTTCTTACCGGCACCGTCTTTTGTTCTGCTTAGCTCTTTTTCTACAGAATCTTTGGCAAGACTGTTTCTTACTGTTCTCAGCTCGCTTTCAGGCAGAGTTTCGATCCTGAGCTTCAAATTCTTGTTCAGGCTGGCAAGCCCGGCAAGTCCGATTGCTCCGCTGAGCGCCCCGGCAACGCCACCTTCCCCGGCACCTTGCAGAATGCTTCTAAAATCACCCCCGGCTGCAAGTCCCTGGGCACCGCCAATTACAACACCGCTTAAATAACCGGAACCCAGCCCTGAAATTGCAAGCGCAGCAGAACTAGATATGCGCCCCTCGGCTGCCAGCCCCATACCCAGATGAGACAATTTAGAACCCAGAATTCCGGCTGGCGCCGCAAAAGCACCACCAACGATACCAGCCTTCAGAATTTCATTGCTGCCGTGCTGGAATGAAAACTGCCCGTTTTCAAGCCAGCTTTCAGGACGAAATGCCGTACTCACCGAAGCCATACCGGCCCCTGCTGCTGCAAAAGTCAAAGTTTCTGCTGCCAGGGTTTTTCCCAGCCGGCTTTCAATTCTGCTTGCAACTGCACCCCCGTTAAAACAAAGTGAGCTCACTTTGTTGAGAGCCAGGCCCTCGGCAAAGTCTTTCAAGTAATTTCCTGCCAGGTCATTAACGTCACCGGAAAGCTTGATCAAAGCGGTGGCCCTGAATAGCCCGGCAGTCGGCCCTTTCAGACCTGGCAGCATAGCAATGGTATCTGCGGCCACCACAGCCAGTTGATCGCTGTGGGCAGCCCGCTGCCGGCGCTGCTCAAAATTAAGTGCTGCCTCCGGGCTGAACGCGTTGTGGACCGAGTTGATCAGGCGCCCGCTTAAAGTTTCGGCTTCAGCCTGCTCATTTGCAGGAAGCAGATCGGTTTTTGACAATGAAAAATCGGCAGCCGTCACGCTGAATCAAACCAATTGAAACTTTACCCAAATGAACTGTCTCTAACTTAGCAATCCGGCCCCCAGCCGCCTAGGGTGTATACACGTAGGCAAAATTAAAAGCCACTGCCGCCTGAAACAGCAGTGGCTCCACTAAATCGATTTTTCTACTCTAACGGCAAGCCGCTAGAGCTGGGGTAGGGTTTAGGCTTGTTTCTCCGGCTACATGCTTGAGCCCACGCTGCCACCAGGCAACCGTGCCCTTTCTGCCGATAATTATGTGATAGTCATGACTATTGTGGTCATGAGGATAGGTGAAGCCCTGGCCATTTTCGGTTCCGATTTCCAGACCGGCTCCCAGCGCAATCGCGGCAGGAGCGGCTGTATCCCAGGTTTTCAAAGTCGGGCGAATGTGAACGAAAGCATCCACAGCCGATTGAATAACTTCATGGGCATCAAGACCTATGCTTGAAGCTGTTTCGATTTCAATTCCAGGAACATTGGCGGCCCAGGTGTTTTTATTGAAATCGTTCTTGCTGATAAGAGTTCGGACCAGTCTTTCCTCATTCATTTCCGGAACGGTGATTTTGACGGCTTCAGCGCCGTCTTTCATGCACCAGGTTCCTGATTTTGGGCCGCCGAAATAAAGCTTCTTTTTGGCCGGTATATAAACGAAACCGAAAATCGGCTCGTCACCGTCGACCAGGCCCATCATCACTGACCAGCGCCCGGTTTCCTGTACATAATGCTTGGTGCCGTCTATAGGATCTATGAACCATCTACGGGCGCCACCGCTGTATTCCTCAGTAGGATGTTCTTCGGAAATAATGTGGTCTTCTGGAAATTCACGGCCCAGGCCGGCCATAAGAATTTCGGACAGCTTTTTGTCTGCGCAAGTTACAAGATCTTCCGGTCCACTTTTTGTGCTGATATCAACTTCGGCTCGCATATCCAGAGCTGTGTTACCAGCAGCCAAAACCATATCTATAAGTGAATGGAGCTGTTTCAAACTAAACGGTAAGGTGGACTGGTCTAATCCTGCAATTTTAATGTTCATAAGCATTCCTCTTGATTTGCCTGCAGAGGTGTAAGTGTTCTAATCAGCCTTTATTGTGAACTGAAAGTTGCAAAAAGAAATTAGCTGCGATTCCTCTCCCTGCCTTAATTGCCCATTTTCAGCCCCTAATGCATTAGAATTTGTCAAGCAAAAAAGGTCCGCCCCAAAATGCAGATATGCACATACTTGGCAGCCAGATAAAGCACCAGGAATTTTGCACTTGAAAGCCCCGATTGTCACAGCCTCTTAACATATGCAGCTTAGCAATTTCTTAAGGCAGCTGAATTCCCTTTCATCCGAGATCAAGCAGCAAGAGAAGGAAGGAGCACCATGAATGGTGCTCCTTCCAGAGAAACTGAGACAGAGTTTTTTCTATCTCAACTGTCCACTGCTCGCCAGCCCGGGAGCAAGAGACATTGGTTGATCGAGGGCAAACTGCAGCCTGGTGCCGCTGGTTATTTTCACATCCTTGCCCTTGCGCCAGACATTACTGCCAAGACCAACAGCACCACCGGTGGCGACACCGGCTATGGCTCCAGCCCCAACCGAACCAGCTACGATCGGCGCAAAACAAATGCCCAGCAGTGTGCCGCCTGCGGTCCAGGCTGCTGTTCTTGCAACGCCTGAAGCAACATTTCCTTTTGTAGTACGACCTTTAAGATTACCTTGCTTGTCCTCGTGGAGTTTTTTATCAGCCTGATTGGCTGTCACGATTGCCGAGAGAGGATAGCGCGTACCATCAGGCGTTACAGCCCCAGTTAGCCTCATTGTCAGCAAACCGTTCTTGCCTGTGATTCCGGCCTTTTCCGCATCTGATATCTGCCCTTCAAGAACAGTGTTTGCCGGCAAGACAAGATCGCTGCCCAGATATAGCGGTGCATAAAGCTTAGCACTGAAAAGGTCTCCGGGTTTTGTCACAGCGCTGTCGATAGCACTGGTCAGCACCGCATCTAGTGCCGTGCCCTGGGGAACATAAGTAACTCTACCTTGAAGTTGCTGCCCGTTATAAGTCTGGGCCGAAACCGGAATCACTGTCCCCAACGCCAAAACCACTGCGACCACCATGTTCACGGGTGATCTTTTCATTGAACGCTCCTTAACTAGAATTGCTGCTACCACAAAAAGAAGAATAACATAAACATTCACAATACACAAAAAAATTTCTCAGATTTCAACCAGCATCCACCCTTGATTTATAAGAGTTTTCAGCCTTTGTTGTCAACAAAAGATCTCAATCATAGCAATAGCGCCCATACACCGGATATACACCAGCCCTGATACCAGACAAGGTCTTGCTTGCAGCTATCCAGATTGCATGCTCTCCCTTTGTGGGCAAGGGATTGGAGAGAAGCACCATGCTCTTGAAGCTTTCCGCCTCTTAGTAAGATTCTCTCTTTTTTTTGCTGATTTCAATGACACCATGGACGATGCAACCTCAAAAATTGGACTGCAGCACGTAAGCTCAGAAGCCCCTCTTGAAATGTGCTTTCAAAATGGCTTGCTCCAGGGCGAAGCGGGTATAAAGTCAGCAAATAGCAAAGCGCATCCGGAAAAGTTATAATCTAGCCTCGCTGCCAGCAGGTCATTAAATATGAGCAAATCGAGCCGTAAAGAAAAACTGGAACGCCTGAGAAGCCTTGCCCAAACCCAAAACAAAGAAAAGAGACTTATTCAGGAAAAAAAAATCAACCTGCTGCAGTCAAAAATGCTCGAGCAGGAATTCTTGAAAATGCAGGAGAAGCTCGAAGAACTTCATAAGCGCCGTGATGAGCTAACTCAAGCCAGGCAAGTAAATGAGGCAAACCGGAGCCAAGAAAACCAGGAAAATCTGAATGCACGGCGAGAGCTCCTGCGCAGTAAACGAGACAAGCTCCTGGCGGACCAGACAGAGGAAAACAGTGACTAATAAGACGATTATTGCAGCAGAGCAAGTTCTTGAACGGGCATGGCAGGAAAAGGACGAGCTGCTTGCAACTCGCCGGCACATTCATGCTCATCCGGAGCTTAGTTTCAATGAAACACAAACAGCTTCTTTCCTGGCAGCAAAACTGGAAAAGCTCGGTTACAGGGTTAAGAGAAACGTGGGCGGCACAGGTCTTGTTGCCGAGATCGGGGATCAAGGCAAGCTGATAGGGGTTCGAGCCGACATGGACGCTCTGCCTATAACGGAAAACAACAAGAACGAATACTGCTCCAAAAACGAAGGCATTATGCATGCCTGCGGTCACGACGCTCACAGCGCCGCTGCACTTGGCGCTGCCTCACTCATTGCATCTTTCAGGAAAAGCTCCCGGCTGCAGGGTCGCTTCCGCTTCCTGTTTCAGCCCGCTGAAGAAACTGTAAACGAGGAAGGTCTCTCAGGAGCCTCCTTAATGATCAAGGACGGTTCTCTTGATGAAATGCAGGCACTTATAGGAATACATGTCCACCCGGGCATGCCTACCGGCATCCTCGGATTCAGAGAAGGTACTTTCCTGGCAGCATGTGATTCATTCAAAATCACTGTAATAGGAAAGGGCGGTCATGGCGCACATCCAGAAGACACCGTAGATGCAGTCGTGCTTGCTTCAAACCTGGTCCAGACCCTGCAGACTTTGATATCAAGACGCAAATCGGCATTAAGCCCAGCGGTACTCACAATCGGCGGTATTAGAAGCAATACTTTCAGACCCAATATTGTTGCTGAAGAGGTCGAGCTGCTCGGTACAGTTCGATATTTTGACGAAACCCTGAGCAGCTTTTTTGAATCAGAGATACTGCAAGCCGGAAAAATGCTTGAGCCTTTCGGCGCCAGGATGCACCTGAAATACACGCGTGAGAATCCTGCCCTTGTTAATGACAGCAGGCTCACTGAAAATCTCAAAAACGCAGCAATAGAACTACTGGGAAGCGATAATGTTATTGACCTTCCACTTGAACTGGGTGCCGAAGACTTCAGTTTCTATACAAACAAGATTCCTTCTGTTTTTGCCATAGTAGGCTGTGCAATTCCGGGCAGCCCCCGTGAAATACATACATCCAGCTTCGATATCGACGAAAATTCGCTGGTTTATGCAACAGCACTGCTCTGCCTGGGAGCAATTCGCCTTTCATCATAAAAACTCTTGCTCAGGAATTTACGAGCTCGATTATTTCCCGTACATCCATTCCAGACAAACCCAGATCGGTCAGCTTTCTGCCAGCGGCTACAAGGTCACGGCCAAGCAAGCTCGAGCTTTTTGCAATAAGCGATTCAACCGTATCAAATGGCAGGTAAGCGACTTTTGCAAGATCTGCAAGCAAACTGAGCGTTTCAGTAACGGCGTTTGCAAGCTCTTGCTTTTCCCGTTCAAGATTATCGGAAAAGTCAAAATTCAAAGCATCGCGAACAGGAACGTTGACATTGAATACCTTTCCCAGAGCGTTAATTTCTGCTTCCATCGAGTTCAGCATCGCTTCCTCTTCCGAACTCAAGAACTTGAGACTCTGCCGCTTGACCAGGGCATTTACATGAAAATATCTCAGTGCTATGCGCAGGAGTCTGGAGCTATCGCTCAAACCTCTTTCAAGCACATTGGAAGCCGGTAAAAGCCCGCTGAATAAATGTCGCCCAATCGCAAGCCCGCTTCTTGTTTCATTCACAGACCGACCGCAGATAGATACCAGATCCTTGAGTCCGCTTATTTCCAGAGCTCGCCCGTCGAACCTGCACTCATCAAAAAGCGGCCCCATTTCGATAATATTCACTGCCATGCGCTTCCTGAGCTTGTATATCATGCAGGAAAGTTCAAAGGCCGTTCCGATTGGAGCATCAACAACAAACACTGTTTGTCCGGGCGAAAGCATTTCAGCCACCGTATTCAGTGCTGCGCGGTAATCACTGGCCTTACCGCAAACAAGCATGAGGTCCGAGGCTCGATAAGACAAATCGAGTACGTTAGGAGCAAATTGCAGGCGCCCGGCTTTATAGTTCACCGCAGCCCCTTTTATATGCAACTGATCGGGTAGAGTGACAGTATTTGTAGTGAAACGCACCCCTCTTCCTCGCGAAGAAAGCAGCGCCGCCACCCCTACACTCTCAACCCCCGTGCTTACTATGTCTACTTCTTGACAGGTTGCCGTAGACTCAACTGCCAGAGCTAGATTTTGCATAACCTTCTCCTTATCGGTCACCAAAGTGTGAATTCTCAGGCAGCCGGATATTAGGTCAGACTAATAGAATAGTCAGGATGTTTCAACAACACAATATTTACTAACAAA
>CAZTQO010000046.1:53821-58472 GCA_964615655.1 uncultured Candidatus Obscuribacterales bacterium | reverse complement strand
AGCTTTCCAAAAATAGTGAGGGCAAGTCAAATTCAAAAGAGTTTGAAGTGGCATTGCCATTGCCTGATTCAGCCTTGTCCCCTTCAATGATGTCTGGTCTAACATGATCTCTTCTTCCAACATTTTCTCTTCTAACGTTTATTTGACCATCAGTAGTCCCTGTTTCAGGTATTTCTAGCGATCCAACCTTGTCGGGTCCGGGATCTTTTTGTCCAGTAAATCCTGGTCCTTCCTTGGCTGGAACATTGTCTGGAAAACTATTATGTTGTCCACTCGCTTCTGCTCCTTCAGGCGGATTATCAAATTGAGCCTGAGCTGCAGGAGGCAGAACTGGCACCGCTTCTTGTTTATCCATTGTTAGATCAAACTCGCTTGCAGGATGCGCTCTGGCAGGTGTCTGGTAGCTACGTTTACAAACAATCGAGAAGAAATGGGATGAGTGGACTTGCAATGCCAATGGCTGCATGAGTTTTTCAATAAGTGCATTAAGCGACAATAGCATCTTCCATGCAGACGAATGAGCAACAAATAGAAAATCATGCAAAATCGAAGCGTTTAGTACTGCTCCTCTTTCTAGAAACCAGACGGTACCGAACCTGGCTCGGATCTTTCTTGCTCTATGAAACCATGTTCCGGCTGTGAACCATGTTTTTTTGCCACAACAGGTAATAAATCGAGCACCAAACTTTTTTGAGTAGTTCTTTACATTGCAAACCCGGCAGTTAATTGCCCGATCAGGACATATCTCAAGAAACAAAGCTTCAACACAATGTTCTTCAGAAGGAAAAGTCTTATTGAATTCCACAGCCATAGAAGACAATCTTTCCTTATTTATCTGGTATTCATGGCTCTTTGAAAGAGAATTATTCCACCTCTTTTCATTGCTTGTCATTGGCTTTCTCCTTACCTACTTTATTCTTAAGACGAGAAAATCCTGTCAAGAGTTCAGCAAAATTTGAATTAAATTTTGAGACCCCAAGCGTAGGATCTTCCTTCTCAAGCGAATTCGCTTGAGAAGGAAGATTAGCACCGAAGTTTTTTTTGTGTTTCAGCCACTTGTGTACTAGGGATGCTGCAAAAGAAGAAGCTGAGCCTATTGCAAGAGAGCCTGGGAGTATCCGAAGCACTCGTGCTCTACTTCCACAGCTCCCGGCGTTGAAACGATGAACCGGTCAAAATCACTGTACCTGGTCTGCCTGAACTTCAAGAGTCGGCTGTTTATCCATTCGAAAGCTTTGCCACAGCTGCTCATTCAAGCTGCAGCCAGCTGCCTCTAATTCTCGCCGCTTCGCCACTGGCTTCCTGCCAGACAGTAAATACTTTGCTTTGTGAGATTGTAAGTGAAGGGTGTGTGGACTCAACTTTGCTGTGATACAGATGCACTCTTCTTGAAAAATCGCCATACGCGCCCAGATTTGCCCAGATATCCGGAATGCTTTTGTTTGAACTTGTATCGATCCAGGCTGAGGCCAGGCGGCCTGCGCGATCGGTTGTGAGCGCCGGTTGCCCGGATATACCTGTTGTATTTGAAAGGTTACGGGCTTTTTCAAAGTCTTTTTTGTTGGGGCGTTTGATTGCGCAAAGAACGTCGCCCACCACCTTTTTAGAAGTGTCTATCCAGATTATGCAAACTCCCCCCATGGGGCTGCCTGCCACGCAGGGACGTAAAGACAGCCCTTCATCCAGGCTTATATTCTGGGGAGCGCTCCATTTCTTTTCTGTTTTGCACATGTACCAGATGTCCGGCTTCTCTTCGCCGCCGCTGCTGTCCGACCAGACCACGTGTACTTTGCCGTCGGACGGTGTCGAAACGTAAGGGTGTGTACTTATTCCTCTTGGAGTATTGCTGATGTCTTCGCGCTTGCTCCAGCTTTTGCCGCCATCTCTAGAGACTGTGTAAAACACATCCGGCCCGTTTGGGGCAGGAAGCGCATCGATCCAGACTATGTGAACAGAGTTGTCCGGACCGAGAGATACACGTGGTTCACTTGATTCAGTGCTTGTGTCTGAAATATCTACTGGCGCACTGAAGGTCTTGCCGCCGTCATTTGATCTTGTGAAGTAAATGCCATGAACTTTTGCGCCGGCAAGTTTGCCTGCAAATGCAACATTGACCGAGCCATCGTCGCCGGCTGCTATTACCGGGTGACTGAGTGAAACGCAGTTGCCGCAAACTTTAACTGCCTCAGTCCAGCTTTTGCCTGAGTCGGAGCTTGTCGAGCAGTAAATGTTTGAGCCGTTTAAGTAGGCCACATAGATTTTGTTTGCGCTGCTTGAAATTGTCGGCCACTGGCCCTTGCCTATATCAGTTAGCTGTATCGGCTGATAAGGCTTGCTTGCGGTATCTGCAGCCAGTACTGGATAAGACAGCAAAAAAGTGCTTGAAATCAAAGCAAAGGCCTTTAGCGGCTTCATAAAATGTCCTCCATTCAGTGCTGTAGATACTGGATCTCCTTTTTTCGCTCCCTTTTGTGCTTCTCTTTTGTGAACATGGACTCTGCGCCGGCAGAGTCCATGTTCTTGCCCGAGCTTTCAGTTTCTCTTTAAACAGGAGAAATCGTATGCGCAAATACGGCTTCTGCCATAAGCTGCCTGCGTTTTTCCAGATAATCTAATACGGTCGAAACCAGAGTCGCATGGCTCCAGGTAAGCGGAGATACGGATAAAGGCTCGTTCGTGTAAGGATTAACCTGCTCGGCAAGCACTCCTGAAGGCAGTGCGTGGTCTGCTACCCACTCGAGAATATTGATTGCGTCACGCAATGTTTCAGGATTGTGAGTGCTGGCAATATCGTATTGCGCAAGCCACATCGAGCAAATGAACCAGGGATTTCCAGGCACGTTGGCAATGTCTTGGGAAATCTGGTGGTAGTAGTCGTTTTCATAACGTGCTACGCCGCCGACATCTGTTTTGACCCAGAGCCTGTCTCTGATTGCTTGCATCGTGGATTTGACCTTCGGGTCAGAGGCAGGCAGCGCGTTAAAGGCGAAGATTGCATACATGGCTGCGTCTATGGTCATATCGAGCTTGTAGCCTTCTTCGCTGCGGGTGGCCATGCGGCAGAACCTGCCGTGCTCTTCGCTCCACATGTGCTCGAGCATGGCTTCCTGTATTTCTTTTGCGGCGGCTTCGTAGCGATTATGATGATCTACTTCTCCGAAAGCTTGCGCAAAAGCTGCAGCAGCATGTAAGCCCCCGATTACGCTTGCCACTGTGAAAAGATGAACACCGTAACGCTCTTCCCAGAGGTCATGAGATGGATGCGGTAGTTTTGTTTCCGGGTCGCGGAATTTGACTAAGAAGTCTGCTGCCCTTGTTATAAGCGGCTCAAACATTGAACGCACAAACTCAACATCTCTATGCCTGCGGAAGTGCTGCCACATGCTCCAGAGCACGAGTGCTGTTTCGTCTTCCTGTATGGGCAGGTCGGGCTTGCCGTCACGTATCCAGGGATGCCAGCTAGAAGCAAGGGTTTTGTCCGGATTGTATTTGTGAAGCAGATATCCCTCATCCTTAATAACATCAGCGCAAAACTGGAAAAATCTCTGCGCGATGTCCCGGTAACCAGCTCTTGTTAAAGCCGACGCAACAAGAGCGCCATCGCGCGGCCACATATATGAATAAGTGTCACGTGCAAACTGGGCTATATCATGATCGTTTGCAGCAATAATCGCACCGCCTGCGTCTACTTGAGAGCGAATAACTAATAGGCTGCGTTTGTACAGGTCCACAACTTTGGGCGGTAGATTCTGGAAATCTATATGTTCCGGATTAACCCAGAGGCGCCAGTAATTCTGGTTGCGCGGAACGAAATAGTGTGGCGTGTGCTTCCTGACCAGTGCGTCTAATTCGCAGAGATCTTCGTAAGTCTGTCCGAACAAAATCCAGTAATGTGCTTTTGCTTCGCCGCGAGCCGGCACTTTTATGGAAGTACGGATTGTTGAATCGACCGAACCCTGAGCAATGCCGTTGCAGCCGAGTTCGCCGTCTTCAGCGTCTCGCCAGGTTCCTTCGGCTCCGCCCACGCCTTTTTTACCGGTAGCCCATTGTTCGACTCCGAGCTTCTGGCCTTGTGTATTTGCCAGGAACCAGCGGTTTTTCTTGTAATGTATGAGTGATTCTGTGCGCGGGTCGTAAAATGCCGTATCGCCGACTTCATTTTCAGAAATATAGAAGTCGTGGTGGAAAAACAGACGTACGTTTCTTTCCTGGCCTTTTAGATCCTTTACAGTTATTTCTTTCATGAAAAGGTCATGAATATAATCCACAACGTCATGGCAGCGAAGTTCCAGCTGCAGCTTCTCGTGCTTGAGAATTACATCGGTCACAAGTGTTTCTTTCAAATATCTGCGGTCCATGCTCCATTCCGGGCCGACCCAGGCGAACTGCCCGTCAACCCAGACACCAAATCTGGAGAGATGACCGATTGTCTGGTTTTCCTGGCCCACATGCGGATAGTAAATATCACGCATACAGTAATCTTTGTCGAAATTGATCAAAATTTTTCCGTTACCAACTGGAAGATCGCGCGGCATAATTCAACCCTCGTTTAATCTCAGGGATTATATAGATCATTTTTTGTTTTCAAAGCTAAGGACTTATTTGCCATATGCCAAAGGCCGAAGAAAACTAAGCAAATTTTTGCGGGCTA
>CAZTQO010000046.1:0-53721 GCA_964615655.1 uncultured Candidatus Obscuribacterales bacterium | reverse complement strand
TCGAAGTTCTGGCTATCGAAGTTCTGGCTATCGAAGTTCTGGCTATCGAAGTTCTGGCTATCGAAGTTCTAGCTTTCGAACCGCAGGAAACAAGACTTGCTTATACGCAGATATGCGTATAATAATGCGAAATCTGAAAATAAGCCCTGCTTGATTTCTTTTTCCGCAAAGACTATTTCCGCAAAGACTCGTTTGCAAAAGGCCTCAATTTAGTAAGCCTGCACAAAAGGTTGAATGCCCGGGAACTGAACATCTTTAAGCTGAGCTACTGCAGCTTTGTAATCAATCAGATGTGCTCTGACATTTCCCTGGGCAAAAAGCGCCGCTCCCACAACTTCAGGACTGAGAGCTCCCTGCTGAATCAGAGTCTGCCCGAGCGGCTTACGGGATTCAACACTAGAAACCAGTGCCCTGCCAAGCGAGATTTCACTCAAGAGACCGGCGTCGATTAAAAGCTCACCGAGACGGCAAGTGCGAACATTCTCAGAATAAGAGTCAAGTGATTCGAGCATTTCTTCAGCGCTGTTTATACCACAAACAATGTCGCGCATGGCTCTGCAAGAGAGTTCAAGAGAAATCATTCCGTCCGAAATTAATGTTTGCAGGCGGATTGCGACTTTCAATAGCTCGCGGGCCAGCTTCTTTTCACGAACAAGCAGATTTCCGAGTGGTAGCCCCATAAACTTTGCAAGCGCAAGCTGGCCCTCGACTTCCTTTCTGGAAATCAGACCCGCGGCGACAAGCAACTCGCCAAGCTTAAGATTGCAATGGGTTTCATCCATCATCTTTTGCCACTTCCCCACTACACAGCTTATGTGTATATATGAACCGAGTATATGTGCAAACCTGTGAGTTTCCCGTTACCTGATCTGCATAATTCTGCAGTCTTTCATTAAATCTTGAGCCTGAGCTTAAAATGCAGAAAACGGTGTTTTTTGCCTCTTTGCTCAAACGCTCTGAAATATGGGCACTCACGAGCTTCTTATCCTGATTTTTCAGTTTAGAGCTTCAAACCGCCAAAATTGTGGCAAGCCAAGAATTAATCTTTCAGATTTTGCTTAAGAGCTCTGATGTCTTTTTAGCTCTCCTTTTAGCTATTCATCAGGCAAGAGTGTAAAATCATTCGAATTAATCGCTAGCATGAGGTGAACAGGGTGACTTCCACACAAAGCACTCGATCAAGCGCAGTTATGAAAGATGGCGCTTTGAGTGACAGTATCGCAATTCTTGATTTCGGTTCTCAATATTCGCAGCTGATTGCAAGACGCGTTCGTGAGCAAAATGTCTTTTCGGAACTGATTCATTACAGCATTTCTGCTGCCGAGCTAAAACGGCTGGCCCCTAAAGGGCTGATTCTGAGTGGCGGACCCAACAGCGTTTATGACAGGGGCGCGCCTGTTTGCGACCCTGAAATCTGGAAGCTCGGTATACCGATTTTTGGGGTTTGCTACGGAATGCAGCTCATGGCCCAGGAACTCGGAGGCCAGGTGGAGCCTGCCAAAGTAAGAGAATTCGGCAGGGCCATGCTTACTGTAACTCATCACGGCATGCTTTTTAGAGGGCTTGATCCGAGTTTCGATAGCTGGATGAGCCATGGAGACAGCGTCATAGGTCTGCCACCCGGTTTTGCTGCCACAGCATGCACATTGAGCACGCCGACTGCTGCAATTGCTGATGAAGAAAGGGGCTTCTATGGAGTGCAGTTTCATCCGGAAGTAGTTCATACAAGGGGCGGCCAGGACATTATTCGCAACTTTGTCGTAGATATATGCGGCTGCACAAGAAGCTGGACAATTGCGAAATTTCTCGACGAAGCAATTGCCGAAGTCAGGGCCAAAGTAGGTAAGAAGCGGGTCTTGCTTGCTCTGTCCGGTGGTGTCGACAGCTCGACTCTGGCGTTTCTTTTGCACAGAGCCGTAGGTGATCAGCTCACCTGCATGTTCATAGACCAGGGCTTTATGCGCAAAAACGAGCCCGAGTGGCTCGTTGATAAGTTCACCAACGATTTTCATATCACGGTTGATTATGTTGATGCCAAAGAACGCTTCATGGACAAGCTTGCAGGAGTAGTAGATCCCGAGGAAAAAAGACGAGTAATTGGAAATGAGTTTATACGGGTATTTGAAGCAGAATCAAAACGCATAGGTCCGTTTGATTATCTTGCTCAGGGCACGCTTTATCCTGATGTGATTGAATCTGCCGGCTCGACTGTTGATCCCAAGACCGGTGAAAAGGTTGCTGTGAAAATCAAGTCGCATCATAATGTGGGCGGCTTACCTAAAGATCTGCAGTTCAAGCTTGTGGAGCCTTTTGCCAAGCTATTTAAAGACGAGGTACGTAAACTTGCAGCAGAACTTGGTGTGCCTGAGAGCATTCGGGACCGGCATCCTTTTCCGGGGCCCGGGCTTGCAATTCGCATTCTCGGGGATGTTACACCCGAGCGGCTTGAAACTTTAAGAGATGCCGACTGGATTGTAAGAGAAGAAATAAAAGCTCATGGTTTGTATAAGCAAATATGGCAGGCTTTTGCAGTATTGCTTCCGACCAAGTCTGTGGGTGTCATGGGTGACCAAAGAACCTATGAAGATACTGCTGTGATAAGAGCTGTCACAAGTGAAGACGGCATGACTGCCGACTGGGCCAGGCTTCCATATGATTTGCTCGATTCAATTTCGCGCCGGATTGTAAATGAAGTTTCAGGTGTAAACCGTGTGGTTTTCGATGTGACTTCCAAGCCGCCGGCAACTATTGAATGGGAATAAGTGAATCGGAATAAGTGAATGGGAATAAGTGAATCGGAATAAGTGAATGGGAATAAGTGAATGGAATTGAGCTGGCTTACTCTGCACAGGCTTATTCTACAAAAGTATAGTCGGAAAAATTCTTGAGAAAGGTATCAATAGGGATCTGAATTTCGCCGCCGGTAGTGCCTTTTTTGCCATTCCAGGGGTTGAAAATCGTAACTTTAGCATTGCCATTGCTGTCGCAGGAGAAGCCGGTTATGGCATATTCGTGTTTTTTATAGAATCCGTCGTTTGTTTGTGTGTATTGTTCGGGATTAGTTGCAGAAGGTTTTTTGAATATCATATCCCAGAAACTCGGAGGGTCGCCGTATATGCCTGCAGTGATTGCTTTTCGATTTCCGGTCTTGAAACAGTTTTCCAGGTCTTTGATGATTTCTTCCTTGCTTGTTTGGCTAATCTCTTTGTGTAGAGCATTCTTGCCGGTAAGAATCTCAAGGATTGGTTCGCTCCAGCCTCCATTCGAGATAGCTTCCTGTGGCGTGTAACCTGGCTTGGAATCGTGTTTGTCAACGAGTTTGCCAATTGCTTTTTCAAGCACTGACGCCCAGTTGCCGTATTTGCTGCCACCGTTGTATAAGCCTAGCTCGGAATTTGACGGTGCCGTGACAGTCACAGTTTCTGAGTTTGCACCTGGAAAGGTGACCGAATAGCTGCCGTTCTTATTGCTTTTGATTATCTTTGCGATGCTTTCAGGATTACTTGCCGCCAGCGCTGCAATTGCCGACTCCACATAGCAGTCGCCGATGAAACCCTGGTGTACGGCATCCGGGCTGATGCTGGCAATCTGATTTTTGCCGCCATAAAGATCGCTTACGATTGTGCTGTCCTTTTGCATCGAGAAAGTGCGATGAATGCTCTCACTGATGCTTCCCAGCATTTTTAGCTGGGCTGGCGGATTCGCGATTGCATCCAGGTCTTTGTCGGCCATTCCTACTTTTATGCCCTCTTCGGAAAAAATCATGAAGCCGAACTTGCTCTTGAGCTGGTCGAAGTATTTGAGGCTCAGCTCCAAGCCCCGTTTGTCTGAGTTGCTCAGACTTTTTTGTTTAGAAGCTTCCAGTATGTCCTTTTTGCTCAGGTATTCGAAACGGCTTGCGAATTTGGACATTCCATGATTCGACCAGTAATGAAGCTCGAAGGCATCTTTGAGCTGCTGGTCATACTTTAAAACCGCCTTTTGGAATTCATTGAGATCGGCTTTATTGAGTTCTTTCTGTCCTGGCTTTTCACCTTGATTTGAAAACGATGCCAGCCTGTCAAAATTACGATAGAGAGCTGCAATGTTCTGAGCATCCTGACCCTTAAAATTCCTGGACTCGACTGCCCTTGCAAGTTCGCTCTTGCTTACATTACCTGTCAGGTCGATTTTAGGCAGCAGCGCCATTGAATCTGGGGCAAATGTTGTAAGAGGCTGTTCCCTTAGCTCTGGTTTAAGCAATTCAAGCGAGTTCAAGCTCGAATTGCTTAAGCCGTCAGGCTTGTGTGAATTATTGCGGCTTTTCTCAATTCCTTTATCAACTGACATGGCGGCTCTAAATCTCTCAAAATGGTTAGCTACTAGGTGCTTCCCAATTTAGGGCTTGTTTCTGAAAAATCTTTGAAAGTGTTTCTTAAATCAGTATTTCTTGGCTGGAAAGTCCAGATAAGAGCCATTTTTGACAAATGAGCCTGCAATTTCACCCACGCTTGTTTTGAAAAGCTCGCAGCCGCTGCGATAATCCACAGGTTCACTGTCTTTCAGGAGCCCACTGAATGCTTTGATACCTTCTTCGTGTGATAGGTCCCAGATTATCGCTGCTGCGTATAAGCGGGCTGCCGGGCTTTTGCACTTGAGAATGTCTATTAAGCCTTGATCCAGCAGGCTTGCTGATGAAAGCAGTGCTTTGTAGGCGCTGAAATAGGGGCTTATTTCAGCCGCTTCCCCTCTTGTCCCTGAATCAAATGAATCGGCTGTTTCAAGCAACTTGTATAGAGCTTCGTTTGAATCGGCTTGTCTTGAACTCTTTTGATCGGAGTCAGAGATTGAGCCGTTGCCAGAAGAGTTCATGCTCATTTTTGGATTTAGCTCTCCGCCATTTGAAGTATCGGGCTGCCGCCTGAGAGTGGACGCCAGCGGGAAGTACCGGCTGCTTCGACTGTCTGATTCAAAGAGCTGAAAGACAAGTTTGTCACCCTGTAATCTCAGATGGGCATTCGCTTTATAACCACGTCTGTGCTTGATTTCAATATCAGCTTCTTTGCCTTTGATAGTTCCTGTCAGATCTACAGGCAGGCCCTCAGTGCTTGCAGGCAGCCTGCCTTCCCAGCCGCTCAAATCGCTTCCGTTTTGCTCCAGTTTCAAAAAAAATTCTTTGCCGTTTGTGTACTGCTGTGAAACCCAGGAGCCGCTAAAAGGCTCTTTCTTTGCCTGAACAGCCTGCCCTGGCGTTATTAGGCCAAAGCCTGCCAGGACAATGGCAGTAAGTGCTGAGCGTGAGCGTGGTTGCTTTTTTAATCGATTTTTCATTCCTGTAATTATAAGGTTCGCACAGGTCTTTTAACTGACTTTGCAAGAAGTTCATTCCTTAACCCGGCTTTTACCCGGGCACCATATCCTTATGGCCGGAGGTGCTTAGATATGATCTTTATAGTTGAAGGACTCTACTATGTCGGTGTGGCGGCAGTCGCAGCGGCTGGTTTCGTATACGTTTGTTACTGCATCTGATCCCGTAATATCTGGCGCTCTCGAAAACAAGCTTCCCAACTCAGTTCCTATCTATTTCCTTTTTCGGTACTCAGCTCAGTTCGGCTGGGAAAGCTTGTTTTCGGGGTGAAGCCAGATTCTTCGGTAATCACTCCATTCATTTTCTTCGGTGGTGTATTCGGCAAATATTGCCACACCTTCGAAACTGCTTAGATACTTCGATTCTGCCAGTCCTTCTTTTATTGCTGGCAGAGCAATGCGGAGGTTCTCAGCCTGATTTATATGGCCGACTGTGCCCTGGTCATAGGAGGGGACGCCAAAAAGTACGCGGCAGTTATTTGCGGCTTTGTTTGCTGCGAGCAATACATGCTTGCATTGTTGCTTCAGAAGCCAGGCATATGCTCTTGGGAGATAAAAAAATGAGTCGTAACACATTACAGCTATCTGGTCGCATCTGGAAATTACTTCTTGAAAGTATTTTTCGTCCCAGCCCCAGAGTCCGCCCGGGTACCACATCGGCGTTGCACAAGCAAGAATGGCGTCATCAGAGAGCGCATTTCGTGTTTCATCTAAAAGCTTCAAGAAGCCTCTGTCACCGCAGGCGCAAAATTCGTAATCCCATTGCACGCCGTCGAAGCCGCATGTATTTACAAGCCAGCTTGCTTCCTCGACCATTTTCTTTCTTACTGAGTCGCTGCTTAAGTCGACGCCACCGTACTCAGTGGCAGTGCCCGCGTATGCCCAGGCGATGACTTTGCAGCCCGGTGCTCTGGAATGTACCAGCTCAACAAGCTTACGGGCTTTTTCCGGATAGTGAAACTTGAGGCTGCCGTCTCTGGTTATTCCACGCACATGGAAGTAAGCGTAAGCGATTTCGTCCCTTTTTAGATGCGAGCACATTTTGTCGGCATCTTTTGAACTGTGCTTGTCGAAGTACCATAAGTATCTCAGCCAGAGCCCGTTGCGAGCTCTGTTTGCTTTGATGCCTGCCTGCCCTGATTGAATCGGAATCTGGTAGCTGAAAAAATCGAAAACAAGCAATGCCGAAGCTAAGCACAGGAGAATCACAGAAAACACAACAACTCGATTTCGCTTTCCAATTTTCAAGATTGCTTGCTCACGCTTTTGTGTGCCCATAAATCTTGTAACATGGGACTAACTAATCATTCAATCAAATCTATTCAGTGTTTAGGAAGCCCATACTGTTTTTTTATCAGTTCCAGAGCTTTTTCGGGGCTGACCTCATCTTGAACTTCCTCAAACCAGCCTTTGTATGTTTCATCTAAGAGCCGCTCACGTTGATGGCTGCTCCATCTTCCGTTACCAGCATAGCGCTCGACGCTCTCGATACTTTGCTTGTTCAATGGCAGCCCGTTTGCCGGCCATCGATATACGTCGGGAATTCCGGTTCGGCAATGCTGGAAATAACGAAAGTCGGTAGGTAATGGTTCAAGAAGATGAATTGTCTCCGAAGCAGTTGCCGCATTGGCAAGCGGCTCATCCAGCACTTGTTTGCCCGCGCTTCTTAGATTAGTTGAAACAATTTTTTCTTCTGCTTTTCCAAAAAGGCGAGGCAGGCCAAAGCGGCAAACAGCAATTGCACCGGCGGCTGCAGCAGCGGCTATCGCTGCAATTTTTGCACATTTGCCGAGATCTGCCGGAGCAAAAACCTCATTTATTGATTCTCTCAACTTGCAAGAAGTAGACTCTGACGAAGAGTCTTGAAGCAGCTCTTTGTTAGAGCTAAGGTTAAGTATTTCATCCACAATCGTTTCTCCTTAACTATTACATATCAGCGCGGACCTTGTGCTAACTTTTTAGGATCGGCTTGAGACACTCAGGATTTGGCGTTTTCGCCACTTCTGAATGCGCCGACCTCTGAAATTCTTTTACTTCGTGTACATTCTTGGGAATTATTATGACGCTTGAATTTGCTTTCATTTGGTCATCAAGGGCGACGGCGAATTTCTCCACTTCCGCCAGGTTTTTCAATTCCCTTACCCTTTTAGCTGCTATTGCTAAGTGAGGGTAGTTTTTCTCCAGATACTGGCAATACTCTTTATTGCTGGCAATCGCAACACACTCTTCCATAGACTTAAATACTTCCTTCGTTTCTCCGTTTGCGTCTGTCACGTTACGGACCAAGCCACGCCTGATTTCGTAGGGTTTGTGATTGATGGCGTCTTTTACATGGAAACTCAAAGGCGTATGAAACTGCAATTCAAATTTGAATCCGTCTTTTTCAAAGGTTGTGTTTATACCCATATAGACTTTTTCTTCTTTGAATGTGTTCTTTACCACATCTTTCTTATAACCTCTCTTTTCAAGCTGATTCATTACTTTATTTGCTTCGGCAGCCAGGGTTTCGGGTGGATAACTAATCGTATAACGCAATGAATCGTTAATTCTGCTTGACTCTGTGCCACGAACTATTTTATCGGTGAGTGAATCTTCGCCTTTGAGGCGGTACTGCAAGCCCAGCATTTCCCCCTTAGATTCAGATGCAAGGGCGGAGAGGTCTTTTGTAGTTTGATCTGCGACTTTCTCGCCTTTTTTGAGCAGTCCTCTGGCTTCGATTTTATCTCTGCTAAAAGTGCCATAGTGAATCTCATCGGTAATTACTTTGTCGCCGGCCTTAAAGTAATACTTTCCTGCTTTTACAGATATTTGAGTTTTGTTGGCGTGTTGAATCAAAGTGCCTTCAGTTGCGAAATATCCTTTCTCGTCTCGGCCGATTACGGCTTGTAAGTTGCCGGAATCAGCAGGTTTAAATTTGCCCTCGCCACCGGCAGCTCTAAATACACAATGAAATACTTTAGCGGCACCATGAAAGGCGGCTGCTCCGAGCGCTCCTGCTGCGGAGGCTCGCTCGACTCTTTCGTAGAGCGTTTTATAGTCTTCCATGCCGGCTGCTGTTGACAGAAGCTCTGTGCTGGCATTTACAGTTGTTGCCGTCCCGACATTTAGCGCCATCGACTGCGCCTCGTTAATCAGCTTCTCTCTCATTGAACTGTTAAGAGCTGATTTCAGTTCGCCGCGAATCGTTGCTTCGAAGCTCTGACGCTGAGAAGCGCTTACTGTGTTATTCAGCACCTTGCCGGCAATTCTGTGGATAGCTTCCTTGGTATCCTTCGTTTCGGCAAGCACGCTCTGGCGGGATAAATTCATGAGTTCGGCTTTTATTGCGCGTGCGGCTTCTTGCTTTATTACATAAGGAGCCTCTCCTGGAATTTCTTTCAATATGCTTCGGGCACCTTTTTCAGAGAGGTAGTTAATGACGTTTTCAGCAGCGTTTGCTGCTACCTTGTCACCAACTGCGAACTTAAGCCCGATTGCTCCTGGTCCAATAAAACCCATATCTGCCGCAACAGCGCCCTTGGCGAACTGTCTGGCAATGTTTTCGGGGCTGGCATCAAAGTCGCTGCCCTGGATTGCTTTCATAGCTGCAACACGGAAGACCGCGCCACCTGCGCCTACTGATGTTAGAAGCGCCAGGCTGCTGCCGCCGGTAAAGCAAGCACCGGCAACAGCAGAGAGCGTTATGACTGAGTCAACCACTGCTTCGCTTGCCTGTCCCTTCGATTCCACATAGTGTTTTAGAGCCTTCCTGTAGTCTTCGACAGCTCTGTCTAACTTGGCGCGCTTGTCCGGATGCAAGCTTTGCATTTCGCTGCTGTGTTCTTTTAGAAACTTGTCGAGATTGTTGTTTGATTCCTGGGCAGTAAGAGAGGTTTTGTCCCAGCCTGCGTTCATCATTGCATCAAATGGACTGCTGTGAGCATCTGCGGTGCTTCTTGCGTTTAGAACCAGCTGGCGCAGGTTAATCTCTGCGGGGCTGAGCAATTCTCTGCAATGCTGCTTATCCAGATCGGACGGGAGCTTCCCGATCAGATCAGCGCCGAGCAGCTTCTTGTAACTGGCGAAGTATTCATCAACAAGCTCTTGTTTTTGAGCCGGTGTCATCTTTTCGAGTTTGTGCATTAGCTGGCTTGCATCACCAACCCCGCTGACGACAAAAGCTCTAAATTGGTCTGCGTTGTTCATTGTGGGGTGTTTAAGTAGATTAGTGAGTAGTTGCCGTTCATCACCGGTGCCAAGTATCGACTCGCGCCAGTTCCGCTTTGACGCATCTGTAGAGAGGAGATCATGCTTTTCTTTCTCAGAGGCGCTCAAAATTGCTTGAAGCTTGCTCTCCTTATTTCGGGCTAGTTGCAGCCTGAGCGCCAGAGGCATTTGCCCCGTGCTGAAAAGAGATCTGGCGAACTCTTCGTAACGCCCAGGGCTTTTGTATGAGGAATCCTTGGCATTTACTTCGCGAGCACCGAACCCGGCTTGATCTATAAGCTTGCGAAAACCCTTGTGAAAATATTGAGACAGGTTCTGGTCTTCTTGATTTTGTGGATGCCCTATCCTTTTCAGCAAAGTTTGATCTTGCTTAAAAGACTGCTCTAGATTGATCGTCTTTTTAAGCGGAGAAGAGGAACCTTGAACATTATCGATGAGAACCCTGTCAATGCCGTCGAGTCCTTTATTTGATGCAATTTTCTCAATAATGCGCTGTGCAAGATATGCTTCTTCTCCGCTGCAGTAACGGTCGATAGTTGCCTTTAGTTTCTTTGCAAAATCGGGATTGCTTTGCAGGCGGGCTTGCTCCTGCTTGCTCATATGCAGCAGGCGGTTTATTCGACTTGCCGGATTGTGGTCGCTGGCAAATAATTCATTTATGGATCTTCGCCCTGCCGCAGTTGCATCGCTGTAATGATTTTGGCTCAATTTGTAGTTAAGCATGTCCATTACCTGCTTGCGGTCTTTGTCACCTAGAAATCTTTTCAGATTATCGTCAATCTGTTTCTTTTCTTCAGGGTGCGTTTTTAGATGGTCAAAATCGCTTTTGCTCAAATTCTCAACTGCAGAAAGCATTTTGTGCCTGTCAGTTCTTGCATTCCAGCCAGAGCCGAAAAATCCATCATCTCTTGATTCTAGAACTCTGCTTGCAAATTCAGTTCCGCCGCATAACGTTGATTCCCAGATTGCGACTTCTCGCGGAGTGCCTGCCGCAGATAGCGCTTTGTGAACCCGCGTATAAAAATTGAGCGCCTGCTCGTCTTTGCTGCCGGCTTCGAGCTGTGTTTTGCTGGCAGCCAGTTCTTTCCCTCTGCCGAACTGCTCCATATCAAGTTGAGACGGGTTAGAAAGCAGGCTGCTAATTGCTTCTTTATTGCTATGCCACCAGTGCGTGTCGCCTTCTATTAAGTGGGCAATGTTTGCATGACCTCGCTCTGCATAGGCAAGCGCAATCTCTCTCTCATCTCCGCTAAAGGCAGCTTCAATTTTCTTTCTGCCATGATTATTTAAGAACGCAGTTCTTGCATCTTGAGATGCTGTCTGGAAAGCTTCCCGGAAAATATTCGGGTTTTGCGACTTTAGCCCAAGTTCTGCCAACTGCAGGGTGTTTTGCACTGATTCACAATCACTTTTATCACGATGATCAATGCCTTTAAAAAGAATTTTCAAGGCTGCTTTTGTTTCGTCCTTAAGATTCTTATTTTCGAAGAGCTCTTTTTCAATGTCTTTGTTATCATAGTTATTTTTGTAAGCTGCCTTCATTTCCTCTATTTCAGCGGCTTTCATCGAGCCGAGGGTCTTCAAAATATCGGCTTCTGCCCTTGATTTATCGACACCTGCCTGCAGCTTGTCCAGATAGTCGAAATGCCCTATTAAGTTTTCGGGAATTGCTCGCAGCACAGTATTGATTGGATTGTAATAGTCTTCCATGCGCTTACTTGAATTCTCGAGTTTTTGCAAAGCGGTGCGCAATTGCCCTGCATCATCGGCAGAGTCTTCCTTGCGATTCAGAATTGCTTCCACATGGCGCCAGTTCGTTGAATCAGACCCGAGCTGTTTCGAAAGATCCTGGCGCAAACCGACTTTGAATTCGTTTTTGTAGGCCAGTTCAACGGCTTTTCTGTCTACCGGCCTCATTGGCTCAAGCAGATTTGCGATTTTTTCCTGATCAGGCAAAGGCGGTCCAAAAGGAAAGAGCTTTGCATTTGCTGCCGTGTGGAGTTCTCTTGCAGCAAGCAGAATTTCTGCTGCATTCATGTGTGGCTGGCTGTCAGATGCAATTTGTTTTCTTTCAAGCGGCAAATCCGGTAATTCGTTTTTGATTAAGGTCTCCGTGCCACTGGCATCTTTTACTTTTATGCTTATCACCTCGCCCTTTGTCAGCACTTCCGCTTTAACAGTAAATCTATTCTGCTTGCCTTCCTGGCTAACGTGCCATATTTGCGGATTTTTCGCATCGCGCTCCCAGCTCTGCTTTTCATTTTGGATCTTTTCGGGAATGCCGTTTTTCAAATGCACTGCCAGGCTTTTGTTTTTGCCGAAGAACTTGTGGTCTTGAAGATCACATTCGCCAAAATGCTTTCGCCCATCCGTATTGCGACCCCGGCGTTTTTCCGGGTTGAGTTCGTCATGTTTTTGCTTGTTAAACTCGTTTCTTGATCTGGAGTTGACGGATTCATGCAAATTTTGTTCGAGGCTTTTTTCGCAGGCACTGGCTTTGCTGCACTTCTGCTTCTCGAATTGCTCGATTTGCTCACTGTTTTTGTTTTTCGACTGGAAATCTGTAGCCATTGCTTAACACCCAACCTCATAAGCAGAAAACGGCATATACCTAATTGCAATTTATTTTGCAAAGTTTGCCAGATGTTTCTGAAATTTATCTGAGTGATAGGAATGAGATTGCTCTGTAAAGTAGTTACCAGGGTAACTTTTCCAGGATCAAGTTACCCATAAGTCTTGTGACCTGGTACCAGACGCTATTTGACCTTTTCAAATCTCTGTATCGATCTTCAATTCTTGAGATGCTTTGATAAGTTCCTCTATTGAGTTTGGTGGCTGGCCCTTCCTTAAACCTTTTGCGAACAACACATAAGGATCATTCTTGTCTCCTTCCTTACGCAGGGTGCTGTCATCATTTAGCCAGGCATAGATAATTACTTTGATCTCTCTGTCAGCTGATTTCCGATTTAAAAAACGAAAGAACAAACGGTAACGACCAAACTTGGCGCGCTGCCAGTGTTGGTATCCAGCTCCCAGTGTTTTGCCTTGCTTGAATCGTGCATGAGCTGGGTCTGCGGGAATCTCTTCGCTTATAAGGTCGCTGATTCTCTTCAGCAGTTTGGTGCTTTTGTGATTCTTGTAGCTGAGAGGCTGGGTTCTTGCCAGCTTCTGAACTTCAGCCTCCAGCCGGTCAAATTGAAGTTTGAATATGGGATGCTGGAGCAGTTGCCAGCCGTTTACGTTCACAGTTTATTCCAGCTCTTCGTCAGTAGCTGTTACTCCGGCTGTGAGCTCTTTGGCACGAGCTATTTGTTCAGCAGAAACAGGTGTCAAACTTGAAACGTTTTGACTGATGTCATTTTCAAGGAATGCCAGAAAGGCCGATAGAACTGGGTCGTCCTCTAATTCGATGTGCGTATTGTCAATTAGGGAAACCAGTATGGTTCCTCGTCCAATCACGTCAGCTCTGACATTTGCTTTTTGCTTGAATTCAGGATGCTGCTTGAACAAGGATTTGTCGAAACGAAAACCTTCCGAGGTGCCTGCAGTAGTTACTTTGCCTTTGTAGCTGCTGGCAGGAATATCGCTTTTTCGGCTAGTTGTTTTTTTTCTAGAACTACTGGGTTTTGCTTTTTTCATTGGTTTGAAACCCGCCAAACTTAATTCTGATAGATATACGTATAATAATACGTATCAAATTCTGGGTCAAGCTTCCACTGGCACTCAAGCAATTCCGTCCACACGCTTTTTACCCTGCCGACTTCATCCTGGTTGTGTTAGCTGGAGCCGGGCGTTAACTAAAACATACGAAAGCTCTTGCGCCATCTCGAATCAAAGCGCCAGAGCCCGGCTTCTTTTGCGTGTGTTTCCACTTCTTTTAGCTCATATGGAAAAATCCGCCTGTTTATTTCGGCATATTTTTCTTCTTTCGTAACTCTGTATGCAGGATAATACTGGTCCATTATATTTACAAAGCTGTTTTTGGAAATTTCGCTTGCAAGATATTGCATGATTTCACGGCTGTCATCTGTAAGTCCTGGCATCACCAGATGCCTTATTATCAATCCGCGTTTTGCAATACCGTTTTCGTCTACTAATAAGTCGCCCACCTGCCCGTACATTGCTTTTATTACCTTCCTGGCAGCTTCGGGATAATCAGGCGCTAGTGCATATTTGCGTGCATTTTCTCTGGACCAGAACTTGAAGTCAGGCATGTAAATGTCAACGATTCCATCAAGAAGCCCAATGCTTTCAAGACTGTCGTATGAGCTTGTGTTGTACACAAGCGGGATTGAAAGCCCTTTCTCGATGGCATAAGGCAAACTTTCTAGAATCTGCGGCACCACATGCTCTGGTGTCACAAAGTTGATGTTGTGGCAGCCCTGGCTTTGTAAATCTAGCATCATTTCTGCAAGTTCTTCAGGCCTGCATTCGGCACCTTCCCCTTTTTGGCTTGTGCTGTAGTTCTGGCAAAAAACACAGCGTAAGTTACACCATGCAAAAAAGATGGTGCCGGAGCCGTTGAATCCTCTCAACGAATCTTCTTCGCCAAAGTGAGCAAATGCAGAAGACACTCTTGCATAACGGCCTGATTTGCAAACGCCGATATTATTTTCAAGCCTGTTTATATGACAGTTACGCGGGCAGACCATACAATCTTCAAGCGAGGATAGAGCTTGTTCAATTCGCTTTTCTAGCTCGCCGCTTTTGTAAACTTTTAGATAAGCCGGCTCGAATTCTGCCTGCTTCAAAAGAAAACGCCCGTTGCCGTGTATTTCCTCAGGAATTTCGGATTTGAATGCTTGCATGGTTTTTGCCGAGTGAATCTAAAGCGAATTCGGTTGAGGAGGTGAGGGACGGGGCTGCCGGCGAGCTAACTGGGGCGATGCTTGGATTTCTTTAAGCTCTTATTGAAAAGGGCCTGACTCCGCTCATCTTAGCACTTTTTAATCAAGTCCGACTTCCGATCTTGTGTATACGACCGGGGCTCAATCGGCTTGCCGGGCGAAGTTTTTGAACTACAGGCTTGCCTGGTTGTCATTAATCATTATTGCGGATTAGCATAAGTTCCTAGCAACTCATAGCAAGCCCTGGTTAAGATCTCTTAGCTACTTGAAAAATATCGTTTTTGTTGCATTTGTACTGTTTAGATTATTCCGGAGTTACTAGAAATGAGCCCTCAAGGACAAGCGACCACCGAACGAACAGGTTCAGCCGCCACTAAGCCGGTCAAAGTGATTGTTCATATGCCTGCTTACAACGCGGCAAAAACGCTTATAAAAACCTGGACTGAAATAGACAAAGACCTGGTCAATGAAATCATCCTTGTTGACGATTGCAGCAAAGACGACACAGTAGCAGTAGCAAGCACCCTGCCTATTAAAGTCATCCGCCATCCTCACAATGTCGGTTACGGCGGCAACCAGAAGACCGGTTATGCAGAAGCGCTGCGTGACGGTGCTGATGTTGTAATCATGCTGCATCCGGATTACCAGTATGACCCCTTGAAGATACCGGATATGGTGGCACCGATTTTGAAAGGCGAAGCAGATATAGTTTTGGGCTCGCGCTTTTTAGGCGGCGGGGCTTTGAAGGGCGGCATGCCCATGTATAAGTTCATAGCTAATCGTTTTCTTACAAGCACGCAAAATATGGTGCTGGGAACCAATCTTTCGGAGTTCCATACCGGATACCGTGCCTACAGCCGCAGGTTTCTTGAAACAGTTCCGTTTCTGAGAAACTCACTGGCATTTGTGTTTGATGCCGAGATACTCTGCCAGGCTGCTTACTTCGGTTTCAAAATTGCTGAAATCGGGGTTGAAACCCGCTATTTTGCCGAAGCATCATCCATAAACTTCTGGAATAGCGTTAAGTACGGCATGGGAGTGCTCGGAACCCTGGCAAAATATGCAGGTGCCAAAGCCGGCCTTATCAAGTGCGACCTGTTCAGACCATAGGTCTTAGAAGAAAAATCCTGAACTGCATCCTGGTTTTTGGCTTAAAAGCTGAATTCTCAGTTGGGCTTTGTGATTTCCTTGAGCAGCCTGTCTGCTTCTTCTTTGTGTCCGCTTTTTTCAAGAAAGCTTGCATAGGTACCGATTGAGTGCATGGTTCTTGAGTGCTTGTTGCCGTAAAGCTCTTTGTTCATTTCCACACAGCGTTTATAGAGCGGGGCGGCTTCTTCGTACTTCTTTTGCCGGTTCATGGTTTGCGCCAGGTTATTCACTGCAAGAATCAGGTCGGCAGTGGTTTTGTTTCCGGTGTGTTTTTCGATTTTAGAAAGAACGTCTTTTTGGAGCTCTTCTGCTTCTTTGAGCTTGCCGTGCTTAGAGTAATAAGTGCCGAGATAATCCTCACTTACTACAATTCGCGGATCATCGGCTTTGAGGGTCTTTTTCATGATTGCAAGCGCCTGCTGCAGCATTTGTTCGCCGTTTTCATGGTTTTTCTCTTGAATATAAAGTTCGCCGAGTGTGCTCATAGCCATAGCCAGGTCTGGACTTTCAGGACCGAGCTTTTCTTTATAGATTGTGATTGCCTGCTCGAGAAGTTTTTCTGCTTCTTTGTTTTCATGCAAAACCAGCATGGTTTGAGCTGCATGATCGAGCAAGGTCGCATAGTCGGCGCTTTCAGACTTGCCCATTTTGTCGTGTTCTTTTACACACTGCAAGAACAGCATTCTTGCTGAATAGGGCCTGCCCATGTGTCTGTAGAGATCGGCTAAAAGATTCATCGAACTCACTACTTTGTCATTCGGTTTTGGAAAAGTATTTGCAATAGTCAGAGCTCTTCTGAGGCTTAGAAACTCAGCTTTGAGATCTCCGGCTTTCTTATGCACAAGTGCTTCCTGCATGGTTTCGGACCAGGCCTTTTCGGATAAGTCTTTGATGGTTCCGGGTGGAAAAAGCTTGTCTTTGCCTTCAAGAATGTCGACTGTTTCTTTTACCATTTCGCTTCCCTGCTTGCGCAGAGCCGCGCTTGGAAGTATGTCTACGAAGTTCGGGTCTAAGGCAGGCATGTGGTATCTTGCGCGAATTGTCTTTGCTTCTTTGAGTGTTTCTTCTGCTTGCGTTGTTTTGCCTGCTTGCTTTTGAACCAGGCTCAGGTTGGCAAGAACTTCTGCCAGGCTAAGCTCCGAAAGTTTTTCTTCTTTGAGCCCTGCAATTACCTTTTCAAAGCTGCTTTCAGCCAGCTCAAACTTTTTTGCTTTGAATGCAAGTATGCCTTCATTGTTCAAATGAGCCAGCCTGTCCGGCTCAAAGTCAGCGCTTTTCTTGCTCGTGCTGCTTGTTTTGCCTGTACTTGCTGTTTTGCTTGAGCTGGCGGTTTTGTCATTTGTGTTTTCAGCGTATACAGATCTGGGGCTGGCGCAGGTAAAAGTCAGAGCCGAAAGAATCAGAGCTGCTGAAACTGAGCTAATCTTCATTGATAATCACCGGAATTTTCTACCGGGCTAAATGCTACCTGATTTTAGCCGGCGCTTCCATCTTATTGGCGGCTGAGTTAAGAGCTTTGTCTGGTACATTTTGATCCGACATTTCTCTAAGAAGCCTGGCTATTAAAGAATAGTTCACATAGTGATTGAAGTTGCCGCCATGTTTTTGAACTTCATCAATTACATATTTTCCTCCGGCAGCGTTTACTGCTTCGATGTCGCTTCTATAGCCGTCGCCCACGCGATCTCCGAATATTCGCAACTTTCCAAGAAAAAGGGCTTTGTCTTTTCTGTTACCCAGCACGACTGTGTTTGCACTGCTTTCAACAAGAGGGTTGAAGCCTTGCACACGCAATTTGAACTCGGAGGTGTTTAAGTCTGCATGTGAAAGCACGTGACCGTTCAATTTGAACTGCTCTTGATTCTCGCCTGCGTTTGCTTTGGAGCCGTGTGCAAGCAGGAAGCGGTGCTTCATATACTCGTTGTTGAATGCGGCGCCCCGGCTGAAGCTCACCATTGTGCCGTTTTCGGGGCTTATTAAGTCGAAGATAGCGTCAAGCGCTTTTTCAAATTGCTTTTCTTGAGATACTGCTCCGTTGTAGTCGACTACATAGCGCATGGGCAGCGTGTACCAGGCTCCTTCAGTTGAACGCCAGTCTACGCTGACAGTAGGAATGCCGCTGAGCATTGCCAGGCGCAGAGCGTCTGCATCGCTTACGCCTGCTGAGCTGAAAGCTCCATGGGTAAAGAAGTTAAGCGGGCGCCGGCTTGCAAGCAGGCTTTCTGAACCATTGAGTTCTGCGTCAATCCCGTTTTCAAACTCTGCTTTGCTTTCTTCAATTCTGGGTCCTCTTTTGAAGCTGCATTGATCAAGATTATGGGCGTCTTTTGCTACGCGCACTTCCATGACGCTTCGAAAATATTTTGGCTCATAACTGTGGTTGCTTCCGATAACCCGGCTGCTGATTCCGTGCATCGGTATGAAGTAGCTGGTGCTGCCGTCGGGATTCTGGCAGGGACTAATTTGCTTTTTGTATCTTTGCAGAAACTCTTTTGTGTACTGAGTAAACTCGCACTGCTTGCGAAGCGCCCTGCCCGGTTTGTATTCGTATTCATATGAGCCGGATTCGCTCTTGTCTTTTGTGAGAGTTCTGCTCAGAAATAACGCTGTCTTATCACTGAGGCTGAGAAGCGAGAGACTCTCGTTTTCTTGGCTCTTAATGCCTGAGTCGGGATTCTCAAGCTCGGCGGGGATTTCTGCTTGAAGTTCCTTCATTTGAAACACAACCTGTCTTACGTTATCTCAGCTTTTATAAAAATCAGCTTTGAAAAAAATTTGAAATGAGACCGGCTGAAACTGGGACTTTTCCCACTTAGAGCAGTTGTTTTGATTTTTCGAGATAATTCTTGAGTTCGGCTTCCGTGTCTATATCAAAAGCCGCTTCGGGAAAATCCATTTGAATAAGCCTGGCTTTTTGAGCTTCAATTATTGGCCTGGCGCCTTTTTCGCCTTTGAGCTGCTGCAGTTGGCCGAAAAAGACGCGCGGAAAAAGCGCAGGTATGCCGTTTATACCTTCATAGTTCGAGGCGATTATTCTCGTTTGATCTGAGCTTTTGTAGAGCTCGATCATTTTGTTTATCTTTTCGGCCCTAAAATAAGGCTGATCGCAGCTTGAAATTATTGCGGCTTTAATGTACGAATTCTCCGTCCTTGAAAGAAATTCGATGGCTGCCACTATTGATGATGCCATGCCGCTTTGCCAGTTTTGATTTGAAATCAGTTCAAGGCGCCTGCCCGCTTTGTCTGTGATTGCGTTTAGATGCGTCCTGATCATTTCTTGTTTGCACCCCAGAACAACAAGTATTTTCCTGCATTGGGAACTCAGTCCGCTTTCAACTGCGTGTTCAATCAGTTTTTTTTCGCCTAACAGTTTCAGCTGCTTCGGGCTGCCCATGCGACTTGATTGGCCGGCTGCAAGCACAATTAAAGCTGTATCCGGCATCTGAGCTCCCTGGCACTGTTATTTGACTTTTCAGATTGAGACATCAAAAGCTGCTCTGCTGCGTTTTTATCAGGCTCGCTCGTGCTGCTTTCATGTATGGGAAGCCGGCGATTTTTTAGAAAGCCGGCCTCGCGTCGGTTTGCAACTGCTTTGATCTCGGCAATAATAGAGATTGCAATTTCTTCGGCTGTTTCTGCGCCTATATCGAGCCCGGCAGGGGCGTAAAGATTCTGCATTGATTTCTCAGAGGGCTCTGAGAAAAATAGCTCCGGGCATTGCGCTTTAAGCTGAGCAAGCATCTTCTCTGTTCTCTTTTTCGGTCCGAGAACGCCTATATAAGCTGCGTGCGAGTTCAGTAGACTGTTTACAACACTCTTGTCTACAAGAAAGTTATGTGCCATTGCAAGGCAATAGCATTGTTCATCTATTGCCGGCCAGCTGTCTTTGTCTTCAGGTTTGTAGTGTGATACGAAGTTTGCACTCGGGAACTTTTCTTTGCTTACATAAGCCCGTCGGTGGTCGTAAACCTCCACACGCATCCCCAGGCTACTTGCAAGCTCGGCAAGCGGGCGGGCGTCCGGGCCGGCTCCGAATATCAGCAGCCGTTTTGCTTGTGGAAGCGCCTGCAAAAAAAGCTTAAAACAGGAATCTCCAGAGCGATTTTCCAGCTTAAAGCTTCTAAGTTCAGACTTCTGATTAGTTGGAGTTTTTGTTTTGCTTTCAATTACAAAATGCAGGCCTTTGCTCAAAACCTCATTTGAGCCTGTCTGGAAAAGATCAGAAGCCTGCAGCTCACTGCAATTTTGCGTCTCGGTGACGGTGGCCAGGCAGCTATAGTTATTGCTTCTCATGCGATCTTGTTCTGAAAATAGTTTTTCGGCAAGCAAAAGCGGGTTTCTATGTGAGTTTGCCGTCAATAGCTCGGCAAGTATGGTGATTTTTCCTGTGCAGCCGCTTCCGGAGCCGAGTATGTCGTCGTGGTCATATGAAGTGTCGTATTGAAAAATGCATTGCAGCGATTCTCCGTCAGCAACAGTCTGAGTATTTCTGCTGTTTTTGCCGGTTTTGATTAATTGCAAGCAATGCTCTTTCAGGTCTTCTTCAAGGCAGCCGCCGCTTACTGATCCATGTACTTCGCCGCTTTCAATTACTAGCATGGCGGCGCCGGGTCGTCTGTATGCGGAACCCGATACTTGAATCACTCTTGCAAGTACTGCTTCCTGACCGAGGCTGCTTGCGCTTTTATATGCTGAAATAATTGATTTGAGTTCTTTCAATTTTCGTGTTTCTTGTTGTGTCCCAGGTGCTTGCTTTAGCGGCTTTACGGAGCTTGTTTAAGTTTCTATTCTTGTTCCCAGCAGTTTGATAAATTCGCGCATCCACTCAGGGTGGCCCGGCCATGCTACTGCAGTTACAAGATTGCCGTCTGTGTGTGCGTTTGTAGCATCGCATTCAGCTTCTACCCAGCGGCCACCGGCCTGTATTATTTCGGGCTCAAGGCTGTAGTAGGCAGTGCAAGTTCTGTTCTTAAGTACGCCTGCTGCTGCCAGTACCTGGGGGCCGTGGCAGAGTGAAGCCACGGGTTTTGACTTATCAAAAAAGTGCCTTGTAATTTCAAGCACTCTGTTATTGAGGCGCAAGTATTCGGGAGATCGGCCGCCCGGAATCACGAGCGCGTCATAATTTGCCTCTTCGACCTCGTCAAAATCTGCAGTTATTGCAAATAAATGACCGGGCTTTTCTGTATAAGTCTGGTCTCCTTCAAAGTCATGAATTGCAGTCTTGACGCGCTCTCCTACTTTTTTGCCCGGGCAGACAGTGTCTACTTCGTGCCCCAGCATTCTCAAAATCTGATATGGAAGCATTGCTTCATAGTCTTCGACGAAGTCACCTACAATCATGAGTATGCGTTTGCTTGCCATCGCTTTTCCTCAGTTACTTTTAAAGCAATTTATCCAGGGTAATAGGCAGCTGCCTGATCCGCTTGCCGCTGGCATGATAAACCGCATTTGCAATAGCCGCTGCAACACCTATATTCGAAATTTCGCCGATTCCTTTTACTCCGAGCTCGTTTACGACCGGGTCTGCCTCACCGCAAAAGAGCACTTCTATTTTGGGAATATCTGCATGTACCGGAAGATGATATTCAGCAAGGTCGGCGTTAAGTACTCTGCCTGTTTTACTGTCTCTGAGAATTTCTTCTGTAAGTGCCATGCCAATCCCGTAAATTACGCCGCCTCTAACCTGATTCGCTGCGGTCTTCGGGTTTATTATTCTGCCGGCTGCAATTGCTGAAACAAAGCGAGTGACACTTATTTTTCCAAGCTCCGGGTCTATTTGAACCTCGGCAAAATGAGCTCCGAATGAGTAATTCGAATATTTGTCCAGCTTGTTTTTGTCAGGTGCCAGGCTCGTTTCGAGTTTTAACGCAGCACCGCCATTTCTTGTAAGCAGAGAAACAAAACTCTCGCCCTGTTCCGGATTTTTTCTTGAATAAAGTCCTTCGGAGACTGCCTGTATATCTTCTGTTTGTTCTTTATACAAAGGCGAATCTTTATCTTCGCTAGCTATTCTTGCCAGCTTTTCCACAGCCTGTTTGCAAAGCTCCAAAACTGTGGAGCCGGCTGTGGCAGCGGTCATAGAACCGCCTGAAAGCGGGGCTTCCGGCATTGTAGTATCGCCTAAGTTAAACACGATCCTGGAAAGTGGCAGTGCAAGGGTCTCTGCGGCTATCTGGCTGCAAATTGTATAAGTACCGGTGCCTATGTCCTGCGTGCCGCAAGAAATGACAGCCGTGCCGTCTGCTTTGAGTTCTATTTTTGCAGAAGCTTTCATCCGGTGAGCCGGATGGCAGGCGCTTGCCACTCCCCAGCCCAGCAATTTATCGCCTGCTTTCATGGAGCCGGGTGCAAGGCTGCGTTTGTGCCAGCCAAATTGCTCGCTTCCTTTTTGATAGCAGAGCTTCAAATAATTGCTGGACCAAGGCAAATTATCCTTTTCATTTTTTTCTGCGTAATTCAGCAGCCTGATTTGAAGCGGATCTATAGAAGCCAGATATGCAAGTTCGTCGATTGCAGATTCAAGAGCAAATGAGCCAGGGCAGTCGCCCGGCGCTCTCATCCAGGTGGGCTTGCCTATGTCCAGCTCCACTGTTTTGGAGCTTGCTTTCAAATTAGGGCATGAATAAAAATGAGTCGAGATTTCACTTCCGTCTTCCACAAAATCAGCAAATCTGCAGTTTTCCGATATAGATACGTGCTCCAGAGCAGTCAGCCGGCCTGATTTAGCGGCCCCCAATTTTAGTGCTTGTACAGTTCGCGGTCTGGCGCCTGTATTGCTATAAGTGTTCTGGCGGCTGAGCGCCAGCTGCACCGGACGTTTACATGTTTTTGCTGCGATTGCACAGAGAACCGTGCCTGACCAGGTGCTGAGTTTGCTGCCAAAACCGCCCCCGAGAAATTTTGTTATCACTCTTACTTGCTCGGGCGGCAGTCCGAATGCTTTTGCAAGTTTGTTTCTGGTGTTGAAAATTGCCTGGGTACTTTCCCAGACAGTGAGCTTGTTATCCTGCCACTGAGCCGTAGTGGCATGAGGTTCCAGCATTGAGTGAATCTCAGCTGGAGTGATGTAAGTCTGGGTCAATTTCAGCTCGGCTGATTCGAATGCTTTACTAAAGTCTCCCCGTTTGTAAGCACTGTCTTCTTTGAGATTTTGCAGTTCGTCTTCTTCGCTTCTTGGTGTTCTGGCTTTGCCTAATGAGTTGTCCATGTCGACATCTACCGGCGCTTTTTCATATTCTATTTCAAGAAGCGACGCGGCATATTTTGCCTGTTCAAGAGTCTCTGCCACCACAACGCCAATGTTTTGCCTGTCATGATGAATGAGATTGTTTTGAAGCAGGTGCAAAGAGTCATCGAAATCACTGCTTGCTTTTGTCGGTATTTTAGGGGCATTTTTATATGTAAGAACAAGCAATACGCCTTCAAGCTTTTCTGCTTTTGAACTATCTATGTTTTTTATTTTGCCTTTTGATATTTCTGATTGGACAAGCACTGCATACGCCAGATTCTCAAGCTGATACTCGGCGGCATACTTTGCCATGCCGCTTACTTTTAAGCGACCATCTACTCTGTCTACGGCAAGGCCTATTACTTTGCTTTGACCATTGTCTTTGCTCATGAAATTTCACCTGCCAGTATTAAAGCCCGAACAATTGTTCGTTTTGTAAGCTCGATTTTGAAACCGTTATGCTTAAGGGCTTTAGCCTTAGAAAGTGCCGCTTCTGCTGCTTTCTTATATAAGTTTTCGGAGCATTTGTTGCCGGTAAGCACGGCCTCTGCTTCTTCTGCTCGCCAGGGCTTTGTTGCCACGCCACCTAGTGCAACTCTGCATGACTCAATTCTTTGATTCTTTATTTCAAGAGCCACTGCCGCAGAGCTCAAAGAATAAGCATACGAAGCCCTGTCTCTGACCTTGAGATAAAGGGAGTTTTTTGCAAAAGCTCTCTTTGGAAGCTCTATAGAAGTGATGATTTCTCCGGGCGCAAGCAGGTTTTCTTTTTCAGGTGTCTTTCCTGGTAATAAGTGGAAGTCTTTTATTTCTACGCTTCTTTTTCCCGATGCGCTTTTAAGATGCAGAATTGCATCCAGCGCTACAAGCGCCACGCACATATCGGACCCGTGCGTGGCAACACAGGAATCGCTGCCGCCTAAAATGGCATGAATGCGATTGTAGCCCTCAATTGCCGGGCAACCCGAACCTGGCTCGCGCTTGTTGCAGGGAAAAGCACTGTCTCTAAAATAATAGCAGCGGGTTCGCTGCATGACGTTGCCGCCGGCAGTTGCCATGTTTCTTAGTTGTGCTGAGGCTCCTGAAAGAATTGCCTGGCTCAGAACCGGATATTCATTTTTGACAAGCTCGTTAAATGCAAGCTCGCTGTTAGTAATAAGTGCGCCGATAAAAAGCGAATCGCCTTTTTTTTCTATTTTGTTCAGGCCTATATGATTTATGTCGATTAATAGATCGGGTTTTTCAACCGATAATTTCATCAAATCGAGCTTTGTTGTTCCGCCTGCAATGAGCTGGCGGCTCTTTTCTGAAGCTGCCCCAGCGCCGGCTTCTTTAATTGCCTCTTCAAGACTGGCTGCCGACTTGTACTCAAAGGGTTGCATCAGCTTGGTCCCCCGCTTTTGTTTTTACGGACGGACTGAATAGCATTGATGATATTGGGATAACAACCGCAACGGCAAAGATTGCCGCTCATGCATTCGCGCACGTCTGCGTCTGCGTTGCCGCAAGGTTCATTGAGCATTGCAAGGGCAGACATGATTTGTCCTGATGTGCAGTATCCGCACTGAAAACCGTCATGCTCAATGAATGCTTCTTGCAGCGGATGCAGTTCCTCTCCTTTTGCAAGCCCTTCGATGCTGGTCACTTTTTTGCCCTGCTGCATCACCGCAAGGGCCAGGCATGAGTTAATTCGCTTTGAGTCGACTATTACAGTGCAGGCTCCGCACTGCCCGTGATCGCAGCCTTTTTTGCTTCCGGTCAGATCAAGGTGGTTTCTTAGCAGATCAAGCAAAGTTGTACGTGTATCTATATTTTCAAAGACATGAGTTTTGCCGTTAACTTCAAGCTGCAACTTCATAGCAAACCCTCTTGGAATCAGCTTGCTTTTGCTGGTGGAATCAGCAAGTGTTGCCGCTCCGGCGGCCTCTTTGTCAATTCTGCCAATACTTGCAAGAGCTGCGTTAGCAATAGCCAGCTGCGAAAAACGGCGTCTGGAAATGCGGAACTTCAAATCGACCCCCAGGTTAAAGCCTGGCGATCATATCCTCTTGTATGGGATCTTTTATTAAGTCTGGGATTGACGACTCGAGCTTTATGTTGAAGGAAACGAGCAAACTTGCAGGAGCTTTGATTCTGATTCAGATTCAGATAGACTGCTCCGGACTTTCCACAAACATTGTGTTTACGCCCACATCTTTAACTCTGACAATTGCGCCCCGGCGAAACTCTTCGTCTGGATTTGCAGCCTGAGCCGGATAGTGCTTTCTTGTTTGACCGAGCCGCAGGCATACCTCGCCTGCTCCGCCCTTTGGAATTGAGAGCGAAACCTCGGCAGTGGCACCGCGGGCGTCTTCTATTTTGAAAACATTGCCGCTTGAATGAAGGGTTTTTGCAAACCAGCTGACCGTATCCATTATGTGGTTGGCTGTTTCAGCCAGTAAATCCACTGCTTTATTCAGCCCCTCGCTGTTGTTTTTTTCAGGCTCTTCTTGTTTGGCCATTGCCGGAATCTCCAGAACAGGTAAGTATTTGATCCAGATCAGGTAGATCATAATTCAAGCGCTTGACATCCGGCGTTTTGTTCAGCTTGTTTTCATTAATTTGCTGAAGCTGCTTTCTTTTGAGCTTCTGTATATTGCTCCAGAATCTCTTTCAGCACGTCGATCTTAAAAGGCTTGCTCATATAAGCGTCCATCCCTGGTAGTTGTGCCGTCGCCTTGAACAAAGGGCTGAAAGAGCTTTTCCTGAATTTCTTTTTCAATTCCAAAACCGGTGTCGCTTACGCCATAGCAGTTTTTCAATCCACCGTTTAGCCAGTGCTGAATGCTGTTTTTCTCTTCTTCTCTCTGGAGGTCCGTACCTGGTTTCTAATGACAGTCTCAATTTCAAACAGTTCCGCTTCAAAAGAATTTTGTCTTCTAGCTTGAACTTAATCTTACAAGCTACAAGATTTCCACAATTGTTTTTTATTATGCAATCACCAGCCCAATCAACCCGATCCTCGAAAACCCGGAGAGTCCTCCGGGTTTTCGTTTTCTTTACTTATCACAAGCAGAAAAGATGCATAGTTTCTTTGAACTCTGGCATATTGTTGAAAGTAATTGAACAAGATTTGCATTTATAGGACTGATTATGCCAAGTACCGATGAAATTCATATTCCGGAAGGAATCAACTACGACTGCCAGGGCTGCGGAATCTGTTGCAGCGGCTGGTCGGTTAATATGAGCGAGGAGGATTACAAACGGGTTTCTTCGGTTGACTGGGGCGAATACAGTGATGAATACAAAGGCAAGAAACTCTTTCGCGAATTGAAAAAGCATGAAAAGGAAGGAACAAACTATACTCACAGAATTGTTTCCAAGGACGACACCTGCCCTTTTCTTGTAAACAAGCTCTGTTTTATTCACGGGCAAAAAGGGGGACCGTTTAAACCCACCATTTGCCAGCAGTTTCCGTATGCGTTTACAGAAACACCTTCAGGAGTTTATGCCACGGTCAGCTTTGTGAGTATGGCTGTACTTCATAACCAGGGCACACCGCTTCTTGAGCAGAAAGAAACCATCGACAAGAAGTTTGCTGACTTTAAAATGCTCTACCCGCATTACAAGCCGGACTGGTCAAAGATTCAACTTTCAGTTGAGCAGCCGATCAGCTGGGATCAATATCTTGCTTTTGAAGCAGAATTGATGAAGAGGATAACTGATAAGGGCAAGACACTTACCGAGCGTTTATTAGACTGCTGCGACTATCTGGAGGCCGAGGTGGCCAAGACTCCGCGGGGGGCGCCCGGTACTCCCGGAGGAACTGGGGCTGCCAGCGCCTCAAGAGCAGGCGCAGCGCCAGAGCAGAAGATTGCGGCTGTCAAACTCAACAAGCTGGATAAACATCTGCTTTCGACCTTCCACAAAATTTATTTTCCGCGTCGGGCATTCAGGGCTCTCTTTAACGTACCCAAGTTCTGGCTGGGGGTCTGGTTTAATGCCGGCAACGTGTTTGAATTTGTAAGTCCGCTTGCTATTGAAGTTTATGCTATCGACCAGCTGAAAGAGTTTCCGTTTCCGGAAGACGACCCCGAAATTAACGACATGCTTTATCGTTATATCTATTCTTTGCTTTTCGGAAAAAAATACTTCGGTGCCGGCTTCGGGCACTTGAGCCTGGTCACCGGCTTCCACCACATGGTTATGGCTTACACACTTGCACGCCTGCACGCCAGGGGCATGGCTAAGGCGCGCAAGGCACCGAAAGTGAGCCTCATAGATGTGGTAGCCACATTGAAGCAGTTGGAGACCCAGATGGGCGAAATAATGATCGGGCCATACGCTGCAAGCACCCTTGAGCTATTGCTCCAATACCCCAGCCGGGCAAGGCGCTACCTGTCTAATGCCTGAGCAGCTCCGCTATTCGAGTGTGCTGCCTGCGGGCCAATAGCACATGACCTTTGTGCGTAGATACATGACTTAAGTCATGGGTCCATCAGATCTGGGTGCGGGTGCTTGAAAATATTTTGTCTAAGATCTTCGTGTACAAAGCGTTTCCGGCATTTTCTTCTTGCTTGCTGCTATGACGAAAGTCACGGGGCTGCTTTGAGCCGTCTGAGGGCTTTGAAACCGGGTAAATTAATAATAGCAGGGCAAACGGGCGATCTAAAGCACGGTAAAATCTGGATCTTGACTACCTTCATTAATTCCTGTAATGTACCGCGTTATGAGATAGTGCGTTAGGCAATTTGGGGAACCCCAAAGCCTTCCTGTTTCTTACTAATCAGACTTCACCATAAACGCAGATTCAGCATCGCTTTCGCTTTCGCAGGAGATTCCACCATGATTAAAGACCTCGCAAAAATTACTATGGCATCAGCAGTAGTTCTGACACTGGCCGGACCGGCACTTGCACAAGATGCATTCGATTCGACAGCAGCTACTGGACAACAAGCACAGAACACAGGAAATTACACAGGTTCACAGACACAGCAGGGCGGCTACACATCAGCCCCGATGCTGCAGGGTGCCACCAACGGAACCGTAGGACCTCAGGGTGCCGACGCCACCGTCATCCAGGGTGTCAACACCGCGGGTACGGTCCGTGTAAATAACCTGGCTAACTTAGAAGCATTGCTCAACATCATTGCAAACGGCATGGAAATCCTCGGTATAGCCTGGGGCGGTCCGACAATGATCATGGGCTTCATGCACATGGCTGCCGGTACTCAGGACGCTATGAAACGCGTACTCTGGGGAGCAGCAGGTGTAACCGGCGGTCTGGCAACACCCGGTTGTATCAACTGGCTGGTTGCATCAGCCCGCGACGCCAACCTTTTCAGCTAATTACGCAGAGCGAAAGTGAAAGTAACAGGGGGGAGCGAAAGCTCCCCCCTTTCATTGCTCAGCTTCTTAAGCGAATTCGCTTAAGAAGCCAGGGGCTTTCAAAGAGATCGGCATGACCTTAGTCATGTCTTAGATCTTTTCCGCCTAAGTATCCTGAACTAACGGTTGAGGAATAGTTCGCAGGTTAGCAAAACAGATTCAATCAACAAAAACAAAAGAGAGACAGAGAAATGAACAAGTTTATCCAACTTACTATGGCATCAGCAGTTATTTTGACCCTTGCAGGTCCGGCACTGGCACAGGATGCATTCGATTCAACAGCCGACACGGGTTTTCAGACAAACAACACCGGTAATTTCACAGGTTCCCAAACCCAGCAGGGTGGTTATACATCGGCTCCGGCGCTTCAGGGTGCCACCAACGGTACAATCGGACCGCAGGGCGCAGACGCCACTGTCATTCAGGGTGTTAATACAGCAGGTACGGTTCGGGTAAACAACCTGGCAAACTTAGAAGCATTGCTCAATATAATTGCTAACGGCATGGAAATCCTCGGTATTGCCTGGGGCGGACCGACTATGATCATGGGCTTTATGCACATGGCTGCCGGTACCCAGGATGCTATGAAGCGTGTGCTCTGGGGAGCAGCCGGTGTAACCGGAGGTCTTGCAACGCCAGGTTGCATTAACTGGCTGGTTGCTTCTGCCCGCGACGCCAACCTCTTCAGCTAAAACAGAAATTTGTGGTGATAGGCTTGAGGCTGCCTGAATAAGGCAGCCCTTGCTTTTTAAGCCCTTGCTTTTTAAGACAGTTCAGCGATGCTCAGTTCAATGAGCGTTTGAGCATCGGCAAGAGTTCGCGATAAAGATCGTTTTTCGGATTGTGTCCTGTGGAGTCGCATTTCAAAATAAAGTCTTTGTCTATGAGTTGAAAGCCGGGGATCATCTGATAGCTGGCGTTATTTATAAAACTGCTGTCGCCAATCAAAACCAGTTCATTTGCAGCCTGCCCAAACCCGAAATGTTTTGCCCAGGCCTTAGCTTCTTGAAGTGTGGGTGCAGTCATGTTCGGGCTGTATAAAAGCAATTGCACCCGGCAAAGCCTGCTGTCGGCAGGTGAGATACCCTGTTTTGCAAGCAAAGAATCAATAGATGGAAGGCCAGCTTGCGGGCTCACTCCCTGAAATCCGCCTTTTGTATCTGCACCGGCAAAAGCCTGGCATGCCGGGCAGGACATTCCGATTGGTTCAAGCAAAATAATTTTACCGGCAAAACTTGAAAGCTTCACTTTTCTTCCATTGCTTGTCATAAGTTCAAGCTCCGGATAAGGCTTGTTCAGCTGGGGCGGCCAGGAAATTCCAGACCTGCCGCTTTGGGCTTGACTGCTTGAAAAGCTCATGTAGATGAAAACAAGTACTGCAAGCGCCGAAATCGCTATTGCAATTAATTCAATGTTGCCAATCTTTTTCTTGCTATTGTTTTTCTTGCTCACTTTTTCTGCCCTCGCTGATTGAGTCAGATCCTGCCATCGCCTTTAAAAGTTATATCTGCACGGGTGTCGAAATTAGGTACTTCGTAGATTTCACGGTGTTTTTGCACTGCCAGGGCATATGTTTTACTGAGTTCAGCCATCTGTGCTTGCAAGCTTGCTCCTGCCCTAAGTTCGCCTGCTTGCAGCAAGCTTGCAGCCTCTTGCAAAGACTCCCGGGCTTTTAGCTCGTTATTCATACCTAAATAGGCTTTTGAAAGATTTACATATGATGCTGCAAGGCTCAGAGCAGATGCGCCTGAATTGCGCTTCTGCTCTATAGCCGAGTTGAGGTGCTCGATTGCTCGGTCAAATGAAGCGGAGCCCAGTTCAATTGCGCCAAGGTCATTGAGATCTTCGGCCACGGCCCGTTTGTAATGCTTGCCGTATGCTCTGTCAATTTTCAGGGCCTTGCTTTGCAGTACAAGAGCCTTTTCAATATCGTGTTTTTTCAATTGGAGAGCTGCCATGCGGTTGTACGCTTTAGCTAAGATCATATTGCGCTCGCCGAACGCTTTTTGCCATATTTTTACAGCTTCTATGTATTTTTCTTCGGCTTTTTGAAGGTCTCCTTTTTCTTCAAACGAGCGGCCGAGATTGTAAATGAGATCGGCGTAGAAATTGTTGTCCGCCCCCAGCCCGCTTGCCATAGGTTTTTCGGCTTCTTGATATAGCGCTATCGCTTTATCTAATTCCCCCATGCACCTGTATGATTCAGCCAGGTAATATTTGCAATCAGCTACGGTGGTGTCATCTTTGCCGAGCACGGCCTCGGCAAGAGCCTCCACCGGCTGGCATAGCCCCGCGCAGTTTTTGTAGTCTCCGGCTACCCAGTAATTCCATGCCTGCGCGTGCAATCCGAAAGCTATGAGCAAATATATTGCGCCACAAATTGCGCCTGCTACAAACTTGTCTTTTACATGGCCAGATTCCGGTAGCGCCAGCCACTTTTCCTGATCTGCAATTTCGAAGCTGTCGTTTCCTGCCATTTTCGCGCTTGATTGAAGCAGGGTCTCAAGTTCTCTGTCAGAAACAATGCGAGAGTAAAGAATGGCGGCAAGAGAGGTTGCAAGCGGTATTGGTAACGTGCAGAGCAGTGAATAGAAAAGCAGGATTGGATGCGGCATCAAATAACTTGAAATCGCAAAGCTGATAAGTGTTGCAATCAGTGCCGCAAGCGGTGCATTTGCAAGGCTGGAGAGAAAGTTCGAATTGTTTATACGAAAACAAAGTTTGCTGCCGGAATCTTCCGGTAGAATTGAAAGCTCCAAATAAGGCAAAAGCGATGCCGTAAATCCGCTTGAAGCCGTGTTTTTTAGAAGAAATATTTTTTTTCTTTCTTTTATTCTCAATCCGTCAAAATTGTGATTTTTTTCCTTCTGTTCTGAAGCTACTTTGAGTTCCCGGCTGAGATCATCTGCAGGTTTCTTGGATCTGAGGCTCAGCTGCCTGTCGATTTCCGGGATAAAGAGTTTTTCGATTTTTGTGAAAGCATCGAGAAAATGGATTTTTCTTTTTTTTGAGTCTTTTAGCTGATTTAGAATTCGATAGATTTGTTTTTCACCGGTCTTTGCCTGGCTCTCCTGGCTCTCCTGGCGCTCCTGGCTCTCCTGGCGCTCGTTGTTGTCTTGACCCTCCTTTTGACGGGGCTCTGAGATCTTCGGCCTGGTCTCAGCTTCCGCTTCAGCTTCTGCTTCTGCCTCCTGCAAAGATCCATTTTCTTCAGCGTTTTTAAGGCTGAGATTCTCGCAAATTATTTTTTCTTCCGGCTTTTCTTGCATTGAATCAGCTTTTGATCAGAATCGAAAAAATTAGAAGAGGTCAAGCGCGCATAAATGGTGATAAATACTCTCTCGTACCGGTTGAGACCATTGTGGATAACGGTTTGCCATCTTTGACCAGGCGGCTTGCAAAAGCCCGGATGCTGCCCTGCCTTCGGCAAGGCCAAGCACCTTCTGCATGGATTCTCCTGTCTGTCTCGCCTCCACCGCTTTTCTGAAAAAGACGATTTGCTGGTCGAGCGCCTGGATAACATCATTTTTGAAGCCTTCAAGCCCGCGCGGGCAGGGCTCATCTAGAATTTTTTTTCTGGCGGCAGTGACTGCACTGTAATAAGCAGAATACTCAGATGCGTATGAGCGCCGGTTCTGATAGAGGCTGTCGAGCATCAACATTTTTGCTTGCAAACACTTCAGGATCATGCTGTAGGTGTGGTTGATAAATTGCCTGTCTGCTTCCGGTATGCCGTCAAGTGAAGCCGGCAGTGCCGTGAGTGCACATGGGTATCGATGACCCGCCGGCGGCGTAATCGATGATGGGTACCAGTTGTCGAATGCCAGCGCTGCATTTGCAGAAAAAATGCTAAATAAGGTAGATAGCATGCATGTTTTTGATGAAAGGCTGCCGATTATGCGCAATATTCTGGCTCCTGCTTTAAGTCCCTAGTTCTGTCTACCCCGGCACTTGAAGCTTGAATCTCTATTTGCAAGCTCAGGGCAGCTCCACGATTTTGGAACCGGTCAGTTGATTTTGTTTTCTCTCTTCTTTTCTGCATGCGTATATAAACAGTTTGCTTGAGTCGTTTTTCGAAAAGCTCAGGCTTACTGGAAGTCGCTTGTATGCAATTTCATTCAGAAGCTTTTGTGCCGGCGCGACTGTAGAGAGAACCGCGCATTTTCGCATTGACTTTTCGTCAAGCACAATTGCGATTTTTGTGCCGGATTTCTTTTTCAGGCGTTTGCCATCTGAGAACTTGAGGCTGATCGATTCGGGGTTTTCTTGCGGCGGCAGTTCAACTGATTCGATAAAAACTCCGGAGCTTTCAGGAGTCTTTATATTGTTGTTCGAGAAGTCAGCTTCATGTGGATGGCAAATTGCAGAAGGCTTCTCTATGCTTTGGTTAGGCTTTAAAGTAAAGCGCGTATATAAGGGTAAAGGCATATTTTCCAGTCTTTCAAGTTTTTGCCAGCGGCTTTCTTTGCATGTATAAATGGATGTCATCCAGTAACCGTCGTCAAAGCTCTGGCTTATTAAACAGGCTCGCCTGTTTCTGTCGGCAAGCAGCAGGTCTTTTATGCCTCTTGAGTCAGCCTCAAAGTACCCATCTATACTCCAGGGAAAGGGCCTGCCGTTTTGCTCGAACATAAGAAAAGTAAGGCTGCTTCCAGGGAGCCAGATTTCCGTGTGTGTTCTGGTAAGCACGATCAGGTCATCAATGCTGTTTTTGTCGAGGTCTGCTTGCCAGATTGATGCGCAGGGCAGGCTTGTATTTGAAATGAAAGACCAGGGCTTGCCTGACTTGTCAATGCCGTGTGCCTGCAGAACTCCTGATTTAGAAAGCATGATTTTGGTGCCTCCAAACTCTGCTTCTTCTCCTGCTTCAAGTTCAGCAAGCCGAGTCTGTTTCAAGCGGCGGCTCAGGATCTGAACGGGCAGAGGCATATATGATTCCTCGTATGCCAGGGCGCCGGGGGGCAGGCAAGAAGAAAAAAGCATGAGCAGAGCTAAAACAAAAGGCAGCATTTTTTTGATCGATTGTTTCAAGGTCCTCTATAGAAACAATCTTGAGCAACTGCTGTTAAGACAATGATCGCTAATTGTTCAGCCTTTGAAACAGTATCTTTAAGTTCAGGCAAGAGAGTTTGCCGTTGAGCAAATCTGACGCCGCTGGCTGATATAAACTGGAGCTGCCATGCAAAAAAGCCCGGCTCATCTGTCTAATTTTGGGCTTCAAAGTATAGAGATAAATGAGGGTTTGCCATGATGTTCTCAAGATCTGAGAAATCAAGCTAAGCAAGCCAAAGCCAACAATTCAAGTGGAAAAATGTGAAATGTAGTCTATTTTACATTTTCGTACTTGACTTCGTGTCGGTTTAGGCATACTCTTATTGACGCGGTTGCATTTGCAACTTTGTGCTCAGCTCCTTTACTAACAACAAACTAACTAACAACTCTGACGAAGGCTCTTGGAGGTTATTCGCATGCGTACAATTACTCGCGTAGCTCTTTCTTTCGGCATCGTTGCAGCTCTCTCGAGTCCAGCATTTGCGCAAGACGCATTCGACTCCACAGCAGCAACCGGACAACAGTCACAAAACACAGGCAATTACACAGGCTCGCAAACACAGCAGGGCGGCTACACATCAGCTCCGATGCTGCAGGGAGCCACAAACGGAACAATTGGACCACAGGGCGGAGACGCCACCGTGATCCAAGGTGTTAACACAGCTGGTACCGTACGTGTTAACAACCTCGCCAACTTAGAAGCATTGTTGAATATTATCGCAAACGGTATGGAAATTCTCGGCATAGCCTGGGGCGGACCGACAATGATCATGGGCTTCATGCACATGGCTGCCGGTACTCAGGATGCCATGAAGAGAGTGCTCTGGGGAGCCGCTGGTGTAACCGGTGGTCTTGCAACACCCGGTTGTATCAACTGGCTGGTTGCCTCAGCTCGTGACGCTAACCTCTTCAGCTAAGAAAAGGCTTTTCCCCCGCCAACGCCAACCAGGAGCCTCCCCAAAAGGGGGGTTTTTGGTTTTAAAGCTTATTTTTTTCATTCATTCAGATATGATTGTGTTTCTGTTTTATTTCTGAGGTGAGGCTGAGATGCAGACGGCGCTTGATATTGAAGGCTGCAAGATAATTCTGGACAGAACTAGCCAGGTACTTTCTATTGACTTAAAAGAAACAGGCAGTGTTAGACGTCTTCTGGCAACGCTGCCGACAGCCAGCGCTGATGCAAAGCTGCTTTCTGCGGCAGCCTTGATCCAAAAGGCAAAGCAGTTTGATGATGGACTGTATGCAGCAATTGAATTGCTTTGCCAGAACGGCAGCGAGTCTTTTGCCGGCAAAAGCAAGTGGCTTAAATCAGTTTGCCAGGGTAGTCTGCCATATTCTAAAGCTGAAGAGGAGGCAACTGCACTTTTGTATTCGGCCTGTACTCTGTCGGAAATAGATTTGCAGATGCAGATGCCTGATGAGTTGATTGAAATCAGCAATGAGATAATTGAAAAATTCAATAATAATCCGGCTTTGAGTAAGCCGATCTCATTTTATACATGGAGCCATGCTCTTGAGCAAATCTTCAGGCAGGACAGATTGCTGCAAACGCCACTTAAAGGAGCCCAAATCGCCAGGCTGATTTCGGTATTAAGGGAGGATCTTGAAAGCAGAAATGCTTATCTTAACTATATAGATCTGATAGGCAAATTAACTAACCCGTTTGTCGGCACAAGCCTTTCTCGATTTCTTCTTTCTGGTCAAGAGCAGCCTGAAGCGCAGGAAGAATACTATTTCTTTCCGCCTTCACTTAGCCCTGAATACAATTTGCAAAGGAAACTTTTCGGAAACTCCGACCCACCCCCGAATTTCTCTTTGATTAATGAAATCATCAAACGGGTCCAGAACGGTGATCTGAATCTTCAGCCGGACAATCAATCCGGCTGGTACGACTATTGTATCTGGGCAATTGAACCACTGGTGATTCCAGAAAAAATGGACGAGTGGAAGCGGGTTAAGTTCTCGAGCCCATACAAAGAGCTGCTGCTGGAACTGTTCAAAGGTGCATATGCTCTTACAAGGGAAACACACGTGAAGTCCTTTTCCGGATCATACGGCAGTTCTGCCGGCATGTTTGCACCGAAAATACGGATTGCTCCAAATCTTACAGTCGAGCCCCTGCCGACACTTTATATGAGAAGGGCATTTTCATACCGCCTGATAAAGGAAGCTTTGTGTTCATGCTTTTCTGAAAACACGCTTAGAAACACCAGGACGCTGCGGCAGGATGGAGCACAGGCCGAGTCGATATATGACGGCATTGAACGAATGGAGAATCTATTTATTGCTGCACATAGCATAGCCTGTGATGAGCTTGGAATGGAATCCTTTGGTATTTCAGATTCATACGATCTTGCAACTGCAAAGAACAACTTTAAACGCTGGGTGGCAGATATCCAATATGACCAGGATCTTGGGGCGGACTCACGAATGATGGTGCCGCTTTATTTTGATCGAGCCGTCCAAAAGCTAAAATGCTGGGTTTTTCTGGGCTGGATTGAGCATGATATAAGCGTGGGATATCAGCAGCCTCCAGGGCTTGTTTCATTTGATCATTCCGCCTACGTAAATCCGATGCTTGCTAAAATCCCACCAGGTATACCGATGTACGAAGAAGCCCGCCGGGCTCCGGAGATCATTTTTACACCATCGAACTACAAGTCTTTTTATCCAGTTACTGCAGAACTGCATGTAAAAAAGCTGCTGAATCGAGAGGAGTTTCGAGGGCTTTGCAACAGCTTTCTCAGTGCAGCGAAAATACTTCAGGAGCTATAAACTGTCACTTAGTTTTCAAAGTGCAAGCAAAGATGGTTTAATTTCTATGCTTGAAAAAGAGGATTTTTGCTGGTGTCTCTAAGTCCGGACCAGAAAGAGCGATATAAAGCTCAGCTTGCTTTGCCCGGAATGACTGAAGAAAGACAGCAAAGACTTCTTGATTCACATGTGGTTTTGATTGGGTTGAATGCAGTTGGCACAAATTGTGCAATCAATCTGTGTCAGGCCGGGCTAGGGCGCATTACTTTGATTGATCCAAAAATTGTGGAAGAAAGCGACTTAGCAAGCCATGCTGTTTTTAATCCGGATGATCTTAAACAGCCGAAAGTAGACGTGCTCAAAAGATACTTGCAAAAGTTGAATCCTGATCTTTATGTTCGCAACTGTTTTTACAGTTTCGATGCCCATAATGCCGACAAATTTCTGGAAGAGTCGGAGCTGGCGGTCGAAGCCCTGGATAACTGGCAGGACAAGTTGCTTGCTTCCGACTCCTGCATGCGTGTAAAGAAGCCTCTGGTTCACTCCGGACTGATGATGTTCAGCTTCCATGTCTTTTGCATGATACCGGGAAGATCGGCCTGCTTGCGATGTGTTTTTTCGCGCCTGGGGCTTGAAGATTTCCCGCCTGAAGGATTTTGCCAGGGGGTTCTTGGTGCTGTAGCAAATCTGGCCGGCTCTTTTCAGGCGGCAGAAGCCATAAAACTCATAACGCAACTTGGAACTGTTTCCGGAAATCATCTATTGCGTTTTGATGTTCTTCGAAGTGAGTTTGACGACATGACTGAACTCACAGGAAGAAGTGATTGTCCCGATTGCGGGCGCTGGGGCTGCCCCTGATTTAATCGTCGTCTTTGCTCGCTTTTGTCTCCGGACTTGCTTGCTTCAATGCGGCAAGAACTGCAGCGGCCCGGGGGCCGCAGCGGTTGTGCACCATGGTTTCAAACAAATTCCACTGCCTTTGGGTTTCGCGTACAGCCAGGTCTTTTGCCACCTGAAAGTAAGTGATTTTGCTTTTGATTTCTTTTTTGCCTGCTTCGGTGCTGGGGCTGTCTTTAACGATTTTGGCGCTGTCGTTGAGCTTGCCGCCTTTTGTATTGAAGCTGAAAAGCCCTGGATAGCCGTCCGGTACTTTTTGCCAGTCGACAATCGGGATTGCATAAGGATCTTGCTGGTATTCGGGATCTTGAAGCATGAGTTCAATATAGTTAGTCCGGCTGTAAAAATCTTGAACACAGTGAAGCATTTCTCCGAAATGAGTGAGAGCCCTGCCTCTTTGTTCGGGGTCGGTGTCTGCTTCAAGCGCGTAGTTGAGCGATCTTTTCTTCTCTCTGTCCACATATGCAAGCGAAGATGTAAAGCGCTCGTCTCCAAAGTGTCTCCTCAGCTCTGCAAGTCCGTCTGAGCCGGGAGCGTCCTGGGCGCTGTTGGCATCTGTTATTACTTTTAAATTAGCTTCGGAAAGCTGAGATTTCAGCGCCTCTACAGTAATGTCCCGGTGTATGTTGCCGCCACCCTGATCAAAACTGCTGAAAGCAAAAGATGGGGCTTGCAAAGAGCCGACTAAAGCTAGAAGTAAAGAGACTGTTATTTTAACTTTCATATGGTCTTGAGCCCGGTTCCGTATTGCTTTGCAGCTTTTTCTATCCAGTGAGCATTTGCAAGCTAAATTCTACCTGTTTTTGCTTGCAAAAATTTGCAATTGAAATCTGACCCGAGTCTAATGACAATGAAGCTAAAGCAAGTAATGATAATGCTATTGGCGGATCAAGTCGGGGATCCGGTCCGGGGTAGTCAATGGTTGAGCAGGAATCTTCTTCAAAGCAGCTCAGGGACTTTTCCTCCAGGGAAGTTCTGCTAAAAAAACCGGTGTCTGAGTTGACCTTTGTTGCTTTCGATTCGGAAGCAACCGGCCGGCATCCGATTATTTCGGGGCTTCTTGAGCTTGCGGGCGTCAAGTTCAAAGGCAACGGCAAAATAATTGATTCTAGAAGCCAGCTTATAAATCCGCTCCGAAAAATACCCGAAGAAGTTATTAAAATTCATGGCATTACTGATGAACTCGTGCAAGGCAAGCCGGTTCTGGCTGAAGTTGTTCCAGCTTTTCTCCAATGGATGCAATCGGATGAAGGCGGAGTTCATGACGATTCAGATTCGAATATTTTTATTGCACACAATGCCGGCTTCGACCTGGGTTTTTTGCAGGTCGCTCTTACCAGGCTTGGTTTGCCGCTGCCCGGCAACCCTGTAATCGATACGCTTGCCCTGGCACGTAAGTTTCTACCTGATGCCAGAAATCATAAATTGCAAACTCTGGTTGAGTATTTCAGGCACGAAAGCAAGAGTGGATTCCATCGGGCCGGTCCCGATAGCTGGCATCTTACGCGGGTTTTTCTGGATATTCTGAAAAAGGCTGGAAACAACTGCACTCTGGCTGACCTTGTGGATGCCTGTGGCGTGCTTAATTTCAATCTTGCTTTTGAGGAGTTTGCGGATCCGCATAAATCTTCAAATAGGAAAGTAGCAGTAATCGGCGAGTCAATTAAGCAAGGCAGCGATTTATATATTCATTATCGTGGTCATGGACTAAAGTTCAGGCAAGTGACACCGCTGACGGTGCTTTATTCGGAGCGTCGCTATTATTTGAGGGCATATTGTCATGCAAGTGAAAATGAAAGAACCTTCAGGGTCAATAGAATAAGCGGTCTTGAGCTTGTGGAAAGAAGGCGCGGTCAAAGCTGAGATGGGAGCCCGGATGTGAGTAAATTGAAAAAACAATCAAGCTGTTTTGCAATAATGCTTTTTGTCTTTTTGGGCTTCTCAATTAAGAAGGCCGAAGCTGACGGGCTTATGAGCCTGAGAGAAAAGGCGAAGTCCAGGCTGTCGATGATCATGCACGGGGCGCAGGCGAACCCAAAGGACAACCAGAAAGCTGAGAAAATGGGCGCCGGAAAATCAAGCGATGGCAAGGCGGCTCAAACGAAATCAGGCCCGGCAAAATCAGCTGGGTCCAGGGCTGTTGAAGCCAGTGTCAATACCGGCGGCGAGAACGAAGTTATCTGGGCAACGCCTGGAAAAAACAAGAAATCAAAACCTGCATTTCTGAAATCCAAAACCCCGGAAAAAGCAGTGGAAATCCCTTCTGTTATTCAGCCTGAGCTTTTGCCTCAAGATGAAGAACACGCATTGAAAATGGCCGAAGAAGAGCTTGTGGAAGAACCTGGCGATCAGTCTCACGAAGAAAGCCAGAAAAAACTCTCAAGCGAGCAGGCTGCCGAGTCGGATCAGCATATGAAAGCCGGCGACGCTTTCTTCGGGCGCCGTGACTACACTAACGCCATGATCGAATACGGCAGGGTCGTTCAGATTGACCAGGAAAATATAAAAGCCAGATTCATGCTCGGAAAAGTGCTGATCTCAATGTCAGATTTTCAAGAAGCCCTTAAGGAATTCGATAAAATAGTTGAATTGCGTCCGCGTCACAGCGATGCTTATTTCATGCAGGGCGAAGCTTACAGATTGATGGGTAAGTATGAGAAAGCCTTCGGTTCATATAAGAGAGCAATCAGGCTGAACAAGCGAAACGCACTTGCCCACACCTATCTGGGTGAGTGCTATCGAACCCGGGGCTGGTACAGGCCGGCCATGTTCGAGTGCCGCAAGGCGATGCGTATCGATGAAAAGCTCGTGGTGCCGCATATAATACTTGCCGAGTGTTACAAATCGCTGGGGCAGCCGAATGCAGCCTTGAATGTCTTGAGCGCTGTGATTGAAAAAGAACCGGGAGATTCAATGGCTCATGAACGATATGCAAGAGCGCTTGCGGATATGGGGCGAAATGAAGAAGCGATTGTGGAGTATTCACGGGCAATTCAGCTTGACTCTCACAATTCCGAAGCGCATTCGGGAATGGCGCTAGCTCTGGCTTCATGCAAGAAAATGAATGAAGCGATTGCCGAGGCCGGCAAGGCGGTCGCGATTGCTCCGAATAATTCAGACACTCATTCGGTGATGGCAAGTATTTACGAGAAAAAAGGTGATTTGCAAGCTGCGGTGACTCAGTATAAGCTTGCTCTGCGCCTGAATCCCGGCAGTCCGAAGCTGCATGTGGCGCTTGGTAATGCTTTGAGTGAAACCGGCGACCTGAACGCAGCTATAGCCGAGCTCATGACTGCCGCCCAGGCCGAACCGCAGGATGATGATATCAAGTTGAATCTTCAGGCCTTGATTCAAAAACGTGGGAAGTGATTTGATTCGATTTCAATGTAAACTAAGGACCGAAACTATTCTTGTGTGAAGATTCCGGAGCATGTGATGGCAAAAATCCTGCTGGTTGAAGACAACGAAGATCTGGCAAACTCGGTTCGCACCTTCTTGATGTTTGAGCATCATACCGTCGAGCACATTTCAGATGGACAGACCGCTAGCGAGCATTTGCGCAGTTTTGAGTATGATCTGATCCTTCTTGACTGGAACCTGCCAAGAATGGATGGTATCGACATTCTCCGGCGCTATCGCGAGCTCGGGGGCAAAACGCCGGTCCTGATGCTGACAGGACACGACACTGTCGATGAGAAGGAGCGAGGCCTTGATACGGGCGCTGATGACTATTTGACCAAGCCTTTTCAGATGAAAGAGCTGGGAGCAAGAGTCAGAGCACTCTTAAGGCGCCCGGCTCAGGTAAGCAACAGCAATTTACTGGTTGCCGGCAAAATCACTGTTGATGCGCAGAAGTATCGAGTCACTGTAGGCGGTGAATCAATCAATCTTGTCAAAACCGAGTTCCAGCTCCTTGAGTTTTTCATGCGTCATCCGAATCAGGTTTTCAGTGCGGAGGCGCTTTTGAACAGGGTCTGGCCATCGGACTCAGAGGCAACTACTGAGGCTCTGCGTACCGCTTTAAAACGCCTGCGCAAAAAGGTTGATCCGGACGGGGATCTGCTTCGCACAGTTCATGGTGTGGGTTATATCCTTGAAACCCCCTGAGCTTAAAGAGTTTCTTGGTCGTCTAAGCCTCTCAAGGCAAGGCATCTTGCTTGTAAGCGTGCTCGTTTTTCTTGAGCTTGTTTTTTGTTGCACTCTCTACTGGCAGGTTTATCTTGCAGAGCAGGAAGCCGCCAGGGAAGAACACTACAAGCGAATTCTCGAAAAAACACTAAATTTACCGGTTACCGTGAACACCGCGCTTCAGAATCTTGCTCAGTATGCAATTACCCGAGAAAAGAAATATGCGGAGCGCTTCGATTCTCAAACAAATGATGTTACAAAAAATCTGGCCTGGCTGAAGAAGCAGCTGGCCTCGCAGGAGAAGTGTCGTGAGGTCTTTGCCAAAATAGAATACCGGCTCGGCAGGGGTATTCAGCTGATGAACGAAGCAAAACTGGCTTTTGACCAGACTTCAAGCGTTCAGGAAGCCATTGATGCGCTTAATGCAAAAAAAACAAGCTTCCAGAGCGACTTTTCGGTCTTGATCAAGCAGATAACCACACTGGCGGTAATGGAGCAAAAGGTGGTTTCTCAAACACACCCTGAGCAAAAGCGGCTCCGCAGGCTGATTCAAACAATACTTGCTCTTGGAATCGGCGCCAATATAATTTTTGCAATTGTGCTCTCGCGATTCTTCAGCCGTACGATTACATCAAGGCTGGCAATTATGATAGATAACACTGAAAGATTCAAAGAAGGAAAGGAGCTGAATAAGCTCATTGCCGGTTCTGATGAAATAGCGGCTCTGGACGGCTCTTTCCACAAAATGGCTCAAACAGTGCTCGAAGCTCAACGCATGAGGCAGACATTTGTGGCAATGATAAGCCATGATCTCAGAACTCCCCTTACAAATGTGCAGGCTTTTCTTTCACTCGTGGGTGAAGGAGTTCTTGGTGAAGTACCTGAAAGAGTAAAAGTGCAAGCCGGCAAAACAGAGCAAAATGTTTCACGCCTGATCCGGCTTATAAATGATTTGCTGGTGCTTGAAAAAATGGAAGCAGGCAAAATGCAGATGAACCCAAAAGTGCTTTATCTCGAAAATCTTATTGAAAAATCGGTGGATGCAATAAACGAATTCGCAAACAATCACGCTGTGTCTATTGAAGCGGATGAAACAAACGCCGAGGTTTACGCGGACCCTGACCGCTTGATGCAGGTGATTATCAATCTTTTGTCTAACGCAGTGAAGTTTTCACCGCGGGGCGGAACTGTAAAAGTTGTGGTGATTGAGAACGCCGAATTCATCGAAACCCAGATTATCGACCAGGGAAGAGGCGTGCCTGCGGAGTTTCGGGAAGCCATATTTGAAAAATACCAGCAGGTCAAAAGCGAAGATTCAAGCAAAAAAGGCGGCACCGGTCTGGGTTTGCCTATATGCAAACTTATTATTGAACAATCGGGCGGCAGTATCGGGGTTAGAAGCGAAGACGGAAAAGGGAGCACTTTCTGGTTTCGCCTGCCCCAGAAGATTGAAGCTCCTGTGCTTGCAGAGCCTAGCTAAGCGTAATAAAGCTCTGTATTTGCAAATGAGGCAATTTTGAGTTTATGCTCTTCACTTGCTCCTAGCCCCATAAGCTACCCCTTTATTGCTCTGTGATGACCGAAATTCAATGGTTTCAGCTTTGCGATTGCTTATGTTAACCTCTGGCGCATGTTTTTTTGAGATCCGGCGTTGCCAGCAGATATGTTCATGGCCTTCACATTATTCCGTCATCCAGAGATCACTGCTTCTAAAACAGCTTCAGGACTCAGAATCAAGATTTAGAACCAGCTCATTTGAGTGACGGGTTTTGTTCGATTGCATTAGAAGACCTCGCGTAATTAGCGGGACGGCTTCGCATCAGGAGCGAATTTATGAACCAGGCACAGTGCATTTTCAACCGGGCTCTGAATGCCGCCGTGATTCCGGTGGCCGGGGGCTCACTTCAAAGCAGTTCGATTACGCTTTCTGCGCACTCCGGTTTGCCGATGCCGCTGCGTATCGAGCTCAGCCGTGATGGCAATGAGCTTTTTGGCAGCCTTTCAAGCGACTTCACCGGAAGATTCGACTTCTTCAGGGCTGCAAGCGCAGATGCGCTTATCTCCAGGCTGGAAGCCGAATTTGCAGCGCCACTCAATTCCGTTTGCCGGCTGAAGATTATTCTTTCCGGCAAGCCGCAGGCGGCTGGCAGCTGGGTGAACGCCGGGCTTATCGACGAAGAGCATGCTGAATTCCGCGTTGTCGCGGGACCGGTGGCTCAGCTTCTGGAGCTTGCTTGCCGCGAAACCGTCGAGGCTGTTTTCAGTGGCAAGACCAATTTTGCGCAGCTCTGTGTACGCACGGAGCCGCAGCACTCAAACGACACGGTCTGGATCAATGTTTCGAGTTACAGAAGCGGCGACCAGCAGTTAGTGTTTCAAGCTGAAACGAACGACCGTGACTTGATGGTCGGCTGCCCGCCAAGTTTCTACCTGCAGGCGCAGGATCCCGAAGAAATGGTGGCTTCGATTATGGAATACCTGAGTCTTGTTTGCATCGAAGCGCAGGCGGCTCGGGTGCTTCTGCGTGGAGTTGCCGACTGCGATCGCGAGGGCGATTCGCAGGGGCTCTGCATCAAGGACAGGGAGATCTTTGATCTGCCTGTTTAGTCTCAATCCATTAAATCCATCCCATCTACCTCATCTGCCTGAACAGGCAGAAACCTCAGTTCAAGGAGAATAACAATGGCTTATATGCTGGGTGAGCGGGGACCATTCCCTCATCTTTCCGGAGAGCTTGTCGGAAATTACAATCCGTCTCTGCCTCCGGGACCATTCAATTCGGAAAGCGAAGCCAGCCGCTCGCTGCCCGACTGGACTTACATGCGGGTGGGACGCCCCTGCCCGACTGCCAGAGCCAGCTCAAGCGAGCTACAGGCCGAAGGTTGCGTCGGCGTCTATCTGAAATGCAACCGGCCGCTTCCGGCTGGCGCTGTTTTGATTCCCACGCCGGACTGGATGAAGGAGCCGCCGGCATCTTGCTGAGCGCGGTTTTGGACCGGACCGCTCCGAACCGGACCGAGCTGAATCCAGGTTGATCGATCCGAACCGGACCTCGAACCAGGTTGAACGATCCGAACCGGACTGATCGAACCGAACTGATCGAACCGGACCGAGCTGTTTGCTGGGAGAAAGGGGTTGCTTTTGCAACCCCTTTCTCTCGTTTTCTTCGCTTTTTCTTGCTTTTTTCGCTTTTTGCCGACCTTTCTCTATCTCTTTCGCACTTTTTGCCGACCTTTATCTATCTTCTCTTTCTGCTTCCTGCCAGTGAACGGTTCTGCGAGATTTCGTTTCCTGAGAGGAAGCAAGGCGCGCTAAACCCGGGTTTGCTTACTGCCAGTGAGCGTGTTTCGCGGCTCTCTCGCGAGTGTCAAAATTTGTCACCAGCAATGATGTTTTCTCTCAGTCTGGACATGCTGCTGCTGCTACGACTTCGGTGCTTTCTATCTCTGTTTTTGAATTTGTTTTTTCAGGCTTGCTGCTTTTTGCTGCTTTTTCTTCTGTGGCGCCTGTGATAATCCAGACTGCAAAAAGTATTACGGCTGCTGCTGTAAGGGAGTGTGCAGTGAGCGTTTCGCCCCCAAGCAGCCAGCCGAGCAAAACTGCCACCACCGGATTTACATATGCATATGTGGCGACTTTGCTTGCTCTGACATTTTTCAAAAGAAAGACATAGGCAGAAAATCCAACAAGAGATCCTGATATGACCAGATAAGCCAGTGCCAGGCAGGAACGGCCGCTTACCTGGCTGATATCCAGATGCTGTGCCTCATTTGCCAGCAATGAAACCAGAGTAAGTATGATCCCGCCTGCAAGCGTTTGCATGGCAATTCCCATCGGCAGCGATTCTGAAAGATGCACGGATCTTGAATAGATGGAGCCCACAGACCAGGCAAGCGAGCCCAGCAGCACTATAAGCACACCCTGCAGATCAATTGTTCCGCTTCCCGATATGTTCTGCGGGCTTATAAGCAAAATCAAACCAAGAACCCCAGTTAAAAGTCCTGCGCTCGAGCGGGCGCTGGGAGCTTTGCCGCCGGGGCGCAGCCATTCTATTAACGCAAAGTAAAGAGGCACCATCGCAATAAGTAGTGATACCATACCTGATGGCACCGTTTTTTCAGCAATAACAACTGCCCCATTGCCGCAAACTAACAAGAGAAAACCAATCAGAAAGGCTGATGCCCACTGTTTGCCGCTCGGCAAGGCAGCCTTCTTTAGGCGTGCAAAGACATAAAGTATAGAACCGGCGATTAAGAAACGCAGACCGGCCATTAAAAAAGGCGGCAACGATTCGATTGCAAAACGAATTGCAACGAAAGTCGAGCCCCAGGCAAGATATACAGCCGCAAACGCTGCAATGACTTTTATCTGCATTGCTCTTTCTCTAGTCATCACCGGCTCCCTGGGTATTTTGCTTTCCAGGCTGCAAGCACACCGGTGTCAACGTCTTTACAAATGCAACAAAAGAGCAGTTGGAGCGCTGATCTTGCAAATGTAGACCTGGCGGACTTTTCCTGTAATTTCTTAGCCTCATCATATTAGACCGGTCGTCTAAGTAAAGTCAAGACGAGTTTGCAGAGTTTGACATTAATTCGGCTTGTCAAGGGGCTTGCTTACTGCGATCCGGCAGTTTCGATCGCAGCAAAACGCTCATCCGTCACTTGACTGATTCTTTTAACCACCTGCGGTATCAGGCAATTTTTTCACGCAAAACTCACATTGGGATTCTAGTCTGAAAACAGGAGGCAGCTCTGAAGAGGAAGGAGAATAACAATGGATTTTAGTGTTTACAAAGCTGATGATGGACGAGCCGTAGTGAAGTCGAAATTCGATGATTTTGTGGCTTCATACAAGTATGGTCAATGGGTAAACGATATGGCGTTTGATCCATACGAGCTGCTGGAGCTGCCGCTTGTAGAAGACCAGCAAAAAGCTATGAACATAGTTAAAGAAGCTAAAAGGTGTCTCAGTCGCTGGTAAAAGCACTGAAGAACCTTCCTTAGCGCCTGACGGAGCTCGCCAGTTCTGACCCGTCAGGTGCTTTGCTTTCAGGCTTTTCGGGCTTTGTTTGATCTGCAAGAATAAGCACCGCAGCGCTTGCAAAAATCATGACCATTGCAAGTTCGATGCCGATACCAAGCAGATCTATTTCGTTTGCTTGAACTTGTCTTTCCACGCTCAGATTGAACCCGAGTATGTCGACTGTGTGCTGTCGCTCAAGAGTTGGCGCTTGCCAGATGAATGCATATCCTGCAGGCGTGCGCTCTTGCTCGTCACTTACATGGTTCCAGGGCACGTAAACCAGGGCTGAAGCTGCCAGCAAGCATGCAATTATTACTGCCGTTTTTTGATTCGTGTTCACTTTCTTTCTCCGACCTCTTGCTCTCACTTGAGGTTCTGAGACGGAGATTTAATTCAGCGGTTCCATAAAGCAAATAGTCAGCATCCCAAAAAGTTCCGGAGTTTGTGGAAAACTCTTTTGATGCGCTTGAGTCAGATTCAAATTCATACAGGGCTTTTAAGAAGCTGAAGCAGTACAACGAAAAGCTTGAGGCTCGAAAGGCAAAGGCATCTGAGCACGGGCTTTCTGTTTCAACAAATGTTGTGCCTATTAAGCGCAGTGCAGATATTTTGCAGCCAGGTGAATATACAGATTTTGTAAGGGCTGTTTTTCAGGAATTGCCGCCAGGCATTATCTGCGATAACTGGTACAAAGGCCGGCTTTATCACCTTTATGGTCTTAACGGCCCGTCTCAAAGGGCTGAAGCTATTGTTTGTCTCAGCCATTACCTCTTTTATGGCGATCCCAGTCGCAATATCCCGGCCCTCGGTTATGGCTATGAGCAGAAGCGGCAGTGGGCAATTACTAAATTTCTTTCTGCCAGGCACAACGGGCAGAGTAAAGAGATTAATAAAGGCAGCTCTGATGCTCTGGCTCAGGTCAGCCGTGCTGCTTCCTGGACCCCGGCTCATATTGAATCCGGCAAGAAGATTAAATACACAAAAGAGCAACCGATTGCCTGGCTGAAAGCAAACGACAATCGCAAGAAAGATGCCCGCAGTCGTATCCAGCAGGCTCATGATTTGCTCAAAAAGCAGCAGAGATCATTTACCACGGTCGTGCTTCAGGAAATGGCGCAGTGTTCCAGGGATACTTTATACAAACACCAGGACATCTGGCGTGCCACTTATGAAGACCGGAAGGATTACAGCGACCTGGCTTCCGGCTTCTTTGCAAATTGTACGGGCGAATATAACGATGTGGTGGGGGCTGATTCCTCAAAAATCATGCCCCCTTCCACTTCTGGATCTGAAAATACGCCTACGGGGCTTCTTGCAGCCAGACGCATCGCCTATGAAATATCCACTCGATCTAAAAGAGATATACAGAAAGCTCGTAAGGAAAATGCAAAATCAAGAAAGGACTTTTATGACAAGTGGGCTATTGAAGTTGCTGAGTTAATTAAGCCTCCGCCGCAGAGTTTGTCGCTTGAAAAAATAAAGGCTCTTCTTGTTCTTCTGGCTCATTATTTGAGTCTGGCTCCAACAAAAGAAGATGAAGAACAGCTGGTCTTGCATATGGCTGAGTTGAAAAAAGAAATGGGTGCAAGGATTGAAAGCTGCCCGCTTTTTATTCCTGATTCCGGGTAGTTTTTTTTGACTCACACTTTTGAGTGATTACAAGTAGATGCTTGCCTTTGACCTGTTCAGTTTTGATCTGTCACCACTGTTTCTTCAGGAATTTGTTCGAACCTGCCCCGAAGTAGCACATTGCTTTCAAACCGACGAATTTGGCAAGAATCATTCAGATAGAACCAAGACGGCTGATGACCCGCCCTTGACAGCTGGTATAATGGTTTCACGGTGAAGATCGTTGTACCCTGACAATTTGGTTCGTGTTTGTTTTGGCGTGCTCGAAAGAGACCGGCGAAACGCTTAGCTTTCCGACTCCTCTGGTCTGACCGCCAGGGGAGTTTTACTAGCCGTCCGCGGCTGGTGTTAGCGCTACAGTTTGCCATTTCCGAAGCTGCGCGCAATTGCGCGGCAATGATGAAGTTGGCTCCTATTCGGTAGGAGTCGGCCGCATTCCACAAAGCGAATTCATTTTGTTCTAGAGGAAACTCTAGTAGGGGCGAAAACCGCGAAGCAAGCTGGAAGCAAGCCTGGTTAGCCTTGGTTGACCATTCGCCACACGAGATTGGCTCAGCTAATCTCCCTTGTAGCGCAGTGAGGAGGTTTGTGGGGACCTTACTGCATCTCGCGAAGCACCTGATCTTTCAGGTGGAGACTAACGCAATCTGATGTACAACCTTCGTTCTGTATTTCGGAGGGCTGTTCTCATTGAACAGCTTTTTTTAATGGAGCAAAAGCTATGGACACACTCACCCATCTAGGCGCAGTGTTCGCGTTCGCTAAGGTAGATGTTACCCTTCTTAAGTTAACTCTGCCATCTTTGACGAGCCCCAATGGGCTACTAATGGCATTTTTGGTCGTCTTAATTGTTCTCCTTGTAGGCTGGTTCGCGAGCAAAACCCCGAGAGGCAAGCTTCGAGATAGCCGCAAACGAGCAAGAGCGCCGAAAATTTCAGTGACAGTCAAGGTCGATAATTGGTTCTGCAGTATTCGCCATGAACCTGCAGTCAATTCTAAGCCGAGGCAGAAAAGGATAAGGTAACTTGTCCAAAGTCACCAAGGTAAGCTGCTAGTATTTCCCTAAGAAACGAAGCCGAGCCAGTTGTTTGTGCAACGATCTCACCAATAGGCTCCGTGATAGCGAACATTCCACCAGGGAGTAACTGACCCCCGGTAAGGGATTCTAGCCGGAGCGGCAATCGTCACTTGATAGTTCTGCTGGGTGGCTTCGCCTGGCGAATTTCTCACCAATACCGATCGGTTCCAACCTCGCGCACGTCGCTTTCGGTGAAGCAATTGCGCAGATCAGCAAAGTGTTCGCATTCAATCAACATATCGTGAATCTGCTTGTCCAGGTCTGCGTGTAACTTTTCACGATAAATGTCAGGGAAATTTTCACGATAAATGTCGCATTTCTATTCACGATAAATGGCTCGGGGATAGCGAAGCTGTCACCAGGGGCAATGAGTTTGAAGTGGCTTTAAGTGCCATGGCGTCGGCGATAACAGACTTTGGTATGAGTCAAATGTACTCCCAGAGCCAAAATCATCAAAGTTCCTATTTTAAAATTGGTAACGGAAAGCAACGATAGTTTAAAATGAACTTTGGGTGTTTCCGGGTTTGGGGTATTCTCTTTTGGTCCCTAAAGTTCCTACTCTGTATGTTCCAGGAACTTCAGACCACCTCAGCCTACCAAAGAGAGAATCAGATGAAGCGCGATTGGGAAATACCCGAACTGCAGGAACACTGGACACTTCAGCCAGGTGAATTGGCGCTACTGTCGCAGAAAAAAGATGAGAACAAGCTGGGATTCGCACTTCTGCTCAAATTCTTTCAGTATGAGGGCAGATTTCCTGAGACCAAGAACGAGATTCCTAAGAAATGCGTAGGATTCGTTGGCGAGCAGATCGAAGTTTCAATCGAGGCATTTTACAAGTATTTTGAATATAGTACATTCAACCGAACGATCAAGTACCAAAGAGCGCAAATCCGTAAGTTCACTGGCTTTCGAGAATGTACCGTAGCCGATGCGGACAAGGTGACCAAGTGGTTGCGCAATAACATCCTGCCACAAGGCAGTACAGAGGAGCAGGTCAAAGCTGCTGCATATAAGCGTTTCATGGACCTTCTAATAGAGCCACCGGAGAGAACGAGGATGGATCGGCTAGTGCGGTCTGCCATTAACACGCACGACAAGCAGGTTTTTCAAGGAATCATGGACAACATTCCAAACGCGGCAATACCATGGCTCGATGCATTACTTGAAAACAAGGAAGAACGGCCGGCGGAGGACGAGTCGCTGAACATGAGCGATCTCAGAGAGGAGCCGGGCAAAGCTAACGTCAAAAATCTCATTCGCGAGATGGACAAATTAGAATGTTTGCGGCAGATCAGATTGTCGAAAAATATCTTGACTGGGCTGTCTCCAAGAGTGCTTTCCATTTATAAGCAACGAGTTGCGACCGAGCCGCTTAGAGAATTGCGCCGCCATCCGAATCGGATCAAGTATCCGCTACTGGCGATCTACTGTCGATTGAGGACGGAAGAGGTCACAGATACTCTGGTTCAAATGTTGTTTCAAATGACTCATGGAGTGGATAAACATGCTGAGAACAGGACGATTAAGGAGTATGTCGCCGACATAAAGAGGGTTCGAGGCAAACCGGAGCTGCTGTTCAGAATCGCTAAGGCTGCCGTGGATAATCCTGATGGCACGGTCCGCGATGTCATCTTTCCGGTCGTCGGAGAGCAAACCCTCAAAGACTTGGTTGAGGAATTCAAAGCTTCAGGTCCATACTTCGCACAGCAGGTGCTGACGAAGGCTGCCGCCTCTCACAATCATCACTACAAGAGAGTGTTCCCAAAAGTCCTACGAGTTCTGGATTTCCAGTCTAAGGGTCCGGCATTGAAGCCGTTGAGGAAGGCGCTCAAGATTCTCACTACCAAAGATCAGCTCGATAGCAAAGACCTCGGAAAGCTGCCAATTGACGGCGTTATCGATAAGGACGATCGGGAACTGGTGTTCAATGTTGATGAAACCGGCAAGAAATCCGTTGATGAAAACAAGTACCGAGTACTCCTTCTCAGAAGCCTGCACAAGCGCACCAAAACTAAAGAAGCATGGGTGCCTGGTGCTAATAAATTCAGGAATCCAGACGAAGATCTGCCTGCCGATTTTGAAGAAAAAAGATCACAGTACTACGCGGACCTAGAACTTCCAACAAAACCAGACGAGCTTGTCAGTCGACTCCAGGCTGAAATGGTGGGAGCTTTAACAGAACTCAACGAGACGATCAAAGCAAACGATCAGGTAAAGATAAGGCCTACAGGCAAGATCAAGTTGACTCCATTAAAGCCTCAAATCACGCCAGCCAATCTCGAAAAGCTTGGCGATGAGCTGGAGTCACGCTGGCCGCAGACAACCATACTTGACGTTTTCAAAGAAGCCGAACTTAGAGTAGGTTTCACCGATGAGTTCTACAGCGTTGGAACGCGTGAGGTTTTAGACCGTGACACCATAAGAAAGAGACTTGTCATTGCTCTTCATGCAATCGGCACTAACGCTGGTCTTAAGAGAGCGCACGCTGATCAGAAATACGCAGATCTCAAATATATAACGCGTCGATATGTCACCCGTGACTCGGTTCGCAATGCGATCCGGCGAGTCGTCAATGACATATTCAAAGTCCGACAAACTCACATTTGGGGCGAGGGCACAACTTCTTGCGCAGCTGACTCGAAGAAATTTGGCTCATGGGATCAGAATCTTATGACCGAGTGGCACACTAGATACGGTGGCAGGGGTGTCATGATCTACTGGCATGTCGAGCGAAAATCTACGTGCATTTATTCACAGCTCAAACGGTGTTCTTCCTCAGAGGTTGGCGCGATGATTGAAGGTGTACTCCATCATTGCACCAGCATGCAGGTTTATACAGACAGCCATGGACAAAGCGAGATAGCATTTGCATTTTCTTTCCTCCTGGGCTTTGAACTGCTGCCACGGCTCAAAGGAATTCGAAAAGAAAAACTGGACAGTCCTGGACCAGGGATGGCTGGGAACTATCCGCATCTGCAGCCAATTATGGACAAGGCCATCAATTGGCAGTTGATTAAAGAGCAGTACGATGAAATGGTCAAATGCGCAGTGGCGATAAAGGCCCGAACTGCTGATGCTGAAGCAATCCTGAGACGTTTCACCAAAGATAATTTGAGCCATCCGACATACAAAGCGTTCTTAGAACCCGGACGTGTTCTCAAAACTATTTTCCTGTGCCGCTATCTTCATTCCGAAGCGCTGCGCCGGGAAATCCACGAAGGACTCAATGTCGTTGAGAACTGGAACAGCGTAAACAGCTTCATTCACTTCGGGCAGCAAAGCAAAATTATATCCAACAACTTGGAAGACCAAGAGCTGTCAATGCTTTGCATGCACTTGTTGCAGGTCTCGCTCATTTACATCAACACGCTGATGCTCCAAGAAGTCCTCAGTGAATCATCTTGGTCAGATCGCATGACACCGGAAGATTGGCGCGGTTTGACGCCACTCGGATATGCCCATGTCACCTACGGGCATTTCGCTTGCGATATGAACCAGCGCATTCAGCTCACAGCCGCATAAGGAGAGCCAGGTGACCAGAACAAATCCAAAAAAAAAGGCAAAAGAGCTGGCGAAGATGCTTCGCAATGAGCGCCCGGACTACCATTACTTGAAAGCTGTGTTTCGGCACCTTCGGACCGAACTTAATGTGCAAGTAATCAGCAAGCCTAAGTCCCTTCCGGATATTCCAACCGAAGATGAGTTGAAGCGATACTACGAGATTGTCTGGACAGGACAGAATACGCAGGACCTGCTAATCATCAAAACCCTGCTGTATACTGGCGCTCGGGTTAGCGAACTGGTGAGAATTAGACTTGCGGATATCGATTTCAAACGCTGCCAGATCCGTATCGAGTCCGGCAAAGGCGGCAAAGATAGGATGGTTCCCTTTCCTGAATCATTCAAGGAAGTACTTTCCATGCACGTAAAAGATATGAAGGTCAGAGGTGCCACGCACCTGTTTGAATCATCGTGGAAGAAGCTGTATACCGACCGAGGAATTCGAAAGATTCTGCAGAAATATGCAACAGCTGCTGGCCTTGAAAAGACAATTTCACCACACAAACTACGGCACTTCCTTTTCACGTGGCTAAAGAAGCAAGGATTGGATGATGCAATGATTCAGCCTTACTCAGGGCATGCTTCCAGGCAGTCTCTTGAAGTTTACTCTCGCCTGAGCTTGGCTGTGGCCCAGGAAGAGTACGATCAGGCAATCAAGAGATTTCCAGTATAAAGTATAACTGATAGTCGGGCTTAGTCGCTTACTCATTACTCAGTTGTTGCATATTGACCTTCCTTGCCCACTAGGGGTACCAGCAGCAACCGTGCGGAAATATACTCTAAGCTCGAATCCCTTGCGGCACCAGAACTTCCGGGCACAAAATTCAGAAATTTCGAGCTTGGTTGTTTGAAGATTAGGACTGTTGCCGGTCTTCATAGCAGTAGCAGCCTGAAGAGTCACTAAAAGCTAGTTCGAAAATATACTCTAACGACTACTTTGCCTGTGTCCTTAGAGTATATTTTCGCAGAGCTTCAATTTCGTAGAATGGTAGAAAGGCGAAGCATTCAATTCAAGCCGGTCTTGGGTGTTTTTTGGTTGTTTTGCACCAAGAAACACCTGTGTTTCGTACCGTCGAATGAGAAAACGAAATTCAAAATTGAGCCGTTTGAGCTGAGCTGCCAATCAGCATCTTGCCAGAAATGGCAAATTCTGAGACCGAAATCGCTTGGGTAGCAACCGTTTCCGGCTTACAGTAGTTTTTCGCACGGTTGCTGCCGCTACGCCAACTTTAAAACACCTAGTTTCGGCTTGATTATTTTCTCTGCGTTTGCCATGTTCTGAACCTCCTAAGTTCACAGTACATTGTAAACCGGGTGTCAGATCAAGTCGTGACTAGGACAAATTAGGAATCACGAGGGCAACGCTCTATCGATATGTTAGTCCAAAAGGTCAACTTGTCACCGGCGATCAAAAAGTGTTTAATTCCGGCGATGAAAATGCAAATCAAATT
>CAZTQO010000045.1:0-59697 GCA_964615655.1 uncultured Candidatus Obscuribacterales bacterium | reverse complement strand
GCGGAGGATAAAGCATTGAAAAGCGGTTGAAAACAAGCGGCAGTGAAGCCATTATTGAAAGGCGCGGACGCAGTTGATATCTGGCTGTGATGTCCATAAGCGAGAGGCGTTCATGCGGCAACCAGAGCGCTGTGAAATCATGATTCAAGCGTGAATTGAAATAGGAGCGGCTCGCTTTTGCCTGCCGCCAGCCCACTGACAATTGAAACTTGCCTTTACTGTTGGAGCCGAGCCCGGGCACCATGCCTCTGGCGCTTGCTCAGCCCTGACCGCTTGCCGGTCGTATAAAGAGGATTGAACTGACCAATGCAAAAAAAAGCGGAAGTCTGGTTTTAGATGCAGATACTGAGTTCACGGCTCAATTATGCGCAGCAGCGCAAGCGGCGTCTACCCATGACATCAAGCCAGAAAGTCATCAAGCTAAAAAGTCATCGGGCTAGAAACCCCAGACTATTGTTTTGAGCTGAGCCATTTACTGTGACTTTGACTGCTCTTTGAGGAAAGCTTCAAGGGTCTGATGCTTGGGGCGTTTCATTATCCAGGTGCAGGCTTCAATCACAGCTTCGACCAGCTCTTTATGTGGGTCATCATGGACATCTGCTGCAAAAATCAGCTTATAAGGAGCAATGTTTTCTCCGTACCAGAGAAAAACCTTGCATTTTTCCTGGTCCATACCGAAATTAACCAGCAGGTGATCGAGATCCTGAGGCGGTGAAACATCAAAACCACGCTGGTAGTCGGTAATTGAATCCAGACCCATGGGCACGTCAGCACCTGCTTTATGTCCACCGAAAAGACCATCTTTGAATGCGCGCCCCCGCATTACCACCATTGCCTGAGCGTTGTTTCTCTTATAAGAAAGCCAGCCTCGCCAGTCTTTCGGCACTTTGTCGGCCAGGCGAAGTTCCACGTCCTTTTCCACGAATGCTAAGAGCCCGCTGCATTCAGGCGGAAATGTATCAAGCTTGTGCTTGACCTGCTCTTTTGCAGCAAGTTCAGCCTCCAGTTCCAAAAGCCGATGGTGAAACATCTCATTTTCTCCGCTCTAAGATAATTATGCCCGAAAAACCGAAAAGAGAGATGAGTGCTTAAGCTCCCAGCTAATGTCAATAGCCGCATACCGGTATGAAAGGCCAGTCCATCGCTGGACTTTGCGCTTCAGGCTCCCCACCCGATAAAAGTACTGCATCGCCCGATTAAGTACTTCATCACCCGATAAAGTACTTCATCGAATTTCGCAATGTGACGTCCGAATATCCCGGTCAGGAAAAAACAGTTCTAGCGAATTGGATTTGAAACTCGAATGCGGTCGAAGCATAGCTCTTGTAGGTGAAAACGGTGCAAAAAAAACAATAAGTCAAATTGCCCGGCCGGCTCTACGACCCCACAGAAGGAGAGAATCTTGTTGATGGTATCAATCTAAGAGACATTGAGATCGAAAGCCGGCGGCAACAGATGGCTGTTATCAAGCCGATCTTGAATTTGTTAGCTTTTGAGTTCATACTTGCAAATTCTTCACGGACACACTGACAAAAAAAGGTAAGAAAGCCAGGCAATGAAACTGAATCGTATAAAAGCATTTACTGCCATTTACTGCACTATTTCCATGCTCTTGCCAACAGCCACTGCTGGGGCTCAGACCAAAGACAGCATGCAAAAAGACAACATGCAAAAGAACAGTATGCAAAAAAATATGATTGCTGAGTCAAATACAGAAGCAAAGAATGAAAACAAAAAGGACTGGTTTAAAGACGCCGTCGTGTACGAAGTGCACATAAAAACTTATTTTGACAGTGATGGTAATGGTTATGGCGATTTCAGTGGCTTCAAGGAAAAACTGGACTACATACAGAAATTGGGAGTCAATTGCATCTGGCTTCTGCCTTTTTACCCATCTCCTTTAAAAGACGACGGCTATGACATTGCCGACTATCAGGAGATAAATTCACTCTATGGAAAGATGCAGGACTTCAAGTCTTTTCTTGATGAAGCACACAAACGAAATATCAAAGTCATAACCGAACTTGTGATAAACCATACCTCCGACCAGCATCCCTGGTTCCAGCGAGCTCGAAAAGCCGCCCCGGGCAGCAAAGAACGCGATTTTTACGTATGGAGCGATAGCGACAAAAAATACAAAGACGCACGCATTATTTTTGTGGACACCGAAAAATCCAACTGGACTTATGACCCAATTGCAAAAGCTTATTACTGGCATAGATTTTTTTCACACCAGCCCGACCTTAATTTCGATAATCCGGAAGTGATTGCAGAAGTAACAAAAGTAATGCGTTACTGGCTTGATTTAGGAGTAGACGGTTTGCGCCTTGACGCAATCCCTTACCTGATTGAAAGAGAAGGCACTAACTGCGAGAATCTGCCTGAAACACACGAAGTTTTGAAAAAGCTTCGAAAAGAAATCGATAAATATGATTCGCGTCTCTTTCTTGCAGAAGCAAATCAGTGGCCAAAGGATACAATCAAATATTTCGGAAACGAAGATGAGTGTCATGCAGCATTTCATTTTCCAATCATGCCCAGGCTCTATATGGCGCTGGCAAAAGAAGATCGCAGCTCGATAGTTGAAATCATGAAAGACACACCGAAGATACCGGCTTCATGCCAGTGGGGAATTTTTCTGCGAAACCATGACGAGTTGACTCTAGAAATGGTGAATGAAGAAGAGCGTGCTTTTATGTATAAAACTTACGCACCGCTATCAAGAATGCGATGCAATGTCGGAATCAGGAGGCGCCTGGCACCGCTCCTGGACTATAGCCAGGACAAGATCAAACTGATGGACAGCCTGCTACTTACGCTGCCGGGCACACCCATACTTTATTATGGCGACGAAATCGGCATGGGCGACGACATTTATCTAAAGGACAGGGACGGTGTGCGTACGCCGATGCAATGGTCAAGCGACAGGAATGCGGGCTTTTCGAGAGCCTTATGGTCGCAGCTTTATTCAAGCCCCTTAAATGACCCTGTATGCGGCTATATGGGTCTTAATGTCGAAGCGCAGGAAATGAATCCCTCGTCCTTGCTTCAATGGCTGAGAAAAACAATTGCTCTCAGAGCTGAGCATCCGGTGTTCGGGCGCGGCACTATCGAGTTCAAAAACCCCGATAACTTGAAGATTCTGGCCTTTACAAGAGAGTATAAGGACGAAAGGATCCTTTTAGTCGCCAATCTTTCTGGAAGTTCTCAGGCATGCTCCATCGACCTTTCTGAATTGCAGGGACTGAGCCCTGTCGAACTCAGAGGCAAGACGAAATTCCCCGAAATTAGCCAAAAGCCTTATGGACTGACTCTTGCTCCTTATTCTTTCCTCTGGCTTGATTGCAGCAAAAAAGCAGATTGAAAAAGCGCAGATCATGCTTGAGGAGGCAGGCTAAATTCACGGTATGCAAATAAAAATGCCATTATCAGAACAATCAAACCGAAAACCATCCTCAGACTTCTTACTTTTGCCCTGAGTGAAATATAACTACCCAGCCAGGCTCCCGGCAAAGACCCAGCCAACAAGAGTAATACAACATAAAGGAGCACATGACCATTTAGCGCATGGACAACTGTGCCGGGCAAAGCCACCATCGCCACCACCACCAGTGAAGTACCGAATGCGACTTTTAAAGGAAGGTTCAGAAGATAACAAAATGCAGGAACCATAATAAATCCGCCGCCGATGCCGAGCAAACCTGAAAGCACTCCTACAAATAAGCCGATCAGGACGGCAATCATCTTTTTCTTTGCCGTGAGATCATATTTGTCTGCAGAGAATTCATCACTGTGCTTTTTTTCGAGCGCCTCTGCTTCGCCGCCGCTGAGTCCTTCAGCACGGCTTTCTTCAGCACGGCTTTCTTCGCCACGGCTTTTCTTTACGCTTTCGCGCTCCGCATTCTTGGCTCCCGACTCTTTCAGCTTGTTTCCCAGACCCAGCATGAAATCCAGACCAACAAGGATCATCAGGGCAGCAAGCAGCATCATCAAGATCTTACCCTGAACATAACTGCTCAGAGCTGATGCAACTATGGTCCCTGCGATTGCAGGCAAGCTGCTGATAAATGCCAGGTTTGTAACGAGTTTGCCCTGCTTCAGATAATTGAATACCCCAATAAGGGCAGTGGGCAGGATCATGGCAAGAGTGCTTCCGACCGCCTCATGAGCAGAAAGACCCAAAACCTGCCTGGCAAGTGGTACAGCTATAATGCCGCCGCCAACCCCAAACGCGCCTGCAAGCAGCCCCGAAAACAGGCCGACAACAGCTATCTCAATGGAATTGGTCCAGAAATCCGGACCCGCGCTCACTAGCGAATGTGCTTGGCCATTTCCCGTGGGAAATCGCGATCTAACGCTGCCAGATTATCAAACATCGGATGCCTGGCAATCAATCTTGCATACTCAGGCTTGCGATTCATCGCAAAGACCATGCCCTGAGGATCAAGGGCAATAACCTTATCAGCCATCGGATTGCGTATCAGTTTCTGAGTGGCGTTTTCCCACTGGGTCAGCCTGCGACAGAGATAATGATCAGCTTCGGCAATTTTGTCGAGACGCTTGTGTTTGGCAAGCACTGCTGCCGGAAAAGGGTGTGTACAGATTGCAGCAATAATACGCGGGTCTGCAGCTGCCACCACATCGAGCCATTCATATTTGGCCATGCGATATGCAATCCAGTAATCCTTTTTAATCCGATCGGGAGTCACCGCCTGGGTACTTGCATTTGCCGGAATTGCAGTGCGCAAGGAAGGCTGCTCTCCTTCTGCTGCCTGGCAGACCTGCAATGTCCCTGAAGCTGCTAAAGTCGCGAGCCCTGCCAAGAGAAATTTCTTATATGCAAAAGCCATCTGTATCCCCTCTCGTGCCAAATCAAAGATTCCAACCGAATATGGTGCCTGGTAAGTCAATTCGATTCTAACATAAGTCCATGTTAAGGGCGACAATATAAAATAGTAAGTGAATGATAAAGGAGTGGCCAAGATGAAGGATCCTTTTAAAGGGCCACAAGACCAGGACAGCGAGAAAGAAAAAAAGCTGGAAAGGCCGGAAAGCAAGGATGCTTCTGGCTTTAATGCCAGGGAGCTGCAAGCTCGAGAACAGGCGCAGAAGGAACTTCGGTCTAAAGCTGATCCGAAACTGAGCAAAATCGATCTTCAATTTTCAAGTCCGAGAACAATGAGCTCATTCGGCTTTCCAATAGGACAGGGACCTCCTTTTGTCTTGAAAAAAGCAGAGTTTCTAAAGCCTGATAATGACAAGCTTGTTCATGAACTAAAGAACTTGATTAGCAATTTTTTGAATGACACAAAGCTCAGTGATGAGCATAAATTATCGAGTGCCGAACTCAGTGCGCTTAAGACTACAAGAGACCAGCTGTCAAGCGTAACAAGCGTTCCTGACGCAGTGAAAACCGCCCTCCAGCTCAAACATTTTTATCAGGAAATGAAATATCTGGAGGAGGCAAAAAAAGCAAGAGACCTTATTCTTGGTCTCGATCCAAACGATCAGTTAAGTAGACATTTTTTCAAGGAGCTGGAACGAATGCACCCGCAAGACTTAGCAGCAGGCTCGGCGACACAGATTGTAAACATAGCTGAAAGCAGGCTTTCCAAATCGCGCCTGAAAACAAGAATCAACTCTCTTGGCGGCGGACGGGTAATTGTTCTGGGCGATCTATTAATAGACGAGCTTCTTGAAGGCAGACCGGAGCGTATATCCAGAGAGGCTCCAGTGCTTATACTCGAACATGTAAGCACTGAATTAATTTTGGGCGGCGCTGCAAATGCGGCTGCAAATCTAGCGGCACTCGGGGGTATCTGCCACTCCATCGGTGTTTGCGGCCGGGATGACTATGCAAGAAAGTTGCAGCGTCTATTTGAAAAAGCCGGCATTTCATATGGACTTGTTGAAGATCCTTCAAGACCCACCACTGTCAAAACCAGAATACTTTCCAGTGCTCATGCTTTAAGGCAGCAACTAATACGCCTGGATCGAATTTCACACGAAAAACTCAATATCGGGATTACACAAAAGGTCCTGGAGAAGCTCGATGCAGTAGCGCAATCATACAGTGCCGTAATATTGAGTGACTACCGCTCCGGTCTTATAAGCGATCATCTGGTAAAGGGCACCCTTGAGATTGCGGCAAAAAAGGGAATTCAAGTTGTGGTCGACGCCCAGGATAATTTCGAAAGATTCAGGGGGTCCTCTCTAATCACACCGAACCAGCCTGACACAGAAGCCGCGGTAGGATTTAAGATCGATTCGAAAGAACGGCTTGAAGAAGCAGGGCGCAAATTACTTACTTTGAGTGGCGCACGTAACGTGCTACTTACAAGAGGAGGTGCGGGAATGGTATTGTTTCAAGAAAGCGAGCCGATGTTTGAGTTGCCGGCATTCAATCGCAGTGAGGTATTTGATGTTACTGGTGCCGGGGACACGGTCGTAGCTACAATGACACTAGCTATGGTGACCGGCGCAACAATGATTGAGGCGATGGCTCTGGGAAATCTGGCTGCCGGAATTGTGGTCAAAAAAGTCGGTACGGCAGTGACTAACCAGCAAGAATTGGTGGATGCTCTGGAGAACCTGAAAATTCAGGACTAGTCCAGATGTTTCTTCAATTCGATGTGGGCCGGTTCGCCGGCATCGGCACCGTCATGGACAGCTTTCAAGATTGCATCAAAGTGGTGAGCTTCCGGGCAACATTTTAGATTCAGCATTGCTTTTGCCATTTCGGCGATTCTTTCCATTTGAGCTCTTATAGCTTCTTCGTTTTGCTCAAGTGCTTTTGAAAGACCTTCTATACCCTGCTCATGTGCTTTTTCATGCTCTTCGGTGACTGAAAGGAAGTTAAGACCACCGTCTCCCTTCGATTCTTCGCCCCTCTTGGCTGTATTGTCGTTGATTTCGTGATTCATGGTTCTAAACCCCTGTTGGAAAAAATTGGCTCCCTGTGATTGCATGTACCGCAAAGCAAAATTTCCTGGACAGGGGCTCTACGTAGTTTCCCCACCTTAAAATCACATTCTTGCAATCCCTTTGTTTGCAAGCCTTTCAGCCCCCAGATCCTTTGCCAAAAAGCAGGCAAAAGATTAAACAGACAAGCCGGGTTCAAATACCCACAAAACCTGTTGTCCCAAGGCTTTCACGAAAACAGCCCAACTGCACAATTCTACAGTAATAAGAAAAACGCCCTACCTGCAAGCCTTTACAGCTACAAGCCCGCTTGCGGAATTACGCAAACGCCTGCACAAATCCCTGCAAAAATCCCTGCATATTAATCATCAGGAAAACCGTCTTTTGCGGACTTAACCGCAAAGTTGCCTTTTGTGTCGTTTTTCCACCTTCTTCCTTAGTCCTTAAGTTTTCTGCAGTCTTAGATTTTTGCTTGAGCTTGCAATTTGCAAAGGTGTTAGACTTTCCACTGTTTGACTGACTTATCTTTAGGACAGAGCGTAATGAAGTTTTTTGCCCGTTTTAACCTGTTGGATCTGGCGGTTTTGCTTATGCTCATGTTTGCTTCAGGCGGATTCCTGCTTGCAAAAGCAGATCATACTGGTGTCAACAAAATGATCACTGGCAAAGGTAAGGTAAGCATCGTTGTATATCTTTCAGGCTTTAAGACCAGAAATCCGGAAATCTTCAAAACAGGGGCAAAAACATCTCTGACCATAAGAAATCAGCCTGTAGACGGTACGCTAACCATTGAAGATGTTAAGCATAGTCCCAAACAGACAGCGTTTCTTATGCCGGATGGCAAGGTGAAGGCCTTCGACGATCCAAGCCAGCCACTTGCGCACGACTATGAAATAACAATAACTGACGATAACACCCTGCGCACAGAAGACGGATATGTTATCAGAGGACAAAAAATTAAAGTCGGCAACCTGATCGAACTTGAATCATTTGCATACAGGGTGCAGGGTGTAGTGGTCGATATACATTGACGATATCTCAGATCCTCACGGGGCAAGCATGTCATTGATTGAAGTATTCGAGAATCGGGCCCTGCCGGTGCTTTCATTGAGCAAGTTCGATCAGGCTTATTCCAGGGCATTAAATGAGTCAGCAATTTTCTCGCTCTGGTTTAAATTCAAATCCATGTTCCAGAAATATTTGAGTTCGGCTCGCGCAGGAAAGCTCTGCGAAATGGCTTCACTGGGGCTGGTTGCACTCTTGTTCTTAGTCCTGCCTGCCCCGCAGTTTGCAGACGACAAAGGGATACTTGCCTTAGTTGTCATGCTGGCATGCGGATTAAGACTTGCTGCCTCACTTTTCAGCAAGACTCAATCGTATAAAGCAAATGCCGTAGATGCTCTTGTGCTTGCTTTTTTGGGACTGAACGTTGTTTCAGCAGCATCCTCATTTTATTTTGCCGAAAGCTTGAAGGGACTTGCAAAAATGCTGGTCTTCTTTAGCTCCTATTTTCTGTTTATAAGCGTTCTGCAAAAGTCGAGCCTGAAGCGAAGCCTGATTGTAATTTCCACAATGCTTTTTGCAGCCGGCCTGGTTGCAGCCTATGGAGTCTATCAATACAAAACCGGCGTAGCAGCGCTTGCAACCTGGGAAGACCCGAACGTGCTCGAAAAGACCACGAGGGTATATTCTACTTTGAAGAATCCGAATCTGCTTGCGGGCTACTTAGTACCACTGATCCCGCTTTCTTTCTCACTTGCAATTGCAGCTTTCTTTCAGAAAGGTTGGCTGCGCGCCATCTCACTGCCGATGCTTGCTCTGGGTGGCTTGCTCAGCATCTGCTGCGTATTCACCGGCAGCCGCGGGGGCTATATGGGAATAGCTGCAGGAATAGCCTGTCTGGGTCTTGTGATTATCCGATATATCTGGGGAACAAAACCGAAGCTCAAACCGCTAATTATCGGTATCCTGTTTTTCTTGCCGCTTGGGCTTGCACTTTTGCTGCATCATTTTCCGCGCTATGAACATCGAATAATTTCGATATTTGCAGGCTGGCAACACAGTTCGAACGCGTACAGGCTGAACGTTTACATCTCTTCTTTCAAAATGTTTCTGGATAACTGGTGGCTGGGCATTGGTCCGGGCAACTCAACTTTTAAACTTGTGTATGGCTTATACATGAAGAGTGGTTTCGATGCACTGGGAACTTATTGCGTTCCACTTGAAGTAGCCGTTGAAACAGGGATAGTGGGGCTGCTTGCTTTCAGCTGGCTTGTAATAGCCTGCTTGAGCAGAGCACACGAAAATTTCTGGACGAAAGATGGCAGTCCTTCCCGTTGGATTTTTGCCGGTTCTGCAGCCGGTCTTTTAGCAATGATGGTGCATGGTCTGGTAGATACAGTGTTTTATCGTCCACAGGTTCAGTTCATATTCTGGCTTTTGCTTGCTCTGTGCATTTGCAATTCTCGAAAGGCAGAACAAACTGAAATTGCAAGTGAAGGCACAAACAATTCAAACAGTGCCAGCGTAACAAAATGAGCCTTATCGCACTGCTTCAAGAGTTCGACGGTAAAGAAATCGCTGAAGATGAAAGCGGTGAACCAATAATAGGTAAACTGAAACCGGGATTATCATCAAGAGAAATCCAGGAGCTTGCAGGACTTATTCCCTGTAAGATACCAGCAAAAATTCAGGATCTATTGCAGCTTACGCGGGGGCTTGATCAAACACTCGAACTCATGGACTTCTCAGGTTTAAGCCTTAAAGACCAGTTTTCGAAGAACGATCTTTTTCCTTATGCGCTACCAATTGCAGGGGATGGTATAGGCAATTATTGGATATGCGACCTCGAGCCCAATTCTAAAGACTGGGGTCCGATATTTTATTTCTGCAATGATCCACCTGTAGTTGTCTGGCAAGCCAAAACACTAGAAGAATTTATTGCTCAACTGATTTCGTTTGCAAGCATGGAAGAAGGTTCACCCATAAACCTGGTGCACGACGAGTACAGCATGCATATTTTTGAGCAAAACCCGAATACGATTTCTGAAGACCTTGCAATACAACCCGGTGATCCAGATCTGGGAATATTTGTACAGTCTCTGAAAAAGGGATACTTATACATTGACCTGAGACGTGGAAGAACGGGCGACGGCTTTTGTTGGGCACGCTGGCAGAACAAAACTGAAATAATCCGAAACGGAAATCAGCGATTGTTTGCTTATAGAAAACGACCTAACTTCATCCAGAAATTATTGGGACAGTAACCAGAATCAAAGGAAGAAGCGAATTGCTTGATTTCGATTTTTGATTTTTGATTTTGCACTGTTTTCAAGAGATACTTATTGTCATTTATGTCCCCTTTGCGACCTTTTGTATTTATTCCGAATTCGGAATAAATACAAGGGCAGAGATAGACTCCCGCAAATACTCTGTTTCCAGAGACAAGCGCTAGAATTATCAAGCATCCTTTCCACTTGACCAGGAATATGCAGGCAGACTTGTCAGGCGCGGATCATCTACAGCCCTTCCAAACGTAAAGTTGTAAACAGCCTCTACACCCGGTGGCATACTCTTGTTGATTTCATCATCAAGAAAGCAACCAATTCCGGTGGCATCAATATCAAGTGACTTTGCAGTTAAGTAAAACAAATGACCTATAAAGCCAGCTTCCTGGTGCACGTACCTGTAAGCCCTTTCACCAAACGTTGCAAACGCAGCATCCATATCGGCAAGCAAAGACACCGCAAACACACCGTCATAGGAGATATCTTGAAGGCAGCTGACATACTTAGCATGGTTTCGGACATCGCCCTGGCTTAGCAAGCTCAACACACCGCTTCGGCGATCAAAAAGGTAGATACCAGGAGCAATACCATCGACCCGGTGCACATACAACAATATATGAATGTAAAAACGCATTTGATCAATTACAGGCGGCCAGTCAAGAAAGTCTGAAAAGCTAGAGGCAACCCCCCTGCTCGAATGCATCAAGATGGAAGACATGCGAGCCAGGCTTATTCGCAACTCGCCATCCATGTCAACTGCCGAACGCCTCTTTCGGATAACTTCAAATGCTGAATATTTTTGCATGGGCTGATAACACAATTCGGCCAGCTTATATATCTCGCCTGCAGGAGGAAGTTCAATCTCAGAAAAGCTTATCTGCTTTTTGAGTTGCTCCTTACGTTCAATGTATTGGTCAGGGCTTAAGACACCGGCACTATGAACAGCTTCAATCGATTTGTATTCTATTTCCTTACTTGAAAGTCTGTTTGGAGTCGATGAAAAATCGGAACCAGCTCCAACAGGACCAGGTTCAATAACGAGATCCTTACGCTCGATTGGATCAGCTGGCGAATTGGCAATCGGACTGAATGCGATCAAAAGCAGTGGCTTTTCATCGTCAGGCAAGCAAAGAAGATCTGAAAGCTCCCTATCTGGAAATTCAGAAATGAGTCTTGCCTGCCAGCCGCACGCAGCCGCGCCTAATGATACGGCAGCAGCAGCATGACCCATATCAAGCTGGCAATATCTGTATGCACGGTCCCGGTATTTCCATGCTTCTCTCCAGAAGATCGAACTCAGGCATATTAGAATCTGCGGAGGAGTTGCTGCTTCAAAGTCCAGCAACTCCCATACCCTGAAGATCAGGTCCAAACCGGCTCTTTTTTCCAGAGTATGATCTTTCACTGAGTAATGATAAGCACCATTTTCGATACCGTCGATTCCATGCAAGAGCAGATGGGTTTCAGTCGGATGTAGATTACCTGACGAAGGGTTTACTCTTAAAGCCCAACGATGCTCCGTTCCCTTTATTTCTTTCCAGGCACTAATTGCCATACTGTAATAAAGAAGAGCCGAAATCACTTCGAGTGAGGCTGGCTCCGTCCTGCTTCCTACCGTTTTTGTCTTGCAAGCACCAGATTCATTTAAGTTCTTGAATCCTGTATTCATCAATTGCAAAAGATCCCAAAAGTTTCTTTCGGGCAACTCGAACTCTCTGGGCAGCAGGACCTTTTCGCTCCCCTGGTATCTGCGGAAAGGATCTGGTTGCAAGGCCCAGTCAAGCTTGTGATTGCTTGAGTAAAGACTCTGCAGGCTGTGTTTTGTTGAACAGTGGTATCGATACGAAAGCGATTCCTGGAACTTCATGCCTTACCCTTTCCCTGGCTTTCCCTTACCCTGCCCTGCATTTCCCTTACCCTGCCCTGCATTTCCCTTACCCTGCCCTGCATTTCCCTTACCCTGCATTTCCCTTACCCCGCCCTGCTGTGCTTTGCCCGAGATCGAACGCCAGTCTTGTTGAGTTGTTGCTTATTCTTGATGATTGTCAGGCATCTGCTTGCCCGCGAGCTTAAGCAGTCTTTGTCAAGAAGCTGAACTAGGGAAAACCCTGTGGCATATCTTCGACTAAAAACACTATTCTGCCTTTAGAAGCCGCTGGTCTATCGTATGGGCCGTGCGAAAGATTAACCAACCGGCGGCTCCATTATTCGTCGATAAACGCAACAACTCTTGCTGGGGCAGCACTGGCTCCCACTATTTTCAGCGGAAAGAAGGCCACTTTGAATCCATGTACTGGAAGTTTGTCAAGATTGCAAAGTTGTTGAACTACATAAAACTCTTTTTGCCGGTGAGCAAAATGTGCATCCCAGATATACTTTTTGTCTCCGGTTTTCATGTAATCGGCAACCATAACATGAAAAGGTCTGTCCCAGCCGGTGGCATCGGTTCCGCCGATTCTTGCACCAGATTCTGCAAGGTAGCTGGCTGACTCTCTAGTCATGCCAGGGTAGTTGTAGCGCACAGGATCTGTAAGTTCATACTTGTCGTGATCTGTTCTTATAAGACAGGCATCGCCTTCCTTTAACGTATATGAAATCCGCTCCAGCTCCCTTTTCAGATCATCAACAGTGATACCGCTTCCAGTGCCTTTTTTCGATGAGAAATCAAGCACACATGCATCACAATACAAATTCTCCAGAGGAATTTCGTCGACAGTTCTGGCTTTCTCACCAGCGCAAGTACTGCCATAATGCCAGGGTGCATCAACATGGGTACCCAGATGGCTTGAAATTCTCAGCTCATCTTCTGCCCAACCCTCGCCCTCCGGAAGATCCAAGGCAGAACACGAAAAGATCCCTTGCATGATTTTGGCGCCTTGAGCATGATCAATGAAGTCGATTTCAGGAGAAATGATTCTGTACAGAGGCAGCAGTTGAGCCGGAAAAGTCGTCCTGTCCAGAACTTTGAGCTCCCTGGTCAAATCAACTAAGATAGACATAAGCACCTCCGAAAATTCAGTTTTGAGTAATTTGCTTACCCAGTGTATTGCTTATCTGTTTTTAGACCTGCAGATTAGACTGGCCGGTTAAAAAATCTCCTGAGGTGGTATGCAGAAAAGAGCAGCCAAGCATTGCTTTTGAGGCGCTAAACCAAACTTAACAGCGCAAAGAAATCAGACAAAGGCAATGCAAGGGCAATGCTAATAATTCGAATCGAATCGATTCTTTTCGAAGCACCGTCAAAGAAAGCCGACTGAGATGAAAGAACGTTATTTTACAATCGACGAAGCACGTGAAATGTTGCCCATTTTAAGGGAACTGCTCAATAGCGCCCACCAGGAACTAGAAGAGAGATCTCAAAGACTTCAAGAGTTTAACACGCGCTATTTGCAAGCCGAACAGGCTCTCGATGATTGTCAGGCACCGGACGACGAAGAAATTTCTAGCCTCGCTAAATTCAGAGAAGAAAGATCTCGATTTGAACTAGCAATAAATGATCTATCCAGAGAGCAGAGTGAATTTATACGCTGCCTCGAAGGCTGGGTTGACAAGATTACAGCTCATGGAGTTATATTGCGAAAATTAAGAGAGGGTCTTCTTGACTTTCCGGCCAGAAATGGAGAATTCAAGTATTACCTTTGCTGGGTTTTTAATGAGGACGACATTACCCACTGGCATCTGGCTGAAGACGGTTATATCGGCCGAAAAGCTCTTGTCACCTTGAGTGAGTATTACTGACATCGAATTGAAGAATTTCAAAAAAACAACTTTCAAAGTGCCCCGACCCCACCTTGTCAACCCTTGTGATATTTTCTCGGACACAGGCTCACAAGCAAGATTCAGGCTGGCTGAATTGAAATTGCCATTGTATAATTAAGCCGTCCGTTGGCATATTGGCAGGTACAAAAATGAGGTCAAGTTTCCTTACTAAGTTCGCAGCACTTTCAGTGCTTTTTTCGTTTGCTGCAGCACCAAGCTATGCAGCAGCTACCGCAAGCTCGGTTTCAGTCAAGATAGGTTATTTCAACCTGGCTCTTGTAAAAGCCTCTTATCCGGAAGCGGCGGGTTCTGAAACACTAAGAGTGCAAGCAGAAAACCAGCTCCGCCGGGATGTTGAAGAAGGCAACAAGCAATTGCAAAAGCTTCAAGAAGACAAGAAACCAAAAGAAGAGATCGAAAAGAAAGCTCAACAGCTTCAAACAGAAATCAACGCTAAGCAGCGTGCTCTGATCGAACTCGTGCAAACTCAACAGCAAATTGCTAATCAGCAAATTGCCAGTGCAGTTGCACAGGTCGCTAAAGAGAAAGGTCTCGATCTTGTCGTTGATGGAGCTGGTGTTTTCTCGGGCGGAGACAAAATTGTGTCCAGCGGTGAAGACATCACTGATGCAATCGTGAAAAAGCTAGCACCAGCCGCAATCAAAGCAGGTGGCGGTGAAAAGCCTTCAACTCCTCAAGTTGAGAAAAAATAACAAGCAGGACAGTACCCACAAAGCTCGGCTAACTCGTAGATTTCAACGAATTACTGAGCTTCCTTTACTAAAAGAATAGGGGTCCAATTGGCAAAGAAGTTGATCAGCAAAGCTGCCTCCAAGAGATCTGGTTTGCCCTGGCGGAGCCTATTGCTCTGCCAGGTGTTTGCTGCAGGACTAACACCACTCTTGCCATTGCAAGCGATGGCTCAAACGCCGGCAACCAACGCAGCAACCAATGCGATAACTCCGGGAAACACCACTATTCTTCCCACCGACGTGGTGCCCCTTACCGAGCGCGACGCTTACAAAACACCGATTGGAGAGCTGCTGCAGCTCAAGATCATGCAACGATTGCCTTCACGCTTGTACTTCTCGTCCAGCGTTGAAGTCACCGGCCGTAACGAAACAAATCCGTTTCAGTTCCCACTAAAACGCCGCCTGATGGCAGACCTTCCCAGACCAGCTATCTGGCGGCTTCTGGATGCACAAACCCAGGCCGGGCTATATGACATTATCGGTCAGGTGGCACGAAACAATATGGTGTTTCGTGCTCTGCCTAACGTATCCGGTGGCTGGACTCTTGGTCCAAACACCAGACTCTTTACTAACTATTTTATGATCCGCGACCAACTTGCTCACAGCATGCGGCTCAACACGGTTATTCATTCCTACGCGATTGGTTTGCAGCATACAATTCCGATCGGTGCCAAAGCAAGTTTGCAATTAGAAGTTCAGGGACGAGAACTCTGGCAGCTCCACCAGCAGTCGGTGTTCGACTGGTTACCCGGTGTCACACTTTCTTATATTGCAACCCCTAGAACAGTGCTCTTTGTGAACGCACTTATACAGGCTCGCGGTAAGAGACCATTCTACGCCCCTACAAAAGAACTCGATCCGTTCTATACATGGGGTGGTTTATATCAGAAGAACGGCTGGACATTTTCAGCATCTTCTACCATGGTTACAAACTTCCGTGAGCCATTCCACTCATTTGCAACCATTCCAAAAAACAGCTATGTCATAATTTCCGACTTTGAAATCTCAAGACGCATATTGAAGCAGTATCCCGGATTACAGGCATTCTGCCGGGCGGAGCCAATCTGGAACTTCCATGCTTCAAACATACCAAGCTTAAGCGGTATGGACTTCCGCTTCTTCTTCGGCATGCGCTTTGCCATGGCGAAACCTGCACTTACTCAAACCTTGATGCAGATAAGAGAGCAGTTGAAGCAGGAAGGAGAGGAAACTCCTGGACAGAAGCCGTCGGCTGAAGCGCCAGTCATTCCCAACGATAATCTGATTACTGTCAATCCACAACCGATTCACGGCTTCTTAGAATCAGATACTTTTGCCGAGACCTGCAAACTTCCTGCAGGCAATGAAATCTTGATTGCTGACGACGAAGGTGTGGAAACAGATCCTGAAGACAAGCCTGAAATTGCAAGCGAGGAAAATACAAACACTGTTGCAAACACAGTTGTGAACAACGACCCCGCAATTAGCAGTAAAGTTCAGGAGTTGCTGGCAAAACCTGCAAGCACTGGCAGAACACTTGACGACATTGCTGAAAACAAAGTAGTGCAGCCAAGCGATACCAATACAACACCGGCCCCCATCCTTGATATAAGCTCGGCTCAATTAGACTGGTCTGAGATAGAAAATTCGAAACTTCCTGAAATTGCAAGCCAGCCTGAACTGCATGCGATTGTTGAGCAAGCAGCCAGAACCACGAATGAGCTGGCACTTGCACCACGCAAACAGGTTATATCGGAACTGGCTCAGAGAAAGCAAGCTGAATACGAAAAGACCAGAGCAGCAGCCATGGCTGCTGCAGCTGCGCAATCCGCTGAAAAGGTTGCCGCCCTCAGACCAAGAAACGCCTCGGCAAGCTCTCCTGTCTTGAACAAAGAAAAAGAAACTACCCTTGCCTTTGTTCCGTCATTTGCCGTGCCGGAATTGAAGGCATCAGGCAAAACAATTCAGCCGATACAACCCAAAGTTCAGCAAGAAAAGGTTTTGAGCTCGAATCTTGCGGTAAAGGAAATTAAAGGCGAAGAAAAAGACGAGCTACCGGCTCCAGTTATTAGCAAAGCAAAACAAACGCTTACACCTAATACAGTGCCTGCGCCAGTCACTGCCTATCATCTTCCGCCAACACGCGTAATTCCTGTGCCGAGCAGGGAGAACAAAGTTGAGAAAAACACAGAGAACGCACTAGCCGCAACTCAGAAATATGTAGCTAACAAAGACGGTTCGATCCCTCTTACAGAAGCAAAACTAGATAGCACAGCAAAACTAGATAGCACAGCAAAACTAGATAGCACAGCAAAACTGGATACACTGGATACAAAGGTTAAGGAAAACACTTTAGCTAATGCATTAGCCAAAGACACGACTATCACCACAAATACAATTTCAAGCAAAAACACAAGTTCAAACAAAAACACAAGCTCTGCAACAAACACTTCTCTTGCAAGAAAGAGCACCGAGCTGAATGGCTTGCTTGCATCAGCCAGTGTTCCGCAGCTTTTAGCTCCATCAATGGCTAATCCACCTGCAAGCAAGAGCATTGTAAGGTCTGCTTCAGATCTGCAAGCAAATAAAACCAGCAGCGTAAGTTTGAGTAAGTCAGGACTCGATAATAACGCCAGCTCTTCGCCAGCAAGAACCCAGCTCGCAACAAACAAAGCGGCACCAAAACTGGTGATTCCGACAAAGCAAGAAATACAGGCAGAAGAGAATGCTCTTGCTGTATCAGGGCTCGATAGTGAAATTTGCAGTCCGAAGCTGGCAATGGCAATTTACGAACCTTGGGCTTCTCCGGTCCTTGATGATCCATTGATTGGCGAACAAGCCCAAAGCATACAACTTGTTAAATGGAGCAGCAACGCGACTCCAAGTGACTCTAAAGACGACAAGAGGTACAAAGTCGTCGAGAAAACCGGCACTAACATGAAGCTGATTCCACCATTCCCATCAGCGGCAAAAGTTGACGGCAAAGATAGCCCGCTCAAGAATTTAAAAATTCCGGTGATCCCGGTCCGCTAAATCACCGAAGACGCAAGCAGTGGCGCAAACTCTGAGTCCCTATTTCCTGCTGAAGCAGCCGTTTCCAGGTCCTCGAGGTCAAGCAACGCGCTTTGCAATAATGCAGCCTGAGCAAGGCTTGACTGCAGTGAATTATCTCTTGCTGCGTTCAGCGCTTCCTTTGTAGCTGCGATTGCCAGAGGAGACTTTGCTGTGATTTTTTTTGCCACAGCATGCACCTCACTCATCATTTCAGATTCCTGCTCGAATACGGCATTAAGCAAACCGAGTTTATAAGCGCGATCTGCGCCAAATCTATCTCCGGTGAATGCAAGCTCTCGCACAACTCCTTCAGGAATAATTCGAGGCAGTCTTTGTAAAACTCCTAGATCTGCCATCATGGCCAGATTGATTTCTTGAATGCAAAAAATAGCGTTCTTTGCTGCATAACGCAGATCACACGCAGCCGCCAGATCAAGAGCAGCTCCAACACAAGCGCCATGAATAGCTGCAATCACAGGAAATCTTAGCCGTTCCAACTTTGTAAAAGCATCCTGCAAATTCAAAATTAAGCGGCGCAAGCGCTCTCTTTCTCGGGCACTTTTGTTTTTGAGGCTCTCATTATTCGCAAAGACAGATAGGTCCATGCCGGATGAAAAATGTTTGCCTTCTCCTGAGATTATCAGAGCCCTCAACTCAGGTTCAGCCTCAAGCGCCTCTATAGCCCGCGGGAACTCCTCCCAGAAATCTTTGCTCATTGCGTTTGCTTTCTCTGGTTTTGCAAATACAAGTGAGGCAACGCCTTGCTCTAAGCTCAATTTAAACGATTTGAACTGCTGCTGCATGTTAGTGCTGTTCATAGAGCCTCCCGACTAAGTTTTTATTGCTGCAGTACCTGCTTTCTGATCCTGCCTGCTGTACCACTGATCGATAAAGAAATCCCTGATCAAAGCATGTCCTGGTTCTACTGCATAGTGATCGAAGTTGCTGATTCCTTCTTCTTTCAATACTTCGACATCGATAAAGAAGTTGCCGCTACACTCTTTTGCAGGGCGTTTAAGAATGAAGTGGGCAGCATCAGCCACAATTTCTGCTTTGCGGCTGCCTTTTACCGCATCTTCGCCGCCCAGAAGATTCATTACTGCAGCAGTTGCAATTGCTGTTTCCGGCCATAATGAATTGACTGCGATCCCCATCGCTTTAAATTCCGCCGACATACCGAGAGTACACATGCTCATTCCATACTTTGCCATTGTGTATGCAACATGGTTTGCAAACCATTTTGCACTCATATTTAATGGCGGCGAGAGATTTAATATGTGGGGGTTCTGAGCATTTTTCAAGTATGGCAGACAGGTTTTTGAGCAAAGAAATGTGCCGCGTGCATTTACCGACTGCATCAAATCATATCGCTTCATATCAAGTGATTCGCTGCCCGATAAATTAATAGCACTTGCATTGTTCACCAGAATGTCGATGCTTCCAAAAGTATCGGCAGCCTTTTTTACTGCCTCAAAGACCTGGTCTTCCGACCTGATATCACAAACAAGGGGAAGAGCCTTTCCGCCGGCAGCCTCAATATCCTTGGCAGCCGAATATATAGTTCCAGGAAGCCTGGGGTGCTCTTTTTCCGTTTTAGCTGCAATTACAACATTGGCATGATCACGTGCAGCTCTCAATGCAATGGCATGACCTATGCCCCTTGAAGCCCCTGTGATAAACAGCGTTTTTCCATTTAAAGACATTTTTCTTCTCCTGCAAAAAATAAAGGTTAACACTGTCGATAGACCTTCAATCAAAAAGCACAGAAATAGATAATCAGTCTTAAGGGTGCCTCATCTGGCCAGATGCGCAAGCAGAAAGCTGAGAACCGACCTAGCTCCAGCTTACCGGTTTCTCACCGGCTATGCCGTCATCGAAAGTGTCGATTCTCAGCGAGTTCTCTTTAGCTTGTATGACTATGTAATAAAGATCCTGGCTAGAATTGTTGCGCCATGTTCTTTCGCCATCCGGGCTTATACGAACACAGCTTCCTTCTTCAACATCTATAACTTCGCCATCCACCTGTACCTGTCCTTTGCCGCCAACAAAAATGTAAAGCTCTTCATTCTCTTTGTGCTTGTGATAAAACGGTAGCTCCACACCGGCGGGTAGTTTGTTCAACGAAACCTGCATAGAACTCAAACCAAGCTCTTCTTTCAAAAACAGCTTACCGTAAACCGGTTTTTCTCTCAAAGGATGTCTGAGTTCGTACTGGAAAAGATCGGCAAATTTGCCGGCATTAACGCTTGTAAAATTCTTGCCTTCTCTTACTGCAAGTTTTTTTACACATTTTGGCTCAGTTTGATTCATATTCATATTTTGCCTCTCCTTAGTTTTTGATTTGATTGCAACAGGACACACAACCGTGACATCCGTTGCCAGAGTCAGTCCACACCGCATACGGTGCTTTTGATTCTGCTTTTGTGTTTGAATTTATGTTTGTGTTGTTATCTGGGCATAGAACAACAGTCGATATGAGAATGCTCTTTGCCGATATGAGAATGCTCTTTATTCATAGCTATTGAAATCAGGATTTAAGACTTTGCAAGTGAGACTTCAGATTCTCAGCAACAACTTTCATGGAATCTGAGCTTTGGTAAAGACGACTCAGCATCATCGCTCCCTCCAGTGAGGAAATGATAAACACTGCCAGCTCTTTTGCAATAACCGAATCATTCAATTCTCCTTTTTCTTGAGCACTACCTATTAGGTCTTCTGCAAAAGCTAGAAGTTTTACAAGTGCGACCCGTACCTTTTCTCTGAGCAGCGGATTTCCATCGTCATTTTCGATTGCACAATTAAGAAGCGGGCATCCTCCTGGCAGTACCGGCTCTGTCGCCAGTGATTCAAAACCTTCTATAAATGCAATCAGCTTTTTAAAAGAATCCTCTTCTTTTTTGACAGTTGAAAGCAACCTGGCGCCGGCTAAACTTACTGCATGCTCGAATGCGGCGATTGCCAGCTCATCCTTGCTAGAAAAATGATTGTAGATTCCTCCCTTTTCAAGCCCAGTGGCTTGCATGAGATCACTAAGAGAAGCACGATAATAACCGAGACTGTTGAACAAGCCAGCAGCCCTTTCAATTATCATTTCTCTTGTCAGCTTTCCTTTTTTTGACATGCTATATACCGACCGGTCGGTTTGTTTTCTATTAACGCACAAAAGCTAAATCGGTGTCAACACGGCAACTGCAGCCCAAAAGCACTGCAAACAGAGATTTTTCACCAAAAGCCTGGATTTCCGACCAACCGGTCGGTATGAATTTAATCTTTCAGTCTTTCGAGTCTGTTTGAATTTTTGCCGAATTCGGCAAAAATACCAAATCAATTACCCGGAATTTACTTCGAATTCGGCAAAAATTTTAGCTCATTACTACCGGTGTCAAGAAGTTAAGAGGAGTATAAATGAAATCCTGCCAGAAGAAAAACCAAGATGATATGCAAAGTGCGGAAAATGGTGAGCAGCGGCCCAATCTTTTTTCTGAATTGAAGATAGGCAGTGTTAAATTTCGAAACCGCATCGGTGTGTCACCCATGTGCCAGTATTTTGCACACGATGGTTTTGCAAATGACTGGCATCTTGTTCATCTCGGTTCAAGAGCTGTCGGAGGAGCAGGCCTTGTTATTGCTGAAGCAACAGCAGTCGAAGCACGCGGACGCATTTCTCCCGATGATCTCGGCATCTACAAGGATGAACATATAAGCAAACTCAAACAGATCACAGAGTTCGTTTCAAGTTTCGGTGCGATTCCGGGAATACAGATTGCACACGCAGGTCGCAAAGGTTCATGCAATAATCCCTGGCGCACGGGCATCCGCGATGCTCTTTCAGACGCTGACGGAGGCTGGCAGGTAGTCGGACCAACAACTACTCCATTTTCAGACCGAGCAAGAAAGCCGGAAGCTCTATCAGTGGACGAAATCAAACAAACAGTGGAACTTTTCGCAAAGGCAAGCGAAAGGGCTTTAGAAGCCGGCTTCAAGTTTCTGGAGCTACACGCTGCTCACGGATATTTGCTACACAGCTTTTATTCTCCCTTAACCAATGAAAGAACGGACGAATATGGCGGCAGCTTTGAGAATCGCATCAAGTTCCTTCTTGAAGTGGTTGGAAGGGTAAGACAAAATTGGCCACAGTCACTGCCGCTTTCAGTACGCATTTCGGCAACAGAGTGGGTAGACGGCGGCTGGACAGTAGAAGACTCAATAGAGCTTGCAAAAGTATTGAAAGGTCTGGGCGTCGATATCATAGACTGCAGCAGCGGCAATATAAGGTCGGGTGACCGTTACAACATGACACCTGCCTGGCAGGTACCGCTTGCGGAGGCAGTCCGCAAAGGGGCCGACATCCGCACCGCTGCTGTAGGCATGATCACTGATGCAAATCAAGCAAATCAAATAATTCAAGAAAGCAAAGCTGACCTTGTTTTGCTAGCCAGGGAAATGATGAGGGATCCCTACTGGCCTTATCATGCAGCAAAAACACTGGGTATTGAAAGCAATACTCTCCCATCCAACTACACTTTCTTCTTAGAGAACTAAGCGTTATCTGAGTGAATCAGCCCCGCTCTGAAAATTTTCTGCTGGCAAATTTTCAGACCTGAAACTCTCAATTCTTAAACTCACAGACCTGGAAACTCTCAGACCTGGAATTCTCAGGTTTGCAATTCTCATAGCGCAGATCATGCTTAGAAACACTCAGGCTACTACACTAAAAAGCTAGACGAGTTCAAGGTTTGATGCAGATGTGATCGTTTGTTTACAATTGCTTTTGCATTTTGAACTTTTTGAAGTTCAATTCCGTTTTGAATACATAGCCTCGCAATTCAGGAGTATTCAATTTATGAGCAAGATCTTGCAAACATCTTTATCGGTAATGATTGCTTTTTCAGTTTTTGCAGTAACTGAAAAAGCTGAAGCGAGGGGGAATGGTGGCGGTGGACATAGTGGTGGTGGCGGTGGACATAGTGGTGGTGGCGGCGGTCATGGTGGTGGACTTGGCAGACACACAAATGGACATGGTGCAAACTCTGGACATTGTGGTGGCAATGGATTTCATGCTGCTAGCAATGGCGGCCACGCCGGAAATAATAACACCGGGCCAAACACCGGCACAGGATCAAGCTGTAGTAGCAGCTTCCACAATAGCGCACAAGGAAGCAGGCAGATGAACGGAAGAATAGTTCAGGGAGTAAGAAGTGGTGAGCTTACTCCCCGAGAATCACGCAATCTGCGCGTTCAACAGAATCACTTGCAAAACACCGCAGAAAGATTCAGAGAAAGCGGCGACGGGATCAACGCCGCAGAAAAGCACAGATTGAATGAAATGAGAGGAAACTTGAGCCAGAACATTTTTGCCCAAAAACACGACGCCCAGGATCTGCCCAGGGCAGACAACCCTACTCTTTCCAGGCGCAACTTGCTAGAGAATCACCCGAACTGGACTCAAAATCACCAGAATTGGGTAGAGAATCACCCGAACTGGCCTCCGGACCCACGAGCCAAGTGGTCAGAGAATCACCCAAATGATAGCGGTCCGATTGCAGCAAACAATTTCCAGAAGCGAATACGCCAGGGTATGAAAAGAGGCGAGCTTACCCCACAGGAGCTACGACGTCTTAAGGCCCAACAAAGCCATCTCCAAAACACCGCCGAAAAATTCCAAGAAAGTGGTGACGGCATAAATGCAATAGAAAAACACAGGCTAAATGAAATGCGTGAGAATCTCAGTCAGAACATTTTCAGACAGAAGCATGACAGGCAGGACTTACCTGGATCAAGCGGTCCGTCTAATGGCCCATCGCTGAGTAACCGAGAACCTGCAAGCGGCAATTCAGAAAACAGCTCCAGTAATCAGGAAGGCGAAAATCCATAATTTTCTCTTCAGCCAAATGTCCACGGGAAAGATACAGGAACACTAACACAGTGTTCCTGTTTTCTCTTATTTCTTGAAACTTCCCATGTCTGAGCTTTTGTCACCGAGGTCTCTTAAATACTGTGATGGCTTATGAAAAACTAGCTTGATCTTTGATCATTTGCAATCAATGGCGACAGGAATTGGCAGTAATCAGGCAAGGGCCCTAAATATTATGCGGGTACTCGTCGAAAAGAATCCGAATTCTAAAAAGTAACTCCAAGCAACAGGACTTCAGGCAGTTGAGCGTGAGCGTTCAGTCAGAACCTCTTGCAGTACTTCCTGAATCTTTTCCATCAGTCTCCCCAGCCCTGTCCTTGCTCTGGCAGACACTATCACCGAATTTGGCAGCTGGCTTGCAAGCCAGGCAAGGTCTTCATGTCTTGCTTTGTCTGCCTTGTTTAGCACAGTGATCATCGGCTTATCCACTGCATGTAGCTCGCTCAAAACATCATGTACACTGCTTATTTGCTCCATAACATTAGGATGGCTGGCATCGACTACATGCAAAAGCACATCGGCAACAACCACTTCTTCAAGTGTAGCTCCAAAAGCTGCAATCAAGGATGTTGGAAGTTTCTGTATGAATCCGACTGTGTCCGTAATCAGAACAGGATTGTTATCCGGCAGTACAGTCCTTCTGGTAGCAGGATCAAGAGTAGCAAACAATTTGTCTTCAACAATCGCTTCTGACTTGGTTAGCGAATTGAGCAAGGTTGATTTGCCTGAGTTCGTATATCCTGTAAGGGCCACCACAGGCAATTTTTCTGTTATCCGTTTGCGTCTTTGCGTGTCACGATAGTTTCTGATGCGTGATGTTTCACGCTCGAGCAAATTTATACGATCGCGAATTCGGCGCCTGTCTATTTCAAGCTTTGTTTCTCCGGGTCCTCTTGTTGCAATACCGCCGCCCAGCCTCGAAAGTGTCAGACCCTTTCCAACAAGGCGAGGGTAAAGATACTTTAGCTGAGCAAGCTCAACCTGCAATTTACCTTCCCTGGTGTTTGCTCGTTGAGCAAATATATCTAGAATCAGCTCTGTACGGTCGATTACCTTTACGCCAACCGCATCTTCTAAGTTTCTTTGCTGGTTATGATTGAGTTCGTGGTCGACAATTACAAGATTGGCGCCGTACTCCTGGACTAATAATGCAATCTCCTGAACTTTGCCCGAACCAAGAAAGAAACGCGGGTCGGGCTGAAGCCTCGCCTGAGTCAGCCTGGCACAAACAGTTGCTCCGGCGGTTTTTGCAAGCTGAGCCAGCTCATCGAGATCATCTTCAACCTGCCAGGCATCCTGACCGTCCATAATAAGCCCCACAAGAATCGCTCTTTCTTCGCCTTCTGCAATCGGCAAACCCGGGGCAACTCTTCGAAACTCATCTTCAAGAGCAAGTATCATTTTGTCGAATTCTTCTTCCTGCGCTCTGCGTGCAGTCATGGGCGGCAGCACTTTCCAGAGCTTGCCTTCCCCGTCTCTGGTCGGCAACAAGTGAGCTATGTTAACCATATCTGCAAGCAAACCCTGCTCACCTTTTGATCTGCTGAACTCGCCTTTGGGATCAACTTTTATCTGGGCGATTGCGTCTAGCCTGTGCCGGGCAAGACACTGCAGGTTCTCCTTACTCGGACCATCTGAATTTGAGCCGCCGTTCAAACTTGTATAAATGATTCTCTGACCGCAAAGCCTGCCGGGACCGGAGCGAAATCCTTTGATTTCAGGTGTTTCGACCTCAGTTGCTTTGCCCACGGTTATGTTCACAATCTGGCCGCGGCGGTTGATAGTTACACTCAGGATCTCGCCGGTTTCATGCGAAAACTCGGCCATGCTTTCGGCCAGATCTAAAGTTATAATGCTGCTTTCAGGAATTCTTTCTTGCAAAAGTCGCTGTAATCTTTTCAGCTCTGATTTCTTCAATCCCTTTGCTTTCGATGTGTCTAATTTTCCGTGCAAGCAGCAATTTCTCCTTATTTGACAACTTGGAAGCCTTCTAAGGCTGATAACTGGATCATACCCTTAAGCTGCAATTATCGGACAGGAAATTAATCTTGGGGCTTCAACAGACGCTCAGTTGATAACGCAAAAGCGGTCTGCGCCCTGATTCTCCGCATGTTTTCGGATTTGGAATCAATTTGCCAGGATTGCATAGCTCTGTGGGGTTAAATGCCTTCTTGGCTTTCAGCATCGCGTCGATGTCTGCCTGCTCAAAGGCTACAGTCATTTCAAGCAGTTTTTCAATGCCGATCCCGTGTTCTCCTGACAATGTGCCACCCAGATGCACACAGAGCTCGAGTATCTCTTTTGCTGCAAGCAAGACCTTTTTCACTTCTTCTTCTTTGCTTCGATCATATAAAAGCGCTGGATGCAGATTACCGTCACCTGCATGATAAATGTTGGAAACAACTACTCCGTGCTCTTTTCCGATTTTTTCAATCGACTGTATTGCTTCTTTCAATCGCGAGCGCGGGATCACACCGTCAAGAACATAAGCATGCGGCGCCAGGCGTCCAAGCGCTGCAAAAGCGCTTTTCCTCGCTTTCCAAATAAGGGTCCGCTCGTTTTCATCACGAGCCCACTTCACTTCCATAGCTCCCTTATCCTTGATGATCGTCGCCACTAAATGACGCTCGTTATCGATTACAGCTTTCGGTCCGTCAAGCTCAACAATCAAAAGAGCACCGGCATTTAAGTTCAAACCCAGATGCAGGGACTCCTCCACACATCCGAATGAAAGCCTGTCGATCATTTCCATAGCTGCCGGAATAATTCCTGCAGCAACAATAGCCGAGACAGCCTCTCCGCCTCTTTCAAGCGAATCGAAATATGCAAGCAGGGTCTGGCAGGCCGCGGCCCTGGGAGTCAGGCGCAAACATGCTTCAGTTGCGATGCCCAGCGTGCCTTCCGAGCCTACAAGCAGCCCTATAAGATCAAGCCCAAGGCTCTCGCGATAGCTGCCACCACATACAGTGAGATCGCCATTGGGGAGAACTAATTTGGCACCTAGTACATGACTTGTAGTCATGCCATATTTGAGACAGTGAGCTCCGCCTGCATTTTCAGCCAGATTACCGCCTATTGTTGATGCAACCTGACTTGAAGGATCCGGAGCAAAATAAAGCCCGTATTTTTCAGAAGCTTTAGACACAGCCAGATTAGTTACACCTACCTGCACATGAGCAAGCTGCTCATCAGGATCTATCTCAAGTATTTTGTTCAGTCGGGTGAGCACAAGACTGATTCCGCCATATATAGTGGTAGCTCCTCCGGAAAGTCCGGTGCCCGCCCCCCTTGGTGTAAAGGGCATTTTGTAGCGATTAGCAAGCTTGACAATTTCTTGAACTTCCTCGGTGCTTGCAGGCAGAACCACCAGATCCGGTTTTGCCGTATCCAGGGTTTCAGCATCACTCTCATAAAGAGCAAGGTCCACATCCGAGCTTAGAACGTGGTATTCACCCACAATTTTTGCGAGTTCTTCTTTAAGTTGCTTTATTTCGTTCACCGGCGCTGTTGCAGGGTTTCCCTATCGCCAACAGTATACTTGAATCCATCACCGCCATAGTTTTGTGTGAAGGTTCCAACCTTGGGCACAAACATACGTCTGGACCCCTGGGGAAACTGAAGCAGATTGATGTCGCCGTCTAAAGACTTAACTGTTTGAAAAACCACAACATTAAACAGCACATTGGGACTTTTTTGCTGAACCTGAATGTTCTGGATATGACCGTCTCTGGTGACTACATAAGCGACCTGGCATAAAAGCGGTGGGCTGCGCCTGAAAGCCAGTTTTGCCAGGAAATTGAAGCGGGTGTAAATTGCCCCTGCAACTCTTTTGTGCCAGGCGTCCCAGGCAAGCTGCAGCTCAGGCGAACTGTCCGGGTCCTGAGACCGCAGTTGTTGTGGAGGCGGCTGCATCTGAGGCGGTGGCTGCATTGCGGGCATCGGCTCCTCGTCACCTTCAAAAGGATTGCCCCGCGGCTGCATTTGTTGCAAGGGTTGCTTGCCCTGGTCCTGTACATTGCCTCTCAGCGGCGGGTCAGGCCGCCGGGGCGCATCCACATTAAAACTGCCTGCTGTCGGGTCAACCTCAGTCATATCGCTGCTGTCACCCGAGAATGGATCCGAATTTGGATCGGAAATATCACTGCGGCTTAGGCCGGTCGGGCGGTCGCGCTCTCCTCGCTCACTGACGTTTCCTTTCAAAACCTCGCAGGAAGCCCTATTACAATTACTTAGATCAATTGCAAATGCCAGCTCTAAGGCAAGCAAGCCCAAAAGAGCCAGGCTCAGGCATCTTTTCTCTTTAGTAAGCGCGTTGAACATTGAAAGAGTTCTCAAGTGACTTATTCTAATCTACCAATTATGAGCAAAAAGTAAATGAGGATTTCACCACCAAAAAGGCAGGTTTATATGGGATCCGGCAACCCGAAAAGGCTCCTTGCATTAATGGAACTTTGTTCTGAAACTTCAGCCAGACTCAAGCCTCTCAGTTCCGCCAGCTTCTCGGCCGTAATCCAGATAAAAGACGGTTCGTTGCGTTTGCCTCTTTTACCTTCCGGCGCAAGATATGGCGAATCGGTTTCAAGCATTATTTTTTCCGGAGCAACAAGTTTTGCTGCATTTTGAATTGCTTCGGCTTTTTTGAAAGTGAGTATGCCTGAAAAAGACACATAAAAACCCAATTTTTCAATTTCGGGAATCTCTTCGGGACTTCCTGTAAAGCAGTGAAAAACGCCTCTAATTTCTCCTTGTCCTTCCTTCTTCAAGATTTCAAAAGTTTCCGGCCAGGCGTCTCTTGTATGAATGATCAGAGGTTTTTGCAAGACTCTTGCTAGGCGAACCTGCTCTTTGAAAACTTCGATTTGTGCTTCACGTTCACTGTGATTGTAAAAAAAATCTAGACCACACTCACCAATTGCAACTACAGATTTATGCCGAAATGCATCTATCACAATATCGGCAGAATTTGCATCCCAGAACTTTGCTTCATGAGGATGTAGTCCGACACCGTTAAAGATGTTCTGATAATTGTCAGCGATTTCAAGACACTCGGGCAGACCGGCAAAATCGACACCAGCCTGAACAATCTGGGAAATTCCACTTGCAAAAGCCCTTTCAATTACATCGTTACGATCATCTTTGAAGGACTCCCAGCCAAGGTGTGCATGACTATCTACGATTGAATTTGGCATCCCTTTATTTAAGCACGTTCTGCCCATTACTTATGCAGCTAGGCAGTTTGAACTTTACCTGCCATAATGGGCTGATGACCCTTTTTCAGAGGGGTTATCTGAGTCGCAAGACTCAGTCGCAAGACTCAGTCGCAAGACTCAAATCGATCATAGTTCAAATTGGATAATAAGGTTCATGAGCAACAAAAAAGTATTTGTAGGCAACCTCTCATTTAAGCTTTCCGAGACAGATCTCGAACAACTATTTGCACAGTCAGGACAGGTGGTTTCGGTAGCTATTCCCACAGACGCAGAGACCGGACGCAAAAGAGGCTTTGCCTTCGTCGAAATGGGCTCACCTGAAGAGGCCGAAGCTGCCATTGAAGCATTGAATGGCAAAGAAGTTGAAGGCCGCGCAATTGCCGTAAGTATTTCCAAACCGAGGGAAAACAGACCCCAGCGCCCCCATGGTGGTGGCGGCAGACGCTACTGAACACAACCTTTCACTCTAACAAGCAAAACCATTTCGTCAGCTTTTTCCAGCCAAAAAGTCGGAGCGTATTGTGTTGCCGCTCAAGACAAGTATATAGCTTGATCGGGTCCGGCGATTCAGGTTTGATCGGGTCCGGCTTCTATTGGCTCCGATGCGTGGTCTATTTGCTGCTCCGATAAAGTAATTCAGGTCACTCATATAAGTGATCCATCCGATCGGCTGCTCAGATCAGGGACTGATCCTGGTCCTGTCGCGAGGAAATAAAGATGCTTCTCTGACGTTTCTTAACTGGAGAAGCTGTTTGACAAGTCTTTCAAGCCCAATCGCCAGACCACCGTGAGGTGGCATCCCGTATTTGAAACATTGTAGATAATCAGCAAAGCTCTCCACCTGCATCGACCTTTTTTCAATCGACTCCAGTAGCTCGGCATATTCGTGAATGCGCTGACCTCCGGTTGTAATTTCAAGTCCTCTGAACAAGAGGTCGAAGCTGTGACTTTTACTGCTGCCCTTCTCTGGCAGCGCATAAAAAGGTCTTGTGCTCCACGGATAATGCGTTAAATAAACAAAGGGACTTCCTTCGCTCTGCTCCATGTATGTGCAAATTAAACGCTCCGCTTCCGGATCGAGATCTTCCCCCTCGCCCTGCCAGCCTAATTTGCTCCGCAAAGTCTCAACTGCTTCTTCCAGCTTCATCTGGGGTATCGAGCCTATTTCCGGAGGCGAGCAATTGAACAATGCAAGTTCCTCCGGGCAGGTTTCCCGAAGAGCTTCGAACATAAAAGCAAGCATTTTGCTTTGCAAGGAAATCAAGGTTTGCTCGTTTTCTATAAAACCCATTTCAAAGTCCATGCTCACATATTCATTCAAGTGGCGCGGAGTACTGTGTTCTTCTGCCCTGTATACAGACGCTATTTCATAAACACGTTCAAAAACTCCTACCATGATCTGTTTGTAGAACTGCGGGCTCTGTGCCAGATAAGCGGTTCTGCCGAAATAATCAAGCTCGAAGAGTGCCGCACCGCCCTCGGTGCCGGTTGCGACTATTTTAGGACTGTGAATTTCAGTAAATCCTTCTTTGTTCAAGAACTCGCGAAAAGCCCGGCAGAGCTCAGCTTCTATTTTGAATATTGCTCTTACCTTCTGGTTTCGTAATGTTAGCGGTCTGTATTCCAGCAGACTTGAGAGATTCAGGCTTTCCATTTTCTTTTCTTTTGAAATCTCAACCGGCAAACTATTGCCTGCTTTATTCAAAATTTGCAGGCTTTCAACCTGCATTTCATAAGTACCTGCTTTCTTCTCTTGTTCCACCCACTTACCTTTAACCTTAAGCGAGCTTTCAGGAAGAATCTCACTTGCAGCAGCGGCAAGTTCACTCTTTTCTATGACAAGCTGTTCAAGGCCCCTGCAGGTACGCAGCATCACAAATGTCAGCGCTCCCAGGCGCCTTATTTTGTATACTTGCCCGCATACGATTTCTGGTCGTTTTGTCTTTGCTGCTTCGAAGTTCACCTGATCCTGGATTTCTTTTGAATGGCTGCTTGATTTTGAATGGTTGCCCGTTGATTGCTCTTTGGGTTCTGATTGACCAAATTGACTGATTTCCATGATTATCTCCAAAAACAATAAGTCCGCCGGTTTTGGAGCTGGCGGACTTTCTAATTCTCTTTATCAACTAACGTTAACTCAAAGACCACCAGCTCGATTTACTAGCGTCGTCATTATCGTTATTGTTGTTATTCGTCTCAGCAGGCGAAAGCAAAACCTTTCCCTCACCTGTCAGTAAAGGCAAAATTAAGGAAGGTTCTGTTTTTTCCGTGCTAAGCATTGAATTGCCTTAGTGTTGATATTGCCTAAGTATCGCAAATATTGGCTTACAGGTTCTTGCAAGACACAGATTGCAGAACCGCAAATCAAACCAGATCGCAATCCTAACTTCAGGCAAAACGCCGAGTCAAGTATTTGTAAGCAATCATTTTTCTAATCCTTCTTTCTGCATGTGGCGTTCAACTGACCATTGCTTCTTCTCCGACCGGCACGCCCCCTCCCCCGTCACCAGCTATCCCCGGAAGCAATTCAAAACCAGGGCATGAATCTCAACTTCGAATTTTTGAATCACGAAAAACCGTGTACCAATCGCCGGTTTCCCTTGAAACAAGTCCGGCAAGTTCCAGGATAGTGAGAGTTGCTGACAGTTCCCCTGCTTGCATGCCACTTCTTTCACAAAGCATATCAAAGTGAATCGGTTCAGGCCTAATGAGCTCGTATACTTCTCGTTCCCGCCCGTAAAGTTGAACTACCTGAGGACGTTCACGGCCGGGCCCGCCTTTTGATTCAGCCCAGTCCAGCCTCTGAAGAATCTCTTCATAGCTTGTGCAGAGCTGAGCGACATTGTCGCGTATCAACTTATGAGGACCTTCAGACATGGGGTTGTCGACACGACCGGGGAAAGCAAACACATCCCTGCTCTGATCAAAAGCCAGCTTTGCTGATATGAGCGAACCGGATGTTGCTGCCCCCTCAACTACCACAAGGGCTTTACTGAGTCCGGAAATTATGCGATTTCGGGCGGGGAAACGGAATTTCTCGGGCTGGGTTCCGGGAAAATATTCTGAAACAACCGCACCCTTACCTTCATTTACGATCTTGTCATAAAGGTCACGATTGGAACCGGGGTAACAAATATCCGCACCACAGGCAAGTACTGCCACAGTATTTTTGCCACCTTCAATCGCACCCCAGTGAGCAAATGCATCAATGCCGCTAGCCATACCGCTCACGACTGTTACGCCTCGCGAGGCCAGTCCCTTTGCTGTTTCTTTCGCTAGACGCTGACCGTAAGAGGTCGGTCTCCGAGTGCCAACCACTGCAATGGAAAAAACGAGATCCTGAGGATCGAGATCACCATTTACATAAAGCAGCAGTGGCGGGTCGGATATATGCCGCAAATGTATCGGAAACTTTGGATCAAGCCATGTCCATGCTTTTAAACCGGAGCTCTTGAAACTGGCCAGCAATCTTTCAGGATCGATTGTTTTTCGCCCCTCCTTAAAAGAAGCTATGCACTGGGGCCCGATTCCCTTAATCAGCTGCAACTGATAGCTCGATGCACTCCAGGCCTCGAGCAAGCTATCAAAATTCTCAAGCAGGAGTTCTACCCGTTTGCACCCAAATCCATCCAGCATACTGAAGGCCAACCAGTGTGCCAGCTCGCTTTCACTTACAGATTTTTCTTCATCCAACATTGCTCTTCTCGGTCATCCGGTCATCTACCTAAATATCAAGCTTGACTCCAGCAGGAAGGGCTACTGAACCCATAGGCCAACATGCAAGAGGGACAATGCAAGATTTCTTCTTTGAAATCTTGTACAGCGCTAGCACATAAATGAACGCCTTGCTTATTATTACAAGCCAGATTGGAAATGGTCGATAATCTAATGTCAGCAGGAAAAATTCTGCATTTTTGCTACTTTCCTTGTTGAGATCTGCTGGTATTTATTCCGAATTCGGAATAAATACCGGCGACCGGTGTCGAATTTTTGCCGAATTCGGAATAAATACAAAACAGGTCTGCATTTAGCCCACAATTTAATATGTCGTTTCTGTTGTAATTCGTGATTTCACCAGTGGCAGCTCTGGCAGTAGTCAATATACTGTGAACCTTAGCACGGTTTCATTCGTGCTTTTTGAGCCTTAATTCACCTATGTTCAGCAAATCCCTGGATTTGCAGTGCATCACTTTACAATGCAGACAAAAATGAAAACCACGCAATTGTCACAAGCAATCAAGCTATCGCTTGCCTGCCTTGCTCTTTTTTCATGCTTTTATATCCAGTCGTCGAAGCAGGCAGCACTTGCTCAGGAAGCTAATTTCGTCCAGAGCAGCCCCATACCCAAATTCTCCTTGAAAGCCGAGGTTGCCGATAGCTTTCTCAATCCTGTCACCAGCCGCTTCCAAAAGCAGGCAATTCTGACTCCGGCAGCACTTGCTGCCCAGGGCAACTACAAAACACAGGCTCCACTTGCAATGCCCAAGGTTGCCGAAACTCCGGCTCATCCTGCCAGACAGGACCGGCCAAACTCATATCTGGAAGAATACAACGTTAACTGGTCGCCTTGGATGCAGGACCTGGCCAGCCGCTGGCACAAGGTTCTCAGAGACAGCGAAGAGCTTCTTGGTCTTCAGTTTCATACACTAAGACCTGCACTAATTCAATTCACCTGCTATGCTGATGGACATATAGGCAATGTGTTCTTAATACAGAGCTCCGGTATTCCTGTTTATGACCGCATGCAAATTCTGTCCTTAATGGAAGTGGCACCACTTTATCCATTTCCTCGCGGAACGCAAAAACAGAGCGTCACTCTGATTCAAGGATGGGAATCGCATACCAGACGGCCGGGAGAAGGAGACTTCAACTCCAGAGCATTTGCCGCCAGATTCCCGCAGGAGAAAGTCAGTCGATGGGTGCAAGGCCAATAAGCAGCTCTTACAAAAAACTGAAGAGCCTAATTATTGTAGCCCTGTCAATCTCACTGTTTCAGATTTCAGCATGCCCGCTATGGGCTCAAAGCAACGACGCCACTCTGGAAAAACTGGAGCGGTGGCTCTTTTTTGCAACTTTTCCAAATGAAAGCGACGAAGATAGGCTCAAACGTCTGGAAGAGCGTACCTACGGACAGGAAGCTGACGGCAGCGTCGAAGATCGCATCAAAAAACTCGATGAAATTTTAAGTCAGCAACAAAAGGAAAAGGAAACAGAAAACCCAGCTACTGATACACAAACGCAAGCCCAGCAGCCTGCACCCACGGCTTCTGATTCAAGAAACTCTGCAATTTCAAAAGAAAAGGAAGCAGAGTATGCCAGGCAGCGTGAAAAAATTGCAGTACAGGCCGCCCGCGAAAAAGAAATGAAAAAACTTCTTGACGACGGTGCTGAACTCTGGCGTACAAAACATGGTGAACAGGCTATTGAAAGATTCGAGCAGGTTTTGCGACTGGACCCGCAAAACCCGGTAGCTCAATTCAGCATCGGAATTATTTTTGAATCTCAGGGGAAGTTGCGGGAAGCACGAGCACATTATCAGGAAGCTGCCAAAACAGATCCCTCAAATCAGGATTATTCCGATGCGATTACAGCCGTGAACAAGCGACTAACTCAGGTAGACCCTAACAGGCAGCTGGCAGAGCAGGCTACGGCTTCTTTCAAGCGGGGTGATTATATATCGGCAGTAAACTATTTCAAAGAACTCGACGACAAAACTCCGAAAAAAGCTTCTATCAAATACAGCCTTGGCACCTGTTTTCTGATGATGAAACAATATATGAGCGCACTTGAGTATTTCAGAACCGCTCAGCAACTTGAACCAAATAACGCCAAGTACAAAAAGGCATTCGATGAGCTTTCAGCTCAGGTCTCAAAATTTGACCAGGCGCAAGAACAAATTGAGAATCAGTACGGTGGTTCACAGCCTCCAGATCAGCATGCAAACAGTTCATCAAAAAAATCAAAAGAAAAAAAATCAAAAACCAGTAAAGAGGCAAAGGGCATAAATCAAGCAAATCAAGCGAATCTTCCGCTTTCAAATCTGCAGCTTCAACAAAACAACAATCAACAAAGCGGCTACGGATATCCTCAAGCTCAGGCGCCCATGAATTCATACCAGCAGCCAATGCAACAAACCATGCAGCAAGCTGTGCAGCAACCGATTCAACAAAGACCCATGCAGGGATCCCAATACCAATATCCAATGCAACAAGTACCCATGCAACAAAGACCGATGCAGCAGCCGCCGCAGCAGCCGATGCAACAACCCATGCAACAAAGACCGATGCAACAAAGACCGATGCAGCAGCCGATGCAACAACCGATGCAACAGCCGATGCAGCAGCCGATGCAACAGCCGATGCAACAAATGCCGCAACAACCCATGCAGGGTCAGCAATACCAATATCCTATGCAGCAGGCACCCATGCAAAATTACAGCACTGCTTCATACCCGAGCCAGGCATCCGGAACACACATTCCGCCAGATCCGCAACAGTATGCAAGCCAGATGCCGCAGCAAATGCCGCAACAAATGCCGCAACAGCTCATGCAACAACCGATGCAACAGCCCATGCAACAGCCCATGCAACAGCCGATGCAACAGCCGATGCAACAGCCGATGCAACAGCCGATGCAACAAATGCCGCAACAACAGTATCAACAGGCATACGGTTCAAATCAGTACGCTTCGCAAAATCCTTACGGCAACCAGGTTAACAATTCAAACTATACGCCACCGCCTCCCGCTGCACCGCAGGGCAACTACGATCCTAATCTTGCAAAACAGATCAACCAACAAATTAGCCAGGGGAGACCCGTTACAATAGACCCAATGGCTAAATACGGCATTTCCGGAAAAAGCAACAGTGAAGGAGTACTGGTTACCGGAATTCGCGGCGGCACACGAGCAGCTGGATCAGGTTTGAAAAGAGGGGACATAATCAGAACTGTTGACGGCAACGAAGTGTTTCAACCAGATCAGCTTAATCAAGTCTTTTCACAATACAATGATTCTCAAACACTTCCTGTTTTAATTTTTCGAAACGGAACACTAACACCAATTCAATTTTAACTGAACTCAAATCACCCGCTGTCCTCCCCGCAGACATAAACTCACAATTAAGATATCCAGCAATCCGCTGGGTATAGAGCTATTTAACAGGGAAGGAGAAGGGAAATGGACATTGAGAACAGAGTAGAACTTAGCAATCATCCCCTGGCAGCACAGATGGGATCCAATGTGATTATTGGCAATTGTTTTGCATTTGTGAAACCTGAATTGTTCGAAAGTTCGGCATTTTCCTGGATGAGCAAACTGCTTGGTCGCAAAGCAAGCAAAAACATGAGTATCGTAAGCCTCTTTGACCCTCATGGAGTAGAACTTGCAGGAGTCAAAATCAAGCCAGCGAATCTGGGAAAATTTGAGCTTTACAGCATTAGCTCAGACAAGTCCCTGTATAAATCAGATGAGGATACGGTTGATCTTTTGTTGATTAATCCGCTGATGGCAAAAACAAGTGTTCTTGTCAAAATACTTCAAAACAACACAGCATTTATGAATCGCTATGTTGAACTGGGCAAGCACGGCGAAGGCAAACTCAGCTTGCAAGATCTACCATCCGGCGAATATGAAGTGTTTTTTGACGGCAGCAATGATCGAAACAGATCTTGCAAATTCACAGTGGCTCAATATCGCCTTGTTCCACTTGTAGCATCACTGCAAAGCAGAAATATGGATTCGGACGGCAGCCTCGAAATGAAGGTCCGGCTGAGTTCCTACGGCGCTGATGTTGACGGTCCGGTTTCAATCGAGCTTTTCGAGGAAGGATCGGGAAGGCAGCTTACAATGCAAGCAAATGCAGTAAACGGCCTGCTCATTTTCAAAATCAATCTTAAAGGAAAAGGCAATCACTATTTGAATTTCCAACTGATCGAAGACCCCGTAAAGACAGCCAGTCTTCCGATAATAGGAAGCAGAGAAACGGAACGGTCCAAAACATTATTCAACCCGCTCGGGACCGAGCTGTACGGATCTTTGCTTCCTAGCGAAGCCGCGCAAGAAATAAGAGGAATCTATCTCAGCGAAGGAGGCATCACCAGTACTCCACTACGTCTTGAACTTGATGATGATGGTCATGCCTTCTTAAAAACAACAACAGGCATCAGTACGCTGAAGATCGTGAGTATCGATACAGACTATCCAAAGGCCCGGCACGGCGCCATGAATCCGTCCAAGGCAGAACATCCATCAAATAGCGATCAGATATACAATTCAGCAAGCAAATTTTTCGCACAGGGAAATTATAAGGACGCACTTGAGCTTTTTTTAAAAGCACGGGATCAGCAGGAAAATCCCCATCCATATTACGCATACTATGCCGCCTGCTGCTACGCCAAACTTAAAGATGTTGAAGAAGCTTTCACCTATCTGAAACTCAGCATCACAGACGGCTGGAACGAGTTTGAACATATGATTCAGGATGATGATCTCGAGACAATCAAGAACGACCCGCGCTTCCAAGAACTAGCCACCGGTGGTTTTATTGAACATCAATTCGAAGACCTTCCTGCTAACCATATAATCGAAATTCCTGCATGCAAAACACTTACAGTGCTTGCAATCGCTGCGATCATAAAAGGCGAGCCCTGGGAAGGCTGGACCAGTTACATCAGCCCATCCAGAATCAGCCTCAAAATAGAAAACGAAATCGAGTATAAAAGCGGGCAGAATGCGGAGATCAAAATTCTGGTAGACGGAGTTGTGACTGGCCCTAACAATGACTGTGCATGTTATGTGATCGTTAAAGATGCGCGGCTTTTGAGTCAGGACAAAACTGAAGCCCGGCTGGCGGCAGCAATAAAAGAATACGTCGAATCCGGCTCCAAAGCTCTGGGAGTTTCCTATCCCAAAGAAACTGCGCAAGCAATTGCGAGCAAGCTCATCCACAAGATAAGCCCTCCCGGTGGCGGTGGATGGGGTTACGCAACAGCTGCCATGAGCGCTGAACTGAGTGGAACTGCTAATGACGGGAGCTGGGGAGGTTGGGGAGGCGGCAACACCGACAGCTGGGGAGCTAGCGGCAACGACGGATGGGGAGCCGGCGGCAGCGTGGGTGGACTAGGTCTGACAGAAGCGGAAGCGGAACCGGCACCGCCCCAATCAAGACTCTCAGGCATGTTAGGCGGCACAGTGCGTAATCGTGCAAGCTCGCCGACGCCCTCAGCGCCCCCTGCGGCGCCAAGCTTCCAAGCCGAGCAAGCAAGACCGAAATTGAAATCTTTAAAACAGGAAACAGTATTCAATAAAGTCGCAACACAAGATCATGGAGCTAAGAAGGATCTTGCAGATAGGGCAGAAGCTGAGGCAATTTTCGATGCGCAAACTGAAGAATCGACCTTGCCTCTGCAGAAAGGACACGAACCCGAAGTACTTTTTGCGGACTTTGTTCCGCTTATAAACGGACAAGCTACTCTCGGCCTGTTTTTGCCAATGCATGATTCTGACTATGTGCTTGAGTGCTTTGTAATTTCAGACTCTAGCTGGTCCAGCGTCGAGTCCAAATTCAGGTCTGTTTGCGACCCGCTTGCGGAGTTTTCGCTGCCAAAATTCGTCTGTGCAGGCGAGTCCGCTCTTTCCTCACTTTATGTAGCTAGCAAAAGCAAGGAGCTCAAATGCCGCCTTTATCACAATGACAAAGAGCTGGAGCTGAAACTCGATGACAGCACAGTCTGCCGCGAGGCAAGCATAAAAAAACGCCTGTCCAGACTGGAATTTTCAGCAGGTAGCGGAATTTATAAAGCAGTGATCTGCGATAGTACCGGTAAAACTCTTCTGCAAATCAAGCAAACAGTGGATGAACCGGGCAAACTGCAGCGCCGAGTACGAAAACTGAAGCTCCTGAAAGAAGGTGAAAGTTTCGACATCAAAAGCGATGCTTCGGCCACGGCGATACGCGTCATGCCGGGCGTAAAAGATCAATTCAACCTGCTGGTTGATGCAACTACGAACTACAGCCATTGCTGTTGCGAACAAACCGCAGCCAAGATTATGTCAGCCTGCGCCATGTTTATGTTTGCAGGAGACGACCAGAAAAACAGAGATAGGGCCGAGGCCGCGATAATTGCAGGGCTAAAAAGAGAAGAGTCTATGTGGCTGCCCTCGCGCGGATTCAAAGCCTATCCAGAGCGGGACAACACTCCGGATAAACACTACGGACCTCAGGCCGCACAACATCTAACAAACCTGGCCTTGCTTGAAGAGCAATCATCACATATGAGCCGCGATCTAAGAAAATACGTAGAGCTTGGACTCAAGATGGCAGACGATGCGCTTAAAGCCTACAATATTGAATTCCCTGCAAGCAAGTTCGCATCCATGAAAGACGCTTACAATGCCTGCAGATTTTCAAACAACGGCATTATTGAAAAAGCACTCAGTTATGCAAGAAGCAAAACAGCTAGCACTGAAACTTTTCTCAATGAAGTGCCTAAGAATCCATACTGGGGTTACCGTGTCAATTCACGCATGGAAGCAGCTTATGCAGCGGCTCTGCTCATAAGGCAGAGAAATGCTGCAGACCTTAATACAGCACTTGCACTTGCCAATTATGTGATTGGATCATTTAATGCGGAGGGAAGACTCTACTCAACCCTGGATTCGGTCGCTGCCGTGGCACTCTTTTCGGAGATGATTGCAGCCAGGCTTGCAGGTGGAGGAGGGAAAGCTGAAATCAATGGCGTGATGCATAGTCTGGAAAGCGCTGTTAAGCATGCCGAAGAGATTAAGACTGTTTGCTGCAAAGAAGGCATAGTTTCAATTGAGATTGAGAGTCTCGAACTTGAAGACTGGTCTGAGTTTCAGGCACAGCTGCCATTAAGGGTGGCACTGGAGAAAAACGGACAGGCCCAGCGCGCATTCAAACTAGGCGATCAGGTTGATCTCAGAGTTAAGCTCGAAGAAGGATACAAAGATGGTGACCTTTTATGGGTTTGCCTGCCCGACTGTCTTTCAAAAGTCGCAGGCGGCGGGCAGCAAAAAATGTTCTCCGTCGATTTTGCAGGCAATAACGAAATTGTGCTTTGTCTGGCGGTGACCGGAGTAAGCCAAGACCTGAAAGGAAAAAAAGCTCATCAGAGCCTTGCGGTTTGCGTGAGAAATATGTATGACGAGGAACGTGGTGGAAACCCCGGCTTGATTCCGGTCTCCGCAAGCAAGGAGTAGTTGCATCAACCGAGCTCGGTCGGTGCAAAAGCAGTTTTACGGTGCTATGCGCAGGCCAGTTTTTGCTCCGATTCTTCTTAGCTTGGAGGACAACTTTAGTACCGACGAAGAATCGGCTTGCTAGCTAGCGAGGAGGTGGCGGCGGTAACCGTGTTCTAGCACGGCGGTACTGTGCTAGCGAGGAGGTGGCGGCGGCGAATAATCGGTATCGCTTCCTTTTAGCAATTTGCGGTAAGCTACTCTTTCCTTACCACCGAGTTCGTCGACTATTTCTTCATCCAGACTGCTACCGTATTTTTCTTTATAACGCTTATTAATTTCCTCAATTTCCCAGCGCGGACGCCCCTCAAGGGACCGGCGCATCTGGTCTCTGTCGGTGCCATAATCAAAGAAAAAGGCATCTTTGTGTGTAGAATCACGAAACTCCTCAACGGCTTTGTCCAGGTCCGCATTTTTTGCTTCGTCGATTTTCGATTGCCGCTCGTCACTTCCATCGGTGCGCACAGTAACTTTCATCGGCTCAGGCCAGCTATCCGCGCTACCATCTTTATAAGTATGACTCCGTTCCTGTTGCATGCTCTTCACAAACTCGTCGGCAGGCACTGGAGTTCCATCAGGATAGCTGTGATCGGTGGAATCTGCAGTATTTTCGTAAAAGATTTTCGTAGGTTTGCCGTCAGGACCAAACTCCATATGTGTAATCACAACAGCATGAGTGCCGGCAGAGCCATCTCTGGCTTGCCCCATACCGGTATGTTCAGCATTAATTCTTACGGTTGCGTGCAATGGTCCTTTACCACCATTATCCTTCCATGCCTGACCAAGATCCTCAACGCTCTGTACACGGCGTTCCTGGTAGCCATCCTCCGGCATCAGCTTTTTCAGTATCTCTTGTTTTGCATCCCTGGATAGACCTTCAAATCGTTTTTCCTTACCATCGGCTGTATGAACACGCTCGCCACTGTCATCTCCGGCGTTAAGCCCTTCCGGAACCGGAAGGTGCCCAGGTTTATACGATTTGTAGGTTTCTCCCTCTGGCAGGCCCAGATTGGTGATTGCAGTTTGCATCAGTTCACTGCTTGCACTGCGCTGACCGGATGGATCAGAAAGCTCAGCCAGTTTGCCATCGGCATCTCTTTGTGCTTTCACCGTAGTCTTTCCGTCAGGAGTAGTGTATTCACCCCTGGTAGCAAGGTCGGCTGCCATTTGAGCATACTGATCCGGATGTGACATCGCCAGTGTTTTCTCTACATTTGCTGCCACACAGGTATCTTTTTGCCCCTGCTTAATACTCTCTGGATGTGCAATCTGATGCGCAAGTGACGCGACAAGCTCCGCTCTTTGTTTGGGATCAAGTTTGGTGCTGTCTTTCGTATCGGCACTTGCAATTCTATCAAGGCTTTCGAGTACCTCTTTACGCTGCGCTTCCGGAAGTTTATTGATCTCAACCAGGTCATCTCGCAATTGTTTTTCCTGTTCAGGACTCAAGGGCAACCCGTCTTTTAATTTCTGTAACTCAGGAGTCTCAGCACTTTCTTTTTCCGGAGTCTGAACACGTTCTTTTTTAGCTTCTAGATCACCGGCTTCTATACTTGCAGTCAACGGAGCCATAGAACCAAGTCCTGGCGTTTCAGGTCGAATTTCACCAAATTTTGGACTTCTTTGAGATAATATTGATTCAGAAGAAAAAGCCGACTTCACTTTATCTAAAACAGACTTCTCACTAGTGCTGCTATCTTCGGGCGCAAGGCTTTTGATTTCACTTTTCTTGCCAGCGTCATCGGATAAAGAATCAAAGAAAAGGGGCTTGCCAAATTCGTCAGTTATTCCACTTGGCATTCCGTCCTTGAGGTCCGCAATGTATTTCTTCTGACTATTTGCAAGATCCTCTTTGCCTTTGCTTGCTTCATATCTAGCTAAATCAGAAGATTGTTGTTCCCGGCTTTCATAGCCCTCACCTATATTGTCGCCCTTTTCGCCACTACTCATCTTTCACCATTTGTATGCACCGAGAACATCAGTTTTACAATAAAGATTCTGCTTTTAGGGGGAAATAAAGAAAATCTTCTTCAATAGCGGAGATGGAACCCTAGAAGTTCAGGGCTGACAAAATCTCTCAGGGCTTCAGCAGTGGGTTTTTCCTCTCTCAGGCAAAGCTCTAGAACAGAAACTTGAAAGGAAGCATCGTCACGAACAAACAGAAAAGCCAGCAAAGCAAGATAATGTTGCAGATACTTCCGGCTGATACCATGAAAAGTTCGTTTGACAAATTGTTTCGCCCAGCTTATTTTTGCTGCTAAGGAATCAGTCAGGATGTCTGGCTCAGGCAGGCGGTTTCGAATCAAGACATAACCGAGGCCAAATTCAGTCTTGATTGATTTTTCAAGTTCCAAATCGAGCAAGGACATAGTCAATTTAGAGTAGTCAGCCTTGCTTAATCGAAGGAGCTGGTCAAAATTCTTTGGTCCGTCAGAGAGTAGCTTGCATATCAGTTGCCCCAGTTGTGTTTCCTCTGTCGGAGGAGTGCTTGGCGTTTCCGGATCTCTTGGATTTATTGAATCTATCGGATCTATTGAATCTATCGGATCTATTGAATCTATTAATGTTATAGAGTCAATTCGAGCTTCGCTGAAAGAAACTGTAGATTCACAATCTGAGTAGGTCTTTTCGGACTCCGGTTCAATTGAGTGCAAAGAGTCCAAATCGATAGCAGAGCCGTTTTTCGCATGTACTTTTTGATAACGTTCGTTCTCGTATCTGGGATGCAGTCCTGCTGGCGTTTCTCTGGAACGTTTACAAACAATCTTCATAAACCCGGATGCATAAACAACACTGGTCTCATCCAGCATGTTGCTCAGAGCGGAACCGATGCATTGTAAAATATGCCAGCTGGTAGAAACTGATACCTTAGCCAACTGATGCAGCAACGAAGCATTCAAGCATGCTCGCTTATCTATTAACCAAAAAGTCATGAGCCAGGTTCTAATTTTTTTCACACTATGAAAAAAGGTACCGGCTGTAAACCAAGTACTCTTATTACAAGATCTACATTTCGCAAATCTAGCCCCAAACTTCTTCTCGAAAGTCTCCTTGCCACAATGGCAGCACATCAGCAAACCATCAGGAAACAAAATTCTAAAAATCTCTTCGGTGCAGTGCTCTTCAGTAGGAAACTGTTTGTCGAACTCTTCTTTAAGAGGTAGGAGCGCAGCCATCGAAGTTGGCTTCATACCATCAATATCCTCAAGATTGTTATCCATAATGTTCATTCTCCTCTTATATAGAAGACGATAAAAGCACGTCAAGAGTTCAACGAACCGAAATTTCTAATCAAGTAACTACAGTAATTATTCCGAATTCGGAATAATTACTACTGGGGACAGATGGATTCAAAGGGGAATACTTGTCAAGGATGGCGGCAATGACAATTCAACAATGGATTTGCACTATCGTTTTACTTCACTTTTGAATCAGAACTCACAGAATTCAATCAAGTCTGCATCCGATAGCGGGGTTCAGGAGTATCAGCCGAGCTTGGAAAGATCAGAATTGTTCTGTGATTGTCAGCCATAATTGGAGAGTTAGCCGTAAAACGCGAATACAACGTATCCGCGACAGTTATTTCGCAATCTGCGTTCAAGTTATCTACCTGAGGAAGGTAACCTGCACTCAATATTCTATGTGCAAAGTCTATTTCCATTTGAAAATAATCCCTAATAACAAACAAGTGTGGACGTTCAAGCACGTAGGTCTCTATGTAGGAATCCCAGCTTGATTGATCCATTACCCGACCGACCTGTATGCCCATTCCGCCCTCAAGATAGCGATGAGCAAGCACGCATTTATCTTTATTTCCCTTTGCAAATGTAATCCATTCCATGTTCGGTTTATTATGATCATCTTCATTCCAGCAAGGTTTGCATTGCATTACAGGCAAATCCAGGTTTTCATCAAAGAAGAACTTACATAGCTCCGGTAACGCAGGATAAAACGCTTTGTCGTTTGCGATATCCGAAAGTGGAGAATTCGCAAAGAACAGTTCACCACGCAAGAAGCGTTCCATGAATCCGCTCCATTCCAGCTCATCATACACTTCTAATTTTTCATCACTGATTCTGCTGAATGCTTTGTGTGAGGGGTCCAGGAGATTTAGAGGCGGCTGGTTGAATATCGCCAGGCGACCGTTTTTGTATGCAGATTCATAGAAATTTCGCCCTTTAACCATATCGTCAAAAAGCAGATAGCTCATTTGAAAGTCACGCGCCATCTTGATCCAGTTGGCCCCGCTGTTTTGCAAATATGCCCATGCATCAAGAAGTACCGGTGTAGGCTTGTCAGATTTCAAAGAAGTGAATTTTTCAATTGCTTTGGCCAACAACCTGTTCCGCTCGTGTTCAAATCTGTCGATTCGCAATCCGAATCGCTGAAACAGCTCAGGCAATAATTCGGCATAAGCCTCGCACATATTAGTAAGCAAATGTGGATAAGGCGTGGCGTAGCGAACTTGAAATTCTGAAAAAAGCATCTCGGTGCCGTTGGCCAGGATATCAGTTCCAAGTTCTAGATAAAGCGGTTGGTCCAGGACTTTCTTAAAGAGATACGGCCCACTATCGTTAGTATAAAAATAGCAAGAACTAATAAGACATGTTCTCAAATAACTGGCAATCGGCGGACTCAATGAATTGAACAGTTTCTGAAAGCCAGGCCCGTTAAGATTCTCTTTTGCAAGCAGCTGAATAAATCTCATCAAAGTGCTTGTACATAATTCCAACTGTTTCCTTGTTCTTGCTGCTTCCTCTGAACGCATGATCCCCATGTAAATGTTGCCCATTACAGATTGATCAGTTCGTTCGAAATATTTACGCTGCAAATCAATCCGATCATCTGAGCTCATCAAGCGAATTTGAGAATAAGACTCGATGCAATATGGAATCAGTTCAAAAAATCTTGCAGGAAAAGCATAGCCTTCACTCCAGGCATCCTGCGAATAGCGTTTTTTTACTGTGTATCCTTTCCAGGACAACCACTTGGACTTTTGTTCGATTACCACGTTAGATTAAAATCCAGAAAAAGTTCCTTAACATCAATTACCACGTGAGCGACTGTGGATTCATTCACTTGACATCAGCTAATCAACGATATACATTAAATTTGCAAGTTAACAGAGCCATAAACAATTGCTATTTACTAATCGGGTCGAGTTGAGCCTTTATTGCTAACTTTCAAGCTGCACTTTCTGGGTATAAATCTCCAGGGACATTTCATCTCATTGAATTACATCGAATTTCCGCTGGCAGGCAGATTAAGGGGACAGAGCCAAAATGTCTAGAATTGAAGATAATTCAGCGCAAGTAGATAACGCTGGAGGCGATAACGGTAAAGCAGGCGCCAGCGAAGAGGCTTTCCAGAAGGAACTTTTCTCGGACCCGAGCAACGACTCAAATTCAAAGTCTTCCCAGCCTGAGCAAAATGACACTAAGATTCTTGCAAAAGTCGGCGAACAAAGCGAAAAAAGCAGCGTTTTCGGTGGCGGAGATAAGGGAGATAGAAGCGCTGCCGGCGATAAGAGCGGTGCCGGCGGTGATAAGAGCGGCGGTGATAAGACCGGCGGTGATAAGACCGGCGGTGATAAGACCGGCGGCGATAAGACCGTAAACAATAAAACAGTTGACAAAAGCGACAAAACAAACGAGTCGGCAGACAAAGCCAGCAAAGCCCTTCGGGATGGTGACTTTAATGAATTGAAAAATGAAGTCAGCAAAGCCTACGAGGACGCAAAAGGCGATCCGGCGAAGTTCAAGGAATTTGGAAACAAACTTGGTGAAAAGCTGGCTGACTCAGGAATCAAAGTAAAAACAGAAGAACCTCACAGTCTTGAGTTTGAAAAAGACGGGAAGTCCGTAAAACTCAAGATGGACGGAAAGCTGGATCCTCAAACCGGAGGCGTCGAGTACACTGCAGACGCCGAGAGCTCAGACAGAAACACCCCGGAGAATGTAGTTGCCGGATTTTCGGATGGAAATTCTGAATCCAAGCAAATTCAGGGCGGAGTTGGAAGTAGCGAGCAGTCAAATTTCCGCAAATCGCCTTTTACGCCGCCAAAGCTTGATGCTCCAAAACAGTTCAACCTTGAGGATGCAGGTGGAAAACTGTCCCCACCTCCCGAATCAGGGAAACCCGGTGAAAACCCCAACATTGAGTCTCCCAACGAACAGAACCCCTTCAAGCCTTTCAATGATGGCGGTGGTAAGTTCTCGGCCCCCCTCGATTCAAACAAGCCTGTAGGACCAAGTCTTGAGCAGGCAAAGCCCTTCAATCCCTTTGATGGCGGTGGCAAGTTTCCGTCCGGTGACAATCCGTTGAAACCAAACGAGCCGGCACTGGATTCTCCGGCAGTAAAACCGGAAACTGGCGAAGGCGGCGGCAAATTCAATCCTGAAAAGCCAGTAGTTCAAGAAGGGCAAGAGCCACGCCTGGATCTTCAGAAACCACCATTCGATGGTGGCGGCGGCAAGTTTGGGCCGGAAGCACCGAAACCCGGTGAAGCCAAACCAGGTGATGCACCAAAGCCCGGTGAAGCAAAACCGGAACAAGCGCTTGATCCCAAACTGGAACCAAAAATCGAAGCCAAGCAAGATTCACCGGAGCAGTTGAAACCAGACCCGCTTGATGGTGGGGGCAAATTTAATCCAGAGAAGCCGAGCTCGAACGAAACAAAGCTGGAGCCGCCAAAACCACTAGATGAAGGTGGCGGCAAATTCAATCCATTTGGAAGCGGGGGCAAACCAGAACTACCACAAAATCCGACTCTCGAAAACAACCGGCCAAGTCCCTGGGGTGATGGAGCCTCAGGTGGTGATGGAGGCAAATTCAACCCGGCACCAGTCCAGGATAACAACAACAGACCTAATCTTGAAAAACCTGAAGCGCCAAATCCGCTCAGCGATGAGGGCGGCGGTAAATTCAACTTCAAGCCGGATTCAATGAAACCTGAAAGTGTTAAGCCTCAGATGGAAAGACCCAGCCCCTGGAGCAATGATGGTGGCGGGAAGTTCAATCCGGAGCCAGGTAATCCAGAGCCAGGTCTTAAATTCGACAAAACTGAACCCAAGCCAGTGCCTAAAGCTGAGATAAATCGCACAGCCTCAGATGCCGCGCCTCCAGCTCCTGCAGTCCCTGCCGAAAAGGAAGCTGAAAAAGCAAAAGTAGCTAAGGAGACCCAAGAACAGAAAGAAAAGGAGTCCGCTGCAAAGCTGGAAAATACAGATCCCAAACTGGAAAAACCTGCAGACAAACAGCCAGCTTTAGAAGGCGGCGGCAAATTCAACCTTTTCAGTCCGGCGCCTGAAGCGTCCAACAAAATGAGCTTTGAAAAGCCTTCATCGCCATCGCCATTCGAGGGTGGCGGCAAATTCAATCCGGGTCCTGAATCATTCAACAAGCCACCAGAATCATTCAACAAACCACAACTGGAACAACAGCAAATAAATCCACAGTTTAATCCTAATGATGGTGGTGGGGGCAAATTCAATCCATTTGCACCGGTCGATAAACCACCATCGCAAGAGCCTTCTGTAGAAAAACCGCCAGCACCTCCTTTAGATGACGGTGGCGGCAAATTCAACCCTCCTCCTGAATCGGTAAAACCGCCAACACTGGAAAAACCACCAGCGCCGGTTCCGCCCTTAGATGAAGGCGGTGGTAAATTCAATCCGCCTCCTGAATCGGTAAAACCGCCAGCACTGGAAAAACCGCAGTCACCAGCACTTCCGCCTCTGGACGGTGGCGGCAAGTTCAATCCAGCTCCACAGTTCAATCCAGCGCCAGAGACTCCTCGGCTGGAGAATCAAAAACCCGTTGAGAATCAGAAACCAGTAGAGCCTCAGAAGCCCGTGGAAAAATTGAGACCAAGTCCATGGGCAAGCAGTGATGGAGGGGGGAAATTCAATCCAGCACCAGGTCAAGACACTAGTCAAAAACCTGAAAGCAACCCGCAGCTTGAAAAGCCACAGCCCAGGCCAAATCCGTTCGATGGTGGTGGCAAGCTCAATAATGCACCAAATGTTGATGCAATCAGAGAACTACTGAAAAAGCGAAGGCAGTAACTAGGACAGCTCCGGCTTTCCGCGGTTGGCAGAGCGGCTATGCCGACTGCGGCGCAGCTTGCCCTGGTTCGAGTTAACTAGACCGCTGCCGGCTGCCCCTGAGCTCTTAGAATCGTGCGTTCGTATGAATCAAGCATGGAAAGCAGTTCATTAGCCATATTGGCTCTGGCATGTTTTTCAAACTTGCTGTGAAACTCCTCAGTGTGGAAGATTCTCACTTGTTTCAAAAGCGAGAGCAAGAACCTGCTTCGCATTTGATACCACGCAAAATCACCGATATTTCCGAACTCTTCCCGAACGGCTGCCACATAACGGTTATACACATCAGGTGACTCACCATAAATCGACATGTCCGCATCTGCAAGGTGTTGGGCTTCGACTGAAGCAAAAGTCATATCAACACTGTTAACTGGTGCAAGCATGATTGATACAACCGAATCGATAAAGTTGTTATTCACTCCGGCTGCCTGCAGCTTGGTTTTCAGATAGTCAGCGCTTCTTTTCTCGTTATCTTCAGCGGCTGCATCATAAAAGAAGAAGTGGTACATGGCAGCCATCAAGAGAGCAGGCGATGGCTGCGGAACAACTGTAAGAGCACTGAGCAAGTAATTAATGTGCTCAAGATTATGATAACGCCGGTGTGGCTGAGAATAAGCGGCTCGATATTCTTCCACTAATGCATCCGCATTTGGAACTCTAAGATGTTGCAAAATTTGCTGCAGTGTTTCTTTCCACATATTATTTTCAGCCCTGTATAGACGCTAATCGCTGCATTATATCGAGTTGAATTGTCAGGTGCTTAAGATTTTAATGGAATTCTAAATTAAACCCACCTGACCGAGCCATAGAATCCACCTGACCGAGCCCTAGAATCCATTTGATCGACTCAAGAATCCATTTAACCGGAGCTCAAGAATCCATTTAACCGGAGCTCAAGAATCCATTTGACCGACTCAAGAATCCATTTAACCGGAGCTCAAAAGCCTATCTGGCAGGAGCTGAGTTTTTCTTGCAGGTATTCAAGACCAGACTCAGACACGGCAGTTTCCGAAAGGTCCAAATAAAGCAGATTACTGAGCCCACTCAGGAATTCGATGCAATCGTCACTTATACCTGTGGCCGAGAGTCTCAGTTCCTCCAGTCTTTTCATCGAACCCAAGTTTTTCAAGCCGGCGTCGGTGATCATAGTAAGCGAAAGATCAAGCTCGCGAAGATCTATCAGAAGCGGTAGATTTCTGAGTCCCGGATCGCTGACACTTGTATAAGAGAGCACAAGCGACTCAAGCGATTGAATTTCACAAAGCATTTTGACACCTTCATCACTAATATTGGACTCAGTCAAATTGAGAGCTCTCAAGCCATGTAGTGAAGATAAGACCGCACAATCTTCATCATTGGCATGGCAGTCAAATACGGCTCGCTCAAGACGGCTAAGATCCTCAACTAAATGGTCGAAAATAAAATCGAACGGATTGTGAAAATACAGAAGCTGAATCAAACTCAAATCCAGCTCTCTGAGTATTTTTCGTCTCAGTTTCACGTCATTGTTGAACACAATTCCGACATAAGAATCCTCTGGAATCTCGACTTTGCCGCTTGCTTCACCAAGCCATTCTATCGAACTTTCATCAAGAGAATAAGCCCGTTCTGCAACAAACAAAATTCCTGCTGATTCTGTCTCGGGAAACAATATTTCCATGCTTAGATAAATCGGTTTTTCTTGAGTTCTTGATCGTGCGCAGTCGCAGCCTCAATTGTTGCAAAATTAGGCAGCTGCCCCAGGGCCACCTGGCAGTATGCCTCATACATCTGGAAAGCGGCGGTCGCAGGAGCTGCTCGCCCGCCGCCTGTTCCCATGCCGGTGATCGCAAATGAGAGTATCTTACTCTGCTCGTTCTTTGACAGGTTGCCGATGTATCTTGCAAGTGCCAGCAGTGCTGCCCGGGTTGCAAGATATGGATTGACATTCACTGCCATGATATTGGACGGGACACGTACAGTCGGAGCAAGCACGACAAGCGATGGGTAGTCCCTGCCGGTAACTATGAGCTCTGCAGACCCGATTGGCAACTCACCGGCATATTTGTCCTGAATCAGCTTACGGACCATGCTTTCAAGCTCACCATCGCTTTTCTTATTGAGTGAAAGCGATACACCGGTATCAAGAATACCGAAACTATTGCAAGGCATAACTATGAGCGGACTCTTTTGTTCAAGAATATCTCCCTCAATTATTTCAACCTTAGATTCTTCCCCGAGGCGGCTAAAAAAGTGCCGCCAGGCATTCACTACATCCGGATTGCGATCGCAAAGGAAGAGATTCAAGCGACTCAATATTTTATGCACTTCTTCCTGCACAACCAGCTTTTCGCTAAGAAGCGTGGCAGTTGCAACTGAGGCTTCGCGATCTTGCCTATCTTTTTGAGAGCCCAGATTTTGCGCAGCAGAACTCTGGCTCTTGCCGGTGTCAGCCGCCGTACCGGCTGCACTTTCAGCTGGCGCCCCTGAAGCAGCGGCGGCACCGGCACGAGCTGCAGTACCGGAATCTCTTAGCTTTGTCGAGCCTGTCGAACTGCTTTTATTGCTTGTTCTTAGAAGTTCCACAGCCTCTCTTGTTGCTGCCTCGGCAGCCTCCTTTTGCTCCTGAGCGCGTTCAACTGCTTCACGGCCGGCGACTATCCTTTCGGCGGCGGCTTTTTCACGCTCTGCTCTTTCAAGAGCCCTCTGAGCAAGGGCTTCTTCTTCAGCGGCTTCATCCTGAGGCGACTTATAAGACAACCACTGCAAATACGAATTCGGTTCCTCAACGAATTTCAGGTCTATATGCATTGGGTTGAACTTGCGGTCAGTGTTTTTATAATAATTCTCGTAGTCGGTGATCGCCACAAGCGACGCCAGAGAGTAAAGGGGGTCATATTGCTTGACCAGAACCCTGGCTTCCGAATCCGAAAGAACCACATCAGTAGGTCTGAAGCTTGGGACATGTTTTTTCAAAAGATCAAGCAAATTATCAGGTATCCGGCTGCCGTTGAGTCCGACAAAAGTCATTGGCTGGCTTGCAGAGCCAAGCTTATGGGTCTGTACAAACCAGAGCGGCACGCTGTGTGAAACCAAAAGCGGAGTCAGATTCTCGCCGGCAAATTCAAACAAAAGGCTTTTGCCGTCAGGTGTAGTGTATGCCGGTTCTTTTCTCCTCATTGTTTCTTGATCGATAGGGAAAAGTCTGTCGTAGAGATGCTTGCGTACAAAGCTTCTTATCTGGGCAAAAATGGCCTCTTTTTTAGCATCTGAATCACTCGTTTTATCAAGCTGAATCTCAAGAATTCTGGAACTCAAGTCCTGTTGAATCAGTTTTTTTATCTCTTCTGAAAATACGGGCACTACTTCTTTCCATTCTTTGTTATGCCAGAGATCGGCAAGCAAGCCATTCAAGAAGGGCTCGATTTCCCGGCGTCCGATGAGCGACTTGTCTATAAGAACACGTTCCTGACTTGTGTCACCAAGCAAGGACACCTGCCGGTTGAACTCGTCTTCGTCCTGCCTGTTTATTTTTAGGAGCAGTTCTACAAGTGCATGCAGCTTTTCGGAAAGTTCGCTGAACTGCTTCAATAGTTCCTGATAGAACCAGTTCGTAAGTGCATAGCTGCGCTCATCGGAGCCTCTTTCATCATAATATTCTGCGACCCTGTCCATAAGCACAGAAAGTGTATCTCGCATTAGCGGCAGCTGAAAGTCGGAGCCGACCTTCTTAAATGATTCCAGAGCTTCTTTTACATGACGCTGCGGATCGCCCTCAATTGGCTCGAGTTGGGGAATCTGCGCCATTTTTGAATGAACAAGATCTGCAAGTTCTTGCACCCACTCGGAAATGAAAGTAAAACCCCGCTCAGGGTCTCTGGAATATTTGCTCAAGGAACTAGCAAGAGCCTGTTCTACTTTACGCAATGTGCTTCTTGCTTCAGCCACAGCCTGTAATTCAGACTCCAGGCAGTTTTCGTCGTCTATTTCATTGCTTAATGCAAGCTCGATCCATTGAGAGAGACGGTGCACTTGTGCAGGCCGGTTTGCTTTCAGTTCTTCTTTGAATGCTTTACCTAAGAAACGCGAAAAAGCAGGATCGTTACTGAGGCTGCCTCTGAATACAAGCCTTTGCTCGGTGTTCCCTATATTTTCATGAAAAAATTCACGGGCCAGTGTTTTTTCTGAAATTTCAGGATCAGGCCGAAGCAGAAAATCCAGCACCGCATCAGAAAGACGCAGCTCGATCAAATCCTGGAAACAATCTAAAGGGGGAACTTTTACAGACGCAACTCCGACTGCCGAAAAGCTCTTATTAAAAATCCGGTCGCCCATCTGTTCCGGTTCGGCAATCGCTGAAAAAATATTGCTCAATATAGACTCACTTCGCTCGGTCACCGGCGATAGCACATCCGTCATTACAGTTTCAGAAATATACTGGCTCACCCGGTCATCGATAGCTACAGGTTTATCTCCAGAAACCTGCCTCTGCGAAATCACCGCACCGCGCTTATTTTTGTTGCTAAAAAGAAAAACGAAATCAAAAGGAGTCACATCCCTGGGAAAGTCTGCAAAAGTGTGGTCCTTTCCTCTGATTACAAATGAACGCTTCGGGCTGTTCATCAAATAATCGAGCTCTCTCAGGGCTGCATATGTGTTTGCATAGATGCGCTTGATATGCGCATTCTCTACAACGGGCTCGTAAACTTCTGGCATGACAAACATGCCTACGAATCTACGAGTGGATGGATCCACACCGACAATCTTGCGCAACAAATAAGCAATATCAAGGAACATGCCACTGCCGGTGCCACCACAGAGTGAAGCAATGACATAAACGAACTGCAAGGTTGGATCCACGTCGAATCCTGGAAAGCCCTCCCAGGAAGCTGGGTCGGAAACATCATGAGAGGCCTGTTGCAGCCAGCGATAAGTTGTATGCAGGTTGTCGCCCTTATACAAGCCGATCCGCCCGAACATCCTCACCTGTCCAGAGCCCCTTGCAGCTTTCGGAAAATCCACTTTCAATTCAGGGTCAGGATACCAGTCGAGAATATGACGATTTTCGGGGGCATCGAGATGACTTATGACCTGTGGTGTGTCACTCTGGTCTATAACCCTCATTTCGCTTGTGCCAAGGTTTATAAACTCGCTTTCTCGCTGGCTCATTACCGGAGGGTTATTGACTGAGGCACTGTCTGCATCAATCGAGAGCAATCGAATCCAGGGAAGCTCCTCGACTCCGTAGGTATCGTAAATCCTTCGCTTCAAATGAGTCAGAGCTCGTTTACCGGTACCGCCGAGGCCAACAACCAGAGACGGAATTGTTTTAATGCCCATTTTTTTCTCCTAGCCCTGAGTCTTTACGCTGATGCATGAGAACTACGTTTTTTCAGGTATTGGTACATTTTTATTGCTATTGGCATGCTTTTACTGGTATTGATGCTAACGGCTGAAAAAAAGTGCTTTCCCGATTAATACCACTGCACCTGAAATTAATGTTGCCAGACAAAACAGATTTGCCAGCCTCCCCGCCTTTTCAGGTAGGTAACGGCTCTGACGCACCAGAAAAGTGTAGGTTGAAAAGCGAAGCATCAGAGCAGTAAACAAGATTAATACCGAAAGAATGACATACCAGGCTGTCACACCTTCCATTAGTCTTCCTACCCCTTTCAAGACCCCTGTCCCGCATTAGGCTCCCAGTATAACCAAGTTTATGATTAAAATACTTTGCCGGGACTGTACAGTATCAAATGCAAAATCGGGGTCTCAAATTCAGAAAAAAATGACTTCACTTTGCGATAATCTCTGTGAAGGTTGTCCGGAATCACCGAACCAGTAACCTGACGCCTGCCGACTACTTCCATCAGCATGTCAGTTAAGTCTGTATCGGGAATCTGTATCGGGAATCTGTATCGGGAATCGGTATCGGGAATCAGATGCCAAAATTAATCAGAGTGTTTATTGCTGAAGACAGCCCCACTACAAGGGCTTTGCTTAAAACTGCTTTGCAAAAAGCGTCTGACATGGAAGTTGTTGGTGAGGCTGACAATGGAACCGCAGTAGTCGGTCAGGTTGAGAACCTTAAACCAGATCTGGTTCTGATGGACATCGGTCTTGTGGGCATGAACGGCTTAGATGCTTGCAAAATTCTCAAAAACAAAGTAGCTGGCTTGAGAATCATCATGGTTACTTCAAACGACGATGAAACTGCTGTTTTCGATGCATTTTCAAGTGGGGCGGACGGGTATTATTTGAAATCTAACACCACCGATCAGTTGCTTACTGCAGTCAGATCAGTGGGTAGTGGAGCTGCCTGGCTTCACCCGGCGATTGCCGGCAAGGTCCTGAAAGCTTGCGTCAGTGGGGCCGACAAGCTGGTGACCCTGAAGCAGAAAAGCAGTTCGCAAATTGTTCAAAAGGTAAGCAGACAGGACCCCGTATGCAGGCTGGTTCATCTTGCACGCGACCTGGAAAAAGAAGCTAGACTTGAGGATGCGGAAGCCGCATTGGAAGGAGCAATAGCACTGTGCGAACAACTATCAGGTCCTGCAGACCAGGAAGTCGCTACACTTGTCACAATGTTTGCAGACCTCCTTTACGCTCAAGAAAAATTTGTAAGAGCCGAAAGACTCTATTTGCGCGCTCTTGAACTGCGCCATCAAGAACTGGGTTATGAAAACAAAGAAGTGGCAGCATGTCTTGAGGATCTTGCAAATCTTTATGACACAAGAAGCAATTATGCCGAAGCCGAGCACTACTATTACTGGTCATATAAAATCAGAAAAAAAATCTGTGGTCCGGAAGACCCGCTGACAGAAGAGACTTGTGCCAAACTGGCCTGGGTATTGAGAGCCCAAGAAAAGCACGATCTTGCCAATGAAATTGAGAAACGCTCAAAAGACTGAGCGACATCTCCCTTGACATTTAGCTTGAGTTCAAAAGCAAGCTCTGCGCTTTTATTTTAGGGTCGAAGCCGGTTATTATTAATGGCATTAGTAAAGGTAAGCGGATGAGCCAAGCGTCTCCCGACATCTCAAAATATGCCCGATCTGTCGGGCTTTTGATTGACCGCTGCATGCAAAGAGAAGTGCCGTTCGGCACGGTCTGGCTTGTTGGCGACAATAAAGTTGTCACTTGTGCTCATAATGTAGTTCTTTATGCTGATTTTTTTCAGGCTCTAAAAGTTCGTTTTCCAGCAACGAACCAGGACTGGGAAGTCGAGGATGCGTTTTTCCATCCTCGCTATGATCAGCAAATTGGCTATGAACTTGCAAAAAAGTCATTGCTAGAGCCTGTGCCCGCTCTTGCTTTGCAGGATCATAACGTGGTGATCTTGCACTTGAGGCGCAGCCTCTCGGACATGGATCCTGAAACAAAAACCACCTTCAACAGAAAGCTTGCTGGCACACCGCCGCCGAGAATGAAAGGTCTTGCCGGCCCAGTGGACGAGCTCGGACTAGCTCTTGTGGTTCAAACAATTACAAACGCACGAAAAGACGGTGTTCTTGTAATTTCGGATGAACGAAATCGGCCGCTTGCAAAAATGTTCTGCCGTGACGGGCGCATGATTTTTGCAAAATTCGGCAATCTCCTGAACGAAGCTGCTGTTTATCAGATGTTCAACCAACAAATTTCAGGACAATTCTATTTTCAAACACAGGCAAAACCTGATTGGACAGTTTACACTCAGATTCAACGAAATACCGACAGCCTTTTGCTTGAAGCATACAGGCGTGTGGATGAAATCCCAAACCTGCTGAGAGATCTGGGAGGAGAAGGGGTTTGTTATATTCGGACTTCCGAAATTTTGGATCTCGAACAGCTAAGTCCCGAAGTACAGCAAGACGCCGAAACTATCTGGCCTTATATTGATGGCGGCGTATCCGTAGACCAGCTCTGGGAATCAACCGGGGTAGACGATTATGCCATTTACAAAGCACTCGATGAGCTATATCAATCCAGGCAGGTCGTCGAGCTACCTTTTATGGGTGATGATGGTCTCAGCCCAATGCAGCCTCTGGATCTGGCTCCACACTTGCTTCTTTCACCGTGGGATGAAGTCACGTCCTTATTGCCGCATCCGGGAGTCGGGCGAGCTCAGCTGCGCGGCGGCTACCTTATTGGACTTATCCGCCCGAATGATGCATGGCATCTCTTGCATAGTATCTCGCTACCATACAAGGCAGCCGGATGCCCGATTTTCAAAAACGGGGAAGTCATTGGCATGCACTGCGGATTATTGCCGCTAGATCCCAAATTGCATGCGCTGCCCCAGATGTTTTCGCAAATGATCTGGGTCGAGTCTATTTACCAAATGCTTTCAGGTAGTGCCAAGGCTGTGGCGGCCCTGCGGCCCAGCAAGAAATCCGTAGGTATGAAAAGACCAGAATTGCTTCAGTCGCAAGCCAAACAAGGTGAAGCTAAAATTCAATGCCCGAAATGCAATGCTCTGATGATTGCCAAGGCCAAATTTTGTGGAGCTTGCGGACTTCGATTTGGCGCTTGACTTCAGCGCGCCTGGTTAAAGATTGAATCGAGTATTTATACCGTATTCGGAATAAATACTCCGGGCGCAGAAATTATTCCGAATTCGGAATAATTTCGTCATGCTTGACAATTTGCCCCAGGTTTTCAGAAGGGGGGGGTGTCAACACCCTTACAATCTATATCATCCATAGAAGCAAATTGCCCGAAAAAACTGCAATTGGTTCTTTGGTCAACGGATCAAAATAAAGCTCTCCGTTGGTACCTAGATTGTTTTTCTGAATTTGAAAGTTCTTTCTGTCGCTGTCTGCCATCACATACCAGTTGGCGATTGACCAGCCTTTGTTTGATAGCTCAGATGGTATTTCACCTCCCTGAAAAACAACAAAAACTTCAGGAAAGCCAAGTATTGAACTGCCCATCTTCAATTCATAGGAAACAGGAATTCCTTGAGACTCGGCAAGAATGTAAGCAGCACGCTGAAACTCTTTTGCAGCTTTTTGCAATGCAATACAGCTTAATACCCAGGAAGTTAGGAAAACGCCACTTAAACCGAAAGCCGGCAAAACTGAACCCAAAATCGATAATAGTTCGCCTGAAGCATGGCTAGTAATCATCATATAGAAAGACGGCAAGATGCTCATAATCGTACCGGCAAGCAATGCCTCATTCGTATGCAGTTTTTTCTTGTATTTGTTCAACAGATACGGATACCAGAATCTAAGTTCTTCGTTCGGGTCTTTTGCAGTAGTGGGAGGTGTATGAATCTGCCTGGCAGCAGCAATTGCTTTTTCCCAGACAGAGGGTCCGGTGGGTAGCTGTTTGAGCGGCTTGAGCTTGCTAACACAACGGTCGATTACCACACGCTCTGAAAGACGAGGTATATTCGGATAATTTTGCTTTAGCACTGCTCTGAGCAAACGCGCGTTGCGAACAACTTCTTTTGATCGATGCTGCTCAAGCAGGTGAAAGAGTACCGAACTTTCTGGATTCAAGAAGTCTTCTCTTGTGAAAAGTAAGCTTTCAAAATCTTCATCTGCACATTTAACAAGTCCAGGATCGGCAGCCAAAATTCGCAATGACACATATATGACCCAAATGGAAAAATTATCGAGTTCGCTGCCGAAGTCGTTTGCGTTTCGCTTTGGATGCTGGTAATTCCTGTGACCGAGTTCGGCACTGAGCATGCCTTTAAGTTGTGGCACATAGACACCATCATAATCCACAAGCAATAGCGACTCGTTGGCTACGATCAGATTTGCATGCTGTAGATCGCCGTGCGCAATTTTTCGCGACTGCATGTCTTCGACAAGTTGTCTCAACTCTTCAGCAAGCCACAGAAGCTTGGCCGGATTCCCGGCTTCCTGCCTGACAAATTGATCGAGCGTCAGGCCGTCGACCCACTCCATTTTCAAGATCGGAAACCATTTGTCGCCGACCTTTATCCCTTCACGAAGGAACAAAAAAGGAACTGCAAACTTAAAACCCTGGTGCAGAAAGTAATGAGAAATAGCCTCATAACGTTCTTTCTGGTGATCGACTTCTTGCAAAAAACAGCGGACAGCAAAAGACCGGCCCCCGGCGCTAAGTTTGTATACAGAAGCGAAGCTGCCTGAAATCGGGCGTGGCAGCCCGATAAGATCTAACTCCACCTCACCAGCGCGCAGCTCCTCATCCGCAAAACATATCGCTGGATTCTGAATTGCTTCATTATAGTCTTGAGGGGAAGGCCAGTGCCCCATAGGCTTCTTAAATCGGAAGGGACTAGTTCAATATGCCCAGAATCAGCATCTCTTATCCTGCAATTCAGCGTCGGGTCAAGCGTATTATCGCAAATCAGAATCAGCCCAAAGCACGTTCTTCCAACAGGTCGGTCTGCCGGGTAAAAGCTCAAGCCACGTTTTCAAAGAGCTTGAACTCAACACGTCCACTGACAACCGCCAGGTTGCTTTTGAACTGATGAACCTGTTTTCTATTAGAACCAGTTTTCTTCTTGCCTGCTTCAATAGGTCTTAGACCTGATGAAAGAGCACAACTCCGGCAACCGGCGGTCCACCAGCTTCGGCTTTTACAGGTCTGCCTGTCACTACTAGCGATCGCCCTTCAGGTACTGCCGGGTTTTTCAAAAAGAGTTCGAGATTGTCCACTGATTCACCAGCTATAGCGCGCACCAGCGGCAGTTCTTTAACCTCGAACTTGGTAACCCGGTCAGGTTTAAATATGCCATAGTGTTCAGGCCATTCATCTGGGCCCGTGTCAGTCAGTCCAATTCCTGTAAGTTCATGAGCTGCAGAATTGAAAAATATGAAACCGTCCTGGTCAGCAATAACCAGACCATCTGTCATTCTTTCGTTGTAATAACGTATGATCTCCGAATGCAAACCATTCAACTCTGACTTCTGCTTCAAGGCTGCAAGATCTATGCGGCTTGCCAGGTTCAGCTCAACTTGTGCGATTAATTCAGAAGTTGAAATTTGTAGTGCTCTTGCCAATGTAGAAACATTGCGCAATGACGGATGACGGGCACCACGCTCTACATCACAAATGTACGAGCGTGCAAGTCCTGACCTTCTTGCAATTTCCTCTTGAGAAAGACTCAATCTCTGCCGACGATCGCGAATAACCTGGCAACAGGTTGCTGCAAAAGTTTCTGGGAGTTCCATTCTGTTAAGCTCCTGGGAAGCGCCTGTTCGACGGTGTCAACCTTCAATGTCATAAGTTTGCCACAGGAAATCGAGAGGAAGCGTCAGCCAGATTACGGATTTTCGTGATCGACAAAATGCGGATCTACAATCCTCCGATCGGCTTGTAGTCTATGAAACAGTGTTTCCAAGAAGTAAGTATTGAAATTGATCTCGTATGATTTCGCCTACAAGCACTCTCGATCAAAATGCTGAACACGAAAGCTGCTCTATTTGCTGTGTGCGGAGCTCGATAGAAAGTTCGGTAGAAAGTTCGGTAGAAAGTTCGGTAGAGAGCTCGATAGAAAG
>CAZTQO010000044.1:13443-61207 GCA_964615655.1 uncultured Candidatus Obscuribacterales bacterium | reverse complement strand
TTTCTTACACCGGGGCTAAAATTCCGACCGCCGGTATTTCATATGTTTATGATCCGGACTATCCAAGACTTCTCAAAATTCAAAACGATCATGAGTCAATAAGTTACCGCTATTTGCCTTATCGAAGCAGCAGCTCGCAAGCGCCAGTAAACGGCGCCGGCAAACTTTCAGTCCCAATACAGCTCACAAGGTTTAGCTCGGTGAATCACGGAATCATTGGTAATGAGAGGCAGCTCCTTAACAACAGCAGTTGCCACTATCAACCCATCAAAAGGATCGTCGTGAAAATCAAGATCATGGCTTGCAGCTACAATTTCATTGCTTATCGGCTGTTCTATGAAAGTAGTAATTTGCGACAACCGTTCGACGAATTCGCTGAATGAAACTCCAAGCTGAATTGAGCCACCCGACTTTAAGTTCAGGGAAATTTCCCAAATTACTGCCGACGGGATGACAATTGCCTGCCGCCCAGAAACGGCATCATCAAATGCAGTACGCACTTTCTTGCTGAGCTTGCGATTCTCACTATTGAGAATGTACCAAACAAGCGGATGGGAGTCGGTTACCAGCATTGCTCTAGTTTATGGACTTGCTTGTCTTTTGAACCGACTTGCGCAACATTTTCTTGACACGCAAGTTATCAGCTTCCAAATCCCCAGCTTTAACGATTAACCCTTCCAGTGGTTTCGCATCAGTAAGTTGCCGTTGCTTCAGAGCGGTCACCAGCAGTTCATACTGCTTAAATCCCATAATTACAGCCACTCGTTCGCCCCTATCTGTTATTGCAACCGTTGTTGATTCTGATTGGATTTCATCCAAAAGGCGAAGAAAAGACTGTCTGGCTTCGGTTTTCCCAAGCTCTTCATACTTCCCAAACCATGTGCTGTTGCTGTTTCGAAACGGAGCTTTTCCATCGCTCATGCTTGTTTTACCGTTGTTTGTGGACACTACCGTACATATAAGTGTACAGTTCTTGCCGGAAATCTGCAATAGTCAGTTGCATAAAGAGCTCTAAGACAGAGCCTGAAGCTCCGAAAGAAATCAGTTTATAGCCTGCGCCCTCAAATCCTCTTTCACCGCACCCGCACAGCTAGCGCAGAACTCGGGATAGTCTTCGTTTTTGCCGACTTGCTCCGAAAATTTCCAGCAGCGTCCGCACTTCACACCTTTTGCCGGCAGTACAAGCACACGCACACCCTGCTCATTCACTTCGGCAAGATAGCCATTGCTTTCAGCAATTTCTTTGTCTTTTGAAACAACGCTAGCCTGTGAGGTTATAAAAAATCCGGTCAGATCGTCTTGCATGGTATTGAGCTTATTTTCGAGCTCCGGATTCTCAATTGCAAGCAATACTTGCGCTTGCAGTGAGCTGCCTATCTTGCCTGCGCCTCGCGCAAGTTCAAGTGCCTTGTTTACTACGTAACGCACGCTTATCAGATCTTTCCAGAATTCTTGAAGCTCAGGCTTGAAGTATTCTTTCTTTACTTGCGGAAAATCTAAGAGCAATACACTCTCTGCCTCTTCTTTAAGCGAATCAGGGGTATGCTGGAAAATATCTTCTGCCATGTGCGGGGTCACAGGCACTAATAAGCGCGTGATTACTGATAGCAGCTCGTAGAGCACTGTTTGTACAGCCCGTCTTTTTACTGATTTTTTCGAGTCTGTGTAGAGGCGATCTTTTACTATGTCGAAATAAAAGCTTGAAAGATCAACTATGCAAAAATTCTGCAGAACCTGATAATACTTGAAAAATTCATAGCGGTCGAAATCTTGAAGCACCTGAGATTTTACATCTTGCAGCCGGTGCAAAATATATTTGTCCAGCTCGCTCAATTCGTCATAGCTCACCAGATCTGCTTTTGTAAAACCGTTTAGATTGCCCAGTATAAACCGGGCTGTATTGCGCAGCTTTCTGTAAACCTCAGCCAGTTGGGCAAGCATGTTTTTGCCTATCGGAATATCGTCTGTGTAATTTACCGATGCCACCCACAAACGTAATACGTCAACACCGTATTGTTTGATTACTTCGTCGGGCTCGACCACATTGCCCATTGATTTGGACATTTTGCGCCCTGATTCATCAACGACAAAGCCGTGAGTGAGCACTGTTTTGTAGGGCGCTCGATTATGAACCGCAACGCTTGTGAGCAATGAGCTCTGGAACCAGCCGCGGTGCTGATCGCTTCCTTCAAGATACATTTCGCAGGGGCTGCCTTTTAACTCAGGGCGCTGGTCTATGACGGCTGCATGCGTGGTGCCGGAGTCGAACCAGACATCCATGATGTCTGTTTCTTTTGTGAATTCGCTGCCGCCCTCGTCGCACTTGAAGTCTTTGCCGAGAAAATAATCAGGCTCTCTTTCCCACCATGAGTCCGAGCCTTCCTTTTCAAAAACATCAGCAACTTTGTTTATTACTTCTTCTTTTAATACAGGCTTGCCGGTTTTCTTGGAATAGAAAACCGGTATAGGTACACCCCAGGCGCGCTGGCGGCTGATGCACCAGTCCGAGCGGTTCTCGACCATCGAATAAATACGATTGCGCCCGCTTGCAGGCAGCCACTCTACTTTGTCGATTGCCGCAAGCGCTTCTTTGCGGAAACCGTCAACAGAAGCAAACCATTGTTCGGTAGCTCTGAAAATAAGCGGCTTTTTGCAGCGCCAGCAATGCGGGTAACTGTGGCTTGTCTTACTGTGATTCAACAGTTTTCCAAGCTCAGTCAGATGCTCGATTATAAGCGGATTTGCTTTGTCATATCTGAGTCCGGCGAACTTGCCGCCTTCTTCCGTGAAAAATCCTTTGCCGTCAACCGGTGATACGACGCCTATCTTGTATTTGTTTCCCAGAATAAAGTCTTCGGGACCGTGTCCGGGTGCCGTATGCACGCAGCCGGTTCCTGTATCGGCTGTTACGTGATCGCCGAGCATCACCAGGCTTTTTCTATCTATAAACGGATGCCTGCATTCAAATCTGTCGAGTTCTTTGCCGCGTATGCACAAAAGCTCTTCGACCTCGGATTCTTCTTCTTGCGCTGCTTTGAGAACGTCGTCTTTCAATGTTTCGCACATCACTAAAACGTCGTGATTTTTTGTTTTCAAAAAAAGATAGTTGAAATCGGGATGCAGTGCGACTCCTAAGTTGGCAGGCAGTGTCCAGGGAGTTGTGGTCCAGATTACAAAATGGACCTTCTCGTTATGCAGAGCTTCCGGGAGCTGTTTTTTTGAAGCTTCTGCAAGTTCGAATTTGACAAAAATTGCATCTGAATTGTGATCTGCGTATTCGACCTCGGCTTCAGCAAGCGCGGTTTCGCAGTTAGGACACCAGCTTACCGGTTTCAGGCCTTTATATAAATATCCCTTTGCTGCCATTTTGCCGAATACTCTTACTTGAGCGGCTTCAAATCCTGGATTCAAAGTTATATATGGGTGATCCCAGTCGCCCCAGACACCCAGCCTTTTGAAATTGGCTTCCTGACCTTTTAAGTTGGCCAGTGCAAACTCTTTGCATCTTTTTCTGAGCTCAACAGGCGACATCGAAGCCCGCCCGCCTTTTACGTCTTTGAGCACGGCGTTTTCAATGGGCAGCCCGTGGCTGTCATAACCGGGGACATAGGGAGAGTAAAAGCCCCTCATAGCCTTGTATTTGGTGACTATATCCTTGAGGATCTTATTTAGGGCCGTCCCGATATGGATTTTGCTGGAGCTCAAATAGGGCGGTCCGTCATGCAATACGAATTTGGGGCTTTCGCTTCTATTTTCAAGGTTCTTGCGATAAATGTCCTTCTCCGCCCAGCCCTTCTGGATTTCCGGCTCTCTAACCGTGCTGTTGGCTTTCATTGGAAAGGAAGTTTGCGGCAGATGTACCGAAGATTTGTCACTACTCATGGTTTTATTACCTTGTTAAGCAGAAGCCCTAAATAACAAAAAATCCAGCGTTACGGCGCTGGAACGAACTGAAAGAAATTCGCGCCAGCTCAAGAACTCGAAATAATGTTTCTTGTATGAATTAAATTCACAGAAGCCTCAAATTCCCGGCCGCTCATAAGCGGAGCTGGCACTTTACGACCATATAATTAGAACCCGGAGCACTTGCAAATGGCAACCGGGCAGTGCCGCATTTTAATGATTCTTATATAGTTTATGTATAGTCCCTGTCGCCAGGCCGCAGGCGGTGTTACCGGCTTCATACTCGATTGAAGCGGCTTAATCTAGTAAACTGTTCCAAAAGCTGCAAGAGTGCTGAGTTTCTGGAGTGTGCAGCAGAGCTTTTAAGAAAGGATTGTTGTTTAATAATGAGCTTGGAAGAGATAAGAAACACAGCGTTGAGAGCCGGAAAAGAAGCTGCGACGATTTTAAAAGAAAAACTCGGAAAGCTCAACCGTATTGACTATAAGGGAGCTTTCAATCTGGTAACCGAGGCTGATAAAGCCTCGGAAGAAAAAATTATCAGCATTATAAGAGAAGCTTTCCCTGATCATCAGATTCTTGGTGAGGAATCAGGTGAATTAAAAAGCAATTCGAAAATGCGCTGGCTTATAGATCCGCTTGACGGTACAACCAATTATGCGCACACTTATCCGTTTTTTTGTGTTTCGATTGGATTTGAAGACGACGGCAAAATGCTTTTCGGACTGGTGCTGAATCCTGTCAGCGGCGAACTTTTTCATGCTGAAGACGGAAAAGGCGCTTATTTGAACGAGAATGTGATTCGTTGCTCAAGTGTGAGGCATCTTTCCGAAAGCCTCCTAGCTACTGGCTTTCCGCCCGATTCTATCAACGCTGATGCCAGCAATATTGCTGAGTTCCACAAACTTACAGACATTTGCCATGGTGTGCGCCGGGACGGCTCAGCGGCTCTTGATCTCTGCTATGTAGCCTCAGGGAGGCTTGACGGCTTCTGGGAATTCAAGCTTTCACCCTGGGATCTGGCTGCCGGAACTATAATTGTCCGGGAAGCCGGCGGCCGGGTCACATCGCCTGCCGGAACTGAGTTCGACATAAGCACCGGGCATGTACTTGCAACAAATTCACAAGTCCACGACGAGATCATTACCATTCTTTCTCAGGTTAGCAAGGAGCGCAAGCTTGCCTAGAGAAGTAAAACGACTAAGCTGGATAAATGCGGGTAAGGTTCTGAGTAAGAGCGAGTAAGCTGGATAATTGCGAGAAACATAATCAGTGATGGCAGAATTTGCAGATCATCTAGAGAAAGGAAGTCCTTTCAGGCTTAAAAACTTGATTGCCGCAGGAAGCCGTGCCAGGGTTTATCTGGCAGATGCTGAAGCTGCTGCTACGCCTTTGGTCGTGAAGTTTCTTATTGAAGAGGAATTTCCCGACAATGAAATTGCCGCCAAAAATATAGAGCACGAAGCACGCTGCCTTTCGCTTTCTGCCCATGAGCATGTGGTGAAATTCCTTTCCACGCACCAAGATCAAAAAGATGCCGGAAGACCCTATCTTGTTATGGAATACGCTCCGGGAAAAACGCTTAAGGAGCTGATGGAAGCAGGCGACTTAGATCAGTCTGCCGTTATTAATGTGGCTATTCAAATTTGTACCGCCCTTGAGAATATGCACAAAGTAGGGGTATTGCATCTTGATTTGCGTCCGGACAAGATAATGCTGGAGCCGCTTAAAAAAGGATATCAGGCAAAGCTTGTGGGCTTCGGGCGAGCCGGTTTGCTGCCCTGGGCAGGTCGAGAGCAATTGATAGAATCACCCGGTAAGGTCGGTTTATACAGCCTGCAGTATATCAGTCCCGATCAGGCAATGGAAAAGCGATGCCTGCCAGCAAGCGATGTTTATTCACTGGGCTGCATTATTTATGAGGCTCTAGCCGGCCGGCCGCCTTTTAGAGGTGAAAACGAGCTTCATTTAATGGCGCAGCATCTAAACACGCCTGTGGAAGAAATTAGCTCTGTAAAAGCCGATTCGAAGCTCAAGAAGTATGACGAAGTGATTATGCAGGCTCTAGCCAAGGAGGCTCATATGCGATTTGTGGATGCTTGCGAGTTTAAGGAAGCGCTTGGCCGTCTGGTGCCGGCTTCCGGCGGCTGGATTTCACGCCTCTTCAACCGTTCTTGAAGGCTTGCTACACGCAGAATTCATGATTCTGTGCAATGATTGAATCAGGGAAACTGTTTCTGGCTTCTGTTTCTGGCTTCTGTTTGATCGAAATGGCAAGACTGCAAGACTTTCGGGCTTTCTTTTCCGCATTTGCGATGCTTGCGGCGGTATTGTTTTGCCAGGGTGCTGCCAAGGCTGATGATGCCGGCTCAGGGCTTTCGGAGAAAAATATGCCGGATTCAAAGCTAATGAAAGGGCGGGTTACGGGTTTTGGCCTTGGCTCTGCCGGTAATATGCCCAGGCTTCAAAGACCGGCGCTTCCGAAGAGCGAGAATTTGCTTGCAAGACCGGATGCAAGGCCTGAGCAAAAAACAAATTCTGATGACGTCTTGAAAGCCCGGATTCTTGAGGCTGCAGGCTTAAAACCCATGGATGCAAAAACCGGCAGCAAAAGAACTCCATATGAAGCTTTTGCGCTTACAGCCAGCGAACTCAGAGCACTTTCTGGCTTTGAAATAAGTGTGTTGATTGATGCTTCCGGGTCCATGTCGAGAAAGGATTGTGTTTCGATAAACAGTTTCATTAACCAGGAAAAGATTTCTCGCTGGAACTGGTGCGGTGAGCAAAGCACGCTGCTTTCGCAGCAGATTGCAAGCGCCTTTCCCGAAGGCATTACCGTAACACCTTTTGCGGGCAAGGCCGAGCGTTACACTCATGTTTCACCAGGAAGCATCGAACACATATTTTCGGATTTTTCGCCTGCGGGTGCCACCAGGCTTGATGCTGCTCTGGATCTGGAGCTTGATAATTTTTATTTTGAGCGGCGAATGGGTAAAAACAAAAAGCCGCTCTTAATTGCTGTTATTACTGATGGAGTGCCAAGCAGCCCCCACAGAGTAATTGCTCAAATAGTCGAACTTACAAGACGCATAAATCCGGGAGAAGTTCGCATACAGTTCTTTTTGATTGGGAATGCACAAAGTGGAAATGTATTTACCCATTACATCAGCAATCTGAAAAAATTTGCTTCCTGTCCTTTCAATGTAGTAAGCAGGCACAGCTTCGATGAACTCTGCCAGATAGGACTTCCGCGCAGCCTTGCCCAGGCAGTGCAGGAAACGGTCGATTGATTTTTGTAAATGCTCGTTGTTTGATTTTTCTATTTTAGCGAATCAGCTTACCACTGGCGGCTGTTTGTGCATTTTTCTGCAATTGCCCTGGCCAGTTCAGCTGTGGTCGGGCGTATAACTTCTTTGCTGTTGTCCATCAGCAATATGCCGTTGCCTGCATCCTCTACACGCTTTACTTTATCGCCGTTTTGAGAGAGCTCGAGTGCCACCGTATCAGGGCGGGTGCGAATGATGGTTCTGCCGTCATTGGTGTAATCCAGGCTGATGTCGGCGCTGCAGTTCTGTCTTATGGTACGTTCGATTGCTTTAAGGTCTTCTCTTACAATTTCAGTTTTTTCGTCGGCGCCCCGGCCCTGCACTGAAAGTGAGTGCAAGAGCTCGCTCAAGTTATATTTGAACCCGGCAAGGTCGGCGGCAATAATGCCGTTTTGCATGCCCACAACCAGGTTCTTTTCATAAGGGCTTTTGCCGTACAAAGTATTCTCTAAAGGCGATTTTATTGCATCCTGAACTCGTCTTACCTTTTCGGGCAGGTCTCTTCTGTATACGTCTTGTTGTGCGGGTTGTTGAATGGGCTTTTCGGCTTTTCCTGTTTCGTCTTGTTGTGCGGTGGGCTTTTCGGCGGTTCTGCCGCTGGTAACGTCCTTCCAGGGATTCTCTCTCAGTTTCTCGCCATCGGCCAGACCGGCAAGTACATAGAGGCTCTCGGCTCCTTCTTGCCTGCTTTGAGCAGCTTTTTGAATTGAGTCGTTGAAATCAAAATCCATGAGGCTATTTCCCTCGCTTTCCTTCGAGTAGTTAAGTTCGCCAGACCCTCAGATCTTTATAGGACATGGTGTATCTGCAAACAATGGGAGAAGCACCAAGGCTGGCGCCTTTATAGCATTGAATTTAGTTAAGACCTGTTTCAGCTTAGTCGGTTTTAGACGCAGCTGGCTCAGTCTGGGATTCAGAGGACACTGTTTTAGAGGCAGCTGGCTCGGTTTGCCGCTGATACAGACAGCTTGCTTGATCCTGGCAGATAAGCTTCCATGCCGGATTTCCTTTTAAATTGCTTACAAGAATGCTGTTCTCGGGAAAAAGCACCCAGTTGATATTGAACTGATTCAAAACATCTTTCCAGTTGGGCTGGCCGGTTGCAACATCTGCATATTTTAAATAAAACTTTTCGCCGTAAAAGTCGACTCGATCATCGATAAAGACTCTCATATTGGTTTTGTAGCGAATATAACCGCCCCAGTTGTCGAAGCTGAAGCCTTGTTTTTCATCGAGCTTTGCTTTGCTCAGGCACTCAAGCGTGTCTGTAGGTTTGGTTTTGGGATCAAAATCCGAGCGCACCAGCTCGGCTCCCAGTAGATTGCCGTTCTTAAAACAAGAAAGCGACAGTATAAGCACTGCTGCAATTGGAAGCGCATGGCGAGTGCAGATAAACTCCATTGAATCCATGGTTTGCCCTGACTGTTTCCAGACTTTCATTAGAGGTGAAAGGAGCCTGCCTGCATGCAATTTCTCAAGTCCGGCAAATGTGTTCAGCTTGCAATTTGCAAAGAGACCGGCAATAAATGGTGTTGCAACAATCACAAAGAGTGGCATATTTCTTTTGCTTGCAAGAGATAGATGTGCATAAGCAAGCACGGTTAAAAAGGCAGGCAATGAGGGCTTCTTGCTGCTGCAAACCAGGCCGGCCGCCAGGGCAAAAAACATCAGCTCAAGCAAAACAGTTTGCAGCTGCCCGTGAAAAACAGGAGAGGCATACTCATCTGTTTGAGAGATTACTGCTGTTTGATGCAGGTATTCGATTATATATTTATAGAGCTCAATTCCGTATGGATTGATAAGCGAAACTACAATTACAATAGCCAGACAAGCTGCAAGTGTCTTGATTCTTTCGATCAGGACCGGGCTTTCCTGCTTTATTTGCTTTATCTGTTGTATAGCCGGTTCGCTTGCATCATCTGCCGCTTTTGTTTCTTCTACCTCTTTTGCTTCTGCTGCTTCCTTTGTTTCTGCAGGCTCAACTGGTTCTGTTGTTTGGGCTGTTTCAGATGGACCTCTAGCGTCTGTTGATACTGTTGCTACTTCCTGCGGGGTCTTCTTTGTCCGGTAAGCAGTGCAGAGCAGCACGAATAAATCAGAAACGAGATAAATACCGACTATTACTATACCCATAAGAAAAGCAGGGTGTGAATTTGCCCAGACAAGCATAGAAAGGGCCAGGATTAAATAAAGCTTCTTCTTTGATATTTTGTTTTCTACATACTCATTTAAGAAGCGGGTGAAAAGATAAACACCGAAAAAAGTCACAAGATGCGGCCTTGCCAGCCAGTGTATTGCTGATATCAGCGCTGCACCGATACAGAGCAGCATGGCCGGCAGAAAGTGGCAGCCTCGCCGGCGGCAATCGTTGTAAAGCAAAAGGAAAAGCCAGGCTATGGCGCTGCAGCATGCAACTGCCACAAGTCGAAGCCCGGCAATTTTATCGAGCAGGGCTATAAAAGCATCGAAGAGCCATTCATACGCTACCCAGGGTTTCTCGGCAAAAGTGTATGAGATCAGGTCCGTACGCGGTATTTGCATGTGATCGAGTACGTAGTGACCGGTGACGAGATGCCAGCCGCTTGAACCATCACCGAAAATAAAATTGGGGATGAATACAAAAATGAGCTGCAAAAGCAAAATGAAAATGATATCGCCGATACTGGGCATCCAACTAGGACGCATCGTCGCTCTCCTGTTCGTGAAGAATCAGGTCGCGTTCCTCTCTTTTCTGTCCTTTACGGTAAAAGCCCAGGCAGGCTGATAAGTATACTTTCAAAACATCCAGAAGCATCTTCGGTGAGTCTACTAAAACATTTACCTTCGACCCTTCCATATTTGCCCAGTTGATTGCAACTTCAGCGATTTTGTATGAACGCATTTTTGCTATGTATAGAATTTCCACATCGAATCCGAAACCGTCTATGCGATTAACGGAAAAAATATCTCTGGCTGCATTTCTTTTGAAGAGCTTGAATCCGCACTGGGTGTCATAAATTCCTGGAAGCAAAAGACTTTGAACTATAGCATTGAAAGTGTTTCCGATGAACTTTCGATGCGCAAGAGCATCAACTTTTCTTGATTCATCCGGTTTTGCTCTGGAGCCGATTGCGAGATCGGCGCCTTCTTGCAGCTCCTGCTCGAGTCGTTCGATTTCTTCAATAGGAGAACTGCCGTCGGCATCGTCAATGAGCATAGTCTGGCCGGCTGCATTTAGAATGCCATGCCTGACTGCAAAGCCTTTCCCTCTATTAGGCTGGTAAGAAAGAACTCTCACCTCAGGATGATCTTTTGCGTATGCGATGACAATCTCAGTGGTGTTATCGTGGCTTCCGTCATCGACTACCACAATTTCAAAACTGCGCCTGCGTTTATACAAAAACTCGTAGACCGAATCGAGAGTTTTCGGGAGTCGGCTTTCTTCGTTGTAAGCAGGAATAATAACGCTGAGCTCAATCATGGACTAAGTATAGCAGCGCCCGGGCAGGCTTCCAGAAACCATGGTGCTCACCTGGTTTTGGCAGCCTGCCTCGTTGATTCAGTCCGCCTCTTTTCAAGCTGTGATGTAAGCGATGTTTCAAATCTCATTTTTTCGCTTGTGTATATGTGCTTCAGCATTCTCACTTGACTTGACAGACAAAATAAACACTTGCTGTCATAATCTAGGATTAGCCTGGCTAAAATAGCCTGCTAATTACTTATGACAGAGCAAGAAAATACAGTTTGTGGACCTGTTGGGGAGTCGCTTGCTTCCCTTGTTTCTTTTCCTCCCCGTTATCAAAACAAATGTCTTATCGGTCAGGGAGGAATGGGGGTTGTTTTTCGTGCATCTGACCTGACTCTAAAAAGAGATGTGGCAATCAAAGTACTCTCAAGTGTAAGCGAGCCTGAAATTCAGGAACGGTTTTTGAAAGAAGCCAAATCTCTTGCAAAGCTCAGTCATGGCAACATAGTTCAGCTCTTGAGTTCTGGTACCCTTGAATCTGGCGGTATTTACCTGGTGATGGAGTACATAGAAGGGCGTTCGCTTGCCTCAGAACTCGATGAGAAAAAACGTCTGGACTCAAGAACTTTCTATCAAATATTCAGGCAGGTCATGGATGGGCTTGCTCATTTGCATGAAAAGCAAATTGTTCATAGAGATTTGAAACCCGGCAATATCATGCTTTCAAAAGATACTGAGGGGGGGATCTCTGCCAAAATCATAGATTTAGGACTTGCAAGAATAACAAGTGGTCTTGATTCAAGAACACTGACTGAAACAAATGCAGTACTCGGGAGTCCCTATTATATGAGCCCGGAACAGTGTCGGGGGCAGAAAGCTGAATTTACAAGCGACATTTATTCGCTTGCTTGCGTCATGTACGAATGCCTCAGTGGAAAGCCTCCCTTTGCCGGTGACACTGCCTTTGATACCATGCAGAAACATGGGACTGAAAAAGCACCCGCACTCTATTTCCAGAAGGAAAACAAAGCTACAATAGCACTTTCAGTTTTAATCGAAACTTGCTTGCAAAAAGATCCGGCGCTGCGTCCGCAAAAAGTTGAGGAGCTCAAGAATGCCCTGGATAAAGCTTTTTTTGATCCTGAGCTTGAATTTGTATGTGTGGACAAAAAGGAGCAATGTCAGTTTAGAGGCAGCAAGCCGCTGATTCTGCTTTCAATCTGTCTTCTTGCGATTTTGATTCCAGTAGCTATTTTGTCATCCAGGCATACCGTGACCGTTAAGGAAAAAGCAAGCCCATATGCATACATCAGTAATAGCGAATTGAGTGATCCGAAAACAGCATCTTCGAAATGCTTATTCAGGTTAAGAACTATCTACCAGGAAGCACGTGAGATGAATAAAAAACTGCTTGATGCGAATGGAAAAACAAGTCAGTTGGTAAAGGACAAGCGTTTGAAGGCAATTCTTGCTGAGTCAAAGGAAAGGTCCACCTGCACTGTGTTTGATCAAAGAGCTCGCTTTTATGCATATCAGGTTGTTTCATATATTTTTTCGATCACGGATGCAGCATTGAAAGATCGTCTGGCAAATGAAGAAGCTTGCCTGAAACTTTGCCAAAAGAAAAAAGCCGATAATAAAGACCCATGGGAAAAACTGCAGTGCAAGGTCAATCTAGCTGAAATATATGAAGGTCACGATGACTATGAGAAGGCAAGGGAAAATGCAGAAGAAGCCCTTAAGCTAATCCGAGTGTCGAAAAGCTCGGAAAATGAATTCAATATTTTAACTGAAGAGTTGCGAAACGAACTGGATCATGACTCTCATGAAGAAGGCAGAGCCTCTGTAGTCCTGGGAAATATCTATGCCAGAAAAGGACAGGAAAAGAAAGCAAATGACTATTACCAGCGGGCTTTACAAAAAAATTTGCAGGCTAACGAATGGCAGGGAGCATTTCAAACAGTAAGAAACAGGATGGACTTCTACACTGATAAACTCAAGAAGAGCAAGGATTTGACAGCCGCTTATTTAGTCGATTTTGAAAAGAAACTTGCAGAAGTTGATCCCGGGGAATATGGAGAAGAATTTAGAAGAGCTGATCAGTTCATACAGACGTTCTCAGATCTCGCCGCCTGGGCAGACAAAAACAATTGTCCTGATTTGAAAAAGAAATCAGTTAAGGACGCAGAGAAAGCCAGACGCATTTTAAATGGCGAATAAGAGAACGAGAACGCCTTCAGGCTTTCTTTCTAAGTGGTGCGAATCTTTCCTGGGCGGCTCTTTGATACTCAGGCTTAATAGTATAAGAAGACAGGCCGGCTTTGCTGTCTGCAAAAATCGAAAAGCTGATTAGTGCTGCAATCGACTTGCCATGAGCTCTGTCCGGACCATATAAAAAGTCTTCCGGCTTTCTTGTTCTTACACATACTGATGCGCTTTCAACAGAATCGTTTCCTGAACCTGCAAAAGAATGCTGGTATTCAAAAACTTTTTCAATCAGGAAAGTAGCACTTGTTCCATTGCCTCTTATACGGAAGCTTTCTTTCTTGCCCAGAAAAATTCGAATCAGACCCTGGACTTCCTCATATTCCACATAAAAAACATGGTCGGATTTCAATTGCTTGTATGGGCTGTGGCGCTGTGCATAATAGAATTCTTGCAGGCGCCTGAGGACGCCAAAATTAGTAAGGGGCAGCTGGAGCTCCAGTCTGAGATCGGTCGGCAAATCGTCATGTTGCACTGGCTTTTTTGTAGCATGAGCAGTGTCAATGAGTCGCACCTGTCCCTGCTCAAGCCTGTAAGAATTGACAGAAGTTTGCGGCTCCTGCAATTCAAAACACTTGGAATTTTCTTTTCCTTTTGTTTTGTCCATTTCGAGCAACTCATTGAGAATTTCTTCCAGTCGTCTGGACATAAGCTTTTCCTTTATGCTCTACAGGGAGGAGAGAGGGGGGGATGAAAAATGCCGGAGCGCCAGCCGCCCTTTTATGCATCTGGCTAATGGGGGGGAGCAGAAAGCCAGCGCAGCCTAGGACCCGGGGGCATCCCGAATCTTCGCTTGCACAATGCAGTAAAACCAATATCCCACATATACACGTATTCGTGTATATGGTTTCCCACAAATTCTTGACAAGATAGCCCCAGCACTTCCTTAAATGGAATGGCGAGCGCCCCGGATTGCCTTACTTTTTAGGGGCTTCTTCCGGTTCAGGAGTCAGGAAATCATATACCGGAGCGTTAAAAGGGCTGCGGCGTGGCTGGAGACTCTCGCCCCCAAACATGTTTTTGCCGGGCTGGCTTGTCCACAGGAAGTTGTTTGCCATCTGCCTTGCAGCCGATTGCATGTATGAACCTCCATTTGCAAGCACTTTGGCTTCTACAGGTCCACCGAATCTGGCACCGAAGTATGAACCAATTAAGTTTCCGGGTATGTCGGTGGCAACCTTATATGTGCTTCCCAGAGCCCAGTCGCCTGCGTTCTGGTAGTTGCCTGTAAGGGCTTCTGTGGGGTATCTGTATGCAACAGATCCAGCAGTTGCGGCGGTAAACGAGGCCATGAAGCGGCTGCCGCCTGCGGCTATGCGCACTTTGTCTGCAATTCCTGCGGCTTTGAAAGCTGTCCAGGTCTGGTTTGCTCCGATTGTCACACCACGTTCGGCTTGCTGTGCAATTACATTTTTGACAGCAGCCGTACCAGCTCCTCTAACTACTGCATAAGAAGTGCCTGTGACACCACCGGTCATGCCGGATACGCCATCAAGCGCGGCACTCATCAGAGTGACTTTGTCTCCGAAAACGAAATGACGAATCGCACTTCCTGTGGCAGCACCGGCTGCAAATCCGACAGCGCCGCCGCCTATTACTGCTCCCGGACCTGTCCATGAAAAGAGTGCTGCTGCTCCGACTCCGGCAGCCAGTCCAACCCCCCATGAAACAAGCGAGATAGCGATTTCTTTGAGAGCTCCCTTGGTCCATTTCCAGGCTTTTTCGCCCCAGCCGAGTTCTCTGGTGGCTTCTTTTATGTCACCCCATTGAGTTCTGCCGTCATGGCCAGGAATTGTATTCAAGGCTTCGATCATGGAAGCACCGTACTTGTCACGCTCGATTTCACCCACAAGCGGGTTATTTTCACCTTTGTCAAAGGCAATGTCGATATCGAGCATCGCAATACGTGCCTGATTAACGGCCTGCTTCTGGAATTCCATTTGCTGGACCATTGAATAAGCGCTTACAGCATCAAACAAGGCAGATTTGTCTTTTAAACCGGCCGAAAGCTTGTCTATTTTAGCCTTGTCCGCTTGGGCTTCAGGCTTCATGCACTCGGTAAGTCCTGCGACTATTTCTTTTTGTCTTGCATTCAGCTTATGAGTCGGTGTAAGAATTGCCTGCAGCATTTCAACTTTGGCTTTGTCTTGCTCGCCTGCCGGTTTCTTAAGTTCCTGGTCTATCTGTTTTTGCAGATTGCTTTTAATAACCTTTTGGTTTTCATCTGCAGCATCTCTATTTATGTTTGAAGCTATGCGTGCAGCTTCTGCTGCTTTAGCTCGTGCTGCCTGAAAGTCTTTCACAATCGCATCATCGTCTTTTTCGCCTGCGGCCTTTTGTTTAAGCGCGTCATATTCCTGCATGGCTTTGTTAAATGCCACCATTGAGGCACGATTATCCACGTTGCCGTTGAGCGCTTTTTCCATCAATGCATCAAACTGCTCGCCGCTTTGAGCAGCAGCAGCTTTGCCCAGATCATCAAATCTGAGATTCATCAGTATGTCGCGTGCGTATTTTCTGTTTGACTCTGAATCCTTGTCTTTGTCTGCGTTCAATAAGAAGTCGGCATAGGCAATGTCCACATTCTGTTTTGCTAACTTGAATGCATCAAGAATCTGAGCTTCGTTTACGAGCTTGAGTTCGGCTTCGTTTTGTCTTTGCACTTCAAACGGTGTGGCTTTGCCGTCTTTCAAACGCTGATCGAGTGCTTCACGGTCTTTCTTGACCTGGTCCACCTGCTTCTGGAACAAAGCGGTGTCTTTGTCGACATCAGGAAAGCCTTTGGCTGCAAGCTCGCGTGCTTTCAGTAGGTCTTGTTTTGCTCCTTGTGTGTCGCCGTTCTTTGCTTTTTCAGCAGCACTTTCTACAAGCTTATAAGGATTGTTCGGATTGTTCAGGTATTTGTCCTGAATCAATTTATCGAGTGAGCTGTCTTTTGCCTGACTGGTTTCGTCGGCCATGCGTTTCATGAACTCAGAACGACCCACAGGTGAATTCAATTCTTCCGATACTTTTTTCGCATCGTTCATCCACTTATCTGCCGCGTTGGGCAAGCCGATGCTGCGCAAAAACTCCGAATAGGATTGCCTGGTTACAATCGGAGTTTCCTGCATAATACGCAGGTCTCTGTATTTGCTCTCAAGTTCGGCTTGTTTAGTTACCGACTCTTTCAGTGATTCGAGCTTTTGTTTTTGTGGGGCTGTAAGTTCTTTGTGATCATCTATATAGCGGCCTATTAGAGTGGCGTCGAGATAACCGCCTACTGCTACAGTGATTCCCTGTGACTCCAGCTCTTTCTTGAGAGCCTGTGTAGTATCAGCCTGAGACTCGAGCTGCTTTTTCGTACCCATTGTGGCTGCAATTATAGAGTCCGGATTCTTCATCGAGCTGTCTGCCATGCCGATAGCAAGCTCATACTTTTCACTCATCTGGGCAAGAATCGCACTCTGAACAGCTTCTACTTCGATCATGCCGCCATTGCCGTCCGAAATCTTGCCCTCTTTCGGCTTCAAAGATCCGTCAGGCTGGGTTTCAAAACAGTTGGCAATCATGGTTCTTTGAAGGTTTTGCACCTCGGCATAAACCTTTTGAATCTCATATATGTTCTTCGTGTCTACTGACTGACCGCCCGGCTCCGCAGCTTTCTGAACTTCTGCAGGCTTCTGGGTTTCGGCAGTTCGCTGAACTTCAGCTTCAACCGGCTTGGGAGCCTCAGCAGTTTTTGGCGACTCAGCAGGCTTTTCTGCTGCTGCTTTCCCTACTGTTTCTTGCTTCGGAAAAAGTGCTGAAGCTGTGTCTGTAAAATCTACTCTTGTTATAAGGGGGCCTGCAGTTTCGTGTTCGTTACCGTTGCCATTTCCGTTATCGTCCCCTTTTGGCGTCTCTTTAAAAGGACTGCCTTTAATAATATGCTCTTCGGCCATTGCGCTTTACCCAAGACTCGTATTTGTATTTATTCCCAAAAGCCATGTAAGCAAATCTATACGAGGGTGGGGCTTTCTGGACAGTTATCCTTAAAAACCGCTAAAAATAGATGCGCTTGCATACCGAAAAAGACTGTCTACTGGCGTTGTTCGCTAAATATAAAAAGAAGAAACAGCCACCACTGGTGGTGACTGTTTCGGATGATTTCAAGCTGAAGTCCTGATTATTTCTTCTCTTCAGGCTTTGGAGCTTCCTGACCTTGCTGCTGCTGCTGTTGCAGTTGCTGGGATGCCTGGTCTCTCAACTCCTGAGCACGCTTTTCAGCTTGCTCGTAGATGTTGTTGTATATAGACGCTTCACCATATCTGGAAGTGGCGTCCATAGTGGGTCTGGCAAACATCAAGGCCGCAGATCCCAGCGCCGTCTTAGCTGCAATCGGGTCAACTCCCGGAATTCTTGCAAATCCACTGGTCACGAGCTTGCCGGTGCCGGCTTGCCAGCTGTTTGGCACAAAGGCTTTTCCTACAACCGGAATGATGAACGAGGATGCAAGACCGGCTTGCAAGCCTGCGGTGTTCATGTCTTTCCAGTAGTCACCAAGTGTGTTATAGCTCTTGCCGTCAAGATGCTCGCCTGAGAAGATTGCAGCACCCTTGTTTGCCGCGCCGAATCCGTAGCCGATTGCAAATGTGCTCAGAGTCTTGGAAGCAAACTGTCTGGTGTTGTATTCGGCAAGTGATATTGCCTGGTTGGCCAGCAGGTCGGCAGTTCTCTGTCCGCCCCAGCCTGCAAATCCGATTCTTCCAGGCAGGCTTGTGAGGCGTCCGAGCATACCGGCACCTTCTGCGGCTGGTTTGATATACAACGGTGTGTAGTTTACCGGGTTCAGTCTTGAAGGCAATGCTTCAGCAAATTGAACCAGCTTGCCCTTGCCGCCGGATTCAATGGCGGTTAACGTTTTGCCCAGGGTTGAACCTGTGTACTCACCGGTCAAACCAAGCTTCGAAACTGTTTCACCAGCAAGAGTACGGTTTGAAGGCAGGTGTTGCAGGCCTTTGATAGCTGCATAGGTTGTGCCGGTTGCAACTGTGTTTCTGATGAAACCACGGCTTGCAAGCAACTCGTTTCCTGATACGGCGTTGTTAGTCAGACCGCCTACTGCAAGGGCGCTGATACCCACTGCCGGTACTTTCACATACCACGGTACTGGTGCTTCTTTAGCCAGGTACTGGATGCCTTTGTTGACTCCGTAGCCTGTGGCAAACGATGCGGCCACGCCTGAGACGTCGCCCAGAAGTCCGCGTATTTGTTTGTTGCCGTCGCCGACTGTCTGATTGCGCTGTGCTTCAGCTTCGGCTGCGTTGCTCAGCTGAGCCATTGCCAGCTGATCTACGAGTTTGGCGGTTGCTTCTTTGCTGCCGCCGAAAACACCGCCGATTAACGGTATTTCGGATACATAGTGTCCGGTTGTCTTGACGCCGACTGTGTTCAGTGTAAGCGATGCTCCCGGTATCACCCAGTCTACAAGACCCATCTGGGTTTTGGTGATGTTGTCTTTGGCTGCTTCAGAAAATGCAATTGTTGCTGCTTTTCCATCGGCAACGTCCATCTGTCTGCCCTGTTCAGCTTGTTTCAGTGCACCAAGCACTTCGGGGCTTGTGGCAAATGTGACCGGGTCGACTTTGGCAATGCCTTCCACAAGCTCTTTGGCCTGTGCTTTGGCTGCATCATCGTTGGTTTTGTGTCCGTATTCGCTGGCTTTGAGTGCATGCTGCATTCGAATTAGCGCCACACTCTGAGCTTTCTGGGCAAGAATTGCCATATTGTTCAGGGTGCTCTTTTCAGAGTCGGTGAGGACTCTTTGCATGTAAGCTTGCAACTGCTGGCCTTTTTGACCCATTAAAGCCTGGACCATGTCCTGCTGGCTCATGTTTGCCATTGCTTCGCGAACTATCTTTGTATCGTTTTCCTTGCCGGCTCCGTCTTCGCCGGGCAACTGGCGACGACCTGCTTTGAAGTCTTCCAGAGCCATGCCGAGCTGCATCTTCATTGATTCGACATTCTGATTTATCTTTTGCAGTGACTCGGCAACGTCTTTGCCCTGTCCTTTCTGCATGATTTCTTTGTCGATTGTTTCTTCGGCCTGTTTAAAGAGCGCATCTGCTGCAGTCCATGCTTCTTTGGGATCCTTGCTTGCGTCACTGGCTGTTTCCATAGCCTGTCTTGTGAGTTTGAGCTCGGGGAAGAGCTTGTCCTGCTCGTCTTCGAGCTTGGTCATATCAGCTGTTTTGAGTTTAAGCTCGTTTAAGAGCTTGACTCCGTCGCTGGTGCTTTGCAGAAGCTTGGCTGCTTCCGGATTCTTCATTGCTTCGGTTATTAGAGCTGCCGCTTTGGCTCTGTTCTCATCACCACCCTGAAGTGCAAGTGCTTGTGCGTACTGGATGCGAGCTTCGTCAACATGCTTGTAAGTTTCGATAAGTTGCATGTTGTTGCTGAAATTGGCAGCAAAAACACCCCTGGGGCTGTTCATGAATGCGTTATATGCATCCACTGCTTTTGTCAGCTCAGGATTGTTGATTGCTTTTTGCTCGGCAAGTTTAGCTTCGTGTGCTACTCTTACCGCTTCTTGCTGTTTGGCCTGGTCTTGTGGAAAGTCCTGGGCGGCCTTTGCCTGTGCCTGGGCGTATTTGCTTTCGGCATCCACGAATTTCTGTTGCTCTTCAGGCTTGAGAGCTGCAACTGCTGTGTTGAGATCGCCTGAAACTTTGGCCAGTTGCTGTAACGACTCACCCAATGCTTTTTGCAGATCTTCTGCAGTCACTTTGTCCAGGTCTGCCTGTTGAAGTGCGCTCAGATCTGTTTTGCCTGTTTTTTCAAGAGCCAGGGCAAGTGTCATTTGCTGCTGATAGGTACTCTGGGCTTGCTGTTCGTATGCAGCCAGTTGCTCAGGCTTAATAGAAGCATTGGCTTCAAGTGCCTTTTCCCAGCCAAGAATTCCTTTCTCAGGATCACCGGCTTGAAGCTTGGCGAAGTCTTCCGGCTTCATGGCCTTGGTGGCATTCTCGGAAGCTTTCAGGAAGTTCACGTATGCGGCATTCAATGATTGCGGTGCAGCTGCCTGTTCGGCGGTCAGATCTTTGCTCTCTGCTGCCGGCTTGGTAGGATCTGCGGGCTTATCTTGTTCTGCTGGTTTGTCGGCCGGCTTGTTTTCCGGTTTTGGCTGTTCTCCCGGTTTGGGTTGTTCTCCCGGTTTGGGTTGTTCGCCCGGTTTGGGTTGCTCTTCCGGTTTGGGTTGCTCTTCCGGTTTGGGTTGCTCGCCAGGTTTGGGCTGCTCTGCCGGTTGCTCGGGCTTCGGCGCTGCAGTTTTGGAAAGATCTACGCCAAGCGCTTTGGCTGTGGCATCAAGACGCTGGGCCAGTTGAGGATTGCATTTTGCAAGGTCAAGAATAACTCGCTGAGCTTCTTTGAGATTCGGATCATTTTCGACTGCCTTGGCATCGGCCGAATTCTTGTCCTGGGCAGCCATGTATTTCTTGACGCTGTCCTGTTCAAGCAGTTTTGCCATATAACCGGCGCGTGTATCTACTGAACTTGCAACAAGTCTTGCAAGCTCCTGGTTCATGGCGTCGGCTGCTCTTACTTTTCTTACCTGATCAAGCAATTCAGGTTTTTGCTGAAGCTCGCCTTCTTTTGCTTTGATTTCGGTTTCTTTATTCAGATACTCGCCGTATTTGGATTTGATTGCAGGCCAGTTCTGGTTTGCAGTCAATACGTCTTTTGTAGCTTTGTTCTCGGGCTTATCGAGCCAGCTGTCAATTTCTTGTGGAGATTTGACGTTGTTCCACATTTTCTCCAGGGCTTCCAACTCCGGCTTTTGCATGGGAGGCGGACCCTGCTGGAACTTGCCCAGGTCGCCGAATAGACGGCCAAGATCAACATTGAGTTGTCTGTAGCTGTTTTCCCACTGGAAAGCTTCAGGATTCTGTTTAATGAATTGCTCGTTGGCTTCGATGGCTCTTGCCATTGAAACTCTGTCAAGCTTGTCGGAGCTTTCGATCAGTTTGTTATATGCTGCACGGCTGTTGTCGTCTAAAGGTCCTTTGACTGCGGCATCAAGCTGAGCCTGCATGATCATCGGGTCGCTTGAATCAAACATGGCAGGCACCGGCAGTCCGTTGTCGCCAATGCGTCGCAGGCCGTTTTGATCCATGAGCGGCGCGCCGTCAAGACCGATTACTTTACCTTCGTTGTCTGTAACCGGCGTAAGCATGCCCTTGTCGCGCACAAATTCTTCTTGCTTGGTGCTGCCGTCGGACTGTTTTACGTCTCTGACCATTTTGTATGGTTCGGTGGTCTTGCCGTCCGGACCCTTTTCGGTCCAGGTCGGAACGTGCAAGCCTCGATAGTTTACATAATATTGATTGCCGTCGGCTGCAACTGTGGCTCCGGGAACACCTGGAATCTGCTGGTCGCCAGGTTGGGTCACGTCACCGGGTTTCGGCTGATTCTGGTCGCCTGGTTTCGGCTGATTCTGATCGCCGGGTTTCGGCTGATTCTGATCGCCGGGTTGCGGTTGATTCTGGTCGCCGGGCTTGGGCGCAGTCTGGTCGACGCCGGCGCCCATAACTACATCCATGGCCGCGTCGTAATGCTTCATGAAATTGGCATCGGGAGGCGGTCCCATCATTGCCGGGTCGAATTTCGACGCCACTGTAAGCAGTGCTACGCCTGTTTTTGCAAAATGCTTGCGGTCTTCACCTTTGAGGTCGCCTGAATGGAACATTAACGCAAAAGCGTTGTTGGCTCTTGCGTATCCGGGGGCTCTCAAAAGGTCTTTAATTTGATTGGACTGCTGCAGGGCTTGCTGGAATTTGGCCTGCCCTTCCGGGCTTCTGTCTTGGGACATAGCCTGAAGATTTTGTTCGATTCCGCCCAGTTGTTGCCTCAAGGCGATGTTTTCTTTTGAAGGAATCGGATGACCTGTAGAATCCATCATCGGATTGCCTTGCTGATCGCATACATATAAGAATGTGTCTGCTGCCAGTCTGGCTTTTGTATAGTGCTCCTGGGCTTCGTTCAGCTGTTTTTGATACGCTTCGAGTCCGGCACCCTGTGCGTAGGGACCGCCACCCTTGGCGATTACTTCATTAACAGCCAACATCCCTTGTTTGGCCTGTGACAGCTCCGAAAAGACAGTCTGGTAGGTCTGCGCCGCATCCTTCGGCTTGTCACCCTGATTATCGCCCACCCTCTGTACGTCAGGCTTCTGGAAAACTTCATCACGAAGCTGACTTCCGGGATCCTCAGGTTTGAAATCCTGATTTTCTTTCACCTCTTCGGGTGCCGGGGGTTTGAATCCTTGTCCTTCTACCATGTTTTTTATTACCCTTACGAAAAAATAAGCCTTGCGGGAACTCTAGCTTATCGATAGATTATTTGCTTGTATGTGTGGAAATTACGTACATTGCCATGGCATCAAGGCAAATTTTATCTATAAATTTAGCTCTGGATGAATCTATACCGGGCGCGTCCCATTTGGACATTTCCGGACATCGAAGATGGGAAGATCACGCAGATTTATCCGGTATCACAGCATCGCATTTATACCCAGACCCCCTTTTGCCTGAAAAGCTTGCAGCTTTCATTAAATTCCAGGCCGCCGCCTTCCGCTAATCCGCTTCATTTATATTGATTGCTCCGAAAGACCTTGCTTGAGTTCCGGATTCTCAAAAGTCAAAACGATCTACAAAATGATTGTCCGGTGTTTCAATCCGGACTTCTTTGTAGATTGCGATCTCAACTCAATTAATCCATTCCCTCTTATGGCTTTTATTAAGCGCTTGACTTCCCTGAAAAGCACTCTATTACTGCAAAATCTAATCTCCTCTTTTGCAGGCTCGGGATCTGTTTACTGGATTCTTCAGGCTCTTAAGTGAAATTGATCACTGTGACTCCGTCACCGCCCTCGTAATTTTCACCCGGGCGGGCTTTGTTTTTGTAGGAGCAGTCGGCAAGATAGTCTCGCACAGCCTGCTTCATGGCGCCGGTGCCGTGGCCGTGAATCACCATCAGCGGTGATAACTGCGCAAGGTAAGACTCATCCAGAAATCTTTCAAGCAGAGCAAGCCCCTCGTCTACTCGTTTGCCCCGCAAATCAAGAGTGTTTAGATCGGATCTCACAAAAATCGGATCTTGAACTTCTCTTGCTTTGTTTTTCGTTTTTTCTTTAAACGCGACTGCCTTGCTTTTCAGATTGAAAGGCGCTTCATCGGTGCTTTCCAGATCCTTCAGCGAAACCTTTACTTTCAAGCGCCCTACTCTTACCTGTACTTCTTCGCTGTTTTCAGCAGGTGCAGCTTCAACAATGCCCGTTTGCCCAAGCGAAATCACCTTCACTTTTTGGCCGGCAAGAACCTTGTTTATCTTCTGTCCGGGAGCATCGCTTCCCCAATCAAGTTCTTTTTTTATCTGCTCCAACTTCTCTTTGGCTTCTTGGGCTCTTGCAAGTGATGGCGTTTTTTGCAGTGCTGCTGTCAGCTCATTAATTGCTTTTTTTGCGTTCTGGTAGTCTATTAATAGCCTGCCTGCCTGAACTTCCCTTGATTTTTTTTCCTCTTTAGCAAGCAGGCTGGCTCTTTGCTCGAGTTGAAACTCAAGCTCTTGTAGCTTTGTTTTTCGCTTTTCGAGATCTTCTTCTTGCTCCTGCAGCAAACGCAGTCGAATTTCAAGTTCGTCTACCTTGCGTTCGAAGTCTTGCTTTTCCGAGTCAAGCAGTGCCTGTGCCTTTTTTATAAGCTCCTCTGAAAGCCCGAGCCGGGCCGCCACGGCAATAGCTCTCGAATTACCGGCAATGCCCAGGCGCAGCCTGTATGACGGAGTCAGGCTGCGATCATCAAAGTCCATGCTGGCGTTTGTATAAGCATCATTTGCATGTGCAAGTGTTTTTAGATCGCCGTAGTGTGTGCTGCAAATTGTAAGCGCTCCTGATTCCGAGAGCTTAGAAAGAATTACGCGCGCCAGAATCACTCCTTCCCGCGGATCGGTACCGGCGCCGATTTCGTCAAGAAGTACAAGGGTGCCGCTTTCTGCTTTCTCGGTAATCTCGATGATATTACTCATATGTGATGAGAATGTTGAAAGATTTTGTTCGAGAGATTGTTCGTCACCGATGTCTGCAAAAACCTTTTTGAAAACAGGCGTAGCAGAACCTGCTGCACATGGCAGCAAGAGTCCGGCTTTCAGCATCAATGAAAGAAGTCCTGCAGTTTTGAGATATACAGTTTTGCCGCCTGTATTTGGGCCTGTAATAATCAGCGTGTTCAGCTTGCTTTCAAGTCTAATATCATTTGCAATTACAGTATCAATATTGCCGCTCTGCAGAATCAAAAGCGGGTGCCTGGCCTTCAGCAAACTCAACTCGAGTGTCCTGGAAATACGCGGGCAGTTTCCTTCGTATTTACGAGCCAGGCTTGCTTTTGCCGCCAGCAGATCAGCGCTGACAAGCGTATGAAATGAATCCTTGAGGCTGTCGAGTTTCTCGTGCGCAGCCGCACTCAATTCCCAGAGCAACCTGTCGATTTCTCTTTCAATTTCAGCTTCGTTTATGCGAATTGTATTTGTGAGCTCAACTACTGATTTGGGTTCTATGTAAACAGTGAGCCCGCTTGAAGAACTGTCATGCACGATGCCTTCTATCGAGTGGCGCATGTTTGCTAGAACCGGCAGAACGTGTCTGCCGTTCCGGAGAGTGTATAAGGGCTCTTGAAGACACTTTGAATGAGTGGGTGAATTTATGATTTTTTGCAGCTCGTCTTTTACTCTGTTGTTCAGTCTTTGCAGCTCGCGTTTTATTTTGAAAAGGGCAGGGCTGGCGTCATCTTTTACTTCAGCCGATTCATCAATGACTATGTCGATTGCAGCTACTAAATCATCAAATACAGTCAGGGTCTGATGCATTTTTTTCAATAACGGATAGCTTTCAGAGCAAAGATTGCTCAGAATAATTTTGAGCTTGCGACTCATCATCATCATTGTTCTAAGGGCAAGCAATTCTCTGGCACTTAAAGATGCCCCGGTTTGAAGCCTGGCAAAAACACTTTCTAAATCAGGCAGAGACTCCTGATGCAGATCAATGCCGTCGAGCAAAAGTGAAAGCGCTTCTGAATTTTGGCGCAGCATGAATTCAATAGCTGAAACTTCGTCAAGAAATCCCAGTTTGCAGGCAAGCTCACGACTCGTGTCGCAAGAGCATTCATCTTGCAAGAAAAGCTTGAAACGCTCCCATTCCAGGGATTTGAGAGTTCTGGCGTTTAAATCCAAGTTTCAGAAATTCAATTTTGAAATAAGTTAGTTGGTTGCAGGTGTGTCGACCTGGGCTGTTGAAACAGTCGGTTCTGTTGCAGTTGCTACCGTCTTGTTGGCTACCGGTGTGAGGCTGTCCATGCCCATGGAGTCCATGAGCTTTTTGAGGCGAACTTTTTGAAGCTCGTAAATTCTGTTGTTGCGCTTATGAACTATGCCAATACGCTCCAGTTGCTTGATTGCTTCAAGATGTTCAGCTGGAACAGTGCTCACCTCAACACTGCCTCTTTCAATCAGCCAGCCGATGGTTTGTGAAAGAGATCCGAGTAATTTACGTAGTGGTTGTTCATAATAAGCTGTCATTTTATATCCTCCCGGCAGGATTAATTTTAACACTAGCTGACTGCAGACGCCTGAGAGAATAAATAAGACCGGGTCTTCTATCCCTGAAGACCATTGCTGTGTATAGAACTATTAGTTATATTAAATCTGGAGTTGGCTATGATTCTTTCTTTTGCGGGCAAATCACCCAGAATTGCTCCCGATGCTTATATCGCCCCGGGTGTGGTGCTTATAGGCGATCTTGAAATCGAATCCAGTGCAAGTGTCTGGTTTCAAAGTGTATTAAGGGCGGATATAAATTCGATATATGTTGGCGAGGCGAGCAATATACAGGACGCCTGCCTCCTGCATGTGACCCGGCGACATGAGTGCCGGGTCGGAAAACGAGTGACCGTAGGTCATGGCGCAATTCTCCATGGATGCAGCATCGGAGATGATTGTTTGATAGCCATGGGCGCGATAGTTCTGGACGGAGCAGTAATTGAAAACAATTGTTTGATCGGGGCAGGAACACTGGTTCCTCCGAATATGAAGGTTAAATCCGGGAGCCTGCTTTTGGGCTCGCCTGCAAAGGTTGTCAGAGAGCTGAATGACGAGGATCTGGAAAGAATTAAACAGGGCTGGCAGAACTATGTCGACTATGCCAAGCAATTTGATTCAGAGATAAAAAGTCAAAAAATGCCCTGATTTTATCTAGAAATACGTGCTTCCCCCGGTAAAAAATCATCCATATATGTCTATATTCGTTTGGAATGAGCCAATAATTTTGGAGCCTTGATTTATGGCCGCCTCCGAGGCCTTTGAACCCGAGCAATCTGAAAATAAAGCCGAGCGTGTAGATGCTCAAATGGCAAGCCCGTTTGCCTGGACCTCCGGTGCCTGGACTGCCGGTGACAATAATGCCTGGAGACAATCGCAACAGAGTTTCGACAAAGTCGAGCTGCCGACTCTTCATCTGGGTCCGAACAATGAAGAGCAGCTCAACAGATATGATTCTTATTCGGTTAATTCGAAGCAGGCTCGTATCTATATGGATAACCGGGCTGCAGTTGTACGGATTAACACGATGGACCCGAAAGTGGATGCGAGTTTCAGCACATCTGCAGGTTCGGGTTCAATCATAGACTCAAGCGGAGTTATTGCCACCGGTTACCATGTGGTGAAAAATGCAGCTGCAATACGGGTAAAAACAGACGACGGCAAAATTTATGACGCCAAGATTCTAGATGCTGATGCAGCAAAAGATCAGGCGCTACTACAGATAAAGGCGGATAGCCCCTTTTATTCGTTTCCGACAGTCAAACTTGCCAATGAGAGTTATAGCGCGGCAAACAACCGTCAGTTGATGGCGCTGGGTTTCCCGAGAAACCAGGATGCCATGCATCTGTCCGTTCTTTCTGCTGACAGACGTGTGCCGCTATCGGCATTGAAAGTGACAGGCGGCTTGCTTCTTGGCGAAGATCAGCACCGTGAAATAATCCGGGCTAAAGGTTTTGTTTTCAGCGGCAATTCAGGCGGACCAGCTTTTGATTTGCAAACAGGCGAACAAGTAGGCATAGTCAACATGAGCAACAAGAACGAGACCTATATCACACCAGTGGAAGACCTTCACCGTTTTATTGCTTCAAGCAGGTTCAAACAGCCCCAGCAGAAGTTCCCAAGTTTCCCGTCCTATCAATCAAACGGAACAAATGGGCTTGATCGCCTGGGTCGAATTCTTTCCAATTAGCTGTTAAAGTAAGAACCTGGTCTGCTAAAGTAAGAACCATGTCAGAGATGCTTCTGGCTTCGAGTTTTAGAAAGCGAAGAAGACTGTGAGAGCAGGTGTTTCAAGGATGCTCAGCGGCTGGGGGAGATATCCCTGTATTGCCGGGCATGTTCTGCAACCAGAGAATCAGTCAGAGTTTTTCAGAATTTTGAAAGACAACGATGCTGGAGAAATTCTTGCAAGAGGACTGGGCAGGAGCTATGGCGATGCTGCGCTTAGCGCCGGTGCCAAGATTGTTCTTTGCGACAAGCTGAAATCGATATTGAGTTTCGATTCTGAAGCCGGAATTCTAAGATGCCGCCCGGGAATGAGTTTTGACGACATGCTCAGAATTTTTTTGCCGCTGGGCTGGTTTCCGCCTGTGACACCTGGCACGAAACATGTCACTATGGGTGGTGCGCTTGCTTGCGATATTCATGGTAAAAACCATCATAAATTCGGGTCTTTTTTGAATTTCGTCAACTCATTCAAGCTCGTTACTGCTTCTTGTGAGGAGCTGAATTGTTCGAGGGAAGAAAACCGCGAGCTTTACTTTGCCAGCGCAGGCGGAATGGGGCTCACCGGTGTGCTAAGCGAAATCGAGCTCAGGCTTTTGAAAGTCGAAAACCCATATATGATGGTGAAAAAACTGCGTGCTTCAGGCTTGCAGGACACTTTCAGGCTTATTGAGGAAAATGATCCCTTATATGATTACAGCGTATGCTGGATTGATTGCCTGGCTTCAGGTCCGCAACTCGGGCGCAGCATCTTAATTCTGGGCAGGCATGCCGGTGCTCAAGAAATCGCGCTGGAGGAAAAGCAAGCCGCTTTTCGAAATGCAGGAGCGGGTCTTTCAGTCGATTTCGATTTGCCGGGCTGGATTCTCAACCGTTATAGTATCGGGGCTTTTAATCACTGTTATTACTACTTATCCAGTTGCGCAAATGAAGAGAAAGTTCAGGCATACAACGGTTTTTTCTATCCTCTGGACTTCATTTCCAACTGGAACAGGTTGTACGGAAAAGAGGGTTTCATTCAGTATCAGTGTGTTTTGCCGCTTGAATCGAGCAAAGTGGGGCTTGAAGAAATACTTGCCTTATCGGCAAAAAGAGGTCGAGCTTCTTTTCTTGCTGTCTTAAAAAAGTTCGGAGCCGGCCATGGCTTGCTTTCCTTTCCGATTTCAGGTTATACACTGGCGCTTGATCTGCCTGTCAAAACCGGGATATTCGAATTCAGCCGGGAACTCGACCAGATAGTGCTAAAACACGGCGGCAGGGTTTATCTTGCAAAAGATGCCTGTCTTGAAGCTGAGAGCTTTCGTTCAATGTATAAGGATTATCCAGAATGGCTCCGGATAAAAAAGGAAGTAGATCCGAAAAACAAGTTCAGCTCAGCACTTTCAAAACGACTGCGCCTTAATGAATGAGTCCGAAATTAAAGGAGTCGGAATCTAAAGCGAATTCGGTTGAAGAGGTAAAGAGCCTCGTTAATGAATGAGTCCGAAATTAAAGGAGTCGGAATCTAAAACGAATTCGGTTGAAGAGGTAAAGAGCCGCCTTTAATGTATGAATCCGAAGTTATTTGTGAGGAGTGATGCTGCTGTCTGAAACAAGTTCGTCTAAGGAACGGGCTTCAACTGAGTTTCTTGATACCTGTTTGTCATTGAGCCAGCTGACAATGGTTTGCATGGTATCCGGTCTTATGTGAGAAGTCTCAATTAGAATGTGCCCACGGTCTTCAAACCAGCGAACCTGCTGGTCTTGCGATTTAAGCCGCGACATCAGCAAAACGACAGCGTCGGCTCGAACACATTTGTCATCTTTAGCTTGCATTACAAGAACTGGTTTGTTTGCACTGATATTAGGTACATATGCAAGGGTCTGATTAATGCAGCGCCTGCTGGCATAAAGCTCTTCCGGGCTCATATGTTTTCGAACCAGCGGGTCCTTGCTCATTTCTTTTAAGATTTTGGGATCCTTGCTTGCATACCGTTTGACATAAGGCATCAGGTCAAGCTGTCTCTTGAAATTTGTCATGATTACAGGCAAATTTTTCACTGTATTTTTGTCAATGAAATTATGTGCTCTGATTGCAGGAGAAGAAAGCACCAGACCGTCAGCCAGCTCTGGTCTAGCACTGGCAATTCTAATTGCCATATCAGCTCCCATACTTTCTCCGACAATATATAAAGGAAGACCTTTGTGGTCATTTTTAAGCCGATCCGTGAGTTTGAGCAGATCGGCGGCCGACTTGGTGTAATTAATCTTCTGCTTGCAATCCTTAGGGTCGCAGAATTCATGGGGCGACTCTTTAGTGAGTCTTCCATAACCCCTCATGTCAGTTGAATATACTAAAAATCCTTGTTCCGCAAGAGTTTTGCCCAGCTCGTCAAAAGTCTGCCCATGCATAACCAGACCGTGCAAAGCCAGTATTACTCCCTTTGGAGCTGCCTTAGGTGCCCAGTGGTAAATGGGCATATTCAACTGGTACTCAAGGTCTATGTGATATTTGCATTCTGCGTCCTGGTCAAGAGAATACGCATTTTGCGGCGCAGTAAAGAGCGAGACTGCAAAAGCAACGGGCAATACCTGCTTTGCTAGGCCGCGCCAACTGATTCGAGTCATAAGCCTGCCCCCTGTTTCGAGCTTATGTGACATGTTTATGAGGAGCATCAGCCCCCGTAATTGTCTCTTACCAACTTGAAATGAGGTTCTAAACATCAAATCTTAAAATCCTCCTGTTAACCGGATGGCAGTTGAGAGTGTCGGAACTGAATCTTCGCAAAGGTTCATCCTGAGCCGGAACGCACAGCAATCCGTGTAAACTAATGATGATTTACACGCTTTTCTTAAAATCCGGACAAAAACCTAATGCCTAAGAGTTCCGATATCAAAAAGATCATGGTGCTGGGTGCCGGACCGATAACAATCGGTCAGGCCTGCGAATTTGACTATTCAGGTACCCAAGCCTGCAAAGCCTTAAAAGACGAAGGCTACGAAGTTGTGCTCATTAATTCGAATCCGGCAACTATCATGACCGATCCTCAGGTTGCTTCCAGAACCTACATTGAGCCAGTTACCTTTGAGTTTGCCCGCGAGATTATTGCAAGAGAAAGACCGGATGCACTTTTACCCACGATGGGAGGGCAGACGGCACTTAATGTTGCTGTTGAACTGGCCGAAAAAGGAGTGCTTGAAGAATTCGGAGTTGAGCTCATCGGAGCCAAGCTCAAAGCGATAAAACTGGCCGAAGATCGCGATCTTTTTAAAAAGCTGATGCTGGATATCGGACTCTCCGTGCCAAAATCCGGCATTGCCAGGCAGCTCAGCGATGTTAGAGAAATAGCCCAGGAGATCGGTTTTCCTATAATTATCAGACCTGCCTTTACTCTGGGTGGCACCGGCGGCGGGATTGCGTACAACCAGGAAGAACTCGAACCTATAGCGCTTGAAGGATTGAACGCCAGTCCTGTTCACGAGATCCTGCTTGAGCAAAGCGTGATTGGCTGGAAGGAAATCGAGCTTGAAGTAATGCGAGACAGGCTCGACAATGTCGTTATTATTTGCGGTATCGAGAATTTCGATCCGATGGGAATTCATACAGGCGATTCAATTACTGTTGCTCCGGTCCAGACGCTCAGTGACAAAGAATTTCAAGAACTCAGAGATGCCGCAGTCAAAGTCATAAGGGCTGTCGGAGTGGATACGGGCGGCTCGAACATACAGTTTGCAATCAGCCCTTACGACGGCAAGATTTCAGTCATTGAAATGAATCCCAGGGTTTCCAGATCTTCTGCCCTTGCCAGCAAGGCCACCGGTTATCCAATTGCAAAAATTGCTGCCAAGCTTGCTGTTGGGCTAACTCTCGATGAGATTCCCAATGATATAACCAAAACAACGCCGGCCTCTTTTGAACCGGTCATTGATTATGTGGTGACAAAAATCCCGCGCTTTAACTTCGAAAAGTTTCGTGGCACAGACAATACGCTTACAACACAGATGAAATCCGTGGGCGAAGTAATGGCTATCGGACGATCATTTCAGGAGTCAGTGCAAAAGGCGCTCAGAGGTCTTGAACTCGGAATCACAGGATTCTCATCTGTTGTTTCAAGACAAAAGGCAGACCGTGCCGAGTGGCGTCGGCGCCTGGCAGTTCCGAGCAATCACCGTATAACTGATATTTTCGGTGCCCTTGAGGCTGGGGTTCTGATTGAAGAAATTCATGATCTTTCTTTGATTGATCCCTGGTTTCTGGATAATCTTCTTGAAATATGGCAGGAAAGCAAAGCATTGAGTTCTGCTGTTCATTCGTTGAAAGAACTCGATATTCCTTATTTGGCACGGCTCAAGCGCATGGGCTTCAGCGACAATCAGATTGCAAGGTTGATTTCAAGCAATAAATCAAACGCCGCCCCGGTAGTAGAAGATGATATTTATGAATTGCGCAAAGCAAACAAAATTTTTCCATCTTTCAAAACTGTGGACACATGCTCGGCGGAATTCCAGGCCCATACGCCCTATCTTTATTCGACATATGAGGAGGAGTCCGAAGTGCCACCTTCGGAGAAAAAGAAAGTCATGATTCTTGGAGGTGGGCCAAACAGAATCGGGCAGGGCATTGAATTTGATTATTGTTGCGTGCAAACAAGCATGGCGATTCGCGAACTCGGCTATGAAGCAATCATGGTCAATTCCAATCCGGAAACTGTATCGACCGACTATGATGTTTCCGACAGGCTTTATTTCGAGCCGCTCACGCTTGAAGATGTATGCAATATTGCCGAGCTGGAAAAACCGGCAGGTGTAATTGTTCAGCTTGGCGGGCAAACACCTCTGAAGCTTGCCTCCGGACTCGAGAAACGCGGAATCACAATTTTAGGCACTTCGCCGGATTCGATTGATCTTGCTGAAGACAGGGCCAGGTTTGGAAAAGTGCTTGCAAAACTGGGACTTAGACAGCCAAAAGGCGGTACAGCCACCGAAGCAAAGGAAGCCATTCAGGTTGCCGAATCAGTTGGTTATCCGGTGCTTGTGCGTCCGAGTTACGTGCTTGGCGGCAGCGCCATGCGGATAATCTTCAATCAGGAGGAACTCGAGCAATGGCTTTATACAGGCCTTTCGGTTCAACCTGAAAGGCCTGTTCTAATTGATGAGTTCCTTGAAAACGCAATCGAAATTGATGTGGACGCAGTTTCTGACGGCGAGCAAACCGTGATTGCAGGCATTATGGAACATATAGAACAGGCCGGCATTCATTCGGGTGACTCAACCTGCGTTCTGCCCTCGCAAACAATTCCGCTTTCAACTATCGAAGAAATCAAAACTGCAACAAGAGCGCTGGCTGAAGAGCTCAAAGTTATAGGATTGATGAACATTCAGTTCGCGCTTAAAGACAATCTTATCTACATACTGGAAGTGAATCCGAGAGCGAGCCGGACTGTGCCTTTTGTGTCTAAAGCAACAGGCGTGCCGTGGGCACAGGTCGCTGCCAAAGTCATGCTTGGTCACAGCCTTGCCGAACAAAATATCGGCGACCGCTTGCTGCCGCCGCATATCTCAGTGAAGTCGGTAGTGATACCTTTTAAGAAGTTTCCAGGGTCTGAAATTTCACTCGGTCCTGAAATGCGCTCAACAGGTGAGGTGATGGGCATAGCCTCACAATTCGGTCTGGCTTTTGCCAAAGCGCAGATTGCAGCCGGTCATGATTTGCCGGTTAAAGGTCGCGTATTTCTGAGCGTTTCAGATACTTACAAGAAAGAAGTGGTTCCTGTGGCTCAGAGTCTTTATCAACTCGGCTTTGAAATAGTAGCCACACGAGGAACCGCATCTACTGTGCTTGCCGGGGGAATTCCGGCTTCGGTCGTAAATAAAGTCTCTGAAGGACGACCCAACCTTGTAGATAGGATCAAGAACAAAGAAATAAATCTCCTTATAAATATACCTTCCGGTTCAGGACGTTCAGCACATAGAGATGACCAGGTGATAAGGCGAGCAGCGCTCAATTACAATATCCCGATTATTACGACCCTCTCTGGCGCAAAAGCCACCACTGCCGCAATTGCCGCCCTGCAGCAGGGTAATATCGGCGTGCAGAGCTTACAAGAATACCACCAGAAAATTGCCTACTGGGAAAATGCCACCAAAGTTCGATAACTCGGTAAACTACGCGAGTTATTTTTTGGCTTTTGAACGCTGCATTTTACTCGCCTGGTCTTAGCCGCCAGGGAAGAGTTTCGAGCACCTTCTCTCGTCTTGCATCATCGAGCTGCATGAGCAGATCGCCGAAACGATTGTAAGTCAGATAAGTATCTCCGGACATATCGAGAAACTTTTGCATGTCGCCGCTCTTTTCCATTTTTTCCCAGGTATCGTCTGCTTCTTTTGCAAATTTCGACAGCTTTTCAGCCATTTGATCCGAATTGAGGCTGTGACCGCAGTTTTTTTGATCGTCAGCCCAGCGTTCTATCTCCAGGAGCTTTTCGCTTGCAAGCCCATTTCTTTGTTCGGGTAGATTTTTGCTGAAGTCTGAATGCGCTTGAAACCTGCTTGAAAGGAAGTCTTCAAACAGTGTTGTGTTCAGACTGTTTTCTACTTCTTTTTCCGTATCCCTGCTTTCTAAAGGAGCGGAATTCGGGTCTGCAATATAACTCTCCATGGTGCTTTCAGCCTCCAGAATCAACCGATAAATCAATAATAGATAAGCAGTGACAGGCTTTGAATGTTGGCTCACACAGATGCTTTAATATGCAAGTGCATAAATCATCAGTAAGGCCATGCGATTCTTCATAATAAGAATAGCGGGACTAAGTGCAAATTACGTGTAGTAGAAATTTCAAAAGAAGCAATTGCCCAAAGCTGCTGCTGTTCTTTAAGTCTCCGGCGGCGTTTCATGTAAATGCAGCTCAGTTCTGGCTGAAAGAGCCGGTCTCAATCCGTTGAGCGCAGCTAAAAGCACTGATCCGTTATTCAATACTGTGCCTCCCACCGGTCCAACTTTGTTTGAAACAGAGAGTAAGAGACCAAGCCAGTTCGGCAAGCTGACAAAAAGCATGGTCTGGCGCAAGTGATTCATTGCTTGCTTTGAAAGTTCAAGCAAGAAAGGAAGCTTATTCAGATCGTCGTCAGTGAAAATAATGTCTGCTCTGTATCTTGCAAGGTCGGTACTGTCGTTCATAGCAATTGCAAGATCTGCCTGAGCCATGGCCAGGGCGTCGCTGACATCGTCGCCTATTAATGCCACTTTCAGTCCGCGTAATTGATAATCACGAAGCAGATCTGCTTTTTCTTCAGGAGAAAGCCTGGCAAAAACAGTTTTGACACCCAGTGAATCAGCTGTTCTTTGAACTGATTCAACGCTGTCTCCGGAGGTCAAAAGTAGTTGCAGCTTTCTGTTTTTCTTCAGTTCTCTGACCGCAGATTCAGCACCGGCTCGCAATTTATCACGGTATGAAATCAATCCGACCAGAGTATTGCCAAATGCCACATAAGCCACTGAATCCCCACGCGCTTTCATATACTTATCCGCATCTGCAGCATTTTCTACTGATATTCCTTTTTGCATCATCAGTCTCTTGCTGCCTACGCAAACGAGCGTAGCGCTAACTTCGGCCTGAACACCCAGGCCGGCGAACAATTCAGAATTTTTGCGCTCTTGTATTTCCAGACCGTTCGTTTTTGCATACCGGTAAATTGCTCTTGCGGCAGGATGGTGGTATCTGTATTCGACCGCAGCCGCTGCTTTGAGAATATCTCCCTTCTTATAATTTTCCTGAATTGATATCACTTCGGTGAGTTCGGAATCACCGGCGGTTACAACTCCGGTTCTTGAAAAAACTATGACATCGATGGCTGAGAGTTTTTCAAGCGCCTTTGCTGTCTTAACAAGTATGCCCTGCTGGCCGGCCCTGTGCATGTATGCAAGCAGTGCCGTGGGCAGGGCGATCCTCACCCCGGTAACCAGGTCAAAGCAAATTATCGTTAGCGCCTGGCTGAGATTTCTCGAAAGTAGGAAAACCGATGCTGCAAACAAAAGTATTGGCGTGACAACGTTGTATCCTTTTTTGAGTGCGTTTCTTTGATAAGAACTGCGATAAAGCAGACGGCGTCTTTCACGTTCCATGACCCGTTCCATGAATGGATCATGGGCGGCTGGCAGGCGCCTGGCTTTTGATCTTATATAGAGTTTTCCGTCAAGCACGACGCTTTCCTGGGAGATGTCGTCGCCAGGACCAAGTTCATTGGGGAGTGCGTCAAAAGTTGCACCTGCTTTAATAACTGTTGCCTGGCCTGATTCTATGATGCCATCAACGGGTACTTGTTCGCCTGTGTAAGCGACTACCAGTTCTCCCGGATTTACTTTGTTTGCTGCGATTCTTCTGCGAGAATCACCACTTACTAGCCAGGCAGAATGTTGTGAAAGCCCGAGCAATTCTTCAGTAATTTCTTCACTCTTCCGGGCTGCAAAATCTCTTAGAAACTCACCAAAGCTGATTAATAGAAGCATGACGCTTGCAGGAAAGTAGGATGCTTTCACAGTCAGGACTATGATAGATGCGGCATCAAGAAATTCCACAGCCGGCCGGCGTTCTTCGTATGCGGTTCTCAGACCGCGGCCGAAAATAGGAAGAGTTGCTGCGCAGATCAAAAGCTTTTTCAAGCGCTGGGGAACTGCAAAAAGCGTTGCAGTTAAAGCCGTGGCACCAAGCAGCAGTTGCAGAAGCGGGGCAAGTTCCAGTTTGTAGGCAAGTCTGTATAAGAAAGTCTTTCTAAGCCGTTTTCTGGGATCTTTGCCCAGAAAAGGAAGGTCGGCTTTCAAAACCGTGCTTTCAGTTGTTTTTTCAAAAAAAGTCTCCGGTACAAATACCGATTCATCATAGAATACTGTAATTGAGCAAGAGTCCTGCGAAACCCTCAGTCTATTGACCCCGGCCTGGCTTTTCAAGACAGCATAAATACAATCGGCAAAAACCCGATCATTTCTCAGAGCCTGAAGGCGTATCCTGATGCGTCCGGAGATCCGGTGAACAACTTGATATTGCACTTACTGTTCCGTTTGTTTTTTCGACTTTTTCTCAGCAGCTGCTTCTTCTTTGCCTACCGGTTTCAGAGTTTGTTCTATGGCTTCTTTTCTTTCGGCCTGGACCTCAGCCATCAAATCGCTTCCCTGTTCTTTGACTTCGGCAACAAACTCTCTTACACCGTCGCTTACGTCTAAGCCTGCTTTGATTACCGACTTTGCGGCTGTTCTGACAACTTTGCGACCCGGTCCGGCAACCATTAAAAGTGCTCCGAGACCCAGAAGCCCCCATTTTGTGCCGACCAGTTCCAAAACTTCTTCCCACATAATCTGACCTCTTCTATTGCTCTAAAATTATAACTTCCTCCCAAGGTCTGCGAATTCAAGCGGTTGAATTAATATGCAAATCGTTTCTTTTGCTGGTTGTTAGCTGAATTACTTGCACTGCAGGCGATGGTATTATGGGCGGTGTCGCAACAGCCGGCTATGCCCGAGCTTCTTCGAGCTCAGCTCTAGCCGGCATATTGATTATGTGATTCTTGAAAAGACCTGGCATGAATCCGGGTTCTGAGCTCCATATATATATGTACATGGGAACTGTGATAGGCGATATAATAGTTGGCTCTAACAGGCAGCCAGTCTCTTAAAGCGGCTTAATTTTGCTGCATTCCAGGTGTTTTTAATTGAATACAGAGGAACTTATGAGTTCAGAAATTGCTAAATACATAGACCACACACTTCTTGCTCCAACTGCAAAAGCAGAAGATATTGAAAAGCTCTGTGCCGAAGCTAAAGAACACGGCTTTTTTGCAGTTTGTGTTAATCCGTATTATGTAAGGCATGCTGTTAAATTGCTTTCTTCAAGCAAAGTCGCCGTAGCAACTGTTTTGGGATTTCCGCTGGGACAGAATCTTAGCGACATAAAGATTGCCGAAGCCCAGAGGGCGCTTGCTGAAGGTGCCGAAGAGCTGGATATGGTCATTAATATCGGTGCTCTTAAAGACGGAGATATAGATTTTGTCAGAGACGAAATCAAAGCAATCGTAAAGACTGGCAGAGATCATCTGGTCAAAGTGATCATAGAATGCGATTTGCTGACTAAAGAAGAAAAAGTCGCTGCCACAAGGGCAGCTGCTGAAGCCGGAGCTGCATTTGTCAAAACCTCCACAGGCTTTGTCAAAGACGGTGTGGGCGCCACTGTCGAAGATGTGATTTTGATGCGCGAAACTCTGGGTAGTGCAAAGGTGGCAATCAAGGCCAGTGCTGGCATTCGTGATTTTGCCAAAGCAAAAGCCTTGATAGACGCAGGTGCCACAAGACTGGGCACTTCAGCCGGTGTTGCCATCATTCAGGGCAGTACCGCAAAAGCAGGCTATTAAGCTCCGATATTAAAAGCTTTGCAGCTTCTGCGCATTGAAAATGCTCAGAAATGCTCAGAAATGCTTAGAAATGGTTAGCTGTACGTGTTTTCACCAATGAAATTTTGCCCGGTCCAGGCTTAGAATCAAATCTGCGCATGGATAATGCTGAGTGGTTGAATTGTGGGTGAAATTTCAAAGCTAACAAGCTCTGAGCTGGTTCAGGATTACCGTAATCCTGATGCCGGCAACGAATTGCTGCTTGCGACCGTGAAGGAAATTCCCTGGGCAGCCGGTGAGTTTGCAAGGCAGGCCTGGGAGCATCCCGGTGAAACTGCTCTGCATGTGGCAAAAAGCGCAGGGATGGGCCTGGCTTTTGGTGGCGCACTCGGATATTTGATTCCAGCAAGAGGACCATGCGCTTTAATTATCGGAGCAGCCTTTACAATCCCGGCAGTTACCGGAGCCTATGGAAGGGTAAACAGGGCTTATTTAGACGCCCAGCATGCAAACGCAAATATAGAATTCCTGGCTAAGAACCTGGCATTTGATACTGTTTCGGGCAGTGCAGATTTTGCAGTAGGCATGGCCGCTGGTTTTGCAGGAGCGGAACTCGGAAGGCAGCTTGCCATGAGTAATACTTCATTTGGACGCTTTGCTCAGTCCAGCCAGCGACTGGTTTTGAAAGCCGAAAATCAAACAATGACCGGAATGCGGTCTTTATTCGGCGGCAGGGAAGGCAGCAGCGCTAAACCAGGCTTTGAAGTAAATCTCCGAGAGCCGAATGCCAAAGTCGAAGACCTTAGCTTGGGCAAGCTAAGCTTTCTCGAGCGAAGGCAAACACTTTTGAGCAATCGCCTCGACCAGTATGCGGCTGCTGACCCGCAAATGAAAATGTATTATGGCTCCCTGCATGGTCATTCGGTCTATTCAGACGGGATGGGCACACCAAAAGAACTGTATGCAAGAGCCAGGAAGGAAGGACTTGATTTTACCGCAATTACCGACCACAGCCACACTGCGGCGCGCTCAGGCGTACCACCTGGCGATCCGCGTTATCCTGGCCAGCAAAAAGTACCGACAGTGGCTGAAAATCCTGCTTATTACACCGACACAATAAAAGCTGCCGCTGAGGCCTCCAAGAATGGTGATTTCGCCGGCTTGTACGGTGTCGAACTTGGGACAATCGGTAAAGTCGGATCAAAAGGCCAGTCCGGCGTAAATCATATGAATGTATTGCAAACAGAAACATTCTTTCAGTCTGTCAAAACTCAAAGGCCGGTTCTTAGCAGAATGATTGATCCACTGCGAGCCATGTTCAAAGCCAGAATTCCGGAAGCCCCGCTTGAGCCGCCGCCGGTTGTGAAAATCAACGACGGCAATATCAAGATGCTGGTGGATCATCTGGACAAGATCACCGATGCAACTGGCGGCCGACCGGTTATACAGTTGAACCATCCTCGATTTGCAGCAGATGAAAGCCCATCGTTACCCGCAAAAGTGAGAGGGCGCGACTATGGTCAAAAGTCGTTTGCCAGCCAGAAAGAATGGGTTGACAGATTCGGCAAGTACGCCAGCCAGATGGAGATTTTGAACGGGGACGCCATGGTCAAAGGAGCTAATGGTCAGATTAGTTCAATACGCGCAAATGAAGTTGACTATGCTGGTTATTTAGATAAAGGCTTGAAAATCAGCCCTACCTATGGTCGCGATTTTCATTATGGTAATCCGGGCGGAACCAAATCAGCCACAGGAGTAATGGCTTCAAGTCTTGATCAGGCTGCGATTTTGGATGCTCTGCGTGCCAGACGTACTATTGCAACCACCAATCGTGAGAACCTGACAGGCAGCATGGTTGTGAACGATGTTCATCCGATGGGCAGTGTTTTAGATCAGGCCGCCGTTCCCGACCTTAGACTCAAGGTCAAGATTGGAGGCAAGGTCAGCCCGGATGCTGAATACACAGCCCTGCTCTGGGGCGATAAAAAATTAGGCGACGGCAAACTTGCCGAGGTTTTGCAGACTAAAACACTCACAGGTGCAGAATTGAAAGCTGCGGGCAATTCTATTTCTTTTGATCCTGTGAGGCAGACTCTTGGAGCCAGGGGTGCGTATTATGTCGAAGTACAGCGTGTTCCGACTGCAGCCGAGCTTGCAAGCCAGTTTGCCCGAAATGATATTGCCGGTTTGAATCTTTTGCCTGGTGCCCCTTCTTCAAGAATTCCGGTTATTAAACACTCCGAATCAGGAGGCACTTTCGATCCGATGGCAAAGTTCCTGGGCGAACGTATGTGGACAGCGCCTGTCTGGTCTGAGCCCCTTGCGGGTGCGAATCATTCTCTTCTGATTCGCACATTTGTGGGAGCAGGCAGCAGCTTGCTTTCCCCCTGAACGGCCTTGAATCTTCGTTTTTCTTTCTCTGAACCGCCTACGAGAGAGCTGTGCAGTAAAGTTCTTTGATGATGCTTGACTCGGGTTTGTCAGGGTCCAAAATCACTGTGGCTTGTTGCAGGTTTGTGTCTTCGGGTAAGTGAACCAGAATCCGTTTTTTGTAGAGAACGCCGTCATACAGATATTCGTATGCTATTTCTGTTGTGGGAGAAAGCGGCAGGCTCAGCGAATCTCTTTGTTCCAGAACCTTTCCGCTTATTTCTTCTCCTGAAAGCAGCAGATGCTCTATCCAGAGATATTTCAGCAGAAGCGAAATCATAATCAATAGACCAAGCAGCAATCCGAATGCATCCAGCAGGATGCAGGGCAGAAGGAAGCCCGATGCAAGAAGGAATGAGCCGCAGAGAGTGCCCATTGCAGGAACTGCAAGTGCAATTCGCGCCAGCGGTTCGCTCTTGATGAGCTTTAAAAGGGTACTTTCATACATATTGCTGGAACCCTGCTTTAGCAATTAGTAAAATGATTGAACTCCGATTTCATTGTCTGAAATCTTTGTGAAAATTATGTTTCTCATGGACTGAAATTTCCAAAATTCAGGGAACGGATTTAGAATAAATAAGTTGGCATAAAAGATAAGACTCAAAAGATTCAAGCGAATCGAAAGATTTAAGGGAGTCGAGGGGTTCAAGGGATTTGGAATGAAAATTCTCATTATTGAGGGCGATGAGGATCTTCGTTGGGTTGCCAGTCTCAGTTTGCGGCTTATTGGTGGTTTGCAGGTCCTGGAAGCTGAAAAAGCCAGCCATGCTGTTAAACTTGCTGAAGACGAACGGCCGGATGCGATTCTGCTTGATCTGGCCATGTCCGAATCAGACCTGCAAACTATTAATAGCCTGAAGACAAACCCGGACACGGCTCTTATACCACTTGTTTTTCTCACTACCAGAACAATGAGCGCCGATCTGGATCGGATGGATGCTCTGGGAGCAAAGGGTGTACTATTCAAGCCATTCGATCCGATGACTCTTGCAATTCAAATCAGGGAAATTGTAAACAGATGAAGTCCGTTCAGTCTGATGATTTGGACAATCATTCCAGGCTCGCCTTGGTTTTGCTGCTGAATATCTTGATTGCTGGAATCGGCAACCTACTTCTTATTAGCCGGAAACCCGGCAATTTGATCTGTATGCTTTTTGCGATTTTTGCATGGACGACTGGTGACTTCCGTATCGTTCTTGCATGGTATCTGCTCATGGGCGTAAAAGCCTATCTGGATATCTATTTTGCAGATCCAATGCTTAAAAAGCGGAGAATGGCTAAAACAAATCGTCTGGAACCTTCTACAAATCTATTGAAACAAGATTCCGAACAGAATTCAGCTGAAGTCTTGAACTCAAATTCCAGAAACTCAGATTTCAGAAACTCAGATTCTGCAGGTGAGGCGGCAGTACCGAAATCTAACTCCTCGGAATATGAAGTCTCTGTCTTGAAATCAGATATCTCGCAAGTCTTAAACACACAAGCCCTGGATGTTGCAGATTCGAAAGCGGAAGGCTCGAGAAGCCTTTCGGATCTGGATCCTTATGAAAGTTATTTTCAGGTCAACTTGCCTGTGGCACACGTTTGCAATGCAGAGAAGCTGAAGCAGATGCATGGGCAGGAAACCGAGCCTCAGGAACGAAATTCGCAATTGCAGAACCCGCATCTGGATTTCGGTTCAAAGATGGGAGGAGAAACTGTGCCCAGCCTGCTGAGCGAGCAGCTGATTTCGCAGCAGAATCCGCTTGGTGTAGGTGGCAGTTCGAGCATTGATTCAGCTCAAGAAAAGGAGCTGGAACTGGTTTTCGATTTGTATTCTGAGGAAAATGAAGATTTTAATTCGTCGACGATGGCTGCAGGCAGGTCTGAATTGTTTCGCCAGTTTGATTCAGAAAGAACAGTAGATTCATTGGAAGCTGAACAGCCGGCGAAAGCATTTGCGGATGCCAGAAACAAAGACTCAAACATCGAAGACCGTGAAAACTCGAACAGCGAAGATTCAAGCGAAAATTTAAGAACTGATTCAAAGCTAAAGCAAATAAAGACCGCTTCCGACCTCATTCATAAGGACAGCACTAGCCAGCCTGGAGAGCTGCCACAAGAACAGCTTTGCTGGTGCTGTAGCAGAGTTAAAACACAAAACCGTCCTAGCTGTCCTGCTTGTGGAACGCATTATGAAGACAATTCGGGTTGACCGACAATTAAGGTTAACAGGATGATATGCTGAGGAATAATGACTATGGGCAAGCTGGTCCATGAATCTTCAGCCGGGCAAAATAAGATGGAATATTCGTCCGAAATTGAGCAGCTCATAAGTGACGCCACCGGTCTCATAAAAGATGATAAGTTGAATCAAGCCGAACGGGAGCTGAAAAAGGCCATAGCGTTTTGTGCTCAGAACAACGAAAGTCAGGCTGGCAGTGAGCTGATTATGCTGATTTTGTTGTTAGCGTCGGTCTATGTGAAATTGCAAAAGACAGATCGTGCCGAGACACTTTATTTCAAGGCAGTTGAAACACTTGAGCAGGCTGATTCTTCTTCGAAAAGCTTGCTTTGCCGTTCTCTCAATGAGCTGTCTGAACTGTATATTTCAGTGAATAAATTGGCCCAGGCCCAGCCATTGCTAGATCGGGCTAACCTGATTGCGGAAGAATGGCTTGAGAGTCATGATCCAGAATCGATAAGAATCATGAAAAATCTAGCTCTGGTTTCATTCAAGTTGAACAAACTCTCGAAAGCAAGGCAAATTGGAAACAAGTTGCTTTCTACGCAGGAGGCAGTATACGGTGGTCGTCATTATGAGGTGGCGGAAACACTTGAATTGCTTGCAGAAGTAAATCAAAAGCAAAGAAAATTCGATTCGTCGGAACTGCAGTATAAGAAAGCTCTTTCAATTCAGGAAGGGGTCCATGGTGAACAAAGTGATGTTGTTGCGCGCTTGATGCGAAAGTATGCCAGTCTTTTTTGTGCCAAGCATGATCATACTCTTGCCAAACCGCTCTTGAAAAGAACACTGGCTATCAGAAAAGCGCTTAGAAAGCCCCAGGATGAGGAATTTGCCAACGCCTACTTGCAGCTTGCCGAAGTTTACTATGTCGAGTGCAACTACACTCCGTCGGAAGTTTATTACAAGAAAGCAATCAGCATCTTCAAAAAGCTTCTCGGTCCTTATTCACTTGAAGTAGCCGATGCGACCTGCGGTATAGGCAAGTTGTACTGTGCCATGAAACGATTTCGCGAGGCTGAGCTCAATTTCAATAATGCTCTTCAAATACAGATTGATTTGCTTGGTCCATACAACAAAGAGGTGGCACAAACCCTGACAATGCTTGCCGGCGCCTATATGTCCCAGGGGCGTTTCAATGAGGCCAATCTTGTTAAAGACCAGGCGCTTGCATGCCAGGTTCAGCACATGCAGTTGACTGTGGACGATTTTGATCCCTATGATCGGGCTGTCCTTTATCACAGCCAGGGAGCGTATAAAGAAGCTGAGGATTTTTACAACAAAGCTCTTGCCAAAGTTGAGAGGAACCTGGGTACTGACCATTTCCATCTTGCAGAAATACTGACTAAAATGGCTGAATTGCACCGTTCATTAGCAAGGTACGACAAAGCAGAGCTTCTCTTGCAACAGGCTTTGAAAATATTTCAGCGAATGCAGCACCGGGCAGTATTGAATACATATGCTGTTCTTGCAGATCTCTATGTTTTCCAGGAGCGTTATCCGGAAGCAGAAGACCTTTATTTACAGGCGCTTGCGCTAATTGAAGATGCGGTTGCCGTACGTCAAAGCGACCAGATGAGCATACTCGGCGGATACGAGAAGATGCTCAGCTTATCTAACCGAAAAGCAGAGGCCGACAAAGTCAAACTCAAGCTCAGAAATATAGTTAAGCGAAGCAAGAATTATCAGGCACTTATTCAGAAAACTGTTCGCCCGGAATCCGTCTAGAATTGCTGGCAAGTCTCTGCTTCCTCTAGATGCTTCAGGAATCAGGAAGCACTGAAGAAAGAAGCACAGAAATTTAGCAGAAAGGCTTCTTGAAAGATGCATCGAGCTTTCTGCCTTAGATGAAACAACTCGAAAACAGGCTATTTCGACTAAAGCATCAATCAAGACTCTGCTTGCACGCTGCCCTCACTAATTTCATTGCTCTAGTCTGTAACAGCCGGTACTTTGAACCAGAAAGCTGAACCGCCGCCTTCGAGTTCATCTACACCAACGCTACCGCCGTGCATTTCGATGATCAGGCGGCAGATTGCAAGACCGAGCCCGCTGCCTTTGGCGCTCATTTCGCTGCGGAGCTGGCTGTACCTGTCGAATATCTGCTCTCTGAATTCAGGCGGAATACCAGGTCCTCTGTCCTTAATCCTGATTTCAACATAAGCAGCAAGCAACTTGCTTTCGATATCAATCTCTGAATTTTCAGGTGAAAACTTAATGGCATTGGAAAGAATGTTCGTAATAACCTGAATTATGCGATCTCCATCGCCTTTTATTTCAAGCCCGTTATCCTGGTAATTGATCTCTATATTCTTTGATGATGCCAGGGCTTCAAGCGCTTCCACGGATCGCTCAATCAAAACCTGAATTGGTAGGTCTCTCAGTTCGAGCTCCAGCTTGCCTGCTTCCAATTTTTCGAGATCAAGCAGATCGTTTATCATTCTTATCAAGCGAGACACACTCTCACCGGATGCTTCCACTCTGTTCATTCCCTGTTCATTGAGCACACCGTAACTGTTGCTTTTGAGCATTTGCAGGACCAACTGCAGTGAGTTCAACGGACTGCGCAAGTCGTGGCTGACCATTGCCATGATTTCTTTTTTCATTTGCAATAACTCGGCTTCTCTCTTCTTAGATTTTTCCATGGCGTCTGCCATTTCGTGAAAAACCCTGTCCAGACCAGCAAACTCATCGCTGCCACTTAACGGCGGATTCAGTTTTTCTTGCCTGGCAAAACGGAGTGTATTGTCTGTTAAAACAGCAAATCTGGCTACTGCGCCCCGGTTGAAATAAATCAAAAGCATGCAGACAACAAAAACATCGAGAAGCAGGAAAAATATGAGCCCTGATCTTGCCAGTTCGCGTTTCTCCGCTACTTGAGTATGCAGTGCTGAGTCTTTTTTCTCGTATTCAACAAGATCTTTGAGATGCTGACCCACGGCTGGCAAAAACTTGCTGTTGTATGCCATCAGTGCTCCAAGAGCAAAGCCTCCCTGAATATTGCCGCTGTCCAGGGTTGGTTTAAGATCTAGAAGTAACAATTGCAACAAATCGACTACTGAAGCGCAGTAATTCTGTACTATCATACGTTCCTTTTCGGAACCTTTTGCAAGTCGTTTCAACTGTTTTATTCGATATGGAAGTACTCTTGCTTTGGCTTCGAATGCTTTTGAAAGTCGAGGAGACCCCTGTTGATTTTGAAAAACGTAATCAACATAGTCATACATTGCAAACTCGGCGTCATATAGCTCGGTGGCGATTCGCAAAGCATCGCTTGTTACCTGCCGTGAACGATCAACACGATGCCCCTGCTCTTCGGCCCGGTTCAAGAGTTCACTCAGACACAATGATGCTACAAGCTGCACGAAAAGAGGGATAACAACTAGTATCAGCCCCTTTTGAGACAGATTAGGATTGAACTTAGGTCTTAGCACGAAAGACATGATACACTCTTTCGTTGTCAAAGGAGATGAGTCTGATGGCGCGAATCCTTGTTGTAGAAGACAATCCGGAAATGGGCCAGTCCGTCAAGGACTGGTTGCAAGGAGAAAATCACAGTGTTGATCTGGCTTGCGACGGTCAGGAAGCTCTTTACTTTCTAAAAGGTGCTCAATATGACGTGGTAGTGCTTGATTGGGAACTGCCGAAAGTTTCCGGAGTTGACGTGTGCAGGCAATACCGGGCTATGGGCGGAAAAACACCGGTGATCATGCTAACAGGAAAGCGCGATGTCGAAGACAGGATTACCGGGCTGGACGCCGGATGTGATGACTATCTGGCCAAGCCATTTGTTTCTGGGGAGCTCTCCGCACGTATCAGGGCTCTATTGCGCCGCCCGGCCCCGGCTGCACTGGATAATAATTTGCGCGTCGGACGCCTGCTTATGGAAACCGATAAGAAGCGAGTTTTTCTTGACGGCAAGGAAGTTTATTTGTTGCCCAAAGAACTGCAAGTTCTTGAGTTTTTTATGAGGCATCCTGGACAGGTGTTCAGCGCAGACGCTGTAGTTGAAAGAGTCTGGCCTTCTGATTCCGAAGCCACTGCTGATGTTATTAAGGTCCATATCAGCCGTTTACGCAAACGGCTGGACAGCAAAGGCGAAGAGTCAATGTTTAGAACTGTTCATGGTCTTGGCTATAAGCTTGAGGGTTAGTTAAGAAACTCATTTTACAAAGCTGCAACCTTTTTGTTACCGGGCTGCAACCTCCAGTCTGTAAATTGCTCATTGTTGGCGTTCAGTCAAGCAAGACGCGGAGGAAAAAAAATGCTTCAGATTTTTAATTGTATTTTTGCTGGACCTAAGAATTGTTCAGAAAATTCGGCGATCGTAAATCGTTTGAGAAAACAGTCTGAAAGATCGAATAAGGAGATTTCTGAAAGCGAAGCAGAAATAATGCATGCGCCTATCAATGCCAGAAATCAGGCAGTTCTTCTTTCTGCAGTTCAGGGTGAATCAAATAGAAGGAACTGCTGGCCTAAAATGAGCAAACCAAGTCCGGCTGTTGCAAGACCGGGAAATGGAGATAAATTCTGGGAAAGAGCTGTCACGCCGCAAAGGCAGGATTTGAACAATCGTAAGCAAATTCTTGGTGGTCTGCGCTGGCGCTGAATCCGTAATTGGACATGTCGCTTTCGCTGACAATGATGTCTTCTATAGTGGCAGATTCGAAATAGCTGATAGAGTTGATGGAATAATTCCATGAATGGAAGTAACGAGATAACCAGGCAGGCATATAAGCACATTTCCCGGCAAGTTCGATTTTTTGAGATTGCTTGAGTGATGCAGTAGCTTGTTGTACGCTTTTGAAGCTTGCCTTATCTTTGCCCATGTATATAAGTGCGCGAATCACTTGAGCAACCTCTCCATCTCCAAGTGTAAACTTACGCTGGCAGATACCTGTAAAGTGAATTCTGAGATCTGCAAAGCGGAATGAACTGCTCCGACCGTTTGTTGCAAAGTACAGTTTCTGTGGTGGATTTGGGTTCAGGTTAAAACCCAATCTGGCAGCAATATCGCCTGCATGAGTGATTAGTTTTCGACCGAATGATTCTGCCTTTACTTTTGCAATTTCTTCAACTGTTACTTGCTTCTTTCGTTCCGGGTGGCTAAAAACCCCCGGTATGATTCGTATGATTTCTTGAAGGTGCACGAGCCGCGATACAGCTTTGTCTATTGCTGTGCGGCTTCCAAAATTCAGCAGATCTCTTGATGTAAAGAGACGCTGCTTATCCTGCATGGAGACAAAATTTCGTATTCTTGTAATTGTGGACATCTACAAGTGACCCCGCCGTCCCCGTGAGCACATTCATATGTATGGCATGAATGCAAGTCAATTGCAAGTTAAGCTTTGGGAGAGATTTGTCGAAATCTCTTATCGGGTCTTTGGGAGAGAATTGTCGAAATCTCTTACCGGGTCTTTGGGAGAGATTTGTCGAAATCTCTTACCGGGTCTTTGGGAGAGATTTGTCGAAATCTCTTACCGG
>CAZTQO010000044.1:0-13343 GCA_964615655.1 uncultured Candidatus Obscuribacterales bacterium | reverse complement strand
GTCTTTGGGAGAGATTTGTCGAAATCTCTTATCGGGTCTTTGCAATTTTTCCCATGATTACATCATGCTGCTGTATGCAAGTTTCGATCAGCGAGAAATTGCTTCTTGTCCAGCTTATTGTCTTCTCCAGACCTTCTTCAATATCAACTCTGGCATGAAATCCAAGCATCCTTTTTGCTTTCTCTGTAGATGCAAAACGTTTTCCTGAGCGGTCCCAATCTCTTGCTGGTCTCAGATCAGGCTCCGTTTTGTTGCCTGTGATTCGGTTGATTGTTTCGGCCAGGGTAAGAATAGTGGTTTCGCGTCCGTTTGCCAGATTGTATACTTCGCCTGGTTCACCTCTTTCGGCGCAATCCAGCAGCCCGCAAACAATGTCTTCCACAAAAATAAAATCACGACTCAAATTGCCGCCATTATCCAGTGGTAGAGCTTCGTGGTGGAGAGCGCGCCAGATGAAGCTGGGTATTACGTTACGCCAGACTGTGTGCTCAGTACCCCGCCATCTGCCTGCACCCAATATCTCGTGCGGGCCGTAAACATTTGAAAAACGGGCTTTTACAAATGGCAAATTGTGTCGTATGAAAAAATAGTTTCCATACAACTCGCCAGCGATTTTCGAAATTGAATATGGGCTATCATGAAAAAGCGTAATTGCTTGATCCTCTGTAGTAGCACTCGCGCTCTCGTAAGTTTTTTCTGCCACAGCACATGAAGCTGAGGCGTATACAACTTTTTTGAGACTCCGAAAATCTTTGAGTCGGTTGAAGAGCTTGAGAGAGCAGAGCAAATTATTGTCGTGGTCGGCTATCGGATCTGCAATCGATGATTGATTTCCGTGATAGCAGGAGAGATTAAAGGCATAATCCAATTCAGCCAGTTCGTGGAGGATTTTGTCGTCGGTAATACTGCCGAATATGAAGTTTATGCGGCTATCTTCAGGGACGTTCCGCCTGTCTGAAGATAGCAAATTATCCACAATGATGATTTCCTGCGGATCACTTTCGAGAATATTTCGAACCAGATTGCTTCCAACAAAACCGGCACCACCGACTACCAGAACACGACTTTTCCGGAAGCTTTCTCTCATGTAGTTATTACCGTCCTAAGGTGTGAATAAATATCGCTAATCCCGTGGAGGTCGTACCACGAAAGCTGCTTCTTTATGCTGTCGCGGAAGCTGACTTTTGCTTTCCACCCGAATACTCTTTCAGTTTCTGAAGGGTCAAGACTCATTTCCGCAATATCATCGGCCGCAAGTGGCAAGAGCTCTGGCTCACCTGTGCTTATGCCTAAATGCCGGGCAACCAGTCTAAAAATCTCCTTTATGCTGTGAGCTTCTCCTGATGAAACGTTAAAGACTCCTGCTGCTGAATCAGGCTGAATTGCCAGATTCATGAACTCGATGAAATCGCTGATATCGAGGAAGTCCCGTATGCTGTCCGAGCAAAAACAAGGCTGTCCTGCTTTCAAGCGCCTGTAAAAACTTGGTATAGGACCAGTCGCCAGCCTCGGTGCATTAACATTTGAAATGCGAATCGATAATGTCGGAATCTTTGATAGAAGCATATATTGTTCACCTGCAGTCTTGCTGATTCCGTAGCTGGAAAATGGCGCAAGCTCATGTTTGACAGGAACCGGTATTTGCCTTGGTCGACCGTAGCAAAGATTTGTCTGAAAGTTTATCAGGCGAGAGCTTCCATATTTTTCGGCAGCGTTTGCAATATTTATACTCCCGATAATATTGCTTTCAGCGTCTTGCTTCCAGTCGTCGGGGTTCTTGTACGAAGCTGCTGCGTGAATCACAATTTGAGGCAGGAAGCTTTCAAAACACTCTTCTACGAAAGCTCTGTCGGCCACCGAACCCTTTCTGAAACTCAGTCCTTCAAGACCGTCAAGCCCTTCTAAAAATTCGCGTTTGCCTGTGGCAAAATTATCGATTACAAAAATCTCGTGCCTGGCTGGCAACCATGCTTCGATCAGGTTGGAGCCGAGGCAGCCTGCACCTCCGGTGATCAAGATTCTCATGCCAGCGCCTCGCTTTTCTTTTCCAAGTCAAAGCGCAAGTGTGTATAGCCGCCCTTGACTCCATAAACGTTGTAATAGTTCACCGCTTCTTGCACTGTGTCTGCAAGAGCTGTAAGTTTCAATACCCCGAAATCAGCAATCGTTTTAGATGGATCAAGCAGGATCGAAGGCGCATCATCCGGGCCCATGTCTCTTATTTCAGGTTCAGGATATTTATCGAGTTTCATAGCTGCAACTACATGATCGTAGAGTTCTTTAATTGTCACATCGGAGCCTGAAGAAAAATGGTATATTCCGTGCCCCGCGCCATCTATGCCTTTGAGCACTGTTCTGGCAAGGTCTTTTACAAAAACGAAGTCGCGCCTGGCTTTGCTGACAAAACACTGTTTGCCTTCACTCAAGCGCTGGTAGAAAATCGGCAGCGGACCACTTAGATTTCGCGGGCCGATAACATTTGCCAGGCGGAATGAAAGAAAATCCAGACCCGAAATCTCCAGGTATTGTTCTGCAAGAGTCTTTGAGATCGCGTAGCTGCTATTGGCCGGGAAAAGCGGGTGATCGAGTTTGATTGGTTGATGCAGCGGTTTGACTCCGTAGCATAGTGAGGTTTGAAAGTAAATAAACCGGCTGACTCCGGACTTCTTTGCTGCTTCAATCAGATTTGCAGCACCGACGCAGTTTGTTTGTATGTCGTTATGATAGTCGTCCGGGTCTTTGTAAGAAGCAGCCGTATGGACAATGACATCGGGTTTGAACTCTTGCATGCTTTCAAGAACAAGGTCACGTTCGGCTATTGAAGCGATTCTCAACTCAAGATTCTCGTGTGAATCAAGATGCTCGCGTCTGCCGGTAGCCAGATTGTCTATGCCGAAAACCTGATCACCGCGCGCAAGTAACATTTCTGCGACATGAGAACCCACCTGACCACAGGCCCCTGTTAAGTAAATGCGCATGACAATATCCTCAGTCTGTTTCAGTCCCGGAGCGCAAATGATAACACTTAGGCGTCCGAAATGCTTTATTACTAACTTATCCCTGAATCAGAAACCTGCTTCGACAGTAAGGATCGCTTTCATTCTTTGAGCAAGCGATATAGATTCTTCACCTGCTCAAGTACTCTGTCTTTGCGTGAAGATCCCGTACCTTCTTGCTGAGTCTTAAGCAATGTGCAGGCAAAGAGCAGTCTGGACAGGCTTTCTTTATCGACTTCGTCATTTAAGACTATCGGATAAATCTTGTTTAGCAAATCGATCAGATCATTGTTTCGCTTGCATTTTGCCAGTTCGGCTTTGAATCGCTTAAACGAATGCAGGCTCAGTTCGGCTTCAAGCTTTTCAAGAAAAAGCTCTTCAGGCAGCTCAAGTGAGTTGACAATCGCAATTAGCTCGCTCAGGCGCTCTGATCTGGCTGAATTGCTAAGAGTATTGAATGTCTTAAAACTGTCGACGAAGGATCTGAGATGCTCAGGATGGAAATTGTGCTGAGCTTGAGTTGATGGGCTATCCACCGGCTCCCAGTTCTCAAGGAGGCTTTGCAGATTAGTCCGGAGTTTATCTATATGGTGCTCCTCAAGGTAATAGAGCCTGGCTTTCTTGCTTTCAGCCTCGAGCCCGGAGCGATCCATCTCTTTAAGTTTATTGCAAAGCTCTGAGATATCCTTCCACAAGAAGGCTCCCTCGTAAGCAAAATTCTTGTTTGAGAAAAGACTGTTGCTGTAGTTCTGATGAACCGCCACCGGCAAACCCGCACCCATTGCTTCTACAAGGGCCCGGCAGCCAGGATGCGGAAATGAGTCTATGTAAAAATCGACTTTTTCTTCAATGAGTGTTTTCCAGAGATTCTCGACCCAGCTTATGATTTTGAGCCTGTTTGCAGGGATTGAGTTCTTTTGCATCTCGGATTCCAAATTTAAGAGCGCCGCTTTTGAAAGTTCCCCGATATGAAGATGAAATCCGCCTGTAGCTTTTAGAAAGGCCGGGATGCATTCGGTGAGCTGATAGCTGTATGGAAATTCAAATTTGTGATTTCCGCTTGTACAAGTAAGCAAGTTTCCGGAATTCAAAAAGCGAGTTTCGCTTTTCGGGATACCGAAGTCTGCTGATGCAAGAGGCAGGATTAAGTTGTTTTCCAGCCCGATAGCCCTGCAGTTTTGAGCACCGTTTTTCCTGAAGTCTATGTGCAGATCCACATTAGCATATAAGCCTAGCATGAATGAATGGTCTGCATGATGAATAAAAGCCAGCCTGCGGCATAAAGATCTTTGCATGGCTGCTACTGAGAGCGGATCATCAGGATGATGCACGAAAAAACAGTATTGTGCATTTGCTTTTAGAAGCTCATCGAAGAGCCAGTTCAATTTTGAAAGCATCGAAGCAGAGCGGGGGCTGAAGCGCAGATCTGCCGGCAGCCCAGCAAATCGTTTTTCGATGCTAGCCCGATCTGCCCTGTTCTGGTGATCGCTTACAAGAATCCTGCAGGTTCTGGGGCTGAGAACTCGAAGATAATCCTCTATTAGTGCGGTGTGCCCGCCGCTTTTATACAAATTGCTTGCAAGAAATAATATATCAACTTGATCCTCAGCCTCGCTGTGGACAGAGCCTTTTTCAGCCGTCCTTTTATTTAAGAGTGCAGATCCGATTTGAGAACAGAGCGTATCAAGATCTCTCGAGCCGAAAACGCGACCATAATGACGCTGATCCTGGTAAATGCTGCTTGAGAAGGCAATTATAGTGTTTAGCGCCTTTTCTAAATCGGCTCCGTCTATATAAGCCTTGCAGTCTTTAAGGACAAGATCTAAGCTGTTCATGAACCTAAACCTTCATCTCAAGCTTGCTTTGGAATGAGACAGTTATCCTCTCTCCAGGAAAAGGATTTCTGAATACGCAGTAAGAATCAAAACCACAATAAAGCTGGCTGCCATCAAAGTTAAATTGGTTATGAGCCAGCAGATCCCGCTTCAGTTGGATAGTCTTGCCTTCTTGCGAACTTCCTTGTTGCCTGCTTACTTTAAGGAGAACTTCTGAGTGTCTTGAAAAATACTCTCCTATGTCCAGTCTCAAAAAGGGCATTGATACCGGTGTCGTGAACTCAGCCTTGAGCTGACCAGTTTCAGTTGGCTCAACTGATATCAGCTGGCTGTTTTCTTGGCTAAAACTCACCGCTTGTGACTGAAAAAGCTGAAAAAGCAGTGGCTCATTTCCAATATCTTTGAGATCAGTTTTTGTAGCTGAATTCTCTTCTTGTGTTTTCTTGAACTTTTCGGCTGCCAGAAAATTCAGAGTGCCCGCAGTTCCGGGACGCAAATTCAGATTTACAATTGCCGAGAGTTTTTCCAGCCGGTGTTTGAAACGATGGCCTTTTTCAATAGCTTCCTGGCTTGCCTGAACCAGCTCCAGCCTGTGTTCATCGTCTTTCAAGAACCGCAGGCAAAGATCCCGGGCTTCTCCCGGACTTTCATAAACGGGCAGTTCTAATTCATCTCCAAAGAGCAAATCAAGATCTTCCTGATAATCCGAAATCAAAAGACCGTTGGATGCCATTGCATCGAAAACGCGCCATGGAACGCCCCCTCTTGCCTGTGCGTGAGAAACATTCAAATTTATCTTGCTTGTATTATATATTTTTTCGATACTTTCTTTGCTCACAATTTCGCAGGGATTGAATGAGAGCGCCAGCCCATATGAGTAAGACAGGGCGCGAAGCCATTCGTCATTGCCATATAACGAAAGCCCCAGATCTTTGATAGCTTCAAGAACCTTGAGCCGGCGGTTAATTGAAATAGTGTTGAGCATAAAGGCTTCGTCGAAGCCGTCGCTGAAAAAATTCTGCAAGCCGAAGCTCTTCAAGCGTGCGGCAAAAAGCATATCAGCGTCACTGGCGTAAGAGTCCAGCATTTGCTTTATTGCATCAATCAAACTGCGGTTACTAAGCAATTGCTTCAATTGTTTTTCGAGGCGCCAGCTTGAAAAAAACGTGCCTACAAATGAAATATTTTGCTCTTGAGATAATTCAGAAGCATGGAAATCGCTGGCAAAAGGGAGATAGTGAATCTGAGAATTCTCGAAGCCGAAACTGCTTTTCAAATCTTGCCTGAAGGCTCTGACAGGTGTAAGCATCTGATAGCGGTCTTTTTTTGCCCGGCACTCCTGAGCGTCAACTAAATAGGAAGGACCGTCCAGAAGCCAGATTGCTATCGGACAATCGAGTGCTTTTGAAAGTCCGGGAAACAGGCCTGAATGATTCATTGATATTGCAAGATCCGGTGCAAAATCAACCAATTCTCCAAGCAAGATTGCCGGATCTATGGAGGGTGCCAGTTCATTGGAGTTCTGGTACTCGGACAGAAAGTCATTGCTTCTTAGAACCAGTACCTGATTTCCTTCATTTGCCAGTGCATCGACAAAGCCTTGCCTGAAATTATCGAGTCGCAATCCGGGCATATTTGTAAATGTCAAAACCAGAATTTTTGCCATAGCGTCCTTTATTATAAACTGATGAAAGCTAGGTGTTCATACTAAAAGAAGCTATCAAGAAGCTCCTCGAGAGAAAGCAAGGACCAGAGCTGAGCTGCGCTCACTGACTTGCCGCTGCGATTACTTCCAATTGCATGTTCTAAAACCTCATATTGTAGATATTCAAAAATTCTGGCACTTTTCCTTGCTAGTTTGCCTTTTACAAAGCCTGATAAAGGACCGTCAAACCATTCTTTAGCCGGTATGGAGAATCCCTGTTTTGCATGGCCTGCAAACTCCGGAGCAAGAAGCTTGCTCAGTGAGGCTCTCAGTAGCCTTTTTCCGGACTTATAACTACCGTCAGGTGGGCTTTCGTTTGAATCCCAGTGGTAGTAAGCCGGTATTTGATCGACAAATGCTAAGAGCTCATTGTCCAGAAACGGATAGCGTTCTTCAAGTCCGTATGCACCTGCAAGCCTGTCTCCAATCTGCAGCAGGGCATGCAGAAAGTGTTCGCTTTCATATTTTAAACAAAGCCAGGTGCGCATGCCCAGATCGCTGTAGTCGATGTCTTGGGGAAAGCAGTTTGAAAAACTCTCAAGTGCTTGTTTGAGATCTATTTGCTTGAGAATTTGCGGTTTTATGAAATCGGACTTCTCGTTGTCGTTGAATGCTCGTTGCCAGAAGGAATAATATCCCTTTATAAAATCTTCTCTGGTTTTTGCGTTTCGTATGCTGCGGTAACGCCAGGGGTAGCCACCAAAGAGTTCATCACCGCCTGCACCGCTCAGGCAGACTTTGACCGAGCTGCTTGCTAGTTTTGCTGCCCGGTCATTTTGATAAAGTACGCCGAGGCGGGGCTCTTCTATGGTTCTCAATACTCTTGAGTGCATCAATGCGATCTCAGCAGGAGCTAGCTTTGTCTGATGAAACTTGCAGCCAGCAGCCAAAGCCAGCTGCCGGGCTTTTTCGGTTTCATCCATTACCTGTCTTGCGTCAGGCAAATCGTAATCATCGAAACCTGAGGTGAACGTGTTGAGCTGCTTCTGATGCTTGCTTGCTACTGCCACCACGGCGCCGGAGTCGATACCGCCTGACAGATATGAACCTATCTCTACATCGCTAACAAGCGAACTTGTGACTGCTTTTTCAAATAAGCTTGAAATAGATTCTGAGGCTGACTCAAAGCTCATATCGAGGCAGGGCAAATATTTGCGCTCTTCTGCCCAGGCAATTTCCTCAGGTTTAAGCGAGCCTTCGTTAAATACCAGTGCTTTGCCTGCTTCAAGCAGATAAAGGCCTTCAAAAGGGGTTGCGTCGCCGTGCACGTACTGGAAGCTGAGATATTGATTCAACCAGTTTATGTTGAATGAACTTTTGAATTCAGGGTTCTTGATTATACTTGCTATTAACGAAGCAAAAAGTAGCTTGCCGTTTTTTAGGGTCCAGTAAAGTGGTTTAGTTCCGAAGCGGTCTCGAAACAGGGTGAGTTCCTTTTCGCGTTTATTCCAGACAGCCGCGGCGAACATGCCGTTGAGCCGGCGCAGCCACTTGAGACCGTAGCGTCTAAAACCTCTCAGAAGCACTTCGGTGTCACCGGAGGAAAAGAATTCCTCACCGGCACCTTTGAGTTCAATGCGCAAAGCCTGATAATTGTAGATTTCGCCGTTGTAGACAATCACAAAATCTCCATTGTCGATCTCGAGCGGTTGCGCACTGGACTTGCTCAAATCAATTACCGTAAGTCTTGTATGCCCTAGCGAAACGGCGGAATCATGCCAGCTTGCGTTTGCGTCCGGACCTCTTGCCAGTAACGGTTCCAGCATGCTTTCCAGAACAAGCTTGCGCGCTGCGATCTGATAATCGGAATTAAGAAAATCCAGGATGCCAACGATGCCGCACAATTTCCAGTATCCCCCGTTGATTTTTCTTGCTTGCCGCTCCGGCATATCTGCCCGGTTTTATAGGGTTTTATACAGCCGGCAAGCAACAGCTCAAGTGCTGAGATTGGAACGCCATTTCAAATATTTATCGTAGTCGCGAATGTAATCCTGGGGGTCATAGCAGGCTGAGGCCAGAGCCATCAGAATGCTCCCCGGTGAAAAATTGTCGAGACGGCGCCAGTAACCAGGCGGCAAATATAGACCGGTATCAGGATTGTTCAGGATGAACTTCGATGTATTTCTGCCATCGTCAAGCTCTACATTAACACTGCCTTCGACAGCGATTATGACCTGCTCCAGGGTCTTGTGAGCGTGTGCTCCCCTGCTCTTTCCGTCAGGAACATTTTTTACGTAGTAAACGCGTTTGATTTCAAAGGGCAGATCTTTTTTTGCTTCTACGACAAATAAAGAACCTCTTTCTCCCGACTGGCCCGAGAACTGCATCAATTTAGCCTGCTTGAGTAATTCGGGCAGGTAGCACTGGTCTTTTTTGCTTGAGTTGGGCATGAGTTTGATCTACAGCTGGGTATCTGTTTGTAGCGCACACTGTCCGGAAGCAGGAGCTTTGACTGCTTTAGTTCGATTCTTTTCTTCTTCTGTCTGTGTTTCAGAAAGCTCAACTGCGGCGATGTTACGGAGATAATAGTCCACCATGTTTCTTGGCTCGCCCTGAGCGACAATCTCTCCTTCGTGCAAAACTATGACACGATTACAGAGTTCCACGATTTGCTCAAGCCCGTGAGAAACGAGCACCATGATTTTCGAGCTGTTGAACATTTCTTTCATGCGTTTTAAAGACTTGCCAATGAACTGAGCATCGCCTGTTGCAAACACTTCGTCTGCAATCAAAATTTCCGGATGTACAGATGCCGCTATTGAAAATGCCAGGCGGCTGTACATGCCTGAAGAATAGTATTTTACAGGCAGGTCTATTTTGTCGTTGAGTTCGGAGAACTCTATGATTTCCTTTTCTATTTTCTTCATTTCTCTAAAGGAGATGCCGAGCAGCGTGCCGTTCAAATAAATGTTTTCGCGACCGCTCAATTCCAGATCAAAGCCTGTTCCCAGCTCTATCAGCGAAGAAACTCGACCTCTTACTTCAACTGAGCCGGAGTAAGGCGGATAGATTCCCACAATCATTTTTAGAAGGGTCGACTTGCCGGCTCCGTTCAGTCCGATTATTCCAAGCCTGTCGCCGTCTTTAATGCTCAAGTTGATGTTCTTCAGAGCATAAAACTCTTTTACCGACCTGGCCGAACGATTTCGCTTCAAGCCGGAAAGCATTCGCTCTTTGAGTGAAGGAGACGGGTTTCTGTAGTAGCGAAACCTCAGCCAGGCATCAGTGATTTGTATATCAGCGCTCACAAAAGATCCTTCCTGCTCCGGCTACAACCTGTAAATGATGTCTTTCTCTTTCATGCGCAGTAAAAAAGTCGCTGCTGCAATTGCAGCAAATGCGATTGCAAGCGGTGTAAGCCACTCTGAAAGCGTCGGTGTCCTTGTTTCGTACATGATTGCTCTAAACAAACATAAAAAGTAGTAAAAAGGATTGTACATGAAAAGACCATGGTACTCGACCGGCATTTGTTCAACTGGATAAATAATCGGCATTGTGTAAAAAGTAGCGCCCAGAATCACTGAAACAATATGGGTCAGATCTCGGAAATACGGCGTGGCTACTGCAAGGGTAAGGGCCAGTCCGAAATTAAAAAGGAAAAGTACTGCTGTGGCCGCCGGCAGCCAGAGCAGTGAAAGACTTGCTTGCATGCCGAAGCAAAATCCGAGCAGTAACAAGCTCACCATACTGAACAGAAAATTAGCGCTTGAAATAGATACCACTACCAGCGGAAAGAATGTTTTCGGCAAATATAGTTTTTTTAGAAAAGACTCATACGCGATAAGCGACGTGCTGCCGCTGACTGCTGCTTCCACGATGTAAGACCAGGGAAGCATTGCTCCGAACAGGTATATTGTGAATTTCTTGGGATCCTGATGGAAAATTAAAGAGAAAATCAAAGCCATCACCCCCATTGTCATGAGGGGGTTTAAGAGGCTCCAGGCAAAACCGAGAACTGAGTTGTGATAGCGCCTCCTTAAGGTGTTGACAACGAAGCTCAAGAGAGCAAACTTGAGCCTTGTCAGTTCGAAAAAATTTCGCCGCAGGAAATTTGCAAAAGAGTCACTTTGTGCCTGCCCCCGATTTTGCCTTGAGTGGGCTCTGCTTGCAGCCGGCATTATGGACTGTAGATTTTCGGTCCACGGGCTTTCGGCATACTCATTTAAGCTTTCGGCAGTGCTCGGATTACTCATCTGCTAGATATTGTCATATTAGTTCCTGGCAATCCAGATTAGTATTTTAAGGAGCTGAACACAGACCAATCAGGCTAACCCGCTCCGGGTTCTTCCTGCACTCCGTAATTTTTCGAGTCAGCCTTTTCGAATCCTTTTTGAATCAGCCTTGAAGGATTACCGGCAACGATGGCTCCCGCCGGAACGCTTTTGGTGACCACTGCCCCTGCTCCTACCAGTGCCTTTTCTCCGATTGTCACATCACATAAGATAACAGCGCCGGAGCCGATTGAGGCTCCTTTTTTGACCGTAATCGGATGAACTTTCCAGTCTTTTTTTTGTGTGAGCTTTCCCTCTGAGTTAACAGCCTTTGGCCTTGGATCATTAATAAACATGACTCCATGCCCGATAAAAACTTCGTCTTCAATGCTTACGCCCTCGCAGATAAAAGTATGGCTCGATATTTTGCAACGACTGCCTATGCGAGCATTTTGCTGGATTTCGACAAAGGGCCCGATTCTTGTCTGCTCACCGATACTGCACTCGTAAAGATTTACGAAATCACAGATAAAGACGTCCTTTCCAACTTTGATGTCGCGAATCTTTTGAAGCGGCGACGGCTTATAGAAGATCGGTTCTGTCATTAGCTCCTCAAGACCATTGCTGAATTATACAAACCGGTGCCGACCCCACGATAAGCAATTCCTGCGCTGAGAATAGCATTTTGATCCAAAAAATTGCGTCCGTCGATGATTACTTTTACACCATTAGAGTAGAGATGCTTAAAATCAAGACTTGCAAATTGTGGTGCTGCTGTGACAAGAACAATGGCTTCGAATTTAAGACCAGCATCAAACTCTTTGCCGGGAGCGCTTGCAGGCTCAAATCCTTTCTTCAGCAATTCTTCCGCACTATAGAGCGGATCGTAAAGAAAGACTCGGGCACCTTTTGCTTCAAGAATTGTTTTTAGCCGATAAGTCGGACTGTTTCTATCTTCTTTTACTCCGGGTCTGAACGCCAGTCCCAGTACAAGTACGTTGTTAACTGAGAATTCCCGGCAAATATCGCCGACCAGACGCTCCGGCATCGAATCATTTATCTTGCGGGCTTCTCGAGCCAGGCTGAAGTCCAAATCATGTTCCGCGAAATTTTCTATCAAGAAATATGGATAAACTGGGGTGCAGTGTCCTCCGACTCCGATGCCCGGATTTAGCAAATGACTTACTTCATCGGTATTGACCAGGCTAAGTACTTCGCGAAAATCCAGCCCGGCTCTGTCACAGTAGATTGAAAGCTGGTTGACCAGTGCAATGCTCAGATCTCTGGCAACCATCGCCGAGAGTTTGATCATTTCAGCGGTCTCGATTGCAGGAACCGGTTTAACGAGCTCCTCAGGCAGAAAACTCTTGTAGAGAGCAATTGCGGCATCAAGTGCAGCTTCGCTCAAGCCTCCGACCAGCTTTGGATTTGTAAGCAGCTGTTTTCTCATTGTATTGCTCATTACTCTTTCCGGGCTGAATGCAAGCAAATAATCGATGCCGTGATGTTTTGCCTGAGCAGCAAAGAGCGAAACGATGCGATTTCGGCAAGTGCCTACCGGTAGAGTTGTTTCAAACGAGAAAAGCGTGCAATTCTCTGCAATTGCTGCAAGTGATCTTATGCATTGATCAAACTGTTCGTAGTCGATGACAATGCCGGAATCATCGTCTTTGACATGGAGAGGAATGCAAACTATGACGGCCCTGCATCCTTGCAGATCTTGAGGATCATTTGTAAGCAGCAGTTTTTTTGCCTGAAAGGATTCAATTATTGTGTCTCTTACACCCGGTTCACTAGTGTCATAACTCCCTTCCTCCAGGCTGATTATTATTCCGGGGTCTGAATCCAGTGCAATCAACTCAAGTCCCTGCTCCAGCATTTGTGCTGCAAGGGCCTGCCCGATCTTTCCAAAACCAACCAGTGCATGTTTTTTCATGATACGTCCAAATAAAACAGATCAAAGAACAGATCAGGAAAGGATTGCAGTACTATAATTTAAATCATTGTTTTAACTTAGATCTATTTCTAATTTAAAACTGAGAATTGAGGAATTCGCAGGTGCAGAAGTTCCAGGCAGGTCCGCTTCAGAAAATCCGGGATTGCGAAATTGGCTCCGGTGTTTTTATAGATGATTTCGTCAATTTATATGAATGCAAGATAGGTGCTGACACCCGAATTGGGGCTTTTGTGGAAATCGGCAGAGGGGTTACGATAGGACAACGTTGTGTAATCAGTAACCATGCTTACATCTGTCCGGGCGTGACACTTGAGGATGATGTATTTGTGGGTGAGTCGGTTTTGTTCTGCAATGACAAGTATGCAAGGGCCTGTAATGATGAAGGTGTGTTGCTTAAAGACGGCGACTGGACGCTCTTGCCGACCCTGGTAAAAAGTGCTGCTTCAATTGCTGCCCGCTCTGTAATTCTTTGCGACCTTACTATTGGTCTGGCTGCCAGAATCGAAGCTGGAGCAGTGGTCACCCGCGATGTACCTGACGGGGCCAGAGTCGGGGGCAACCCGGCACAGATCGTCGGGGAAAGCCAAGATGATGAAAAACTTTCCGGTTTAGAATAAATTTAGTCCGAAAAACTCATTT
>CAZTQO010000043.1:0-61831 GCA_964615655.1 uncultured Candidatus Obscuribacterales bacterium | reverse complement strand
CGTGCTACACTAAATTCACTGTTGAAAAGTGTCTAACTTTTATTGACACATTCCGATGCCTCTCTCAGTTTACATGAACGATAGTCTCGATAAGGAAGCTCAGAAAGAACTCCATGAATCCTTTTTGCAATGGGCTCAGGCAAGCAAAGGACGGATTCGGTTCGCTTTTTATTCAAATGCAGCCGAAGGAAAAGACGCCAATATTCTATGCAGTAAAGAAACCAAGCTTTCAAGGACATTTGCATGCGGTGAAGCTAGCTGGGGAAAGAATTCGAAAGGAGGAAATCAAGCATTGGTACGCCTGGGTTCAACTGATGCCGGAACCTGCCTGCATGAAATTGGGCATGTCCTCGGCTTGTCACACAGCAGCAATCCCACGGACATAATGTACCCGATTGGAGGCGGGGTGATAGCACTTAGTGAAAACGACAGGCGTCGAATTTGTCAATTGTATTCTAAGTAGCCTAATTTAATCTGGCTTTGCTATGTCCATAATGCTCCTGGCTCTCTCCTCCAGATAATTTGCCTTTGCCTCCTGTTTTGTTCTGCGAAGAAGAGCAGCATAGTCTTCAAAAAGCTTTGAGGCTTGGCTTTGCAGAGAGCTACTAATATCAGGCTCAGCTGGGTTCATGAATAGCTTTTCGATAATAGACAACGCACGCTCAAACATGGACTCGGCTTCTTCAACTTTCCCTTGACGCGAGTACAAATTCGCCAGTCTATCAATTACTGTCACTAACTCTTGGTGCTCGCGACCGAACGCCTTCTCACAAATATCCAGCGTGCGCTGATAATATGCCTCTGACTCTTTGAACTTCCTTTGTGACTCAGTGCACATTGCTAGATTAAAAACCACAGATGCCTGTGCCTGGAAATCGGTACGCGGCAGGTCCTCCGACAACGAAAGCGCACGTTTTAACAGTGGTTCCGCATATGTGTACCTGCTCTGTACGTGGTAACACATTGCCAGCCATTCAAGAATAGAAATTGTTCGATCTTGGTGATATCCTTGATTTAACTTTTCCAATATTGACAGGCATCGCTTATACAAAGACTCCGCTTGGATGAAATCCTCTTGTTCCCAGTGAATCGCGGCTAATCCTTCCAGGCAACTAACAACACAAATGTTGCCAGCGTCCATCTCGCCATCAAATATTTCCAGTGCTTTCTTATACAAAGTATCCGCCTCAATGTACTTAGATTGTTTGAAGTTGATATGCGCAAGCCCAAGCAGGCTTTTTCCTTCGCTGAGTGAATTTGCCCCCCACTCCTTCTGTGATATTGCCAGGGCACGCTTGAACAATACTTCAGCTGTATTCTGATTGCCTTTATTTACATGATCCCATGCGGCGCAATCAAGACCTATGACTACATCTTCATAACTATTAATTTGAAAACCTGTAGGAAGTCTTTGCTCAAAATCGCTAAATGTATCAGCCCCACACCCAGCAAGAGCTTCTAGAGCGACCTGAGTTAGAGCGGACAGCTGTAGTTCCTGCAAACAATCAAAGAGCTTCTCGGCACGAGCTGCATACTCTCCTCTGGCCCACAAAACTCCACTCAGCTCGTCCACAGTAAGCTCCGCAGCCCAAGCTGTATGTACTCCCTTTAGAAGTCTCTTCCTATATGCATCTGCAAATATTAGCTCGTCAGGGCTATAATTTTCCTCAGCTTCAAGAGCTGCATCATAAACATGCCCTCCTGCACCGGCATACAACTGTTCCCTGAATTCTTGCTCACGCGCGAATCGCTTATCTTCGTTCACCGTTCGTGCGAGTATCTCGAGCCCGGCAATTGCTCTGCCGGTGAATCCTACTCGCAAACCACTTTTCTCAAGATGGGCAAGAACAATTGGGGCTTCAAGAGCAAATGCGCCGACTGCCTTGAGCAGTCCTTCCAGTTCGTCTTCCGTAATGTCTAGAGCCCAGCGGGTATACTTACCCATGGCGAGATTGGTCTTAGCTAAAGGTCCAGAGAGCTCCTTAATCGTGCATGAATATTCTTCACCGCGCCGTTCCAAAGTAAGGACCCACGGCTCTCCCGACCAGCTACGCAGCATTTGCAGCGCTTCTTCTCCCGTCATGAGCGACGTGCTTTTTCCATTGATGGAAGTGAGCTTGTCGCCCTCATAAATTCCGGCGCGGTCCGCTGCGGAGAAAGGGACGGTTTGTTTAACCAAAAATGATTTCAGACCGAATGTTATTCCAACCACTGGTTTTGAATTGTCCTTGCTATTTACCGCCGGACGGATACAAAAAATTCTTTTTAGAGAATCCCACCATATCTTCTTCTTCACAGGAGTTTTCGACAAAAGCGGCACTTCTTTGATTTCGCCAATCAAATCTAGGTTGATGTTGCCGGCAGTGATATTAGCCTCAGCAAGCGCTCTTTGCAATATTGGATCGCAACCAGGAACCGCTAGATATTCTTCTAATTCACTAACGTCTATATTGATTTCATGTAAAATGACACAGGCTCTTTTAAGGTCGCTACAACTAAAACCGAGGTTGTTGTCTGGCTTTACATGGTATCTTTCTTGCTCTTTCAAAAAGTTATATTTACTCAGATCATCTAATATAACAAATTTGTCTGCGCTACTCTGATGTCTGCTCAGCCATTCTTGGATCTCTGCACCCCGGGTTCCAACAAAGGACACGGTTGTTCGCCAGTCGTTGTGAAAGTGGTTAGGCTTGAGACCGTAAGTACACAGATACTCGATCATTGCCTCCTTTTCTAATTGCATGCGCCAGGTAGACGAGATTACGATCTTTGTTTCAACTTTCTCATCGAGACGGCAAAGAAGACTAAGCAGGAAAATAGCTTTGTGACATAATTTTGGCAAACCTGTGTCTGGAGCAAGCTCACGGTCAAAGGGAGTCAACACGCCGTCAATATCCAGAAATATGACTTTCACCATGCTGCCACTCCATCACCAACAATTATCCATCCAGCCCAATAGTAATGTGCCTGCCATTTTTTCTGCTTGCGAATTTCATCCTGGGCTTCCTTCAATGCAAGCGATGGGCAGCTTCCCTCAAAAACGCGCTTGTAGAATGAGACCATGAGCTCGGAGGTTGCCTTATCCGGTACTCGCCAGAGCGAAATCAGCATGGATTTTGCGCCTGCAGCCATGGCGGCAGAACGCAATCCCAAAATACCTTGTCCTCTTAGTTCTCGACCGCGCCCTGTTTCACATGCTGAAAGGCTTACAAGATCGCAGTTCCAGAGGTTTGATTCCAGTATATCTTGAGCAGTCAATATGCCGTTATCTTCTTCGGGTTTAGCACGCTTGTCTAAACCCGTGATCAGGCCTGAACAAAGAAGCGGGTTGCGGGTCGCCCAGAGTTCGGTACCCATTTGGGTAGCCGGCGAGGAATCAAGGAAATAGCCATGTGTTGCAAAATGCGCGTATCTGCATTTCGGCAGCTCTTTCAAAATATTGGACCTGCTGGGTCTTTCTGCAGAACCTGCTGCATCAGACAGTGTTATCTTGTTTAGCTTGAACTGAGCTGCTAGCTGGCCAATCTGTTTGATTTCGTTTTCAGTGCCTATTAGAGCATTTGCTCTGCCCTGGTAGTCAACACCCCCTAGCAGGAGTATCTTGTTCGGTTTCGAGTTCTGTTTGTTTCTTCTTGAGCGTAAGTCACAAAACTCACGAGGGCTGTCAACTTGCGTAAGCATTATGCTTTTTGCATGGCCGTAGTTTCTAAACAAGACACCCCAGGGTAAGCGTCCCAGTTCACCGTCTTCACAGACCCAGAGTTGCAAAGCTTCAGGCGGCAATATTTTTGCAAGCGGTCTGCAAAGTAAGCTCTGGAGTAGGCACCATGCCTGTGCTCCGCTTTCTGGTTTTGGAATTGCGGAGACTTTTGCTAAATCAATACTCTTGTATAAGGCAATATCGGCAGGCGTTGCAATTGACTTTAGATCATTCCTCCATGTAAAGAGCGCGTAATCTATGAGTTTAGATGGTCCTAAGTCTAAAAACTGCAAACGGCCCGGCAAACTAACAACTGCCACATAGTGTGTTTGCATGTCTGGCATAGATTCGTCTAGTGATAGTACTTTGTAAATGTCTACAAAGGCTTCATTGTGACTGAGTGACTTTCTGATCAATTCAGGTGTTGGAGCGGAGAGTTTAAGCCTTATGTTTTTGTATCCTGTATCCCAGGAATCAATGTCTGTTCTTTTATCTGAGAAACTAAAACGTCCTTCTATTGCCTCCTTTTCTTTTGTCAGTTTGATTGATTCTTCAAGCCTTTCTCTGGAACAAGGCTGCATGTATAGGTTAAGAATTTCACGGTTCAATTCATTATAGCGTTTCAGAAGACCTGCACTTGCGGGTTCTGGTTTCTTCACGAATAGAGAAGCACAGGACAAAAGGAGCCCGCGTCTTTGCATTTCCTCAACTAATAAACCTTTCCAGCGAAGCTGGTAGGTGTATAGTGTGTTCAGGCTCTTTTCATCAAATGCGACACTCAATGGAGACGTTTCGATTTGATAGTTTAGATTGTTGATGAATTGCATTTGACCTGAAAGTGGAAGCTCCGGTAAAACTACCCTTATGTATGTATCCAAAAGCTTTGCTGCTTGCAAAACACGAGACTTACCAAGCTCCTTTTGTCCTGAAATGTAATCTACCACTGCCAGCTTCTCTAGGTTCGTTGCTGCGTACACAAGCCTTTCAGGAGAACGGTCGTTCAAGTTGATATCCGCGGCACGAGCCATGTATTGCTGGAAATTGAAGCATTTCCTTTTTGCGTTCTCAGTAGAGCATAATTGCAAGTTAGCTAACTCAGTGTAGGTATCAGCAGTGATTCTTGCAAATTCCGAGTCTTGTTTCTTCGTTTTCTCTAGCTGCTCCAAGACTCTTCTGAGCAGCTTTTCGGATCTGCTAAGATCGATACTGTTCTTTTGATTTTTGGTATCGGATACTTGCTCAGCTCTTTGTCTTAATTTGCAAGCAAGACTAAGCATAGCCTTCATTGTTTGGATGTTGTCGGTGCCGAAGAGTCGTTCTGTGCGTTCTAAATATTTCTTGCAAGCAGCGACTTGCTGGTCAGGATTTCCACTCACATAGGCACTTGCCTCTGCAGCAACTTGCTCAAGCTCTCTTAGCAGTTCTTTTGGTGTTGACGGGCCCAATTGAACTTCTTTAAGGGCATCTTCGGCGGTTCTTGATGCGTCAAGCGCATCCCCGGCTTTTAGGCTTATCCTGGCCAATTCCAGCTGGCATTCTGAACGTCTGAATTTACTCCTTTCCGGTTTGCCACAAACTGCCAGCGCCCGAGAAACTACCGCTCTTGCCTGATTAAGTCGATTTTCCGTTTCGTAGTATTTAGCCAGTTCAAGAAGCATAACTGGCGAAATACTATCCATATAGCAATGATTGTTCAATTCTTCAAGTGAGCTAACTACTTTTAGTCCCAGACCTGCTTGCTTTTTTGCGGATAAAATATATGCAAGTGACAATCCAGAATCATGGAACCAGTGGTAGGCATTTCTTCCTTCTTGCTTTATCCAAGAACGCAATCGATTTGTTTGAACTCTGTCTGGACCTCCCTGGGTATGAGGCAAACACAGGTTTTCAACATCTTTTGCGAGCTGCAACCATGATTTTGCAAGTTCGTTTAGATCAGACAAGTCCGGATTAGCGTTTATTCGTGCCATTTCAAATTGATACTCTATTTCGGCTTGTATAACTCGTGGGTGGGTTTTGCCAAAGAATTTTTCTTGATCTGCGATTTTGCTCTTTATACTGCTCAGATTTGAGTTTGAAACAATAGTCTTCTTGTAAGAGGATTTTTCGAAGATTCGCTGAGCATATAGCTTTGATTTTTCAACTAAGCCCCAGGATATCGCCATATGTGGTGAATCTGTCCAGACGTCTTCAGCCAGTCGTCTACTTTCTTTGAAAAATTGTTCCGCCGAATTTGTTAGATTATGATTCTTGTAGTATTGGGCCATGGCTAACATAACATCTGCTTTTTCGAGATCGCTTTCACCGGGCTCTTTGCTAAGTTCTACTGCTCTTTCAAACAGCGCTTTTGCTTCTTCTTGATTGCCCAGTCTATCGCAAGTTCTGGCGAGATCTAAAACAATGTAGATATTGAATCTTCTTTTGCGGCCAAATTTCTCTTCGGAAATTTTCAGAGCCCGCCTTCCAAGAGACTCAGCTGCTTTTAAGTCTCCCCGAGTTCTGTGGACCGATGCCAGTGCAGCCAGTGTGGTTGAGACTCTGTAGCTATTTTTTCCAAAGCTGTTTTCCTGAATGCGCAAAGCTCTCTCTAGCAAACTTATTGCTTCATCGCATCTGCCCTGTCCTGTCATAGCCTGTGCCATGTCCTGCCAGATTTCAGTCTGTGCCAGAGGATTAAGCATTGACTGTTCTTTCAGGAGATCTAAAGAGTAATTGAGAAGTACTTCCGCTTCACAAAAGCGATCTTCAATAAGGTAAAGATGAGCAAGATTACTCCAGACCAGTGGCAAGTTTTTGTTGCGATCTAATAGTTGCTCAAAAACCTTCTCTGCCTCTTTTATCTTCCCTTGGCTCGTGTAAAGCATGCCGAAACGATTCAAGAGAGGATTAGACAACTCAGTCTCAAGCTCTTTCTGGTTATTTATCTTGTTCCTTCGGAGTTCTGCCTCCAGATCTTTTGCAGACAGATACAACTGTTCGGCATCCTTAAGCTTACCCTGGTCGAATTTTGTAATTCCAAGATCAGATAACGCGATTGCGTAAGACATGCTCTTGGGCCCAAAGTGTTTTTTTATCGACTGCCGGCTCTGGCTAAAAAGTATTTCGGCTTCTGTATAATTACCTTGTAACCGGTATAGTTTCGCTAAGTTATTTAAGTGATTAATATTTGCCAGACAGTCAACTCCGAATACGTTTTGGCAATATTCAAGAATTACTTCATTCAGCTTGATTGCAGCTCCATATTTTCCCGCTGATTCGTTGGTGTCTGCCAGAGCAACCAGATTGTTAAAGGCCTGAAAAAGTTCATCGTGCCGCTGCATCGCGGTTTTAGCTGCACGAATAAGCGGGTCTCTGTCTAATTGTTCATTGTCTTGCTCCGAGAAAGAAACTTTCTCTGCCATGCAAAGCTTATCCAGGCAGTTCTTGAGCAAGTTGCGATCTTGGCTGCATTCGGCAGCGGCTGCGAGTATGGCATCATGAAAAACTTTCAATGAAGCACTCTGCTCACCCTTTTCAAAGAGAATTTCTGCTTTCCACATAAGACAGGCAGCCAGATTCTCCTTGCTTGCTGTGGAAGCATCGATGGCTATCTCGATTCTGTGCAATGCCTGTTCTTTTCGACTGGCAAAATAATCCAGCTTGGCCTGTTGCAGTTCGCTCTGATTGTACAATTTTGTGCTATCACTGCGAAACAGAATTATCACAAGAAGCACGGAAACTAAAAACCAGAGCTTTTGAATGGGTGTAAGAAAATGCTTTTGATCAGTCAGTGAGTTAAATCTCCCATGTTCTATTTTTCAGTAAATTCAAGACTAAAATCTGCATCGAGTGCCTCTTCGCTTTGATCCCCTGATGCAGCTATTTTGCTGGCAACAAGGGTAGTGACTTGGCAATCTATTTGCTTGAGTAAGGACCGTGATTTGACGTGACCATGTTAAGCACAGTAGCCATTTTGAAAACCTTTGAGGCTATATGCTTGTCACTGGTTTCTTTAGCACTGCATACCTTCTGCAAAACATCGCTATTTCCAACTATCGAAATGAACGAGGCTTCGGAATGGACAGCTGCTAGCTTGTCAGAAAGTTCTCGCACATAGATTCGGCGTCTGGAGATCTGGTCTTTTAATATTTTTGATGAAACCGTTTCCTTTGGTCCAATAACTGACTCTTGACCTGCTTGCAAGGAAAAGTACTTTCCGCCACTGTGAATTTCGATGGCATTGCCTTTGGAGTCCCATAAGTCAAATACGGATACAGAATCATTTGTCTTTCTTAGCAGAGCTACAGTATCAGGTCGTATTTTTGCAACGGCGATTCCTAAGTGAACAGTTGTTTCAGCCTTAGTCAGCAATAAGTATTCACCGTTGCCAATTGAAATGGCGTTTTTGTTTAAGGATTTTATCGATGAATCACTTGCATAATGTCTAATTAGAGCACTCTCTAGGTCTGTGGTGCTAAATTTGAACGTTTGCTTTAGTGGCTCACTCTGAGCAATTGGGGTAAAGGGAGACTTTGCCGAAATGGGCTGCTCTGGTGTCAATCTAAGTTTCCTGAGCAAGTTTGCGCATTGTTCTTTGGAACATTTGGCTCTCAGACAGTCCAGGCACTTTAGCAACCTTTCGTTGCGAATGCGTGCCGCCTCGTCAAACTGTCGTTTTTCAACGCGCAAATTTTGCGGAATTAATTTCTGTCGGAGTTCGCTTCTAGAAGCGCTGCCAGTTGCACTTTGACTTTCAATGGTTTTAGTTGTAGACAAATCTGCAAGCAGAATGTGAGCTTCGATAATTTCGCGAGATGTTCCGTCCACCGGTATCAATTCCTCTTGCTCAGAGTCATTTCCAAATGCTATTTCCTGCCCACGCTTGGCTACAACCGTGTTGTTATTGCCATAGCCCTGAATCAGAACGCTGAGTTCGCCATCTCCAGCGAGCACCCCGGCAATAACGGCACCATTTTTTTTCTGCTCAACCACGCTAACTGAATCTGCTGGAAGGTCAATAATACTGTTGTTGGATTTTAGTGTGAAGCCTTTTTTATCACTGGAGATTACTACGATTTTGCCTTCTTTCATTGTAAGCATACGATCTTCGATACTGAGAGATTTTCTCTTTTCGACCTGTAAAGTCGTACCGGCCGACGCCACAAGTGTTGCATAAACAGTTCCTGCTTTGTCTTTCAATTCAATTACCAGTTGCTGGCATTGAGAGCCAAAGGTCATTCCATCTTCCAGTTGATTTACAGTTACAATCTGGATCTGCTCTTGTTGGGCAGGCAACTCGGTTGGTTCAAGCAAAGTATCAGTTCTTGTTATTGTCGTATTGTTTAATCCGTTTGGCGGGTTGACTGTTATTGCAATTGGAGCAGCAGCGGCAGCAGGCGCTCCAGGTGCTGCAGGAAGCACAGGTATCAGGACTGCCCCTCCGGGAACAGGAGCTACAAAGTTGGACGGTGGACCGAATGCACCAAAACCAGTGCCTACGATTGTTGCAGGATCTATATATACAACGCTCCCGTCCACGTTAAAAAATGACCCTGTTATCACCATAGGCAGAACTAGTTTGTTGTCCAGAATGACTGAGCCGCCATTTAGAGGAGCGGGAACTGGTGTTCCGGTAAGGTCCAAATTACCGATGGGGATATATTGAGGGTTTAAGGTTCTGGTCATGTCATAATTTGTTCTGAGAAATGAATCCATGTTTGGAATGATTTGCCCGGCAACTATACCTATGTCGCCACCCTGATAGCCCGGAAGAGTATTGCCGACAATGGGAACAGGTGTGGCTCCTGGAACAAAACGAGCTACAGCACCCAGGCTTGTACCTGCAGCTGTGGTGATATTGTTTAGCGCGTTCAAGGTAACATTGCCGCCTTGGGCAAAGAAAAAGTTCCCACCACCACCGCCTGTTGCCAGGCTTATATCACCAGCTAAGCTAGCTAGAGCTATACTGCCGCCATTGCTTCTAACTGTATTGTCAGTTAGGATAATATTTCCTGTTTGCGTTGTTAAAGTAACTGCACCGGGGCTTAAGAAAGCGGAGCTGTTGTAGTCGAGTACATTGATGCTGTTTTGATTGAAGCCAGCAGCAAGTGTACCTGCTGTAATTTGCGTACCTGTTCCGCTGCTAATGCCTGATTGCGCATTTAGAATTACGTTCTGGCTGGCACTTATTACAGTGCCGGGGTCCACAATTATTTGTCCTGCTGTGGCATTCAAATTTACAGAGCCGTTTACTGCTCTCAAGCCGCTGTTTGCATTATTGGCCTGGATGTTGCCGGTGTTATCCGTGAGCGTAAATGAAGCACTATTTCCTGTGATAAGGCTAGTAATTGAGTTAACGTTAATTTGCACCGGATTGTTTCCGCCATTAAATAACGAAGTACCACCTGTAATGTTGCCCATACCGAGCCCGCCATTTATAGTTATTGGACCAGCGCCCACAACCTGACCGGCTGCGTTTAAATTGCCGCCGAGTGCTTTTGAAAATGTTCCGACCGGGGGAGAGTTGAAGAAAATTCCACCTCCGCTAGTATTGCTTATCTGCGAACCGGCTCCCATAGAAAGCGTTAGTGAGTTGCTTGCGTTATTGCCTTGAAACAGCAGTCCTGCTGCTGCTCCCGTTACACTTGTGCTTCCATTAAGATTAATGTTCGAACTAAAGAAGGAAAGCTGCTGCCCGGAAGAGTTTAGAGTTACAGCAGGATTTATGTTTATTGTTGACCCAAAAACCAGCGTTGGACCTCCATCAAGATTTAAGGTCGCATTACCGGCGCCGGAACTGCTAAAAGTTATAACGTTTGAATTGGGCCCCTGGCCTGTCACTGGCTCGTTAATTTCTATTGCTTTACTGGAAATACGAGCAGAGGAGAGAGAAGGCAAAGTAAAGTTGATGAAATTGCCTGCAATTCCTGCATCGAAAAATATGTGATTGCCTGTGCTGGCATCAATGAATGAGTTATCTGCAAAACTAACCGTGTGTGTGAACACGAGTGCATGTTCAGCATTTAAAATCTGTGGAGCAGAATTCATGCCAAAATTTACTGAGGACCCCGCGTTAAAGGCCATAAATTGAACAAAGCCGGGGGTGTCAAAAATTGGAGAACCAGAAACATTTAGCTGGGATCCTGCGCCTGCTACAAGGGCAATTGAAGGCAATCCACCATTTGTAAATTTGATAGTGCCGTTGCCGCTCAAATTTAAGCTGCCGCTGCTTGCCACTGTAATTGACGAGTTGGCGGCATTACTGGAAGATTCAATAATCCCGTTGTTTACTAAGTTTCCGTCGCCTGTGTTGTTAAAGAGAATGGATATGTTGTCGTTGCTTTTCAGATTCACTGTGTTGTCTACGGTAATTGTTCTGGCTGCAAGAGAGGTAGTGCTTAGGGAAAGTGGACCGTTAATATTAAATGTTGTGTTTCCTGCCCCAGCTGAACTCAGTTGCAACGATTGATCGTTGGCTGCCGCAATTGCAACTGCTGCTGCTCCCGGCATGGTACTTTTTCCGGAAATGGTGCTCGAAGAGCTATTTGGTCCGAGAATCTGGAGATTTTGTCCACTGCCGGAAGATATAGCCACAACACCTGCGCTGTTAATGATTTGTGAGTTTGCCCCCAAATTTAGTTGGGGTGTTTGAATCGTTAAAGTAGCGGCTGAACTCAAAATACTTGTGTTATCACCAATTGTAATTGGAGTGTTGGAAAATAATCCTGTTGCTCCCAGGCTTACTTGAGCTGTATTTGCGACTCCCGGAAGAAAGAATGAGGAGCAGCCAGCACAACTGGTGCCGTCAAGAGTGATTACTGCTGCAGAAAGTGTAGGAGCCGCTGTGTAAATGCTGATGGAGCCACCGTTTGCGGTGCCATTAGTATCAATGCTGCTTAATGAAATGGCTTGACCGCTTGATTGTCCGGCAATGATTTTAACATTACCGTTTTGTCCGGCACCTGCCGAATCGGCGCTGCTTACAATTCTTCCACCAACACTTATAGTTCCGGGTGCTACCAGAGTCACATCGGCTCCGCTTCCACCACCTGTCCCGAATGCATGAATTTCATTGGAAACTGTAATATTGCCGCTGGCATTAAAACTGTCAATATCGATAGTTGTGCCAACCGGAGCCGGTAATCCCGAGCCGGCCGTTGTAATATTTGCACCGGCTACAAGTAAGACCTGCCCGGCACTGCCACTAACCTGGCTTGTGATTATTGAAGCATTGCTGGCAAAGATCCCGTTTATGTTTATATCTCCGGCAGATACAACAACCAGCGGGTTCCCGTTTGTAAAAATCCCGCCTGCAATATTAATAGCTGCACCTGAACTGTCGTAAAACAACGGATCTCCTGTAAAACTGAGTGTTCCCAGGTTTAGTTCACCCTGAGACACATGCACGGAACCCGTATGTGTTTCTATATTTAAGATCCCGCTAATGGACTGGGCATCAATTGCCAGATCAAAGCCCGGTGTATTTACATTCATTGTCTGGCTCAAAAAATCTCCACCGACAATATTTAATGTGCCAAGCAGGCTGTTACTATTTCCAGCAATATTTATATTGACTGCACCCGATAAGGCTTGCAGTTGGCCGGACAAATTGTTAAACACAAAAGCATTTCTAATGACCTCCGCAAGGGTCACGTTGATATTACTATTGAGAGACGCTATCAATCCTGTGTTAATGATCGACTGGCTATTCAGATTGATGAAATTAAAAGCTTGCAAAACAGGTGATGGGCCGCTAACCCCAGAGGGCAGAGAATTAACTATTGAGCCGCCTGCTTGCATATTCAGGCTTCCTGAGCTTGCTATGGTACCGGCGTTAATGATGTTGTTTATTGATATAAGACTCAGGTTCAAGTTTGAAACGAGGTTTGCATAACCGCTGATTCCATTTGAAGGTAGCACGGTGCTTATGACACCGCCAAGATGATTTTCGATGTTGTTTGCTTGAATCACTGCCGTTGAGATTGAAGGATTAGTGGAAATAGCATAAAAAGTTCCTGAGTTTGTAAAATTGCCCGTCAAGTTCAGCGAATTTGCAGCAAAGTTATTAATTGCCGTAACACCTTGCGGAACAACCATGTTAGCGATGTTTCCAATACTTCCATTTACAGCAAAGCTACCGCCTATGGCGTTTCCCTGAGAACTCAATTGCAAAGTCTGTGAGCCGCCTGTCAGAACTTGCATTGCTGCAATATATTGAGCTGGAGTAAGAACGCTGTTTTTGTCGACGGTAAGATTTGAACCTTCTTGCGCAATTACTGTTGATTGACTCCCAGGCGAACCTGACTCGAACAAGACTTCAGCAGGAAGAGTAGCTTGTGTGGTGTTTAAATTCAGGTCGATGCTTTCTGGACTTGCAGCTTGAGATTGAGCGTTTGCATAGTGAAAGAGCGATTGCAGTGCCAGTACAAGAAAACATATAAACAGACTTGCACAACTCTTTGCTAAACTCATTTCGACCTCATGACGACTGATATTCATCTCGATTTTCTTATACCCGGATTGTATGATAACAGTGACATAGCACTGGCAATTTTTTATTACTTTGAATCCGATTCCTAACATTGTTTTGAAACGAGCAAAAACGTTGCCTATAAGATGTCACTTAAAGAATGCGCCAGTGTTTGCTCTAACTTGTTTCTAAAAAGGGAATAGTTGAAAGCAACCTGATTTTCAAATTGCTTTATCGCGCTAATTCCAGATAAATGTTCAAAATCAAGTTCATGATCAAAAAGGACAGTTGCATAGATTCGACGCGTTAATGAGGTTGTTATGCTAATAAAGCTACGGAAGCAAATATCACTGCTGCCTTTTTCATTTCTCTTGTTACTGGCGATTTTTCAATCTGTGCCGTCCACTGCTGAGGACAAGGAGGAAAAAGCCGATTTTCGTGTTCAGGTATCTGCCAAAGAGATCAAGAATTTTCTTGATTTTCCGGACTCAAGCCTGAGAGATTTTCATAAGGTCACAGTAAAGATTGCAGGTCCGGATGGTAACGACGGCAAAGTCTATGAAGAACTCTATTCGTGTAAATCAAAATCTGGACAGGTTGACTTGATCGGATGTAAACGGTCGGGCACAATCCAATATTACGGGGATGGAGAACAAGCGGGCGGCGAAAAAGCCAATGACAAAATTCCGACCTGGAAAATCAAGCAAAAAACTGTTTGGGTGGAGTTATTGCCAGATAAAAATGAGAAGAGCCAGGAAGCAATGAAAGCTTGTGCAAGCGCACTTCCACACTTAATAGTAGAACTTTATCTAAATGAGAGTTTTCCTAGTAGGGTAATGGTTCCTGTTGATTCATTCGAGCTTGTTAAGAACACTCTGAACCGGTTTGATTTTGTTGAATCCGATCAAATTGGCAGTGCTGTGCTAACAAGGAGAATTGACATAATACTCAAATCAAATCCTGAAGGGATGTACAAGGATCTGGTTTACAGACCGCTTTTAAAAAAGTAAACGAGGAAAGTAAAATGTGCAAAAATCCAGGATTTCGTCCCTGTTCCGGAAATATCTTAGCAATTGCTGCAATTACTGGCGTAATCATTCTAGTGATAGCTTTATGGGCAATTGATGTGTTCTGGTTGCATTTCTTGAGCGGAAAAGAAATGAGTGCTGCTGAAAAAGTGGCTATGGCTGCAGCAGTAGCATTAAACAAAAACGACAATGTCGGTCAGATGAATTTTACCCTCGCTCATAGTCGAGAGCTTGTTATATGTACGCGTTATGATGAAGCTTTGTGTGAAGCCGTAAACCCTGAAATTTTGCCTTTGGCAAGAGCCATAAGCCAGCGAGCACGAGATAGTGCTACTCTTCTTGCTCAAGAGCGAAACAAACTCCAGAGAATCAGAATGGATGAAGCTGTTGAGGCCGCTCAAAAAGCTGTTAGCAGCGCAGGCTCCCCAGGTGATGCACATATGGCTGGGGTGGCAACATCAGCCGTTAGTATCAATAAGGAGCAATCGTGTTTTGGCTGTTTGAGCAGGGAAGCAACTGGCTCTGCTGATCCGCATAGTAACGTAGACCCGAAAAATGTTGCCACATCAAATGTGGAGCCATCCAACTATTTGGTGCTGGAACGTGGCGGAGATGCAATGGCTGACTACGACAAGCAGTTTGTAGATAGCGCCTCCAAATTTTACAAAGGTAATTGCATGTTGGGAATGAATCCGCCCTTTGGAGGAGACGATACGGATTTAGAAATCAACATTGCCTCCTTGCCTCCTTGTATAAACGGTTACACTGCACCACCACGCTTAATTCAAGCAAAGGAATTTCAGTTTGTGGCTCCACTGGCTACTGGTTTACAACCCCAGTTTATGCCGAGCGCTGTTTACGTAGTTTTGCAGCTGGATGTAAAAGACACGCAAAGCGGTGCGACGCATTCATTGATGGCGCCAGGTGTTGCTGTAACGGGCGGCGCTGGTCCACAACCATAAGTGAGGTCGAAGTGCTGAATGTCAGAAAATAGAATTCTGCTTGTAGACGACGACATAGACCTCTCGCGTGTCTTAAAGGATTTTCTGCTTGCAAAAGGATTTGAGGTAGATGATTTCTCTACCGTCGAAGACGCCTGGGATAATGTACTCAACAGCTCCTATGACCTGATAATTCTAGACTGGGATTTGCCTGGAGCAAGCGGTGTTGAGTTCTGCAGGTTCTATCGAAACTCCGGCGGGCTAGCGCCTGTTTTGATGATGACTGGGCGTAAGGAACTTGATGATAAAGAGACTGGTCTTGAGGCGGGTGCAGATGACTATGTTACAAAGCCATTTGCTTTGCGTGAGCTGCATGCAAGAGTGAAATCGATGTTGCGCCGAACAAGTACTTACTTACCACCTCAGTTGCTTGGTTCATTTGAAGCGAAGGCAGGCGTACTTGTGGCAGGCAAATATAGACTTGAAGAGCCCATTGGTAAAGGTGGGATGGCGTTGGTCTGGAAAGCAACAGATATCCAGATGGAAAGGATTGTAGTTGTAAAATTGATGCATGGTTCTCTTGTGGGAGACGGAGAAACATCAAAGCGTTTTGAATATGAGTGTAAGATGCTTGCTAAGGTAAAGCATCCCAATGTCGTATCAATTTATGATGCCGGTTCCATTAATGCAAAAGTTCCCTACCTGGTTATGGAATATGTAAATGGAGAGTCGTTGCGCCAGATCCTTGTTGCTTCAACAAGCTTGCCTGTGGAAACAAGCGTCTCCCTAATGATTGAGATTTGCACTGGTATGCAAGAAATTCATGATGTCGGCATAATTCATCGTGATTTGAAACCCGACAACATACTTGTGCAACGGAAGAACGGCAATATTGATGCAGTGAAAATTGCCGATTTCGGCATTGCTCGCTTGCGTGACGGGCGGCAAGCGCGATTGACTCAAGAAGGTATGGTGGTTGGTACACTTGAATATATCTCACCTGAACAGTTGCAAGACCTGCCTCTGGATGGAAGGGCAGATATTTATGCTTTAGGAATAATTTTGTTTGAGTTGCTCACTGGAGAGCTTCCTCTAAACTCAAGCACTGCAGATGGTCTTGTTTCCAAGCATTTGATTGGAATTCCAACACTGCCATCAGAAAAATGCGATAAGATTCCCGAAGGTTCAGCTCTTGATCTTATTGTTGAAAAATGTCTGCAGAAAGATCCTGTAAACAGGTTCCAGAGTGTTTCTGAATTAAGAGATGAATTGAAAAAGCTTGCATTTTAGCTTTCTTAGAATCATAGCAGCAAAGCAAACGTCACTGGGTCAATTTCGCGAGGTGGTTTCATCCTTGCTCCAGCCGTCGCCTACAAGAACCCATGCTGCCCAATACTTAGGCGCACGCCATTCAGGTTTTTTGCGTACTTCATTTTGAGCTTGTATTAACGAGAAAGAAGGCGAATTACCGTCAAGCAAATTTTGATAGAACACCTTCATAAGTTCTGCGGTGGCACGATCTGGAACCTTCCAGAGCGAAAGCAAAACAGACCTTGCTCCAGCACCCATTAATGCCGATCTCAGCCCTATCACACCCTGACCGGTTAGCTCACGGCCTCTTCCTGTTTCGCAAGCTGAAAGAGTTACAAGACGGCACCTGCTAAGATCGGCTGTTAGAATATCTTCTGCTGTCAAGAATCCAGTAGCACTGCCTTGGGTTCCAGTTATGGAAACTAATAAGCCGGAATCGATTAGAGGATTGCGGGACGACATCTGAAAGTCTGTGGACAAACTGCTTGATCTTACTGCTGGCAGTAATGATATTGATCGTTCGCCGCTTTCAGAGTTTATTAAAGAGGCGTCCCGAAAATAACCGTGTGTAGCCAGATGAGCCAGGCTCGCTTTTGCAAATGCCGAGATTACGTTCTCCCTTGTTGCCGGTGCGAATGAATCGGGAATCGTATCACTCAAGACTATGGGCTCTAGATCGGCTCTTTCAGCGCTTTGCCTGAGTAATGCAATTTCTTTTGAAGCTCCTGGCAGGGCTGACGCACGACCCTGGTAATTAATTCCGCCAACCAGAATGAAGTTCTGGAGCTTGGTATCTGGTTTTTCTGCTGACTGAGTTGCATACTTCTTGAGTGAAAGCAACTCTAAGGGACTGTCAACTAAACAGATTCCCCGGCTTGAGTCGGATAAAAGGACGTTCCATGGTATGCGTGCAAGTTGGTTGTCATCAGCGACCCATATTCTCTTTATTGAAGAAGAAATTTCCTTTTTGATCGGAACTGCCAGCAGCTTTTGAAGCGCAGACCAGGGATTCGAACTTTTATCGATTCCTTCGGTTTTCGATTCAGGCAGAGGTGAAGCAAGATTATTTCTCCAGGCCTCAATTGCATTATCTATATCAGCTGTATGTCCAAGATCGATCCAGGAGGTCGAACTCTTGCTTGTAATTACGGCTCCGTAATGAGAATGACGGTCTGTATAGGGTCTATATTCATACAAATCAACCAGTGCTTCTTCGTTGCCCAGTGCGGCTTGTAAATCTGGCAGTGTTGCCAAACTCTCTTTGTTATTGCTCAGTACTTTTCTGTTTGCTTCATTGATTTTTCTTTCTAACTCTTCCTTCTGTTCAGCCAGCATTTGGAAGCGCTCTTCGTCTGAGTCTGTTTTCATGTATGCTTCAAGTATCATCGACACGATATCATGATGTTTAGAAAGCAGTTTCTTCAACTCATGATCCTTACTGTTTCTTATGGCTAAGGCTTTCCGGCTCATTTGATTTATTAGAAACCCCTTCCACCTGAGCAAGTGCCCGTAGGGATATGACAAATTGCTTTTGTCATTGCAGGCAGTCATGACAGCCAGAAGGTTGTTCATTTGTATTTCTATTGCATGACTCAAGGCTATTTGCTCTGCCAGAGACAATCCGGGATAGGTCTCGTTGATATAGTCTGCAAGCAAGGTGGATGCCCAGAGCACACGCCGGCGGGCAGATTGACTGTTTCCTTCGAGCACATCCAGAGATGCCATTGCATTCATGTCTCTTACTGTGGCTCTGACGCCTGAAGACTCGGTTCTAAACATGTGGAAATTGCAAGCATTGGCAAAACATTGCCGCGCCGGCTCATACTTTTGATAGGCTTTGAACAAATTGCCTAACTCGTAATTTGCGTCTGCAGCTAGAAGTAAAAAATCATTATCGTTTCTGCGCGACTCTTGTAGTTCAAGAGTTCGCACCAAATGTGTTATGAACCTGGAGTGTTCTGCAAGGTCTTTGATTTTTGCTTTGCCGCCACCAAGTTCTTCCAGTTGCAAGCGGATCAAATATAGCAGTTGTACACTGGTTTTGAGAGTTCTTAAATCAAGCCTGCCATAAAGCTTTTGTCTAAGTTCAAGGCAGCTTTTCTGATTTGCCACCGCCTGGTCAATCTTGCCGTTCATAAATGATTGAGCCTTTGCCAGACACTCGTAAGTATTTGCAAGTTCTTCGCCATTTACTGCTTCTTGATTTAAAGTATCAAGATTGTTCTTAGCTATATGCACCGCAGCAGCATAATCCTCTTTTTCAAAGCACAAGTTTGATTCTGCAATGCGGCACTCGCTTTGCACCTTCGCTTGCTTATCTTTGTTTTTGATTCCAAATGAAATTTGTTTTGTAGCTTGAAGCAGCGATCTTGCTTCGACATATTGAGCGCTACGCAGATACGGTCCAAAGAGTTCAAGGAGTCGGTTACACTTTAGCTCAGGCAAGGAAACCGATTCCTCGTCGAGTTTTCGAAGCTGTTTTCCCAGTATCTGGGCTTCCTGATCAAGTTTCTGGTTATACATCAAATAGACCAGTATTAATCCGCTTTGATGCAGGTTTTTCTCTATTTCTTCCTGCCCAAGAGACTCACTTGCCAAATTTGAATCGCTGATTTGTTTCCGCTTGTCAATTAAATGATATTCGGCTTTCTTGAGCCAATCATGGGCTGTCCATAAGAGTGTGGCGCTGACATCTTTCTTGTTTTGCAGAACTGCACTAAACAAAGAATCAATTTCGCTGAGCTTGCAGATCAAGTGAGAATTAGCCAGCGAATTAATACTCGTCATCTCTTTGCGGATTCTTAAAGCTTCCTCCAGTAATACAGAAGCAACTCTGTAAAGATCTTCAAGTCTTTTATTGCATTTATCCAGGCATTCGCCAATATATGAATAGTTTTGTGCATGATGTGGGCAAGCTGCCTGGTACCTGAGTGCTCTTTCCAAGAACCATTTTGCAAGCAGATAATTGTTTCGGGCAAAGTCGGCAGGTCTTTCCTGCACATGAAAAGCAGCTATTTTATCCTGGTTTATTTTTGCCGCCCCAGTTTGCAATTTCACGGCCTCAAGAAATGCGCTCGCGATACCACCACAAATAACAATCCTTCCTTCCGGTGTATATAGCCATTCAACCGACTCAAGAGCTGGTTGAAGATGTGAGAGGCGCTCATTAAAACCTCGTGTCTGGAATTCTCCGGTGATTACTTCCTTATTGAGCTTTCTTAGTTGAACTTGCTTAGCATTGATATCTTCATAGAGCCTGATTACCAGATTCATCCAGACAATTGGAATTAATGCACAGCATGCGATCCGAAAACCGGACCACGTCAAATAAGTTATTAGCGGAATCAAGTTCTTTTGAAATATCTCACGCGCCTGATCATGGCGACCCAGCTTTTGAAGCATGCGGTAGTAGTTGAAAAAACTTAGACTCGCTCCAGAAAAGTACTTCCAAATTGAAGCTTTAAAGCGCGAAAAAGCTAATTCATATTTCACTTCTGCCTGAGCGGGATTCCCACTTTCTCTGTAATAGTCTGCCGCTTGAGCTTCGGCTATTGGAACTCCAAGACCTGCAGGCATAAGGGGCAACGACCAAATTTTTACAAGGAATGAAAGAATTCGTTGCGAAACCGAATAAAGACCTATTCCGGAAAATAAGGCTGCTAACCAGTTAAAGCTAAAACAAAATGGTGGAACCACCACAATCAAGGTTATTGCCAGTGCAGGTTCCAGTCTGATAAGCTCGGTTTTTGGATTATTGACAATCAGAATCAACCATCCGAGCGTATCTGCTAAAAGAGCTGAGGATAAGAGAACTAGACTGAAAAAAAGTACAAGCAGCCTCCAGGAATGGTAAAAAATGCTCCAGATTTTTTTATTCACTTGTCATGCCAAGATTAGAGGCCTATTTCTACTTACCCATTCTTCCACAATCTGCTTGGCACTGAGACGCGTTTGCTGGGCATAATAATGTGAAAGCAACAGTCTTGCACAGAGGAGTTTGCTATTGAACTCGCCGAAAAAATCGCTTCACATGTGTCCAAGTAGCTTTTGCACAATGGGAGGGCTAGTCCTTGGTTATATACAAGATAAAGATCGGGTGAATTATTTTCGAGAGCCGGTTTTTGTAACACAGGATTTCTTGGATGCAGCGGCAAAACAGCCAGAACGCAAGTTTCGTTTTGCAGGCATTTGTGCGGAAGACGCTTGTGCAAACTGGACGGGACTTGAATGTGATGTTCCAAGACAACTTATGCTTCTGCGACACGATCAAAATGACCTTGCACTGGAAACACAGAATACGTGTTTCTTGTATACAAGTTGTCGCTGGAGAGCACAGGTCGGGGAATATGCTTGCACTCTGTGCCCAATGGTAATTACGGATTCTCACGCGAATGTTCAAACGAGTGCCGGTGTTTGGATTCTGGCACCGCCGCTCAGAAGTAAGGACGCAAGGAAATCAGAGTAGTTGGCCTAATTTGGAGTTTAATCGGATAGCTTACTCAAAACCAACTTGCTAATGGCTTTAGAACAATTGAAAACCCCCAGTCCGTCAGAAGCTACAGCTTCAAATCCTGGAAGGGAGCTCCTATTGAGGCATCGCTCCATTTGCTCAAGTGGCATTGCCGTAGGGAGATCTCGCTTGTTGTACTGCAGAACCGAGGGGAAATTTTCAAATCTAATATTGTAATCGCTCAAGAACTCTCTTAGTTCTTGCAGAGATGCTGCATTTGCATCAGCTCTCTTCGGATCTGAATCTGCCACAAATACGATTCCATCAACGCCGTTGAGCAAGTGCCTCAGAATTTCCTTGTTTTCACATTTTCCAGGGCTGGTAAAGATGAAAAATCTTGTTTGGAAAGCTCCTGGCCCGCCACCCAAGGTAAGAGGTAAGAAGTCAAAGAACATTAGCTTTCCAAATTCTGTTGATGTTCTAATCAACTCACTTCTGCTGCTTGGGGCTAGCTGGGAATGCATATAAGCAAGATTTGTTGTTTTGCCGGACCGAGCAGGACCATAATAGACAAGCTTTATATTGATTTCTTTGCTTTCATGATTAATGCTTGCCACAGGAAATCAGGCGCTCCGCTCTTATAATCTGTCAATTCGGTATATTATCACCATTTATTGACTTCATTTCAGAATAATGTAAGAGTTCTGCTCTAGTTTAGACTTGTTGCCCCACAAATGCAGCACTCAGGCGTGTTTCATTCATGAAAGTGTCGGGAATGATTTCTCTGGTTTCTGCTCAATGTTTCGAATTAAGGAGCGGTTATGGCAAAAATATTGATTGCAGACGACGATATTGAACTTTGCACGTCAATTGCAGAACGGCTACGCACTGAACAACATACGGTGGAGCTGGTGCATGATGGAAATGAAGCCGAGCAGCGATTAAGAATCTACCCATACGATTGTGTGATCCTGGATTGGAATATGCCTGGAGTCGAAGGACCGGTGCTCTGCCGCAATTACAGGCAACGTGGTGGAAAATGCCCTATTTTGATGCTTACGGGACGCCGCGAGTTGCAGGACAAGGAAACAGGGCTTGATTCTGGTGCAGATGACTATCTTACAAAACCATTTTCTGTCCGAGAGCTTGCAGCCCGAGTAAGAGCTTTACTAAGACGCCCGGTGGCAGCTCCGGCAAAAGTACTATGTGTCAATAATATCTCATTGAACACAGCTACTCATGTTGTAAGTATTGACGGCAAGGTAGTCCATTTACGCCCCAAAGAGTTCGCGATTCTTGAGTTAATGTTGAAAAACAAGAATCATGTGTTTTCGGCTGAAGTCTTATTAGATAAACTCTGGAGTGATGATCCGGAAGCAAGCATTGATTCTGTCAGAACTGCCATAAATAGATTACGAGGTAAAGTAGACAAAGCCGGCGAGAAATCAATTATTGACACAGTACATGGCCGAGGCTACCGCCTACTTGATTGCTGATTTTATTGGACACAAGGTCTTGCCCATCTGTATAGATTTACCGGGCACTTCAAATCAGTGCATGCCGCTCAATAGCTTGCTTGTTTTGCTGAGCTTGTCCAGAATCGCCTTTTTTTGTGCAGGGCTTGCAGGCAGGTTCTGAGCCGCAAGCAATACTGTACGTGCATCCTGGGCCTTATGCGTAACCAGGTAAACATCAGCTAGAGTAAGCATGGCCGGCAAATTCATCGATTCTATTTTAAGCGCGTTCTTGCAAGCCGCCTCGGCTGCAAGATAGTTTTTTTGCTGCAATAGAGATTCAGCCATTTTGCAATATGCTTCAGTAAAATCAGGCGCTAGAGCAATGGCCTTCTTATATTGCCTTATAGCTTCGGCATACCGATGCTGATTTGAGAGAGCATTTCCATAATTTGCGAAACTCTGTGCGTAATAAGGATAAATATCGATTGCTTTCTTAAATTCTGCAATTGCCTCAAGTGCTTTAGAGCTCTTTAGCAGCACGACACCTTTTTCATTCAACTGAAGAGCTTTGTTGAAATCTGCTTCGCTACCCTGGCCTGGAAATGACCTCGGGTCATAACCGGGCGCCGATAGAAGCGGAGCTGCCGTAATTGTCAGTAAGAAGAAGGCTGAAACAAGCCCATAAATTGTCTTTCTTATATGCATTTTACTGATGGTATCACACCTTCTAACTCTGTTCCTAAATCAGGAATCAGTTTCTTTGACACGGCGGAACTGCAAATCAATCTACTGCAAATCATTCTAAAGGATGACGCATGGGTGATTCTTCTCCAATCTAAAGGACGATCTAAGTAGAAGCCTTATTTGAAACAATGTTTCCAGTACTGTCCTTTTGAGTTCTTCAAAGAGTGAGCCAAAAATGAAAACTTACGACAAAACCGACAAAATTCCCGAAGACTATCGCAAAGCACTTATTGATCTGCTTTCATTCCAGGCTGATTCTGAATTTGCCGGGGGCCAGCGTGTCAGCGAGAACCTGCGTTTTGCAACAAGACCGGAGGAAGCCTACAGATTAAGCAAAAAAGTCATGGAGGAGATTGGTCATGGCTGGTATTGCTGGCAGATACTTGAAGAGCTGGGCGTCAACGTTAATGAGCGTGTGCAGGAGCTGGTCAGAAATCCAGAGAACCCGGATCCGAAAATTGTCAGGGTGATAAACGGTTTTCGCAAAGAAAACTGGAGCACTTTCTTTGAAGATTGGGCCGATGTTGCCATGTTTTCAACTGTAGTGACTCCTGCGGCAGTGGCATTTCTTGGGCAGTACCGTGAGTCTTCCTATCTGCCCTGGCGGCGTGTAAGCGAACGTATCTGGCAGGAAGAAAAAGGGCATCTGGCCTTTGGTGTCTGGGCTGCAAAAAGAGTAATCGAATTCGACGGTGAAAAGGGCAGAGCCAGATTGCAGGATGCGGTTCCCAAATTCATGCAAATGGGACTTGGATTTTCCGGACGTCCCGATGACGAAAGCGAGCATTTTGCCAGGTATTTTGAAATGGGTCTTAAGACAAAGTCGTCCCAGCAATTGCAAGACGAATACAGGGAAATTGTTTCAAAACGCTTGAGTGAGCTTGGTCTTGTGATGCCTGAGCATATCGAGCCTGATTATGATATGCGGGTCGGCTATCAAATTGAAAGCGATTCGGAGCGCCCGGCTCAGGCAGTTCGCTAGGAGCGCAAGCTTGGGAGCCAATATGAAGCAACTTGAAATTTCAGAAGAAGATCGCTTGCTGCTTGAAAAAATTACAGCAGGCAAGAATATATTGACTCTGCAAGAAAGTTCGAGCAAATATCGTGAACTTGCAAGCGGCATATTGCTGCAGTATGCCGACTCTGAAATGGCAGGGGCCTTCGGATATTCAACTGCAATTGCGCTTGCACCTGGTCTGGCTGAAAAAGCTGCGCTTGCAAAAATCACTTATGAAAAGCTTTCTCTGGCTCAAAAAACATACGAACTGGTCGCACAGAGTGGTATGAACATTGACAAATACACAAGCTCGCATTGCTTTGAAGCCCGGCTGCAACGCAATGTGTCGCTTGGATACAGGCGCAGTTCCCAGGACAAAAGAGTTAATGCTTTGATGTATCCGTTGCAGGGCTGGCCGGATCTTGCAATCTTTACCTACTTGATGGCGAGCATGGCATGTCTCTTGCTAGAGGATTTTTCGCACTCAAGCTTTCACCCATGGGCCGAGCTTTCCGCGGCCCATTTGCCGATTGAGAAGTCACACAAAGACTTTGGCTACCTGTGCATAGAGAAGCTTTCAAAAATAGAAAGCGAGAAACAGCTGCTTATGCTTTCAATGCAATACTGGTATCAGAAAGTTCTTGTTTGTTTTGGTCCACCCAATTCTGATCGCAATGCTCAGTATATTGAGTTTGGTCTGAAAAGCAAGAAAAACGAAGAACTTGCCTGTATATGGGAAGCTCAGTTGAAGCAAGAACTTGAAGGCTTTGCCTTTTAAGCTCCGGGAATTTTCAAATGCAGCAACATGTAACAGATCCCCAAACCTGTATCCAGTGCTCGGCGTGCGAGCTTGCCTGCCCGCTCAAAGCAATTGAGTGTATTCTCGGACGTTATTGTATTGATTTTGATAAGTGCAAAGACTGCGGCAAATGCATAGAAGAATGCCCGACAGGTGCATGTGATTGCTTCATTGAAGTAGCAAGCTCATACACCTGTCAGGAACAATCTGAATGGACTTTATTACCCGGCGAAGCTTAGGGCTGCCGCCTGAGTACTACCTGCGCCTGTGACCGCCGCCGTGCCATGGTCCTGGATACCCGTGACCGCGCCCGTGACCATGTCCATGTCCGTGTCCGTGACCATGCCCATGTCCATGTCCGTGACCACGACCGGGAATTGGAATCGGAATCGGTACCGGCACTGGGTATGGATAGCTCGGGTAACCAGGATAACCCGGGTAACCAGGATATCCGGGTGGCGGATAATATGGCCGCCTGCCGCCGAAAAGCAACTCGGAGGCAATACCACCGATAATGCCGCCTACTATCGCTTTGCCCACGTCGTTTCCGGTACGCTCCACTTCTGTGTTTTCTGATTTGTTCAGGGTTTTGTCAGTGAGCTCCAGCTCAGTGGTCTGAGCGCCCTGGGAAGTCAAAAGATACTGGTTGTCTTGCGCCGTCCAACTAACAAGCGAAGTAATGTTCTCGGAAAGCTGGCTTTGCGCAGCCTTCTCATTGTTCTCCTGGGGAAGAGAATCGATAATATCCATAAATGGTCCTCCTGGCTTTGACCTGAAACACGGGTTCAGGCAAAGTTATTAGCATTGAATCCAGCCCAAGAAGCTGGAGCAATGGGACATCTCCCAAAAAAAAAATCTCTTTTTTGTCCAAAAACCGGAAGTGCCGAGCTGTAAAGCAAGGAAAAGAACGCTTAGGAAACGCTAATAAAGCTTTTCTTGCCTGATTTTCATCAAAAACTGCTGCTTGTTTTCGCTCCTGATTGCTTAGTAAAGCAAGCGCCGGGCATATGGATAACATAAAACTGCATCCAGCCAGGTGAAGAATGAAAAAAACCGCTAGCCAGAATAACTTACTTCTGGGGGATCTATTGCTCAAATCTCAATTAATAAGCAGGCAGGATCTTGCTGATGCGATACCAATCTCGCTAAAAACCGGTCTGCCGGTGGGCAGGATCTTAATAGGTTCAGGAGCTTTGAAAGAACATACCATGCAAGCGGCACTTTTTGCGCAATCACTCGTGCGAGACAGGTTGCTCGATATTGAACTTGCCTGCACTGCAATCAGGCTGGTTGACGAAAGGAACTATGGTCTTGATGATGCTCTAGCTGAGCTGGGTTGGAAATCGGAATCATATGAGCTTACAAACAGACTCGGTGAGATTTTTCTCGAGGCCGGAATAATAAATGAAGCTCAATTGCACTCAGGACTGGAAGCCTTTTATACAACCGGACTTCCGCTTGCCCGTGTGCTGGTGCTTCAGGGAGTTATTGCGCCACCGACAGCATTTGCTGCGTTGAGTGCCCAGAAGCTGGTGCGCGATGGCGTCATAAGCAGGATGCAGGCAGTAGAAGCCTTGAAATCAGCTGCAAATCAAAACACAAGCATTGAAGACTCACTGGGTCTTCATGGTTTTGTGCGCCCGGAGCCTATGAATTCAGTGAGGCTTGGAGAATTGCTCGTACTTGCAAACGTAGTTCATGAGCTCGATCTACTTGATGGCATTGAACGTAGCATCAACAACACCCAGATGATCGGTGAAACTCTCGTTCAGTCCGGCCGGCTCTCAGAGTTTGTGCTGGAGGCTGCCCTTGATCTTCAGAATATGGCGACAAGGGGAGAGATTCCTCCCACTGCGGCTGCTGAAGCGCTTCGACGTATAAACGCGACAGGCATGACTGTTGCCGAAGCAATCGAAGAACTTTTTGCTCCTTCAGAAAAAAGAGGCAGAATGCTTGGTCTCCATACTAATAGTGATTCATGTAGTGATTCAAGCGATTCAAGCGACGAGAGTGACGAGAGCGATATTGAGAATGATTATTTGACAATTGAAGAAGCCGCAAGCCAACTCGGCATTTCAGTCAAAGCAGCAATGAAAAGAGCTAAAAAAGGGAGCCTTGATGCATACCAGAGAAACGGAAAGTGGTTTGTAAGGCTTGAAAAAGCAGAGGAAGAAGACCCAGCAGTAGAAAACGGAGCAGAAGAAAAAGAACAACTTGAAGAATCAAGGTTTGAAAGCAAAGGCAAAGATCCGGAGGCGCGATCTTACGAGCCTCAGCCGGAAGCATACGGTGCTATTGCTCAAGCCGCTAGTTCTCATGACAGTTCTCATGATAGCTCTCATGATAGCTCACATGTATGCTGCCAGCATAAGCATGAGCCTTCATATAAGCAGATGCAAAACCCTGCAGCTACCCCATCAAAAGGCAGACCCCGAACAAACTGGCTGGAAGCAATTGTGAATGCTGGCTTGAATTTTGATAGCGCCGCCGGGAATTATGCCGACAGCAGCATCTATGATTATTTGATCGAACATGGCAACCAGTTTGAAAGCAACACGGAGCTGCGCGCAGGCAAACGAGGTCTTGGTTTCGAACAGGCAAAAGAAGACAGTGCAAAATCAAGCAAGCATCTCCAGAAACAGGGCAGCTCAGAGCTTCTTTCACAGCATCTCGATTTGATTGAAAGACTGCTTGCAAGAATCGAGTTTTTGAGTTACAGGGCGGGCTACCTTGAAGGGCGACTGGAAAGTATTGAAGCCGCTGCCGGAGCACTGCAACCGCTCATGAACCAGGAATACTAGAATGCTGAAAGGCTGGTCTCAATACAAAATCGAAAGGTCAACACCGAGGCGTTTCAGAATTTCTGCGCTGATAAGCACATTCTGCTTGAGCGGCGTGCGGCCAAGCGCAGCAATCACAACCAGGCTTTTTGCCGCCTGAACTCTCGGCTTGAAGTCTCTGTCACTTTTGCCGCTTCTATCCTTTGCATGTGGACCTCTGTTGCTGCTTTCGCGAGGCGCGCTTGCTGTTTGTTGTTCACCAAGCACCGATGCGCCCAGAAGGTTATCTACGTTTTTGAAGCGGTCGAAAACAAGTTTAGGGCTTCTGAATTCAGAAAGTGGCAGCTTGTTCTGAGCTCTTGCAGATTTCCGACCCGGAAAGCTCATAAGCGAGGGCTTACCTTCATTGTCGGCAAAAAGCACTACGGAACAGTCTTTATGCCTGAGCTCACCGGTAGAAAGCTCATGCAAAAAGGAAAGGACTTCATTGCGCTCGATAAATTCCAGGGCTGGTTTGTCCAGAGCATTGCGCGAATAACTGAGCAGTGTTTCAAGCTGTTTTTCGCCTTTGCGCATGGGTACATGACCGATAGTCATGAGCAGTTCTCTTTCTTTAATAACTGCAGCACCGACTACCGGTCTGAGTTTCTTGAATCCTTCATAAAGGCTGCGCGAATCGGTAAAATCAAAGGGGCGGTATCTGGTCATGATCCGTCCGTCGGCACTGGTTCTTGAAAGCAACTCCAACTCAAGCTCCAGCTCAGAGGCATCATCGTCAATAACATCGCCAGCTGAAATCTCTCCGTCTTCTGAGAGCTCTTCTTCTGAAATTTCGTCATCTTCTGAAAGCTCGATTTCGATCAGTTCATTGCCTGGCTCAGCAGCATCACTTTTTGCAGGATCATCGATCATCAAATCATCGTTTTCCGAATCTTCGTTTTGCGTTGCTTGATTTTCTGTTTCATCAGTCTGGCTTTGCAGATCTGCAGTTTCGTCTTCTGCTTGCTCGCTTAGTTCATCCGGATTTGTTGACGCCTCAGTATCGAGTGTTTGAGATTCAAGAGTTTGAGCATCAGTTTCAGAATCATCCTTATAAGAAACGGCTGTTTCTTGAGCAGCCTCCTTCTCTTCAAGTCCAGGATCTGTTTGGCTTTCAGCGGCGTTTTCCGGCTCCTTTTCAGCTTCTTGAAAAAGAAGTATATAAGCCTCTTTGTGAATTTGCCTGCTCTTACATAGAGTAAACAGTTCGTTCAATACTTCGTGCGCTTCAACAAATGCTTTTCCAGGCTTTCCTACTGCTTCTTTAGAAAGACCGAGCAGATACCTGAGCTTGTCCTCGCCCTCTTTTGTTTGCGGCAATTGCCCGATTTCGTTTTTGAGCTTTCCTTCCGCTATAACACAGGCACCCACTATTTGTGCACTGCTGCGGAACATCTTATATACACGGGCATCATCGGCAAATTCTTTGGGCCGGAATCTTGTAAAAATGCGGCCGTCTGGCGCCGGTCTTAAAACAAGCTCGCAGGAATCAATGCCTGGCTCACGACCCAGCTGCACATTTTCACTGCTTGCTTCACTTTCTTCAGACGTCTGACTGTCTTCGGGACTTGAAACTTCCTCTGTGTGCGATTCTGCACTTAGAATTTCTTCTTTAGCTGAAACTTCTTCTGCACCGGAAACTTCTTCTGCACTTGAAACTTCTTCGGTATTTGAAATTTCGTCTGCACCGGGAAGTTCTGATTCTGCAGTCGCTTCTCTGATTGGATCTTCTCCACCGATTGAGGTCTCAAGTTCCTGGCTTTCAGAAAGCTCTGAACTTGCAGCTGAGTTCTCTACAATCGACATGTTAAGTGGCAGTTCTTCGTTTCTTTCGAGATCCGCAGGTTTATCATCAAGCAGCACTGCGCTTTGTTTTCTGATTTCTGCGTTCTGGTCTTCGCCCGCACTTGCCTGAGCAAGATTTTCGCCATGCTGGAAATGAGCAGACACGGGTCTTTTCTCTCTTTTCAATCTCTGTTTTGCGCGTTCGGATTTTTTGAAAAGAAGCACATAGGTGCCTTCAGGAACCTTTTTAAGTGCATTTCTTCTCAGCTTTCCAAGAACCGGATGCATGCGCACCCAGTCGCGGATTCTCTTGCTTCTTTCAATTTCAAGTTCTTTAACTGCAGAGTTAAGATCTTTTAGAATCGCATCTATATGCTCATCTGCAAGCTTTTTGTTGTGAATATTGTTCACTGCTTTTTTGTCCTGAGCAAATGTTTTGAACAAAGGCATGCTTGAGAGTATGTCGCTCAACTCTCTGGCACAGCGCTGAGAAATGCCCCGGTCTTCTTGCTCGTTCTCTTCTATGAATTTTTTGCATGCTTTAACAGCGAACAATACATTCCTTGTCGCTTTGATTTTGTCTTGTGACTTCTTTGAACTGTATTTGTCGACAGTCAGTCTGGCTTTTACCAGCAGATCTTCCATTTTGACCTTCCATAGCAGCGAGATCTTGCATCAAGTGACTATTTTACCGCCTGAGCCACGGCTTTGTTCCAAAGGTCACATTCTTGTTGCGTTTAGATATTGAATTCGGCTCATGTTTCCACAAGCGGACCATAATCATCTGCTTCATAGCCGAAAGTCCAGGCTACACCTTGTTTTGCCGTTTGAGTCTCCGGTGGAACCCGAAGAAAATAGTCTCGAAAGCTGCCGTCGGGTTCAGGTGAAGAGTTAACAACTTTAACCATTACCAAAGCTTCATCACCATCTATTTCTTTTCTGTAAAGTACTCCGTAATCGTCCCTATGAATTTCTTCAGCGCCTGAATCATGCAAATAGCGAGCCTGTCCGTAACGTTCAATCAGCACCCGCCTGATTTCAGCGTTGGAACTGGATTCGATCAGCTCGATATTAATTAATTCCGGGTTCTCAATTATCCAGGGTTCCACTATGACCCCATGCCAGGCGTATTCTTTGTAAGAATCGGCAAACATCAGAGCCGGACCATCGGGACTGTGCAGCCTGCCTGAATCATCACATGCAAAAACCTCCGGTTTCTGGCAGGCAAAAACCACATGATCAAGACAGAGAACACCGAGAGTGCTTTCGGAAAGGCGGCTCCAGGCATCGATTTCGGCTTTGAAGTTTTGAAAGCAGTCTCTGTCTGCGTGTATTGACCAGGCACGACAGAGAATCTGGTTTGCTAGCGCCATGGGCAGCCAGATGCAGCTTTTCAATTGATTGGCGGGCTCGCCGCCAAAACGGTTTATGAGCGATCTCAGCGCAGTATGCGAACTTGAATAATACTCTCTGAGCCCATTAACAAAAGGCTCTAGCTGCTTTTTCTCTGAGACCCAGTCCTGCCAGTATGGGTTAGTTTCCGAAAGCGCATCTGCAAGTATTCTTGTCTGGTAATTAAGCCTTTCCTTAACCGGGTTCAGGTGCCACATGTGCATTGCCCAGAATTGCCTGTAAATTATTTCTTTGGGCAGTTTTTTTTCAAAAGACTCAAGCTTTCCTGATTGTATCCAGGAAGCAAGTTCTTGCTTGCATTGAGCTATCAGGGGAGCTTCAAGGTCCTGGTGCTCGTTTATACGGCTGGTTTTTCTCATGCCTTTGAGCAACTGCTTGCCGCCATGCTCCCATAAAGCCTGCCAGCCTTCCTCAAAATCGTGCTGCCAGCTCTGATCGAAACTTCGCTCATATAAAGCTGTCGAGACTATCTGCCAGGCATCGCTGAAAAGCATGCCTACAAGTATGGAAGGCAAAGTCAGCATCTGGTAGGGGCTCTTGCACCAGATAAGAGCCGGAGGCTCTTTACCCATCAGCTCGTATAAAGATCTAAGTGCTTCCTGGCAGAGCGCGTTTCTTCCCGTATTGCTCGATTTTTCGGCAAAATTTAAATAGGCAGAAAATTCTTCTTGAAGTGAATCAGTAAGCGGCATTTAGCAAAATCAGAAGCTGGTCATATAGTCAATCAACAAGACACTAGTCATAAACGAGACGCGAACCATCAGGCACATATTCGCGCTGATGTACTATTCTGTAGACTCCGGGCTTAAGACAAATGGCTGCGTGCTCCTCATGAACAAGATCGGCGCCGTTTTCGCCAACTTCAAGGAATCGTGTTTCGCCAAGTGCATGTATGCGGGCCGAAAATTTTCCGACAGCATGAGCATGCCCTGTCACTTCACCGTAGGCTAGCACTATTCGGTCTCCTTCAGGCTTGAGTTCTTCGGCAGCTTTGGGAACTTCGTCTTCCAGGACCAGTAAAACATCACCCTGCCTGTACATTAGCTTCTCTTTCATAAGCGCCTCCGCTTTCAGCTCTTCCAATTATTCCATAACTTGAAGCTGCAGAGGAGAACTAGCTGCCAGGTCAGTCCTGCAGTTAACACTCGGAATTAAAATCAGAAACTGTTTTTCATGGATTTGATCATAGAATCAAGTTCGCGCCCTTTTTCTTCATAAAAACTATTCTGTCTGAAGCGGCTGACCAAATAAGAGACCCCCCCGGCAGCAAGCGCCCCTGCTGTGGCTGCAAGAGCCAGGCGTCCTGGAGCAATTGTTTTGAGAGTCGCCATCGAAAAATCAGCGCCGTATGTTTTGAGATAAGCCCCGGCCGCGCCGGCACCTGCTCCGGCTAGCCCCCAGGACAGTCCATGATTGAATGCAGTTTTTGCTGCATAATCACTCAAGAGTTCCTGGTTTTGCATTCTGGAAAAAATCTCAATGTCCTTTCGCGAGATGCCATCTCTGGACTGATTGCCATCCAGCGAGTTGAAAGTGCTGAAACCTGAGCGCAATATCTGCGAAATTGCCCTGTTTTCAGAGCCTATGCCGCCGATTCCATCGAATTTTCTAAGTTTGGCGTCGTCTAAATAACCTGATTTTTCACGGTCAAGTTCGTCAAAACTTGTAGATAGCTTATCTGCAAGCAGTTTCGGATCGTCAAGCAGGGCTTTTGCTTGTTTGCGCGCAATTAAATCACCCAGTTCTCCGGAGCCGCGATTTAGAATGGCAAGCTGGGGAAAGCCCGCCCCGGCAGCAACACCGGCTATAGCCGCCGCCTCTTCCGGCTTTATATTTCTGGCTGCCTTGCCTGCCTCGCTTGCAAGTTTTCCCAGGTCCTGTTTATTGACCAGATCTTCGGCTTTTCTTGACAGGTCTTTGAGATCAATTTTTTCAACCTGTTTCTGCGCATCTTCTAAGAGGCTTTTGCCTTTGCTAAAGAGCCCCCGCCCAAACTCCGCAAGCTTGTTCTCGCTTTTGTCCTCGCCGGAGTTTGTCGCTTTTGCTTGCTCCAGAGCTCGTTTGTCGCCCATATTAAAACCCTCTTACCTGACCCTGGGCTGAGTATATTTGAAAGTTTTCTCATTTGCAGTGGGGAAATCACGATATATGAGGCAGCTTTGAAATCGAAATCAGAAACAAAAAAAGCAAGAACAGCAATAGCCAGAATGCAAAATTAGATAATGCAGGATAGCAAAAGAGCAAAAAGCAGAAATGGCTCCTTGTTAAAGAAGCCATTTCTCTTGCCGATTGGAACCCCGGCCTTTGCTCATTTATTCCAGTTCAAGCTGGTAGTCAGAAGTGAGTGGTCTGAAAGACCCCGTGTAATCAGGGGATTCTTATAGAAGGCGTTATTCGACTCGCTTCCCAGCGTACCCATGAGGTTGCGGTAAAGAAAACCGTCGAGCCTGCCGCCCATGGACTGAGTCGAAGATTTGTCTCCGGCGTTATGAATTCTGAATCCGGCGTTTTTCAGAGGATCAAGTTCTTTAGTCCGGTCAAGGAAAGTGTTCCAGTCGCCGGCAATTATGCCTTTGAAATCCGGGCCGAGTTCACGCGCCAGTATTTGTGCCTGCATGGTTCTTACAGCTGCTGTTGCATCAGGTCCGCCTCTCATTGATTTCAAATGTACGACCACGCCTGAAAGTTCTTTGCCGGTAGCAGTATCTTGAACGTCAATTCTGAAGGCAGGTCTGAGATCCGGAATATTGTGAACATCTGCCACCGCATCTATTGAAGTAGTTTTTAGAACTTTCAAGCGGGGATTCACCAGAAATCCGACTGCCTGACCTCTTGAGTTTTCAGCTGAAATTGCAAAGTTATAGCCTGTATCCTGGGCAATCTGTTTGAGCCCGCCTGTATTTACTTCTTCCACAAACAAAAGGTGATGTTTGGGGATTATCTGCTTATAAGTTTGCTGGAAATATCTTGCTTTGTCCGCGGTCAAAAACTCCATGTTCCATTCGCCGATATAAAGTTCACCTGTTTTGGCTGCGTTCGGCATTAGATCTGTGACTTTAGCCACTTCCCTGGCCACTACACCTGCATCCGGAAGCGGACGCGGGCGCTTATGGCCTGTAAAAGGCTCGAGTACATCTAATGAACGGTCCGGATGTTCAAATCCGAGCTTGACTATTTCGTCGCCTGAAAGTGCATCGAAATTTTTGGGATCAGGATATCGCACCCGATTTTCTTTTACGAAATCCGAGTACTCTCTCTGAATTCTTGCCAGTTCGGCAAAAGGATTTTTCTGGGTGGCAGAGAGATCTTCGATTCTTACGTCTTTGCCTTGGAATTTCGATTCGAGCAACTGCCTGGCTGATGTTTCACGATATTCGTTGTAGGCTTTCTGCTCTTTAATCATCCTGTTGTTCAGGTATTCGGCGCCAAGTCCCATTACGGTGTTCATGGTCATACCCTGAACGGCTGCCTCCAGAACTTTATCCGGATCTGCAAGCTTGAAATTGGATGCAAGCTGTGAAGCTTCCGCCATGGTGGCGCCGCCCACAAAGCCGATTACCGGGTATGCAAGCGCCTTTTGCAGCATCGGCATATTTTTGACAAGCTCATTGCCTTTGGCAAAAACTGCGATGCCCACGCCCATGCCGATCGCATTTCCCAGCCTGGTATGATCAGCATCCGGAGTTTGCAGGAAGCCGTAGATGCTTGCACCGGCGATGGTGGCAACCTTCTGCGAAGTAAGATAGGGATTAAGAGTTGCTCCAAGGGCAGTGCCTGTCAGACCCCGGTCTGCCGCTCGCATCAGCGAGCCGGTCGCCGCTCCGGCTAACATAAAAGGCACCGCCGCGCCCACACCGCTTGCCAGACTCTGTGTAAACCATTCGGGACTGTAAGGCTTTGCTTCGGCCTGTTTGAGATGAACCACAGGCAGGTCTACAAGCGCAGCGGCCGTATTATATACACCTAATGGACCGGCATTGACCGCAGGGTTGAGCACATTCTCTTGCATCCAGGTGGCAGAGAATCTCGTAGGTGTTTCCGGTTCAAGTAATTCTGCAACTGTGTATGCACGATCAGTCATATCTCAATCTCCAAGCTCTTGGTCCATAATTCGTTACAGCTGCGCAACAAAACATGGGATTTATACGCACGCGCATACGTGTAAACCGGGATAAGGCGAGGACTCTGCGCGCAAAAGCACGGCAGCAGCTGCCTTTGGCGCATTGCTTAGATCTATGCAATATTGGCTCCTGAAGCCGCTTTCGGCGCATTTTCTTAGAGCCGCTTAATAAGAAACTGCATTCTCGATGCGCAATGTCTGAGATTAGTGAAAAGAGATCTATGCGTTTTGCTGGGAATAGAAATCTTATCAGTAAGGTCAGGCTGGCGATGGACGGAGAACTTTTTGAGTCACGTTTCAATATTCTTGAGATTCTCTCGGCAGAAAACGCCAAGAACAGCGTTTTTCGCGCCCATGATCGAGAACTTGGTTCTGAAGTGATCGTCAAAATCCTGCGCCTTGATCAAAGTCCTGAAAACGAAGCAATCGAAAAATTCGCAAGAGAAGCAAAAGCTCTTTGCTCCCTTGAGCACCCGAATTTTGCCAAAGTTTATGAGATAAGTCTGAACAGGCAAAGTGATATGGCATACATTGTAAGTGAATGTTTTGAAGCTAAAACTCTTGCAGACGAACTGGCCTTAAACGGCCCACTTTCAAGCAAGGTATTCTTCGAAGTATTTTTTCAATTATCAAAGGCTCTGAGTTATCTTCACGAGAAAAAGCTGGCTCACAGAGATTTGAAGCCGGCCAATGTCTTGATCTGTGGAGTCGGAAGCGATGGAGACAAAATCATAAAAATTGTTGATTTCGGGCTTGGCAGATTTTTGCAAAAAGAGCTTAAAGAAGGAAAGGCAGCCAAAAGTGAAAAAGTGCTCGGCAGTCCGCCGTATTTAAGTCCCGAACAGTGCCGGGCAGAAAAAGGAGACGCAGCGGCTGACATTTACTCCCTTGCCTGCATGATGCATGAGTGTCTTCTGGGAACGCCCCCGTTTCTTGGCGAATCGGACCATGAGCTAATTTACAAACATCTGTCGCAAAAAGCATCGAAACTGGCTGAAAATGCTCAAACTGAAGCCGGAAAAGAACTGGCTTGCTTCATTGACCTGGCTCTTGAAAAAAAAGCGGAGTTGCGCCCGGCTGCAAGCGATCTGCTTCTATTGCTTAATAATATTCGGGGCAAAGAGCTGGGGTCATTTTCCGGGCATTTAAGTAAAGGCCTGAAAAACTGGGCTCTGATTCTGATAATTCTCTTTCTTAACCTTGTATTGCTTTATTTGCTCTTTTCATTTGAGCAAACAGATTCTCAGAAGCTTGATTCAAAGCGAAGCAATCAAAAAAAAACTGAAATCATTCGTCAATAGAACCAAGACTGAAGATTTCTTTATTAAAATGAAAAGGCTTTTCAAGTTCGCTGTTTTTCCAGCTGTTTGAAACGCTCCAGCCCAGACCGTCCACCCCACCCACAAGCACACCCACGGGCAATACCAGTGCCTCTGTCAGCACAGAAACCGCCTGATTCGCGTTATCGCCGGCCACGCTTTTTGAAGTATCGTGAGTGGATCTCAAGGTGCGGCGGAGCACCGCTATTGGTGTACCAATTACAAGACCTAAAGAACATCTGACAAGCCTTGCTCCCGTAAAAGAAACTCCGTTGACCACGTCGCCGAAATTCAATTCATCGCTTGAGCTTGCCTGAGCTGAATCGGCAGCCATGGCAAAAGACCCGGACGATAAACAAATAGATAGCAATAAGGCTGCAAATACGTACTTCATACCGGCTCGGCTCCTCAATATAATTCCCTGAAACTTTATGATCTTGATGCCTCCGTTTGTGCAAAACTAGGCAGATCCCGGATATTATATAAGCCTTTGAGGCAGACATGGAAGGTAGGGCTTGTCAGAAACAGAGAGTTTAAGCAAAAGAAAAGCCCTGCTTGCGGCTTGCCACAGGGTTGTAATCAAACTCGGCACTGCAGTCCTGATGAAGGATGAGGGCGGTATTGCTCTTTCACGGTTTTATTCTTTTGTTGAAGACATCGCCGGATTACGCAAAGCCGGGAAGGAAGTTTTGCTTGTAAGCTCAGGTGCGGTCGGGCTCGGGGTAAAAAGCCTGGGATTAGCGAAACGACCCAAAGAACTGCCGGGCAAGCAGGCCTGCGCAGCCATAGGTCAGGGGCGCCTCATGGCTCTTTATTCGGATGCCTTCGCCGCCATGGACGTTGTGACCGCTCAGGTTCTGCTTACCGAAGATGATTTTGCCAACCGCAAGCGTTACCTCAATTTGAGAAGCACTATTAATACGCTGCTTGAGTTTAAGGCACTTCCTATCATTAATGAAAACGACACGGTGGCTACTGCCGAACTTGAAGTACAGGGGAGCTCACGCAAAGTTAATTTCGGAGATAACGACAAACTATCGGCGCTGGTTGCAAGCAAGGTAGAAGCAGACCTGCTTGTGATTCTGACTGATGTCGAAGGTCTTTTTAGCTCTGATCCAAGAATGAACAAAGACGCCCGTTTAATACCACTGGTTGAACAAATAAGCCCCGAACTCGAAAAAGAGCTGGCGGCAGGAAGCAAAGCTGGTGCCGGAACTCAGATGGGCAGAGGAGGCATGAGAACCAAAATTGAAGCAGCCAGAGTCGCCTGCCAGTCCGGTTGTGCCACCATAATAGCAGGAGGCAAGGAGCCTGCTGCTATTTCCAAAATTTTTGCCGCCGAAGAAAAAGGAAGCCTTTTTCTTCCCTGTAAGGGCATGGCCGGTAAACTTCGCTGGATAGCTTTTGCAACTACGGTAAGTGCTTCGCTTGTGGTTAATCAAGGGGCTAGAGATGCACTTGTGAAACGCAAAGCGAGTTTGCTGCCTGCCGGAGTCGTTAAAGTGCAGGGGCAGTTCGAGCGAGGTGATGTGGTTGCGATTCTCGACGAAAATGGTAATGAGTTTGCCAGGGGAATAGTTAACTATTCAAGCTCGGAAGCCTCCAAAATATCCGGCATGCACTCGCTTGCAATTGACGAAATGATCGAACAACGCAACTATGATGCGCTTGTAACCAGAGACAATCTTGCCATTCTCGATCAGCTAAGATAATTTGAGTTGTTGTTTGTAATTTCAGGAGAGCGGCTTTGGACAGTACCTTAAAATCTGCAGTTTTGAAGCTCTGTTTAGATGCAAAGCTTGCCTGCCCGGCACTTGCTTCAGCAAGTGGAAGCCTGCGCGCAAAAGCACTTGAAGCCATCGCCGATGCACTTGAAGCCAATGCCGGCTTAATAGCATCCGAAAATAAAAAAGACCTTGAGGCTGCAAGCGCTCAGCTAGAAAAAGGTGAACTTAAGGAAAGCCTCTTTCAGAGACTCTCTTTTGATGCTGCAAAAGTAAAATCAACCGCCGCCGGTATCAGGCAACTTGCAAAAATGGAAGACCCGGTAGGCAAGGTGGAGCTGGCGCGGGAGCTTGATAGCGACCTGATCTTATACAGGGTAAGTTCGCCTCTGGGAGTGCTGGCTGTTATTTTCGAGTCAAGACCTGAAGCCATGCCTCAAATTCTGGCTCTCTGTCTGAAAAGTGCCAACGCAGTGGTGCTCAAAGGCGGCGCCGAAGCTGAGTATTCAAATCGGATTCTCTTTAAGATTATGCAGGAAGCCCTGGCAAGAAGCGGAATTAACCCGGCAGCCTTTGCCTTGATTGAAACCAGAGCAGACGTAAAAGAGCTGCTTGCTGCTGACGGGCTCGTCGACCTGATTATACCCCGGGGCTCGAACGAGCTGGTCAGATATATTCAGAACAACACTAAAATTCCTGTTCTCGGGCATGCTGACGGTATCTGCCATGTTTATGTGGATAAAAGCGCCGATCTTGATATGGCTGTTAAAGTTTGCCTGGACAGTAAGACTCAGTATCCATCAGCTTGTAATTCTCTTGAAACACTCTTGATTCATGAAAGCGTTCTCGATCAATTCCTTCCTTTGCTTCTGATTGAGCTGCAGAAGCAAAACGTGGAATTGCGTTTAGATGAGAAATGTTTTGAGTCTATTGAAAGACGGCAGGATCAAAACGAAAAGGCAGGCATTAATCTTTCAAAACTGAAAAAGGCGGAAGAGAGCGACTGGAGAACCGAGTATTGCGAGCTTGTACTGGCTGTAAAAAGCTGCAAATCGATGAAGGAAGCAATCGAACATATCAATCAATATGGTTCTGGTCACACAGAATCAATGATCGCCTCTGACAAAGAGCGCTTCGAAGAGTTTTTCAAACAGGTAAATTCAGCAGGTGTTTACTTAAACGCTTCCACTCGTTTTGCCGACGGTTATCGCTATGGCTTCGGAGCCGAGCTTGGCATAAGCACAGCAAAAATGCACCCAAGAGGACCGGTTGGCATCGAAGGACTTTTGAGCTACAAGTACAAGTTATCTGGAAAAGGTCAGATTGTGGCAGATTACTCAGGACCTGATGCGCGTCCTTTCACACATAAAGATCTGAAACCCTGAGCACTAAGGGGATTTAGAAGCCGCTCTTGCAAGAGTGAACCAGAAGCAGGCACCGTTGCCGACTTCGGAATCCACACCAATTAGAGATCCGTGAGCTTCAACAAAAGCTTTGCAAATTGCCAGTCCCAGACCTGAACTATGATCGCTCGAGCGGCTGGGAAGATTCAACTGCACAAAACGTTCAAATATTGCAGTGTGCAGTTGAGCAGGTATGCCGGGACCCTCGTCTGAAATTCTCACTTCCACATCACCTGGTCTTGAAATGCTGCACATTTCGATTTTTGAGCCGGCAGGTGAATACTTGAGCGCATTCGAAAGCAGGTTGTAGAGCACACGTTCGATGCGGGCCCGATCGGCTTTCACTGAAGTGTTTTCACCGGCTATTTTAATATCTACATCTTGCTTTTCCGCCTGGAAGTGCAACTGCTCGGCAGCTTCAAGCATGAGGTCCTGTATGCGAAACTCGGTCAATTCAAGTACGAGATTTGTTTCTGTGCTTTTTTCCAGGTCTATCAGTTCATTCAGCAAACTGATAACCCGAGCAGTGTTTTCCTGATTTCGACTTATACACGCTTTTTGCTTGTCGCTCAGCCTGCCCATTTCCTCCAGACCCAGATTTTCCAGACCGAGCAAAATCGACGTAAGAGGAATTCTTAGATCGTGAGTGATCATATCAAGATATTCTTTTCGGGCACGCTCCATTTTTCTTGTGGCAGTGATATCAGTCGCAGTGGCGAAATAGAGCTCCTCTCTGGCCGAGTATTCGACCGCCCATGAAAGATCAAGCAAAGAACCTGCCCCGGTGAGTGTCCTGGTCTCGAACTCAGCCGTGCTCCCCGACTCAGTTGCTTGCTTCAATATTCTTTCAAGAATGCTGAGTTCGGGCTCCACGTGCAGCTGCAAAAATGACCTGTAAATGAGATCATGTGCGGGTATCCCTATTATTCCGGCACATGAAGGATTGACGGCAAGCAAGCAATAGTTCCTATCGAAGGCACATATCAGATCACTGGAAAAATCAGCTATGGCACGTTCACGTGCCAGCAATAGATTCAGGGAATTTCTAAGCGCGGAAAGCAAACCGGCATAAGTTTCGGAATCAGGCGAGAATAACTCCGCCGAAAAAGACCTGGAGAAAATGTCTTTCACTCCTGCAGCAAATGCAGTACTCTCAATAGATGTCTTCCATCTGTCCTGCGCCGATTTAAAAGCAAAAACAAAAAGAAAAATACTCGTCCAAGCAAGCAAGCAGCTCATTGCCGGAGCATTCTGCAAGGAAAGCAAGAGTGCGGCGGAAGCAAGCAGAGAGATGACAAAAAACAGCGCCTGAGGAGTCAAGACCCCGAAATCCAACTTCCGACCCGACTCCTTACCTTGCAGCTTATGCTCCGCATTTCTACTCTTAAAAATAAATTTCAATGGCAAAACAGTACATGCCAGCAAAGGAAGTACATAGAAAGTCAGAGACACTGGAACTGCAATTTGCGGAAGCAGCGAAACAGAGCCGGCAACCGAGCCGGCATTGAACAGGAGCCCCAGAGTAGCGTGAAAGAATAAGTTCATGATTTCAGCACCGGACTCCTTATATGCAAGAAGCAAGTAAGCAAAACTAAGAAGATTCCCAAGAAGCCAGATAGCCGGAAGCAAGATTGAAAGCTCCGGTCTTTCTATGACTGCTGTTTCGCCCTTGGGTTCAGGACTGGATTCGAGAACGATTTTTTCAATAAACAATCTATCCGATTCGATCTTAGCAATCGGAGTTGCATTAGCAATCGAACTCAATTGAGAGGACCGCTGGCGCAAACAAGAAAGATACCAGTCTCTAAGTTTCGGATAAACTTCCTGCAAGTTATGGTTCAAGCAAAGTTTCTGAGACTCTTGCCTCTCAGCTGCCACTTTAAACGCTCCCGACAAAGTCCAGCTTATATTAGCATTAGAGGCTCTCCAGATTACGGCGCTTGGCTTCAAGCAATGCTACAAGCAATGCTTCAAGCAGGCTATAAAGCCCGGTAGCTTCTGGACTGGATTCTGGCTCATGGAGCCTGTGTCTTGTCAACGAGCCTAAAGCCTGGTTTTGCTTAGAAGTTCGTTTATAGGGGTAGTTAATAAAACACTGCGCAAGATTTATTGTTATGGCCAAAATATTACTCATCGACGATGATAAAAACCTTGCAGAAGAGGTCGTTCAGCACCTGAAAGCAAAACTGATGACTGCAGAAGCGGCTCATTCAATTGCGGACGGGAAAGAGTATATTCTTGCCGGATCTTATGACCTGATAATTCTCGACTTCATGCTCCCAGACGGCACTGGAGTGGAGCTTTTGCGCGAAATTCGCAAGAACGGAATAAACACGCCGGTATTGATGTTGACAAGCTTGAGCAATATAGAATCAAAGGAAGCCGGGTTTTGCGCAGGCAGCGATGATTATTTGACCAAACCTTTCAATTCCAGAGAGTTGCTTTTGCGTATCGACAGTTTGCTCAGGCGCCCAGCCCTTAGAATCAGTACTAAGCTCGAAGTCGGCAATCTCAGCCTTGACACAGTAAGTCGTACTGTTTGTATGAACGATGTGGAACTCAATCTATTGCCCAGGGAGTTTGCACTTATTGAGTTCTTTCTCAGGCATCCTAATGAAGTTTTTAGTGCTGAAGCCTTACTTGAGCGAGTCTGGAAAACTGATTCCGACACAGGAGTAGAAACTGTGACAACAACCATTTCCAGACTCCGCAAGAAAATCGGCCGGGATAAATCACCTATCAAAAATGTATTTGGAGTAGGTTACAAACTGCAAGCTGATTGATTGAATGTAAGTGCCGATTTATTGAACATCAATTTTTGCCTGAACTTTGAAAATAACGATCCAGATCATTTGGGTGAAACAGATTGAAGGCGTGAAAAGATAGTTGATAGCCGCAATGTTGCATATAGAATCGATTACTGTGCAGCTCGAAATCCGTGGAATGAACTTTGCCATCCGGTTCATCTCTTCGGCCGGGGAGATGATCCAATAAACGCATTTTATGGGGATCATGCCAGTCATGCGAACTATGTTTGAGTTCCACATGATGTTTGGCACCGTTTTTCTCCAGATTCTCATTTATTTTGGCTGCAAACTCATCTCCTTTTCCAAGTGCTACTGCAAGCTTCATTGCCAGTGCCGCCTGATCATCAATTTTTCCGGTTTCTTCAAGGCGTTTTGCCACTTTATCCGGATTTTGCAAGTCTTCAATAGCCGCTACAATTTCCTTCAGACCGCTAACAGTGGATTCAAAATCTTTCTCCCTGTCAGGCAACAGATCTTTTGAAAAATCAGTGATTTCAAGCTCCTTGCTTCCCGGTTTGTCCGCTGAATCGATGATTTTCTTTATACTTTCAGTATCAAGTGATTCAAGCAGTTCCTTAATTTTTTGCTGCTGTTCAGGGGAAAGCTCGGGCATAGCCGCTTCCAGATCCGTGTTTTGCGCTTTTGCCTCATTTTGAGAAATGCTGATTTCAGGCAAATTCGTATTTAGAAATTCTTGCGCTGAAGCGGTATGCAGCCTGCCGGCCCCTGCCAGATCAGTGGGTTCGGCAGGTCGTTGCCCGGGTTTTTCTTCCGGCCTATAATCCGAACCCCGGCCCGGACTGCCTGAATCAGCAGAAGTCGGTCCGGAAGTGCTTTGACACTCGGGTGGCGGAGGCGATTCTCCTCCTCCAGGGGCTTTAGCACCTCCTTTTCCCTCTCCTTTTTCTCCTCCAATGCAGCTTCGGACATACTCATCAAATAGACCGACTGCCACGTCGTCAGCCGGCTCTTCGGCCTTCTGTCTCAAATCTTCCATTTCGTTGTTCATGTGCGCTCTCCATGAGATAAGGGCAAGTCGCTTTCATGAAAAGTCCCTGAATTCTACTTTTCTTAAGCAGCACGCCAGTGTTCTTATGAGTGCAGCATAATCAAAAGTTCTAACAAAGTACTTACAGCCGGACTGTCTCAATACTCATGTTTGTATGAATGCAAGCAGTGGTAAATTGATTCAGGCAGACATTGTTTGTAGATCTGCCGGAGCTTTCTAGCCTAATTTAAGAGGTTCTGAACAGATTGCTTCAATTACCGCCTGGCAGTAAATTGGAAGGTCGCTATGAAATACTGGCACTAATAGGAAAGGGTGGGCTTGGAACTGTATACAAGGCAAAGCAAAAGGATTTCGAAAGAATTGTAGCCATCAAGTTTCTGCACGGCAGCATTGCAGAAGATGAAAGCAAAGAAAGATTCAGGCGTGAAGGCATGGCCCTGGCTTCACTAAAGCACAAAAATTTTCCGCATCTATATAGTTTTTCCTTCTGGCGCGATCAGATTCCGTACTTAGTAATGGAATACTTGCCTGGAAACACATTGCGAAAAGAAATCAGCAATCTCTCTAAAATTCCATGGCAAAGAACGCTTGAGATTGCAAAACAGATATGCGCTGCCATGCAACTTGCTCATGATTCAGGACTGGTTCATCGCGATCTGAAGCCGGAGAATCTTATTTTATCGGATTCCGAGGACACTGTTAAAATCTGCGACTTTGGGCTTGTTCGATTTCTAGACACAAAAGAAAGCAATTTAGTGACCTTAACCGAAACAGGTTTTTTGATCGGCAGTGTTCAATATATGAGCCCTGAAATCTGTCAGGGGCAAAAAGCAGATCACAGGAGCGATATTTATTCTTTTGGCTGCCTACTCTACGAGATGTTATGCGGCAGACCGCCATTTGAGGCAGATACACCGCTTGCTACGGTTTATATGCATATCAACAATGAAGTCCCGCCGCTAGCAGACGATCTTTTGCTGCCGGTGGGTCTTGAGGGAATAGTTTATAAGGCGCTTTCTAAGGATCCGGACAAGCGCCATCAGCAAATGAATGAACTGGCAGCTGAGCTGAATGAACTGTCAACAGAAATTCCTCCAGATAATTTGTCCAGAAAGAGCAGAAGCAGAAGTGCTTTTTCGAAAAAGAAACAAAAGCAGAACACAAGCACAATTGTAATGCTGGCAACGGCCATTACAGTTTGCTTACTGGCTTGCTTCATAAGCGCTTACTATAAACAGAACCTAGACGCGAGTAGAAAAATTCCTCTTGATCAAGTTAAGAGCAGCCCGGGAGCAAAAAAAATAAAACGCATTGCAACAAGCATTAGTGATCTCAGGCGCAGTATTGCAGAGTTTCGGATCAAAGAAGACTGGGCTCAGTTTAAGGCGATGCAATTGAGGCTTGCAGCCGAACTGCACAAACAAAATCAATTTCGTGACGAAGCAGAACTGTATCTTTCAATGATACATAAGGAACTGGAAACAAGAAACTGGAAACAAGCAAGGCTCTATTTGAAAAAAGCCACTGAATGTTTCCCTTACAAAGAAAATGATGATCCGGACATGGCTTCACAGATAAGTTTAGCAGAGGCATCAATACATTATTCGAGCTGGGGCGACAGCGGCGCGCAAGAAGACTTAGATCAGGCACTATCCCTTGCCAGGCAGGCTGTCGAACTCAGAAAGAAGATTCCCGGCGACCAGTATATTCCGGTCTTTGAGCAACAACTGGCTGCAGCCCTTTTCTGGTCAAAACCGGATGAATCTATTCAGATACTTGAAAAGATCGTTTCTGGAAATTCAGCAGCCAGTGAGGAAGAGCATGGAGAGAGATTTTTTGATGCCAAGCCCTGGAGAAAAGTGTATTTGCAAACTGGAGTCACAGATAGAGAATCGCAGATTCAGTCCCCAGCTTCAATTGCTGAGCAGGACGCACGATCACTACTTGCAAAAGAGTATATTCTTCTGGGAAGGAAAAACAAAGCCGCAAGAAACTTCAGGGTGGCATTTTACTTGCTTAAACAGAACCCAGAACAACCAGTAGATAAGAGGATCACTCTGATCTTGCTGTTCGGACCACCACAATCTCCCTTAAAAAAACAGCTTGAATATGGCAAACATCTCAAAGATGCGTGCTTAATCGCCAGAGAAGACTTTCTGGACGTTTACATGCTTGCTGCCGCTTTCGGCATACCTGAGGTTCCTGAAAAAGTGGACTTCTTGCTCAATGTATTTTCCAGGTTTCAAAAGGCCTATCACAATCAAAAAGAAAAGTTCAAGCAAATTGGAGACGACTATATCGAGCAGATACTTTTGATACCCTGCATATGTAGCAAAGAAAATGAAAGATCTCTGCTTAACTTTTTGGATGACTATCTGCCTGACTCAACCCCTGCAAAAGCAGTAAACATTTGTCTGAGGCTTGGAAATAAAGCAGACGAAGAAGTAGCTCGCAAAATTTACAGAAAGCTTCTTGAAATGAAGGTCACAAATACACACCCGGAGCTGAAACCCGAGACTTTGTTTGCACGGGCAGAATTGGATTCTATGAATGGCGAATATGACAAAGCAAATAAAATTCTGCAGGATCTGGCAAAAAATCAGAAAGATAAAAACGAAGCAGAAAATATCCCGGGTTTTTCCACTTCTTTCAGTGCCATGAAACGTCTGGATTGCGCCAGATACTATTGCCAGATCCTGCTAAAACGGGACCTGCGCGGCTCGGACTGGAGACTTGTCCGAGATACGCTTGCCAAAGAAGACAAATTTGACCGGGGCATATTGATAGATAGGTTCATAAATACGGACGAATTCAAAAAGCAGGTAAAGAATCTGAGCCCGGAAGAGTTGGTTGCTGACACTTATATGCGCTTACTAAATCGAAAAGCAAGTAGCCGGGAAATTACAAGCTGGCTGCCGCATTACCATCAAAGGGGCTTGTATTTCATAAGGCAGATTGCGGCATGCAAAGAATTCATAAAGAAAATACCTGAGAAATTCAAATAAAGAATTGGATTGGTTCAGCTCATTTTATTAGTCCAGCGCGAACTACCAGTTTCATTTTCTCCGGATTGCTTTATTTGCAGGATCGTAAGCCTGACGGGCAGCATTGCTGATTGCATCCGAATTATGGGGTATCTCTACATTTTTGCGCGCCTGGTCAACCAAGAATTCTTCCTTAGAAAGCGGAGGAAGCCCTCTTATTTTTCTGTTAGTTTCTATAAACGGGTCATTTACTATCTTGTCGTCCAGCTTGTTGACAATGTTCTCAGTCTTGGGATCATAAATTTCAAAAGCCGGCAGGTAGCTTGAATGGCTGCCGCCATCTTTTGAATTTGGAGCAAAAAACGCCTCCCTGTCGGTGCTCGGTTTTCTTGCTTCGGATTTCCAGTCAAACTGGCTTAGATCATCTAAGAGTTTGCTGGCACTGCTATTTATCAGGTCGTCGTTTGTCCATTTGGAACCTTGCTTGTCCGTGATCTCAGTTATTTCGTCATTCTTGCTGCTCATTGTTACTTTCCACCCCAAACTCAATCCACAGTTTTAAGATTAGAGAGAACTATTAACAAAGTACTGACAAGAATCCAGATCACGCTTCATTTTCCCGCTTTCATGCGATCATGATCTTTGTACCCGGGAGAGGCTTATATTTATAAAGGAAGCTACTACTATTGATTCAGCGGCTCAATGGTTGCTGCAATCGGCAAGTGTTTCTTGCCTCGCAGAGCCATCATGAGTTCAAGGAGTGGTCGATGCATCAAACAGATGAGAGCATCAAGCTCCGCAAGCATGTTTGCCCGATCATTCAAAAGACCTATCGAGACTCGATGCTGCACGCTTCCTGTGATCAGATCTAGCTGAGATTTTGAATGCCGGTCTGAAAAATATTTGATATTTTTGTCTTCAATCCATTGATTGATCAAAATGTCTATTCTTGTTAGTTTCTGCTCTTTTGCATGGGGTGGAATTGAATGCAGGTAAGTCCAGACAGATTGAGGATAATCTACTCTGGGGCTTGCCGGGTAATCAAAAATCTTAGAGAGCATGTTTGGATGCGGCTTTCGATCAAAACGCCCCCCTTTTGCTTCTCTCAAAGCCAGTATTGAAAATGCTGTAGGCACAAGCCCTGCCAGTATGCCTGTTGCACCTGAAGGAATTGCCAGACGTGGATTTCTGTAGGTGGGAATTGTAAGCGCTTCGGCCACGGCCCAGAGAACACCGTTGGTCCTGAATCCCCAGACATTGCTTTTGTAGACTTTTTCATCACGATTATCGCTATATGATTCTATGAGTTCTTTATGCAGAGCATTCTCAACTCTCAACTCTGCTCTTACATATTCGATTTCAAGCCTGCTTTCTTCAATTACTTCAAGAACCTCTTGTTTTAGCTCTCTCAATTCGCTTTTCAGTTCTGTGTAAGCCTTGTCTTCAGGCGTGCCTGGAAATTCTTTGATTTTTCTTTGTAGTTCGCAAATGCGGCTGATTTTGTCAATGACGCCGAGTTGTTTTGCCAGATCGATTGCTTCAAGTGAAAGCAAGTCGGACTTGATATCACTTGAGCTTATTGTGATTGACTCGGTGAACTCCTTTGATTGCGGCTTGGGATTGCCGATGAAAATCGATTCGAGCTCCTTTTCAATTTTAACTTTGTTGTTTTCCTCTTTCTTGTTTGTGGCGCTGGCAATAGCTGGAGCTGACAGGCAAAAAGATTGCAAACAGAATAGAATTGCCAGGAAGATAGAAAGATATTTACTAAAATGCATAAATGTAAGCTTGCTGCAATGCGGGCTCAGAGCGCTTCTGATTATAGTCCATTTTGCAAATCGCCCGTTTTGCGGTTTTGCTATACTTTTTATTTTATTGCTTCCTTTGCTATTGCTTCCTTTGCTATTGCTTCCTTTGCTACAGTTCTTTGCTACAGTTCTTTGCTTGCAGGATGAGCCATTAATGATACCGGGACCACGAATCATTGCTTCTTTGACAGTACTTTCCATCTTCCTATTTGCTCAAGCGCCGTCTGAAGCTGCAGACAAAGCAAAAGAAAACAAAAAAGCAGTCAAACTCGTACTTGGCTACCTTAATAATCCTGCTATATCATGCAAATGGGCAGGGCATTGCCGTGATGATCTCAAGCCTGTAGAAGGTGAATATATGGATTATCTCGACAAAGGAGAAGCCGAAATAAAATCTGCATTCGAATCAGGTGCCACAGAGGACGAAGTCCAAAAAAAAATCTTCGATTATCGCAGCGGCCTGCAAGCTCGCGAGACTCTTTACGGGCGCTGTCCCGGTAAGTGTTTGAGCTATGATTTCCCGGTTGATTTCCGCAATGCAGCAAGACTTGAGGCACGCAAAGCTCGTGTAGATCTTCTCATCGATATTTCGTCTATTTATTATGGGGCCAAATATTTGCTTCAGGGCCAGGACCTTTCAGACAAAGTTCTGAGCGAACTCAAACAGTCAGCGCGTTAGTACAGGAACCGGAACGATTCTTTTGAGTCTTTAAATACAGTTTATGGAGGATTAAGGAGGATATTGTTATGAGATTGATCCTCAGACTTTTACTTTCAGCACTGGCATTTACGACCTTACTACCGCAAATTCCAGGAATTGAATTTCACGGGGGCTTCTGGGCCGCCATCTGGCTCTCAATAGCTTTTGGTGTGATTTTGTGGGCTGTTGAGGCTATTTGCCTGGCCATTGCTGCAATCTGGACCATGGGTACTCTAGGCCTGGCTTTGCTCTGGATATTGCCAATCTGGATCTTCGGGTTCTGGCTTTTACCGGCGTTTGCTTTTATGATTACAGCGGCGATGCTGCCACAATACTTAACTGTTTCAGGGTTTGTGGCCGCAGCTCTTGCAGGACTTGTGATGCTTGGAGTGGGATTCATTACAAGCAAAGTGTTCTGGGGAGCAAATCGCCGCCAGATAACGCAAACTTAAGGACGGGGCAGCATTGAAGAAAAAAAAGGATATGCTCAAGAGGATAAGCAAACTGATTGAGCCTTACTGTATAACGAGTCCGAAAAAGTTCAAACTCTCAGACATAGACCCGGAAGACACTGCAGGTCTGGGTTCTGAAAGCAAAACCGAAGCAAGGGCCTTGCTGGACACAGGTGTTGAATGGCTGGCAGAACTGCAGGACAAGCTTTATGCCCAGGACCGTTGGGGAGTGCTTGTGATTTTTCAGGCCATGGACGCAGCGGGCAAAGACGGAACCATAAAACACGTAATGTCGGGAATTAATCCGCAGGGTTGCCAGGTGTTCTCGTTTAAGCAGCCTTCAGCAGAAGACCTTGACCACGATTTCATGTGGCGCTATTCAAAGTGCTTTCCTGAAAGGGGGCGTATCGGAATATTTAATCGCTCTTATTATGAAGAGGTTCTGGTTGTAAGAGTTCACGATCTGATTAAGAACCAGAAACTCCCGGCAGACCTTATTTCGAAGAATGTATGGGATGAGCGTCTTGAAGATATCAGCTCTTTTGAGCGCTATCTTGAAAGGAACGGTATCAAGGTAGTCAAGTTTTATCTGCATTTGTCAAAAAAGGAGCAGAAAAAGCGCTTCCTGGCCCGTATAGATACACCGGAAAAACACTGGAAGTTCTCTTCTTCAGACGTTTCCGAGCGAAGCTACTGGAAAGATTATATGAATGCCTTTGAGGAAATGATCAGAAAGACCTCAAGTAAAGAATCTCCCTGGTATGTAGTGCCGGCAGACAATAAATGGTTCACACGAATAATTGTGGCTGCTGTACTGGTTCAGGAACTCGAAAACCTGAAGCTGAAATACCCGGAAGTAGGTGAAAACAAGCTCAAAGAGCTTGCAGCTGCAAAAGCCTCCCTGGAAAATGAAAGATAAACGCAAGCTTGATCGGAAAGAATTGGCTTGCAAAGCAAACCCTAAAGTAAGAATTATGAACAAAAAGCTCCTGGCGATCTTGGCTTATTGGCCGAGTTAAAGGACAATGCAAGTACTTGACACCCTGATAAGTAAATAGCCGAGCCGGACAGAATGACTGAATCTACAGAATCAAAACTAAAAGCCCAGGAAAAGAAGAAAAAAATGGAGGAAGCCGTACTTTCACAGCTAGACGGCTCCGACGTCAAGGACGAAACCGCTCTTTATGTTTTACATGAAAAAACCAAGAGTGGGGCCATAGATACAACCCCTAAAGTAACACTCTGGGTCCGGGCCTTTACACGCATGCACCAGATCCCGGTTTTCAAGCGGGTCTGGCTTTATCTGCTTGTGATGGCCGCTTACACGGTGGCGATTGACTGGTTTACCGACCGTACTCTTGGTCACAATGTCGTTAAAGAAGCCGGCGCTGCGGCGTATAGCAGTATCATTCTGGGTCTTTTACTTGTTTTTCGGACCAATTCGGCAAACGAGCGCTGGTGGGAAGCTCGCAAGCTATGGGGCCAGCTCGTAAATGACTCACGCAATATTTCATTGAAAATGAGAGCGTTTGTAAATGTGCCTGAACTGGACAAAATTGAGTTCGGACAGCTGGTGATTTCTTTTGCTTATGCGCTCAAACATCATTTGAGAGATTCAAAACCAAGTGAACCCTTACCAGGCATGGGTCGCAGCAATCACGATGTATCAAACCTGCCTGTTCATGTTACAGGAAGGATATTCGATAAATTACACAGCTGGAAGAATGCCGGATATATTGACACTTTGATGCTCCTGGAACTTGATGTACATATTAGAGCTTTCATGGACATTCTGGGCGCCTGCGAACGTATCAAAAACAGCCCGATTGCTGTTTCATACAGAGCTTTTATGCGGCAGGGTATCGTTCTAAACCTGCTTGTGATTCCCTGGCTTCTGTCTACTGAGTTTTCCCTGCTCTGGGGGTTGCCGATTATTTTGATTGGCACCTATTTCCTTATCGGTCTGGAATTGATTGCAGAAGACGTTGAGGAGCCATTCGGAAAAGAAGGGGACGACCTGCCTCTTGATACCATATGTGCCACCATACGTGGAACGGTCACTGAAATTCTTGGTCTGCATAAGGCACTGAAATATACCCAGACCACAAACAGCGCAGCATTTGACCCGCTCAGATTTACATAAATCCTGTTTGCAGTTTGCGGGTTTGATTAAATTTTGCGTGAGGTCCAAAACATATGGGTCTGATGGGCAGGATGGGTACAAATATTTTGTGAATTGAATATTTTTGGCGTTGAGGGGACCGGGTTTTGAGAATAGGCGATTTGCTGCTTGGCTCTGGTTTTATTAACGAGAGCGAGCTTTCCGAGGCTCTAAGAAAGCAAAAGCAAACACAAAAAACACCAATAGGCCAGCTGCTCAAGCTTCTTGACTTCCTGGACGAAAACGAGCTTGAGCTTGTTTTGCAGGCTCAGAGAAAGATTTTGTTTACATCGATGTCCCAAGAGCTTGCCGTATCGACGCTCAGATATGCCAGGCAGCATAAGGTCAGTTTCAACGAAGCCAATCTAATAGTTCTTGAAACGATTCAAAAGCAGGAGTCAAAGCAACAGCAGGCGGAAAAGCAAGATTTTTCAGTAAGCGAAGCTGAATCGAAGGCAGCAGATATTATCAAAGGACTCTCTGACGGCAAAAGCAAATGCCTGCAGAATTTTTCAAACAAACTGTCCGGAGTTTCAACCCCGACCGGACCAAGATTTGCGGTCGACCCCCTGTTCTTGATTCAGCAAAGCGACAACAAAGCGAGCTTGAAGCTCTGGGAAGAAGCTGCCGCGCTTCTGGAACAGGCCAGGCTTATCTATGAGCGTGAAGGAAGCTCGAAAGAAGAAGAGATCATTCCGGTTTATTGCCGGCTTGCTGCATTTTACGCAAAATCGGCTTCACAAAAACTTGCAAGCGAAAATATCACAAAAGTGCTTACACTCTTAAACAAGGGTGTAAAGCTGGCTCCTGGTTCAATTCCATTTCTAGCTGCAGCAGCCAGCCTTTGCGCCAGGCAAGATATGCAGCTGGATGCTGACCGGCTCTTTAAGGCAGTTATGAGCAGGTGGGTTGCATTGCTGCCCTTCGAACATGCTCAGTTTCTGCGCTGCCTTTACGACGCGATCTACTGTGCCAGAAAGTTGAATCCGATAAGTAAAAAAAATCTGCGCATCGGTGAGCTGCTCTGTAATTCCGGCTTGTTGAAAGAGCCGCAGTTTGACGAGGCCTTAAAAAAATCAAAACAGAACAGGCAACCACTTGGTCATGTATTAATAGTTGAAAAATACATCTCTTACATGGATTTGCGCAACGCCATGAAAGTTCAGCTGCTTGCAAGGGGTGGACTCCTGCCTGCAGATTATGCTTATGTCTTGCTTGCGACTTTTGCATTCAAACCTGAAGACGTAGATACGATTCTTGAAAAGATTCTGGAGCCGGACGAAAATAGCGATGAATCGCAAGATAAAGACTCCGAAGCTGTTTTGGTGATGATTGGCAAAATGGACGAACTCTTATTGCTGGAACAGGAACATGGTCTGAAAAGCACGAAAGTTGCAGCACTCGCCTTTGAACTTGCCGAAATATGTCTTGAGCGCCAGGAGCTATTCGAAGCCGAAGCAATGTATAGAAGGGCGCATGCTGTTTATGCTATTGCCGGTGACGAGCATCAGTTGCAGCTTGCTGCCTGCTGTCAGAGACTGGGAAATTTATTAGTTCAGCAGAAAAAATATCCGGAAGCCGAACTCTTGCTTTTGCAGGCAATGGAAATCAAAGGCAGGCTCCTGGGAGAAACAGACCAGGAAGTTGCTGAAGTATTAGTGGACGTAGGCTATGTCTACTTTTGCCAGGCGAATTTCTTGCCCGCAATCGGATTTCTGCGCTCTTCATGGATGATACAAAAAGAGGACGCCAGTAACAGCCGGAAGCGCTACTTGCTTGAGTTGTTGATAAAATGTTTCGAGCAGTCCGATCAGGACGCTGAAGCCGAAGTATATAGGGAGCAATTGAAAGCCATTAAATCACAGGATCTGAGCTGAATGTTTTTTGAACAAGTACAAAGGTCGTTTATTTCTTCAGTTGAAAAACTCGAGCCGCAAACAAATGTTCTGATGATGAAAGCCTATGAACTTGCCGAACTGGAGCATCAGGGGCAGAAGAGAAAGCAGCACAAGGGAAGAGCTGAGGAAGATCTCGATCCTTATTTAATTCACCCTCTTAGAGTTTCACTTATATTGATGAATGATCTGCATCTTTGCGATCAAACCGCACTTACAGCAGCACTGTTGCATGATGTTGTGGAAGACGGCAACAGCCGACCGCAGATTAGTGATATCGAATCAAAATTCGGTCCTCGAATAGCAGAAACTGTAGCCTTTCTTACCAAGCCCGAAAATGTCACAGACGCCGGAGATCAGAACTTGAAAGAATATCACGACTCATTCTTTAGTTCGCCGTTGCATGTAAGGCTGGTTAAGCTGGCAGACAGGCTCGATAACTTGCGCGAGTCTTTGCTTGTGGATCGGCCGAAGTTCCAACAGCGTTATTTGAAAGAAACAAGAACTGTTTACCTGCCGCTTGCAAAACAAACCAGTTTTTTCTTTTTCGATAACTTAAACAGGCTCTGCCAGAAGCTGGAGTCTTTATTGAATTGAAAATAAGAAAGCAAATCCGACTCAACGTTTTTTCTCTTTGAACCCTGCCCTGAAGTCCACTTGGCATTCAGCACGTGATTAACCTTAATCGATATAATAAGTATTGAACTCTTGGCCTGCTTTTTGCGTCTTAGATAAAAGAAGCTCTTCGGAGCTGGAATTTTGCAGAAACAAGGAGATAGCAATGAACACCTACACAACGTCGAATACCTTCGAGGACATTCGCAATGGTGATAATATGAGCCAGGAGTTGTTTCACAATTTATATGAACAAAAGCCAGCGTCGTTTCGTGCAGAACTTCTTGCCAGCACCGTTTATGTCTGCGAGCCCTTATCAGAATTCCACGCCGAGATTCATACGGATTTAGCCTCTTTGTTTGGTGCCTATCGTGCTTACACGCCTGGTGTTCAGGCCTTGATAGATGCTACTGTGATTCTCAGTGAATATGATGAGGTTCAGCCGGACATGACTCTCCGGGTTCTGCCGGAATATAAGGGTCAAACCAGTGATTACCTGTTCAGAAAAGGAAAGAAAGCACGAGGGCCCTACATTAAGGGAGCACCGGAACTGGTGGCAGAGATTTCGTTTAGCAGCCGATCCATGGATCTTCATATTAAGAGGAAGCGCTACGAACTAGCTGGAGTTCTTGAGTATCTAGTTCTTTGTCTTGAGAGCCAGGAGATGTTTTGCTTTGATTCTGCCAACCCAGAGTCATTTCAGCCAGTCAAAAGCGTATTCAAGTCCAGAAGTTTTCCTGGATTGTGGATTCATAAAACAGCTCTCTTTGCTTTGAATTATGAATTGATGATGGAATCCTTGCAGAAGGGATTAAGTTCTCCGGAACACCAGAATTTCGTGCGCAAGCTAAGTGAGATCCGGGCTGATAATGTCTAACTCTGCTTGCTCTCCGCGATTCGATAAAACTTTTATTTACTTCAAGCCGAGAACACGTTTACTGCCAGGTTCAAAGTACAGATTAACCCTCAATGTCTGTGGAAGAACATCAAAAGCTCCAAAATAGAGAGTCATTGCCTGGACTAGAATCCTCTAAAGCACTGGGCTGAGGCAATTCAAGCTGGGTTGTCATACGATTATCCACAATTTCCTCACGGGAATATCGTAATTTAAAGGCGACCGTTCAGAAGGAAGTTATAGAAGGAAAATCGTATGAGTTATCGACAAGTAATGGTTCTGCTTTGTTCGCTGCTTGCATGGCAACCATCAGTCAGTGCAAATGCGATTCAGCATCAGAATGAAAGTGAAAGCAGCAATCGAAGTTCACATGATCGAATCCGCAGCGGTGGAGATAAAGCAGTTATTGATGCTCACCGCGACTCGAAAGAAAAAGCGGAACTCAACCCTTTAAAAAGCAATCCCGGGCTTCAAAATATTTCTTTGACCGAAATAAATGTAAGCCGGCAGAGTCCATCAGAATCGGCTCTGGCTCAAGGCTCCGCTGATTCTACTGAAATTGCTGATACTAGCAGTAAAACAGATGATAAGGGCAAACACGATAAACGCAAATCGAGCAAAACATGGAAGCAGAAGTTAAAAGAAGCATCTACCGGTGAGATTCCAGAAAACGTAAGCGAAGCTGCCAAACACTGTTCTTCCACTATGGCAAAATACTGGAACACCTGGACTCAAGGTTCAGGGGTTTTGACGATTAAGCGCATCGGTCAGCTCTTAAACGATAGCGACATAACCGGAAAACAGGCAGCCGCACTTGGCGCACTGGCTGATTACTTTTACAGAGAAAATCGCAAAGTTTCATCATTAAAGACTGCCGACAAAAAAGATTCATATACGCTCACAGAAATTCAGAGCGCGCTGGCAGATCTTACGGTCAAGAGAACAAACGAAGCACTTGCAGATGACTACAGAACCGCATTGATACAGATAAAAGACGATACGACCAAAGATGGCTATTCACTTTATGGCAAGCTGGGCAGCCCCCGCTTTGGCGAAAACGTGCAATGGAATGTATGTGACTGCTACTTCGTTTCTGCAGTTAATGCGGTGCTTCAGCATGATCCGTCCGCTATAGAAAATATGATTACAGCAAAACCGCCCGACACCTTTGAAGTAAGATTTCCCGGCTACAAAGATGGAAAAACACCGGTGACTGTGCATTTGACACAGGGCGATATCGCCATGTTCAGCCATACTAAAGACGGCGGTTGTTATCTTGCTGTATTGGGCAGAGCAGCAGATGAAGTGATGAGGCTGGAGCACGACGACCATAGCTCGGCAGGCAACGCGACACCACTTGGAACCATGGTGGATCAGGGCAGTCACTGGGATGAAACAAATACCTTTCATCTGCTTACCGGACAGAATTTCACTCAGATAAAAACCACGCAATACACAACTGAAGAACTGAAAAAGCTCATAGAATACGCGCAGGACCATAATGAAATCATAGGTCTGGGTGAAGCCTACTCACCAATAAGCAAACATTACTTACTTGTAACAGGTTTTAAGGACGGTGAGCTGGATGTCTTGAATCCATGGGGACAAACAAGATACTACACGCCACTGGGCAACGATCCGCTGCCTTTTCTGCCGGACATGGTCAAACCGGATTCAGGGCATGTCTTTGCCATGCACAATGGCCATTTTAAAGTTCCACTTAAAGACTTAGTTAAGTGGGGCTTCGGCAGCTTGACGATTCAGCGCCAGGACCTTCAGGCAGTGCTTGGTCCGGATTCGGATAAGAACTCCGGTTCTGATTCTAAACTGCTCTCCACTGCAAAAGCTGACGACCCGACTACAACTCAAGAACAGGATACAAACACAGATGGTGCAAGCACGGCTGGCACCGATACGGCTGGCACAGATACGGCTGAATCAAAAACAGACGAGCCCAAATCCGATGCAAAATTGACTGAGAAAAAAGACGGCAAGCAAGTTCACGCACCTTTGACTGATGAAGCAGCAAAAAGAGAATTTGACCGAACCGTTCAAAAATACTGGGATAAGTGGACGGCGTCTTCCGACGGCAAGCTGAACATAAAAGAGATTGGCGCGCTGCTCAGGAACCCGGCTATCACCGGAAAAGAGGCAGCCCTTTTGGGAACCCTGGCAATTACACTCACACATGATCTAATAAATAAAGAGCACAAGCCGCTTGCCGCATTCACTGAAGCACAGGTGCTTTCTAATACAAAGGAAACACACGCAATCAAATACTTTAAGGATGCTATGGAGCAGATTCAAGGAGACAGCAGCTCTAAGGGCTTATCTCTCTACGGCTCAACCGGACATCCGGACTGGAAAAAAGTGAAGCAGTGGAAAGTTGGTGATTGCTGGTTCGTTTCAGTTGTAGATGCAATTCTAAGAGCAAATGGAGCAAGTTACATAGAAAATATGATCCGCCAAGATCCAGAAGACCACAACAAGTTTACTGTGAGCTTTCCCGGACACAAAGACAAGATTGATGTTACTTTGACCGAAGGTGAAATAGCCATGTTCAGCCATACTATTAAAGATGGCTCCTGGTTGGCCGTACTGGGAATGGCACTAAACACTGTTATGGAGGATCGCCACAAGCAAGAGAAGAAAGCTGACGGTTACCGCAGCTGGTATCCGTTTGGACATGTCATAAACGGCGGCAATAATCTGCTTACCTATAAACTGTTCACCAAAAACACTTATACTCGAATCCCGACAAGCAACATAGAAGAAGTAAAAGCAGCTTTAAAATGGGCTGAGGAGCACAACTTACCCATAGGAATCAACACACATAAGCATGATCTTTCAATCAAGGACATTGACTGGAAGGAAGGCAAAGTTGAAATCCAAAACCCCTGGGGCACCGAGCAAAAGTACAGCACTGATGTTACATTCAAAATGGGTCCTGATGGAACTTTCTGGGTACCTATAGACGAACTCTACAAAGACAACTTCATAAAGATTGAAGTGCCATTGGAAGCAAAAACTGCAGCTCAAGCCAATGCTGATCAAAGCAAAAATGAAAATGGCGGCACTTCGCCATCGACTCCTCAAATCAGCAAGAGCGAAGATTCTCCGGAAGAGATAGCTAATAGTAGCGATGATAAAAATATCGAACCATCAGAAAGCGACAGTGTGAACAGTCAGAGTCAACAAATTAGCAAAGTAATTCGCCTCAATCAGGGTAGCGCTTTTATCGCAAACCAAAATGCTTTGAAAATTCAAGCTAATAATGCCAGCATCAATCTGCCTGCCGACGCCATTGCTTTTGTTGTAAGTTTGAATGGTTCCACCGTAGTATATAATCTGGCAAATAAGAACCCGGTTACAGTTGACCCTGGCACAGGTGATTCACTCTTTGTAAATTCCGGTCATGCCCTCCTGATTTCAAACAATTCGCAAGCGACGGCAGATAAGATCAATCCTTTGAGAAATGTGCCGTTAAGCAATACCAGACCCCTTGGTTTGTTTAACAAATCAAGTTGCTTCGACGCTGAATTTTCATACACAGCAGTTATGGATAACGCGCCACAGATTGCAACGGTCTTCCAATCTAATGCCCCTGAGAACAAGCAGCTCGTAAACTTGCTGCTTAAGAGAGCCGCTGCCGGCAAAATGGCTGGTGAATAGGCCGCACAGGCTATATATCAGGACGGCTGTCAAGAATCACTTGGGCATTGATTGAAATGGGCTCCTTCTTCTTTTGCATAGCCTGCTTCATTTGCATAGCCTGCTGCATTTGCATAGTATGATAAGCAGGAACTGTTTTTGTCATGCCGAATGCGATTTAGAACCCTCAAAAAACGGAAGCAAGCTAGTTTATATTGCGCTATCGCAATCACGGCTGCATTTCTCATGTCTATTTGCGATTGCCGCGCACAAAGCACAGTCTTGCCCACTGAAATTAATCGGCAGACCAGTAATCCGGCGTTTCAATCGAAAACCAACCGGCTGCAATTGAAAATACTCGAGAAATTACCGTCTGCGCTATATGTTGATTCCAACGTCGAAAGCAGTTTTCGCATTGAAACCAATCCTTTTCAAAACGCTCCCAAACGTTCGATACTGAGGCAACTTTCCCCACCGGGAACCCAAATAGACAATACACAAGATGCCATATCAATCCATGATAGTGTGTCCACCACCAGTGTGTTCAATAATGTTTTTCGTGTCAATCCCAATTTGACAGTCGGCTGGTCTCCCAGTGCCAATACTCAATATTTTGCCAACTACTTCTATATCCGTGATTCGTTGATGCACAGCAGCGCGCTCAGTTCAAACACACAGGCGGTCGGGCTTGGCGCACAGCATACGTTTCAACTGTCCAAAAAAATCGCCCTTCAGCCTCAGATTCAGGTGCGAGAGCTTTTCCAGACAGAACAGCTTCCGGTTCTGGATTACTTGCCGGCAATTACCCTGACTGTTAATCACACAGAAAACTTGATGTCGTATGTTAATGCAATGCTGCAAGCCCGCTTCAAATATTTCGTCGCCGGTCCGATGCGCGAGCTCGATCCGTTTATCACCTGGGGACATTCTTATCAAAAGGGACCATGGTATTTCTCTGTAAGCACCACCCTGAATCAAAACTTCAGGCGCCAGTTTGGACGAAATGCGCTTTTACCGGTCAACAACTATTCGTTCATATCGGATTTCGAAATTGACCGGCAAGTAAAAAGTATTCCTGGCGCCCAGCTTTTCGTGCGGGCAGAACCTATATGGAATTTCCATTCCAATTATACTAACGGTCTTTCAGGCATGGATTTTCGCTTATACTATGGACTGAGGATCTCAGCCTCCAAACCGGCACTCACAGGTACTATTGATCAATTACGGAAGCGATATGAGCAGGCAGCAACAAAACAGCAGTAATCAGAGACTCGCCGGGTCGATCTTCAACGATCTAAGAGCGGTTTTTTTCTTGGCGGCATTCAACCTGCTCCTTACAGGCTTGCAATCGGAATGGCTTACGGCGCACTCGCTGGAAAATACAATGAAGCAAGATGGCCAAAGACACAGCGTAGAATTTCGTCCGGGTGCAAGACGTCCCGGAGAGAGTCGTGGACGCAGAAATTCTCCGGTTACCGACACCTCAAATCCTTCTCGTAGAAGGGACGAAAGAAATGTAGCGCGGAGAAACCTCTGGTTGCCTGAATTCAACAGAAGAGCTTCAAACGCCACAACGACAACTGTTGCCGTTCAAACACAAGTAATGTTGGGCACGCCAATGATTTTTCCACCCGGCTGGCAGGATAGCCTGCTTTTTAACGAACAGGTCGAAAAATTGCAGAAAGAGCTCGAAAATGAAAGCAATAAATCCAGCAGTTCAGGCGATTCGAGCACAGATATAAATAAGGCAAATGATTTGAGTTCCGCAGGTTCTGGCAAAAGCGGAACGCCGTTTGTATTGCATCAAGGCAGCGTGCTTGTAAGTCAAAAGATACCGGCAGAACTTATTTCAATGGGGCACCTTGTCACTGTGAAGCCGGGAGCAGTCGCATATGTCATTAACCTGGGGAAAGAGCTGGCTGTATATAAGCTTGCAGGAAAACGAGCCGACACCGTGTCAATTAAATCAAGAGATGGGAAGCACGTTTTTGAAGTTAGCAGGGACACAGCAGTTTTCATAACGGAAGCAACCAGATTTTCAGAAGCTAAACTCTCAAAATTCATCACTTGCACAGCCCCTGTATCAATGCTTGCTGAGAATCAAAATCAAATGCATATTTTCAGCGCTACCTTTTCGTATCTGCAAGCCCTTGATCACTGCCCGCAGTTTCGCAATTGTCTGGCCTCGAAGACTCCGGAAAAGCACGCTCTTTCTGAGAGACTCCTTAAGCTAAGTGCTGCTCGTCTGGCTGCCGGGCTGAGTCCATAGCAAAAGTCAAAGAAACCGCGACTTAGTAAGCCTCGTTGCCCGCGCACTTAGATATGATGTGGACTTAATTTATGAATGGGTCTACACAAACGTCGACTTCTATTGCCTCAGGGGCTGCTACAAAGGATCACAATGCCGCGAATTAACACTTTGAAACTGAGCAGCCAGGGACAAGTAACACTATCCAAAGAAGCGCGAGATCAGCACGGGCTGACAGCTGGCGAAACATTGATTGAGATCTCGCTGCCTGGCTGCATCATCTTGCTTCCGCAGAGCGAGGTAATGGCAGACTTGATGCTGCGCGCCCAAACTGGTCTTGCGAAGATGGGACTCAGCGTCGAAGAGCTAAAGGCACGAGTTGCAAAACGACGGGAAGAACAGCTTTCCGAACACGCCCACGAGCAAGCAGTATCGAAAAATCAAAGAATATGCAGCCAGGAGGGCACTAACGATGGTCTTAAGAGCGCACGCTGATCAGAAATACGCAAATCTGAAATATATATCGCGTCGATATGTCACCCGTGACGCGGTTCGCAATGCGATCCGGCGAGTCGTCAATGACATATTCAAAGTGCGACAAACTCACATTTGGGGCGAGGGCACACCATGTCGCCTCATAAGCTCCGTCATTTCCTTTTCACCTGGCTAAAGAAGCAAGGATGGATGATGCGCTGATTCAGCCATACTCAGGACACGCATCCAGACAGTCTTTGGAGATTTACTCGCGGCTGAGTTTGGCTGTAGCACAGGATAAATACGATCAGGCGATCAAGAAATTCTCGGTATGACTGGGTTTGGCGTCACTTTCCGACTTTGGATCTGGTGACATGGGTATTATGGGTATATCTCAAGAGAACCTTTCCAATAAAAAAGTCATGGGTCATAGTCAACCTCCACCGCTTGAACATGGGAACATTCCGCCAGAAAAACCCGAGGACAAGTTAGCCCAAAAGGCTAACGACAGTCTTCAGAGCGATGTTGCAAAGCAAGGGGTTGAAGTACTCAACAGCGACCTAGTCCAGCAGATTCAGCAAGAAAAATTAGACCGCAATGTAACGCTCGACAAGCAATTGCAGAATGGCAAAGCCAAGATGACCCCAATTACAAGGCAATTCGGATGCAGTATT
>CAZTQO010000042.1:0-63699 GCA_964615655.1 uncultured Candidatus Obscuribacterales bacterium | reverse complement strand
ATGCTGAAATCTTCCGCCGTCTCATCGGGCATGGTCATGGTGGGCAGTTTCAGCGGCTCGCTGAGCTTGATGTGCATTTCAGCGCCGGGCTGGAGCATGACGCTTTTACCCTTCATCAGCATTGCGATTGTCAGCCCGGCAGCCCCACCAATGGCCGCTCCGCCAGCCAGGGCGTAGCCATGGCTGGCCGCCGCCACCGCCAGACCTCCATATCGCAGTACAACCAGCGTGCCCAGCACGCCACCAACGGCGGTGTAGCCCGCCGCGCGCCCGACGACTTTGGCTGCAGCCTTACCTTTGGAGTCCCGCGTGCTGCTGTTGCCCTCAATCAGGACTTTACGCCCGTCAGGCGTGATTAAATAATCAAAGCACGCGTTGATGTAGCCATTGCGGCCAGCGCGCTTCGGCCCCTCCAGGGTGCTCAGCACCCCGTGCACCTGCGTGCCATAAGGTATCACCACCTGGTCATCCACCATCACGTCCTTGCTGATTTTGCCGAAGAACTCATCGCCTTCCACGGTCTCGCCGGCGGCAATCTCGGTCGTAAGAACCAGATCCAACACCGTGCCAGGGACCACAACACGCAGATCCCCCGTGTTGACGGTCGGGCTTCGCGGAAGGCTGCGCTCGGTCTGGATAATGGTGCTGCGCAGCACCGGGGACCCGCCGTCTTCGGTCGATGTGTCGGCGGACAAAACGGACAGCGGGGAGCCTGCGCTCATGCTCAGCACCAGACCCCAGGCGCACAGGGAACGTATGGCGTACATTTTCAACGGTCGCTTCCGGTCACGGGTCTCAAAGATTTCTTCCATCGGTCTCCAGAGCGTCGAGCACGAAGTGCGAGTAAGTCAGTATCCGTAATGAAGGAACAGAAGCGTCAGCTTGTGGGTCTGCATTACAGATACTGCCACCTAACACCAGGGTTATTAATACATGAACTATCTCAACTGTGCAAGCAGGTGCTGCTTAAGGCAGAATACCTCGACAGAACCTGCGGTGGCATCGTCTATGAGAATTGCCACAAGCTGTTCATCTTCAAAATCTGCTGCTTTTTTTTCTTCTTTTAAGATCAAGCCGTATTGGATTTATCTCGTACAAGAGGTCATATTGAACAATTAGAGCCCGCAGATCTTTTTCATTGGCTTCATTTTCCATTTTCAGGTTCCTTATATCGCAACTTGTAAGTGGTGAAACATCTAAGAATGCCAGTACAGAATCACGAAATGAGTCGGGTACATGGTGTTGAAGCAAATCGTCGCTAGCGTATTTTCCATCGCAGATCAGGAGCCCGACTCCCAGTTCTCTGCAAAATGGTATCAATGCAGCTAGCCGAGATATAGTTTTATCATCCTGCATTTTTGTTGCTGGTTTGATTTCGACAAAAATGCATCGCCCATCTGACAACTTTACGAAAACATCAGGGGTATAAACTGTTCGAGAGCCATTTTCTGAGAATGGAATTCTGGCTGGTTGCTCGCAGTACCAACTTACAAGACCTGAATCCTCAAGTCTTCGTAAAAACTCTTTTTCATTGCCCGATTCATACTCAACCATTCTCTTGTTTTTGTTGCTGGAAATCTCTGCGGCATTGCGCCCGGGACCTCTTCTTACAGTTCTCTTGGGCTGAAGCATATGCTGTTCCAACGTCAGGTTTCTGACTCGATTTGGCCATTGAACATAATCGAGCAGACTTGCAAGCGACTCAATTTTTCGCTTTTGTTTTCTGTTCGGTGCGGGCAAGTCCGGCAAGTCAAAAATCTTGCGCAATAACCTGTTGTAGCCATCGTGACTGTTTTGCATTAGTATTAGCATACTTTATAGCAGGCGAAAAGCAATGTTGATGATGCGAAAGTAGTGTTGTTGCGAAGCTAGCGATAGGATTGAGGGCTAAAGAACCGAGTATCGCTTTTTGTACTCCAGTGCTTCTGTCCCGAGCACGAGTTCCCGGATTGGATGCGGGTGCTATGAGTACTACAGACGATTTCGACAGCCCTTGCAAGAAGAATTTTGGGCTCAATGAAGGGTTTGCTTGACACCCCACTTCTCCGGTCGTCAGCCCTCGGGTAAAAGGTGATTGCAATAAGTCATGAATTTGCTTAAGGACTCGTTGCGCGGAAGGCGAGATGATAAGCCGCATCAAGTCGATCCTTTCTCCCTGAAAGACTTGTTGCGTGCTCTTAGTTCAGCTATAACTTCTTCTGCCGGAAGTCCTTCGCCGCGAGCCAATTCATCTGTGCCTTTCTTGAGTTCTTTGCGCAGCCACTGTATCTCGAACTCCTCAGCAAATTCCTCGTGCTCTTCCGGGGACAATTGATCCGTTAGAAGGAGGAGTTCTTGAACTGTGAGTTTCTCTGGTTTTTGCTGAGCCATGCTTTCACCTTTCATCGGTCATAGTGAGACTGCTTCTTTCAGAATGCGGTCGCGGTTTCTGGGCTTGAGTGTTTCTCTGAACCTGTAGTTTCAGCAGCAGGCTTCATATTGTCCTCAACTAATAATGCGTCTGTTTCTATTATAACTATGCAGGCAATTTCGAAAATACTGTGTGGCTTGCAAGCGCATCTGGTTCATGCACGTTGATAAGAGTTTCTTACTTTTCCTGTGCAAAGGGGCCCAGAGGGGCCCCGATTGAATATCTAATTCTCGAAAAACTAGCGGGCGACGAGTCTCGAACTCGCGACCTAAAGCTTGTGAACTTGCAGGTCAACGTAAAATTGGCATTTTCCACAGCTTTCCATTTAGTGAAGTCCAGGCAGCGTAAGAGATTGGATGCCGACGAAAAAGCGCTTACTGCAAGAATGGCAAAGATAGTTAAAGGGGAGGCCGGTAAAACTTAGCTTGCGACAAATTCATGGGGTCTGAACAGATCTGCAAGATCACGTTGATGTTCCAGGCTGTCGAGGCTGCAATCGGCGTCATCTTTCGGAAAACAATCAAGTTCATTCAAATCGCATTTAACGCATCTTAATTGAGCGTGAGCCCGATTTTTCCTTGTTGGGTGAGGAATTACTTCAAAGCCCGAAATTCTAAGTTCTTTGATGGTGCATTCGGATAATTTCAATGCCCTGTTGAGGCTGCCATCTTTGGTGAAACTTCTGAGCACGGTCTCGTCGCTTACCATTCCACTAATTGATACTGATATTCCCGGCTCCATTTTATTGTCGTGCTTTTTGAGTTTGCGGCGCTGAAAATTGGCGGGCGTTCGTTCGTCTCCGGTAAGACCTTGATACTTAACGCCGTCACGTATTATTCGCAAAATAACTGTGTCATCAGACAGCTGTGAGGGTGTGGTATTCAACGTTGGAAAATTCCCTCAGCTGAGTCAAAAAGAATGAATCACATCTGTTGTGGCGCAATGTACCGCTTTTCCGCTCATTTGTTTTGCGCGCCTTGAAAAAATATCGCACCTTGTCAGAGCTCACGAACTCAGCATCTAGTGTCTTGTCCTTAGTTGACCAACTTAGTATCAAAGTTGAATTTGGTGACAGAGAGATATAGGGGGCAGATAAATGCGAAAATTCTTCGGCCAAGAACTGCACGAATCCGGAGGCACTGGCCAGCATTAACCGGTCCGGTCTTGGGGCTTGATCCCCATCCCAGCCTTCCGAAAAAAATTGCATTTGGCTAAGTTCATCCAGAGCCCATTGATGCCAGCAAGAATCAGATTGTACTGACAGCTCATCACCTTCTCGGCGCAGAGTACGTCGACCGCGCGGCAATTGTTCCCCGAGCGCATAGTCTTCATCACACATTAACATTGTCATGCTTCAAATATACCCCATCTGCTATGCATTTCCGACGTAGTTAAGGATTTAAAGGCTCCCAGAATTTCATTGTGGGCTTTATCAAACCAAGCGACCCACTCTTTGCTTGATTGCGCTTCTTTCGGGGCTCCTCTTGCGGTTAATCGAAAGTCGATGACCAATTCTCTCGTTTCCATGTTTTGGGCTGGCTGAATTGTTGCGTGCAATCTCCCTGCAATGTCGTCTATCCAGGAAGACACGATGAAGCTAAAACGATCTCTATGCCCTGGTAAGGTTGAATCATGTGCAAAAACAGAAAAGGCTTTGGAAGCCATTTCTGAGAGATCCACTCCGGCGTCAAGAAAGATGTGATTGACGTAGGTCAATTCGCATTGATCAACCTCAAGTTTATTGAGATTTGCTTCAACAATGTATTCCTGAAATCCTTTTAGATGTTCGACGAATGAATCTCTATTACTTTCATAGGATGGGTAGTTTGGTGGATTGCCGGACTTCCAGTTGTACAGGAATCTATCGGGCTGCATTTGTATGAAGTGTCGATCACCCGACTCCATTTCGCCAACATACCAGGTGCGCGGCAGTTCAACCACGCTACTTAACTTCCATCCGACATTAGGAACAGACTGTTCCTTTAACTCAACTATAGGTACCAGCCGGTCCCGTTCCTGCACCTCGGGAAACCTGTCCCGGATACGTTGCCAATAGAGCCCAAAGTCGGTAACCCGCATCTTGTCAAGTGGCGCAAACTGTATGCCTATAACAGTTTCGGCAACGGGCGGCGTCTTGAACCCCAACTTTTTTTGACTCAACCTATGCCCCTCTCAGCATAGATTACATTACACCAAAACTCTGTTTTCAAGCCAACAAAATTTTGTTACAAGGGATGAGCTGTTCAAAAAGATATAGCCTGGAGTGACATTTTTTTTCAGGCCAACGATACTGTCTGTGGTGCAAGCCCGAATGGCGCTTGATTCCCTCCGGTCGTCAGCCCTCGGGCAAACGGCGAGAACTCAAAGCAAGAAGTAAAATAGATGTTCAGCCGTTTGCCTCCGCGAGCTTACCTGCGGGAATCAAATACTGGTCTGAGAGGACTTGGGTGGGATGCGGCATAAACGCGCCGGGCGGCTCGCAATTTATTCCTCGCCGATTCTTTTAAGTTCTTGGCTCCAGCTCAAATCTAAAGCAATTGAAATCGCAAGCAAACACTTTTCGCGTTATCGCGTTCCTGCTTCTTCTTAGGGATCGATCAATTGAAGAATTTTTCCCCAGGTTTCTGAATCAAAATAAAACCTCCCCTGGTGTCCGTTCGATTAGGCCACCATTGGGCCACCAGGGGAATGCTCTAAATCTCGAAAAACTTAGCGGGCGACGAGTCTCGAACTCGCGACCTAAAGCTTGGGAAGCTTTCGCTCTACCAACTGAGCTACACCCGCATAGATCTGGCTCTATTCTAGCAAATCCTTCCCGAAAAAGGCGCCTGACATCCCGCTGCCGCCTACGCCTAAGCTTCCGCTGCCACTTCTGCTTCCGCTGCCACTTCTGCTTCCGCTTCCGCCTCGCCTCCGCCTCGCCTCCGCCTCCGAGCCTGCTCTAGCTGATTGATTTTTGCTGCTGTTCGTCGCTGAGTTTGCTCAATCGTCTCAGCCAGCTTTCCACATTCTCGTAGTTTTTTGCATAGTCATAAGCGATGTTTTTTTGAGTGCAGTGACTCAAGCATTTAATTTTCCACCTGGTTTCGGACACGGGCTCGAAGCTTATCTCAACCTTTTCGCCTGGTGAGCGCCAGCTGTTTCCGGTTGAGGCAGTAAGTTCAAGTTGCCCGCTTTCTTCGGCGACTGATTTTAAGTTTGGTACTGCCAGTAGTGCTTCGCGGCAAAGCCGCCTGATTTCCTTGAGGTTGCCGTCGAGCTCGATTACACGTGTTTGTTCAAGCTCCCAGATTTCCTCGTATCTGCCGTGGGCAACGGACAAGCGCATGGTCAGGTCTGTTAGAAGCAGAACCAGCGCCATGAAACAACCAAAGCTGAGTCCGATAACAAGGGCTGATTTCAAACCCACGTCAATTGCGGTGAGTTGGTCCGAGTGAAGGACTACTAAGGCGATAAAGGCGAGCAAGCCGACGCCGCCTCCGACGCCAAGGACGGAAACTATGACGGCTCTGATTATTCTTGCCAGGTAACGTGCCATTTTAATATCAGCCGTATGGCAGCCTTTGTCTTGAGGCTGAATCCCGTTTAGTACATGGTTTAGTAAGTATTTGTGAGCAGCCTATTTAATTATGCCCACAAATAAGAAGGGTGAGATGAAAGTCGCGAAAACGCCTGTGCTTCAAGGATAAGAGTTTCAAGTTCCAGGCTTTGTCTCAAATTCTAGGCTTCTTCGCTTGTTTGAGTCTCCGGCTGGCTGTCTTGTTTGCCGCACCAGCGCAAATACTTGATCAAAATGTAAACTGGCGGAAATGCCATCATTGCCAGCAGGAGCTTGGTCAGAAGCCCTGTGATCGTGCGTATTCTCATCTTTCCTCCTTTAGAATCAAGAAGAACTCAGCCTGATAATGACAGTTTTGCCAGCGATCTCAGTAATTTGCCTCAGAATACTTAAAGATCGTCTTTAAGACAGTTTTCTTAAATATCTTCGTCGGAGTCGTCTGTGTCGGCTTCGCTCTTGCTTTCTTCCAGGTCGTCGAGATCAAGTGCCACCACATCTAACTCGTCAACAGATATAGACGCTGAGCTGTTCTCGTCAGGGCTCTTGTCTTCGGAAGCTTCGTCATCGCCGCTGTCTTCGTCGAGGCTTTCGGCTCCGGCTTTCAAGATGTCTTCTTCGTCGTCTGTTCCTTCGGGCTGCGGATTTTGAGCTGCAGCCAGCCGATCGAGTCGGGCCTGGGCTTTTTCGGCTGCGGTCCGTTTAGGAAATAGCCTTGCACGGCATTTTGTGCAAAAACAATAGCTGCCTTCGCTTAAATGTCCAAAATCAGCCTGCTTGAAGCCAACTGGCAGCCAGGCCCTGGTTGCTACCAGCCTGCGTTCGAGACCCTTGAGCTTGCGCTGATAAATGCGCACATATTCATGTTTGCAAGCCGCTTGTTCTGTTGCTTCCATACTCTTTAGTTCTTAGTTCTTAGTTCTTAGTTCTTAGTTCTTAGTTCTTAGTTCTTAGTTTTTAGTTTTTAGTTTTTATAGTTCTGAGTTTTGCTGATTTCTGATTCGAGTTCTTAGTTCGAGTTCTGAGTATTGAGTTCTCCGTGGCCGATTATTCGGGCTGGCTTTAAAGTCTAGCATGCTGTAATCTGCTTTGATCCGGCAAGCTCAAGCGGCCGGGCTGCTTCTCAGCGCTCTTTAACAACCGGCAGCTCTCTTATCAACTTGCCTTTCCAGTAAATCAACACTGAAAGCTGGTGTTCGCTTCTTACGATGTTAGGCGATGAAAAATAAAGCACTCTTGACTGACCCGGCTCCATTGGGTGGCTGCTTCCAGCCGCTGATACGAGTACCGAGCCGCAGTTCTTCTTTGCGGTTTTATCGTAAAAGCTTACGCTTAAGGAGAGCTCCGCAAGCGGCACTCTGCCTGTATTTTTCAACTTGATTTCGCCTTCGGGAGTGTAACTTCCTTTTGAGAGCCAGATGCGCGCACTTGTAAGTGCAATTGTGGGACCCATAAATTGCGGCACGCTTGCTACGGGTTCTACTTTGGCGCTTTCTGCTTCCGGATTTAGTTCTTTCTGAATTGCTTTTATTTGCTCTGCTACGCGTTCGGAGCGCCCTTTTACTGTAAGCGACTCGTCCATTTTTCCTTTGGCTGCCAGGTCGTTTGCCCAGTCTGTAAGTGCTGTTTGCAGATTTGCCAGCACGTTTAAATCTTTTGGTGCAAGGTCGCTTGATTCTTCAAGCGCTCTTACAGCACCGGCAAAATTACCCAGTTTCAAATTGATCGAAGCAAGTAGTTCGTAGTTTTCGACACTGCGTTCGTGTTCAGCAAGCTCACTTGCAGCTTCTTGAGCGCCCGCATAGTCTTCGGTTTTCATTGTGTATTCCACCAGCTTTCGTCTTGCTTCTAAATTGTTCGGATCTGTTTTGCTCACTTCTTTCAAATGAGTAATCGCGCGCTTGAACGAACCGTTTTTGGCATAAAGATTTCCGAGTGCCATGCGGCTTGCCGGCTCGTCACTTATGGTGAGACTTTTTTCTAAAAGCTGAATCGCCTTGTTGTCATTGCCGTTCTGGGTTTCTTCCACGGCTGCCTGCTGCCTGTACAATTCGACTAACTTGTGTGCAGTTTCGTTTGTTTTTGTGTCAGCTTCCATGGTGATCAGCCGTTCAAGGAGCGCAATAGCCTGGTCGAGCTCGCCTTTTTCAGCCTGATCAGCGGCCCATTCTGTGTAAATCAGCTTGCGTTCCTGATCGAACTCGGTGCTCGGGCAAACTGGGATTGTGGAGATGATCAGCCTTTCGGCTTCAGCATAGTCATTTTTTTGCCTGTAGTACTTTGAAAAATTGAGGGCAATTGGAATCACTGTCTGGCAGGATGTTTTCATTTTCATGGCAGTATCTAGTGCTGTACGTCCTTCTGCCAGACGATCCGTGCTCAGATAGCACTGGGCCATCCAGGGCAGATAAGCGCTGCTTTCAGGCTGCTTTTGCGCAATGTCTTCCAGTATGGGCAGGGCCGCGGCCGCCTTGTTTGCTTTTATCAACGAAATGGCTTTATCAAGCGGAGTTTGCGGCATTCTCAAGAAGAAGTAGGCTGCCGCTCCTGCAATTATTGCGATTAGCAAAAAACACCACAGTCCAAGCTTTTGCGACTTTGGTGGGACCGGCGCTTTAACGCCTGCTTCAGTCTCTATTTCGCCCGTTATGCCCTTGCACCGTTTCTAGCTTGTCACTGCTTATTAAATCACGAATTAAGGCAATGATTTTTCAGACTCTTTACTGCTTGATTCATTGCATGAGAGTTCTTGATTTAGAGAAGGAGGCTGCTTGATTCATTGCCAGGGAAGTCTTGATTTAGAGAAGGCTGCTCAGTTCAATAATTACAATTCAAAGACTGTTCTAATATGGAACTGCGAAGCCTTTGCTGTGCTAATGTTTAGTAATGATTGCCGATATCCGACTAGACCCGAGCTGTTCCATTATTGAAGTGCCTGTGGCTCAGGAAATCTTCAAAGTGCGGGTCTGGGGTGATCGAGCTAAAGCAAGAGCAATTGCGTTGCTTGTGCATGGTCTGGGTGCGCATTCAAGCTGGTTCGAAGCCGGCGCCCGGGAGCTTGTAAGACAGGGCTTTCTTGTAATGGCTTATGACCAGAGGGGCTTCGGCACCCGGCAGTCAAGCCCATTTCATTCATACAAAGAATGGATTGATGATCTTGTTGCTATTACAAGGAAACTGAAAGCTGACTATGAATCACTGCCTTTTTACCTTATGGGTAACAGTATGGGCGGGCTTGTGGCTATGGCTTCCTGCCGCTTTGTGCAGATTGATGGGATTGTGATCTTTTCACCGGGCTTTGACGGGCATCCGGACACTTTCACTTTCATGTATAAACTGAAATCGATTCTTTCGGCTCTTTTATCACCGGACACTGTAGTTGAGCTGCCTTATGGATTTGACTATGCCGTGCGCGATGAGAAAGCTCGCAAATGGCTCGATGAAGATCCGCTAAAACGCACAGCTGTACCAGGATATATACTAATGGAGCTTTTGAAATTGTCGCAGAACGTGCTTGCGAATTTGAAAGAAATTCACCTGCCTTTGCTTATGATTACAGCCGGGCAGGAAAAAATCGTAAACAATAAAGTAAACGAGAAGCTCTTCGGCAGATTGCAGGCACCTAAGAAAAAGCATGTACAAATTCAGGAAGCCTGGCACGATTTGATGTTTGATCCGCTTGTGGACGAGGTTGCAGGCGAAATAAGCAAATGGCAAAAAGAACTCTCGGAAATTTGCGTGAAAGCAGTCTGAGCGGGAACTCATTTCAAAATTCTCAGTCTAATAAAGCCTGATAATCTCAGTGTTTGTATAAAGTCTTGGCGTTTGTTTGAAGTCGAGACTGGGCTGCAATATGAAATGGGTCAAATATATTGTCCGATATTTCTATATGAAAAAACTCTTTACGAGCCTGAGAACTACTGTCTTTCCATGTTGTAAGCCTTAGCTTGACTTGATGAAATTGGAGCAATTTGTGACCACTCGATAACTGAATATAATTGAACCGGAAGCGTGCCTAACTGTTTTTCCAATATTTTGTCCGTTTAATTCAATCTTCCGACTCAAAGAATTCACAAGAATAAGGGGGCATTTGTGCCACAGTCACTTGCACATCTATTGCTTGAAAGAACCGCGAATTCCGCGTCTCAGGTAGCTCTGCGCTATAAAGAGAATCGGGCGCCTTACAGGGACATGAGCTGGCTCGACTTGAACGCGCTTGTAAATAATATGGCATTCGGACTGGCCGGGCTTAACTTGCAGGCTGGAGAGCGGGCGGCCGTTATGGCGCCGACCTCTTATCACTGGGTTGCTGCCGATCTTTCGATCATCACCTGTGGCAGCGTTTCAGTGCCGATATATCCGACGAGCTCGAGTTCGGATATGGAGCATATACTCAATAATTCGGAAGCCAAAATTCTTTTTGTTTATAACGAGCAACTCTTGAAGCGGGTTCTGTCTGTCAGAAACAAGTTGAATCATCTTGAAAAACTGGTGCTGATGACGGCGCCGGCTAAAGGAAAATCGCTTTGCGATCTTGTTTCGGAACTGTCTTTAGAAAAGGGCTTTGTAATCGGAGTTGAAGAGCTGCTTGAGCTTGGCAGAGCTGTCAGCAAAGAAAAGCCCGGGCTCATTTCTGAGAGCTTGGCAAAGCTCGAGCGCGGCATGCTGGCTACTATTATCTATACATCCGGCACCACCGGCACACCTAAAGGTGTGATGTTGACACACGACAATATTCTAAGCGTGCTTGAAGATCTGCCTGAGATTTTGCCGATTGGCCAGACAGATACATTCCTTTCATTCCTGCCGCTCTCTCATGTGTTTGAGCGTGTTTGCGGCGAATATTACTGGATTTTCAGCGGCTGCACTTGTGCGTATGCTGAAGGCATTGAGCATGTGGCTAAAAACATGAGCGAGGTCCAGCCTACTGCGATGCTTGTGGTCCCTCGCATTCTTGAGAAAATATATTCAAAAGTCAAGGCTGGCATTGACGGGGCTTCCGGCCGGGCCCGCCGCTTGATCGAGTGGGCGATTTCTGTTGGCAAAGAAGTATGCCAGTACAAAAATTCAGGCCGAAATCTGCGGCAAATGCTGAAACTCAAATTCTGGATTGCAGAAAAGCTGGTTCTGAGCAAATTGCGTGAAAGAATCGGACCCAATTTGCGTTTAATAGTAACCGGAGGTGCGCCGGCCACACGCGAAGTGGTTGAGTTCTTCAATGTTATAGGAATCACGGTGCTGGAAGGCTATGGACTGACAGAAACCGCCGCGCCCACAAATGTGAACCGCGTTAACAAAAACAAGTTCGGTACTGTCGGGCTCAGGCTCAGATCTGTGGAGCTGAAAATTGCCGATGACGGCGAAATCTGCTTCAAAGGTCCCAGCATTTTCAACGGCTACTATAAATCTGATGAAATGACTGCCGAAGTCTTTAATGATGGCTGGTTCCTGACTGGAGATATCGGTGAAATCGATGCAGACGGCTATTTGAAAATTACAGATCGCAAAAAGGACATCATAGTCAACTCGGCGGGCAAAAATATTGCCCCGCAAAAAATTGAGAACCTGCTTAAGATGATTCCGCTTATTAGCCAGTCTGTGGTTTTCGGAGACAAGCGCAAGACTCTGGTTGCACTTCTAACGCTTGATGAACAGGCAACTTGCGAGTTTGCCAATGAGAAAAACTGGACCTACAAAGACTTTGCCGACCTGCTTTCAAAACCGGAGCTGAAGAAATATCTGAAAGCAGAAATTGCGAGCAAATCTGCAGCCCTTGCAGACTATGAACAGGTGCGGAACTTTGCTGTTCTTTCACAGGAGCTTTCAGTGGAAAATGGCGAGCTGACAGCCACGCTCAAAATCAAGCGAAATGTGCTTAAAACGAAGTACAGGGACCTTATTGAGTCCCTGTACAAAGAAGATTCGGTTCTGGCAGGTTCTGCCCGTTAGCTCCCGGCTTCTCAGCTGAGGGCGGTGGCTGAGGCAGTTCTGTCTGCCTTGTCCAGAGCTATTATGCGGAGCACTCTTGAGCGTCCTGCCTCCAGAACGAAGAGTGTGCCGTCCTGGCTGAAGGTAACGCCTGTAGGGTTCACCAGTCCGGTAAGGAAGGTGTCTACCTTGCCGTCGCGGTTCACTCTAAATACAGTACCTGCGCGTCCCGCTGTTACATAAATTCGGCCAAGTGTGTCGATTGCAAGATTTCCGTCAAATCCGTCTGCGAAGTTGAAGGCTTCAGGATCCGCTACCTGGATTCTTGCCAGCTCGCGACCTTCGATCGTACGTTTGACTATGGAACCCGTTGAGTGCTCGAGACCCCAGAGGTTGGAATCCTGGTCGATGAGCAGACCCTGGGTGCCGTGACCGGCGCCGCCTACCACAACTTCGTACTCGCCTGCCCGGTCGACTTTGAAAATGCCGCCAGTGTTTGAAGGGAAGTTGGATACAATCACTTCATCATTCTGGGTCAGCACCAGGTCTGAAAGGAAGGTGCCACCGCCAGTAAGACTGCCGTCTAACTGGGCTAGAACTCTGCCGCTCTTGTTCGGGTCTATTTTATAAACGGTTCCTTGAATTGTAGCTACATAAAGAACGCTCTTGCGGTCGAAACGCAGCCCTGAGATTGTTGTGTTGCCACGGATTCTGGCATATTCGGTCATCTGACCGGTTGAGTCGATGTGCCATACGCTGCCGTCTACTGCAAAGTAGATGCCGCCTGGTCCCGGGCACATTCTGGAGAAACGATTTGAATAAGAGGCATTGAGCTGGCTCAGCACTCTTACAGCGTAGCCGCGAGGAGGCTCAGGCAGATCCACCATCGGCAGTGTGCTTGCGGTGTTTTTTTCGGTGTCGAAATTGACCATGATTTCGTCTTCAGAAGACTCATCAAGCTCTGCGCTTGTGATATCGATATGAAGAATCAGATGCAGCGGTACTAAGATACGTCGAATATGAATCTGTCCGTCGCTTTCGTGTGAGTATGACTCGATGTCGATATGGTCATGATCGACGTTGAGTACTCGTCCGGTGACTGTGTTATGACAGCCCATGCCGTACCAGATTTGAATCTTCTGGCGATTCTCGACGAATGTTTGCAGTCTAGTTCTGAAGCTCATAGTGCACCCCTAATACACAACAGGCAATCGCCTTTTCAGGTTTCCACGGTCGTTCTAAGTATCATGGTCGTTGTCTCGATACCATTCATTACGATCCACGATTAGTGCGTGGTTCCAGAATTGTTCGAGCTTGTAGTAGTCTCTTTCTTTCTCCTGGAGAATGTGGACAATGAGGAAGTCATAGTCCATGAGTACCCAACGACCTTCTTTTTTACCCTCAATGGACTTCGGTCTAAGTCCGATCTTGGCCAGGTTTTCATCTATGGCGTCAGCTATAGCTCTTACCTGGCTGGACGATTGACCTCCTGTAATTACGAAGTAATCAGCAAGTATGGTCACTGTCCTTACATCTAGAACGAGAGTTGCTGTTGCTTTTTTCGTTTCGGCGGCATTGGCCGCCATGAACGATACGCTTCGTGAGTCAGTCTGCTTTGGGGCTGAAGCTGTCTCAGTCAAACGTTGCTCTCACTCTGTCCGCTACTCTTTATTTGTTCCCAAAAAGCTCAGGATTTCACACGGCGTTGTCAAAATATCCTGAAAATTTCCCGGACTGAAGCCTCAGTCCACCCCAAAATGATTGATGTTTCAAACGGGGAGCTTTCAGCTGGTAGCCACGGGAAAGGGGTTGTAAAGTAGTAACTCACTTGATTGTAGCAATTCAAAAAAATTTGGCAAGTCATGAAAAAGTCAGGAGACCTCCTCTTAACAACCTGCTTTCAAACGGGCTTGCAAAGAGCAAACAATTTATGCCGGGCGGTCTTGTCTCGTGCCTCAAGGTGCTGTATCCTTGCGGGTTACATGGTTTAGTAATCCCTGCGGATTACTTTACTTTCGATTTAGTAATGATGTGCGCGAGTGGGAGGAGTCTCAGTGAACAAAGCCGAACTTGCCGCCGAAATTGCGGTACGTACTAACAATACAAAGAAGGCAGTAGAAGAAATGCTCGGTGCACTCACCGAGGTGGTAGTTGATGAGGTTGCCAAAGGCGGAAGAGTTACGCTGGTTGGTTTTGGAACGTTTGAGCGACGTGACCGTCAGGCGCGCGAAACCAACAATCCGCAGCATCCCGGTCAAAAAATCCACGTTCCTGCAAAGAAGGTCCCAGCATTTTCAGCAGGAAAAGAATTCAAGGATAGAGTGGACAAATAAGGGTTTAACAGCTCAGCACCGGAAAGGGAGGACAATTGTCCTCCCTTTCTGCTTGAATTCGTTTCGTTCCTGAGCCCTGATTTCTGATTTCCGGGCTCTAAGATAAATGGACAGAAATCTTAGAGGCTGAATTTCTTGAATTCAGCCCGCTCCCTGAATTCAGTTCTTGCCGCCGTTTTCCATAGATTGGCGCTCTTCGGCACTTACACCTTTCATGGTCAGGTTTACGCGGTTTCTGTCGTCAATTTCTTTCACCTTGACAATAACTCGCTGCCCAACCGATACAACATCCTCAACTTTCTCAACCCTGCGGTTCTCGAGCTGGGATATATGTACCATGCCTTCTTTTCCGGGGAGCACTTCCACAAAAGCGCCTACCGGGATGATGCGTGTAACCCTGCCCACATAGATTTCGCCGACAGTTATGCGTTTGAGCAGTCGAATAATTGTGTCTCTGGCTGCTTCGCCGCCGCCTGATTCGACTGAAGCGATCCGGACCGTGCCGTCGTCTTCGATATCGATTGTGGCGCCGGTGTCTTCGATAATCTTGCGGATCATCTTGCCGCCAGGACCGATAACCGTACCGATATCGTCCGGGTCGATATGGATGGTGATGATTCTGGGTGCCCATTTTGAGAGTTCCGCACGCGGGCTGTCGATAACTGCTTCCATCTTGTCCAGAATGTGCATACGGCCACGTCTTGCCTGCTCAAGGGCAACTTTCATGATATCGAGCGAAATGCCTTCGATTTTGATATCCATTTGAAGAGCTGTGATGCCGTCACGGGTGCCTGTGACTTTAAAGTCCATGTCGCCCAGGAAGTCTTCAAGCCCCTGGATGTCGGAAAGGATTGCAAAACGGTCGCCCTCGAGAATGAGACCCATGGCGATGCCGGCAACCGGGGCCTTAAGAGGCACGCCGGCGTCCATGAGGCTCAAAGTCGAACCGCAGGTAGAGGCCATTGACGTGGATCCGTTTGATTCAAGTACTTCTGAAACCACGCGTAAAACATATGGGAAATCGTCCTGGCTGGGAAGCACTGCTAGAAGCGCTCGCTCAGCAAGCGCCCCGTGACCGATTTCACGGCGGCCCGGACCGCGGTTCGGTCTTACCTCGCCAACCGAATAGCTGGGGAAGTTGTAATGATGCAAGTATTTCTTTTCTTTGACCGGATCGACCGAGTCAAGCTTCTGGGCGTCGTTTCCGGTTCCCAGCGTGCAAACTGAAAGCACCTGGGTGGTGCCGCGGGTGAAGAGTCCTGAACCGTGTGTTCTTGCAAGCACGCCTACTTCGACTGTAATCGGCCTGATTTCGTCGCAGCGTCTGCCGTCGGCCCGGCGGCCGGTTTCAAGCACCTGGGCTCTCATCAGCTCTGCTTCGTATTCTTCAATCACTGCTGCCAGCTTTGGCGGTTCCAGCCTCAGTCTGTGGTCTTCAGGAAGCGCTTCGATTGCCTGCACAACGGCTTCTTTAGCTTCATCAACCAGGTTTGCCCGGACTGTTTTATCCGTTACACCGTCCATTGAAGCTCTGAGTTTTTCTGTGGCATGGTTGCGGATGATCTGATCGAGCTCTTCGTCTTTTGCCGGTGCGTCAAATACTTGTTTTTCAATTCCAAGCTCCTGACAGAATGCTTTTTGAGCTTCGCACTGCTTCCTGATTAGCTGGTGCGCGTAATCTATTGCTGCAAGCACATCGCGTTCGCTTACAATCTGGCAGCCGGCTTCAACCATCATTATTGAGCTTTCCGTTCCTGCAACCACAAGGTCCAGGTCCGATACAGCCATTTGCTCGTAAGTCGGATTTGCAATCAGCTTTCCTTCAACTCTGCCCACGCGCACGGCGCCTATCGGCCCGGCAAAGGGCAGACCGGAGAGTTCTACAGCCACCGAGGCCCCGAGCATTGCCAGCATGTCTGGTGGGTTCTCCTGGTCCGAACTCATACAGGTGGCTACAACCATTACGTCGTTTCTGTAGTTGTAATTGAAAAGCGGGCGCAGCGGCCTGTCTATTAAGCGGCTTACAAGTATTGCGCGGTCGGGCATTTTGCCTTCGCGTCTTGTAAAGCTGCCTGGAACTCTACCTACTGCATAAAGCTTCTCTTCGAAGTCGACCAGGAGTGGGAAATAGTCGATTCCTTCTCTTGGGTTCTTGCCTGCGGTGCAGGTAACCAGAAGCTGTGTGTCTCCGCAGCGTATTTCGGCGGCGCCGCTTGCCTGTTTGGCCATCCGGCCTGTTGAAATCGTAACTTCTTTTCCATCTATATCAATTGAAAAAGAACGGGTTTTCTCTTGTGTTTCTACTGACATCTCGATTTTCCTGATTTGATTTTTTGACTGAACTGAACTGGAGCAGACAGGCGCAATGTGCTGTCTGAAATATCATGCCGGGATGGCTCTATAAGACGCTCAGACCGGCTTGCTTTAACTCTTTTCTGTCTAAATATGCGTTTTTGATCAATCTGTTTTGAAGCAGTTTTTTCGATGACGCAGCGCAAAAAGAAAAGAGGCGGAGCAAATACCCGCCTGCAGTCCTTTGTTAACGTCTCAATCCCAGCTTTTCGATTAATGCTCTGTAACGGCTGTGGTTCTCACGGCTGAGATACTGGAGCAATCTTCTTCTTTTGCCGACCATCATCAGGAGACCACGTCTTGAGTGGAAATCCTTTTTGTGAGTGCGCAGGTGGTCAGTGAGCTGGTTAATTCTTTCAGTCAAAATTGCCACTTGTACTTCCGGCGAGCCGGTATCTTTGGCATGTGTTTTGTGATTTTCTACTATTTGTTGCTTCTTTTGTGCTTCTAGTGACATTCTTATAGTTCCAATTTCGTATATCTTGTTTTACTCATTAGGCATCGATTAATAATATCATGACCCGCCCGGCGCTTGGCTTATGAGACAATGCTTTAAGGCTTGTCATGTAACATAAAAGTGAGTTCAGAAAACAGGGCGTTAACGGATTTAGATGGCAAAACTTTTCAAGACCAGAGAGCTTTTAAGCCGCTTTCCGATTCTGGACACGCTCAGAATGAACTTTCTCGAGTTTGTATGCAGCGATGGAACCACTTTTTTCGACAAGAGCTACAGAATTGTCAAGTGCTTTCATCCTGAAGCAGCCAGGCTCTTAGAAGAAGGAGCTGAGCGTAAACCTGTAATCTGGTCCTTTTATCACGGTCGCATGGTCGGAGCTCTGGGGCTCAAGCCGCGTAGTCGTCTTACTATCTTGATGAGTCCGAGCCGGGACGGCGAAATGATTGCCAGAGCAGGAACACGGCTTGGATTTTCAATTGCCAGGGGCTCTTCGAAACAGGGGGCTGTCAGAGGCGGGCTTGAGCTCATGGATGCAGTCAAGAACGGCCAGGATCTGGTTTTTATGGTCGACGGTCCCAGAGGCCCGCGCTTTGAAGTTAAGCCTGGCATTATTCGCATGGCTGAGATGACACAGGCTCCGATTCTGCCTTTTGTTTGTTCTGCACGAAGCACCTGGTGGATGAAATCCTGGGATCGATTTCTTGCCCCCTGGTGGTCTACTCCGATTGTTTATATTTTCGGCGAACCTCTTTATGTGCCGGAGGGTGCTTCTGATGAATTGCAGGCTGAGCTCAGAGCCGAACTTGAAGCACGCATGGAACACATACGCAAACATGCTGACAATTTCTGGCCGGTCACTATTTGAATCGAAATGACAAATACTCTCAATTACTCTCAATTGGCGACTGTAACGAATTCTTGCAAGGGAAATTTATTACTGAGACGTCAGTAGCGAAAATGGAGAAATTCCTCAATTTGTCGCTCTCTTAGCAAATAGAAAAAAGGAGAGAGGGTAAAAAGAGAGATGCCACCATAAATGATGGCATCTCCACTTTGTAAGGACAGTTAATGGCTAAGGCTTTTGCAATTCCGGCTTCCACTCATCAAGAATGGCTCCTTCAATTGGGCATACGGACAAGCATGCGCCACAGTCGATGCATGTGCTGTCATCTATGTAGGTATACTTGGTGCCCTTTACGTTTGTTTTGCCGTCGGCCCAGTGGATGCATTCTACAGGGCAAACTGGAATACAATCAGCAATGCCTTCGCAAACATCTGCAACGATTGTGTAGGCCATTTACGTCTCCTTTTGTTTTTCGTTGGTAACGAAGTACAGTTTACGTACCACTTAATCCGGAGCCAATATCATGCTCGCTTCATCACTTATTCTTATCACATTTCACTCTTCTTATGACTGAATTTTTGAGCCCGGCTAAGATCTGAGATAATGAGCCTGACGCTTACTATCAGAAACGGAATTCAACAGGGCTTGTAATGAGGCGGCTAAAAAGGAAATAGACCATGAGCGATGTCAAGGCAAAGGTGAGTACGGCAAGCGGTCAGCTAATTGGTTATTTCGTGAATCCTGCAGTTAAACATCTCTGCAGTCAGGATTACGAGATTTCAGGCACTTTTGTTGACGAATCAGGGCGGGCTTATGAAAAAGTCGAGTTTAATCCGGAAGTTTTGCCATATCTAATTGATCTGAGTTCAATAAGTGGACTCGATCTTAAGGCTCTCAAAAAAGGCTATGTGCAAAGAGGACGGCAGCCAGTGGTTATGACTGCCGTCAGGGCCTGATTATTCCTTTCAAAAACCATTTGCTCGATAAGCAATTAAAGAACCGGTTGTCCGCCTGTGGCACAGGCAGTGCCTATTGCTTTCATTGTCGAATGGGCGCTTGCTCCCAGTGTGGTGTTAACTTCGATTTGCATTTCTATCTGGACCGAAGAATAAAGCTGGTCATCAGAACCGCTCATGGTTTTGAACGACCTGGCAAGAATTGCTCTTGCCGGTGAAATGCTGTTTTGGACCGGTGCCGGCAGCGACGATATTTTGAAATTGAGATCCACGTCGGGGCTGCCGTCGAGCCTTGCGTTGATTCCTTCTTTATAGAGCTTGCTTCCGTCTGTTGCCTGGTATTTGACTTTGTCCATGGATTCCAGGTCCGAAAGACCGCTTAAAATGCCTACATTCGATTGAACCTTTTCTGTTTTGCCGAACTTGATTTGAGGCGTGCTCGGTACATCTACCTGCAGCCAGGGAAGCAGCAGTGCATGACCTTCCTTGATTGAATTGAATCGGGCAAGCATTGCGCTTCTTGCTTCATTCGTGCTCACGTTCAATAGTTTCTGGCGCTCTTGATTTAGAAGCAGAGCACCGTCACGTGCTTCTTTATGCAGATCGTCTGCCAGGTCTTGAAGCTGGTTCAGGTTCGAACTTGCTTCGTCGTTTGATTCGTTGGAGTCGTATACAAGTTGCCTGCAACGGGCAACCATGTTATTCATTTGACCGATGCGGTCCTGTTCGTTAAGCTTGCGGGCGCCTTCAAGAGCCAGCTCATCTGCTGTGGTTTGCAACCTGTTGTGTACGAAGTATAAACTTCCGAATGAACTTGCTACCAACAATGCTACTGCGTTTACTGTTACGAAAACTCCAGATAGAACGAGCATGTTGCCTCGTATTTTCCTGGTCATTTGCTTTTCCTCGATAAGGCGATCTCTCATATTTATCCAACCGGCAAATCGTGAAAATTAGGAAGAAAAAAACAATCCCCGTTTGCGCGGGGATTGATGAACAGCGACGTTTGGATAGAGCTAAGGCCTATTGGATTGTGATTCTTCGATTGTGATTCTTCAATTGTGATTCTTCGATTGTGATTCTTCGATTGGTGGCTTAGTTAATCGTCCCTGTAAAATCTGTCCTGAGAAGATTCAGTGATAATGAACGAAGCTTTTGTGCAGTCCCGCCGGCACCGATTCGATGAAAAGGTTCATGTCACTGTCGATTTCGGTTTCAACGCCGCCGCCGCTTGGAGCCGGCGAGAAGTGATACTCTAGAATTTCATTTGAGATAGTACTGAATGAATCATAAGGAACCTTGATGGTTGCCACCATATTCTTGTTGATGTTAGCATCTAAAACAGCTTTCATTACGGCTTTACCGGCGGCGCGTTTTTCGTCGGTGCTGGGTGAGGGCTTTTCATGCTTTACACTGATTGCAACCGCATCACCCTGCTTTAATTCCAGCTTGTGGTGACGCTCAAGTCCCAGTGTTTTGCTTGATGCATACCAGAGGTCTTCGTATGCGGTTTTGTGATCCTGGTCGTCCATGCTGTAGTAGCTCAACTCGGCTTTGACGACGTCTTTGATGCTTGAGCCTGTGTACTGGAACTGGCGTTCGACCGGCTTGGTCTTGATTTCAATTGTCCATTCGTAGGGCTTTGAGATCCCCAGCCCTGGAGCTGCCACCGCTTTTAGTGCCATGGCGCCCGAGCTCATGATTCCAAGCGTGGTTATAAACGCTAGCGTTGCTTTACTCATTGATGAAATACTCCTTTGAGACAGGGTTGCGGCTCATGTTTTCCCAGGCCGATTTGCCGTTGATATTGAAATTGATTGGCGAGGTTATTCCTGGAATAGCCGGCCCGCCGTTGTAGATTGGCGGCACTGTAATTTGAACTTGAAGATCGTAGGAATAGATGCAGGGGGCTTTGGCTCCGCCGGGGAGCCATTCTGCCGGTACTTTCTGACCTTGATTAAACAGAGCCTTGTCTGCTGAGTCTGTTGAACAGGCAAGTAGCCTTAGCTTTTTGTCAGTTATATTTACGCCGCAGTTATTGCAAAAATCACTCCACCAGGTATCGGAATTCAGAAGTGCGTATGAGTCGCTTCGCTTTTCTGCAAGTGCCAGGCGGTGCGCAAACTCCTGTACGGCGCCCTGCACAATAAAGAAGCGCACACCGATAAAACTCAGATTTACAAGTGGTATGAAGAGGAAACAGACAAGCACTACGAATGCGGTTCCGAATTCTGCAATTGCTGCACCTTTACTTTTTCTGTTTCTCTTTCTCGACTTGTTCATGGCTCTTTATTCTTGCTCTTTCTTGTTTGTGTTCTTTTTTCAGATTGTTCTAATTGAGATACTTGATTACGCAGCCTCATGGCTTTTGCGTTCATGTTTTAATTACGCGAATTTCGTGATTTTTAGGAGGCAAAGTTATTTCTGCAAATTTGTTTGAGTTGCGGAAAAACCCGAAGGTCACTAGTCCCGAAGGTCAGCAACCCTCAGAGCAGATGGCCTCAAAAAAGAAGAGCGCCGGGGCTGGCGCTCTTCTTCTGAGCTTTCTGGCTCTGTGCTTTCGGATGAAATCCGTTTATAGTCCGAAGGTAGCCATCTTTACTGCAAGAGATGCATCAGGCATGCCGAAGCCGTAATATGGGGTCCAGGGGGCGTTGCCGGCTTTGAAGCAGCTTGCTTTCAGGATGTTCTGAACTGCAAAGTTCGGGAGGGCAGGATTCCTGTTCCAGACCAGGGCTGCAATCGAGGCAACAATCGGGCTTGAGAACGAGGTGCCGTTTACCGACTTGACTTTGCCGTCGCGTCCGGTGCATACAATTCCTTCGCCGGGAGCAGTGAAAGTGGTGGATAGACCCCAGTTCGAGAAGTCGGTGAGCGACAGGCTCGGATTTATGGCGCTAACCACATTCAGGTAAGGCATTATTGGGTTGGGGTCGAAGCAGCCGTCATTACCAGAGGAAATGAAGATCAGACCACCTTTGGCATAGAACTCCTGGAAGTAAATGTGCAGCGGTGCGTGCAGGGCGGCATTGGTGAAACCGACCGGCGGTACGCATCCATAGCTGATATTTACGATTCTGTTGCCTGTAAGCGGCATGTTCAGGAGTCCGGCCATAATCGCTATGTCGTCGGTCCACCCACCTTCACCTGCAATCTGTACTGGGTAAAGTCTGGCTCCAGGCGCGACACCTGCTGTGTCTTTGCCGTTGTTTGCTGTGGCAAGTGCGGTGGTGGCAACCAGGGTGCCGTGACCCTGCACGTCCTTTTGGGCGCCATCTGAAAGGGCGCCGCCAAGACCGCCCAGCAAATCACCAAGAGGTCCAGGTCCACCGAGCACCGTCAGTCGTGCACCAAAACTGGTGGCGTCGTATCCTTTCTCCGTTTTGCCTGCCAGGTCGGGAATGCTTGCCTGGCAGCCTGAATCGAAGATGGCTACTTTGGTGTTTGTGCCCATGGTGGAATCCCAGGCGCGCGGCGCGTTTATGGCCCCTAAATGCCATTCACTTGTGAATTGCGGGTCGTTAGGAACAAGCTGGGCTTTGAAACGATAATTGCGGCTTATATACTTGAAGTGCTCCTTGTCTTTCATAAACTTCTTTTCTGTTTCAAGCATCTGACCTTTTTCGGTCCTGTAGATAAGGCATTTGAGCCTGCCTTCGCCCATGCTGCCTACAATTGTTCCATGAGCTTCTTTCAGAATTTTGTCGATTTCGTCGTTTTCCGATTGTGCATTCGGCATGATCAATAGAAGATCGGGACTGCAATCGTAGACCGGCTTTGGTGTTCTCTTCACTTTGTTCACCGGCAACTTCAATTTGGCCTCGTTTGCTTGAGCCGGAAGTGCCGCGGCAAAGGCGGATGCTGCAATCATGGCTGACATAGCCAGTCCAAATATCCTCCTGGATTTATCCTCAATCTTTTTCGTCTTGAAAAACATGGTATCTGATCTCCCTTTCTCTTCTGTGTATCTTGCTAAGTTTTTGCTTTGTCCGGGTTTGATAAACAATAATGAGCACGCACTCAACAGGGACTTGTGTCTGCTTAGTGGTCTTTCTGGTTTTGCTCTCACATTGGGTTCAACCAACAGAGTGAATAAATTAGGGAGAAGTCTGTATTTGTTTTAATGGCTCCAGCTTGGCAATTAATTGCTGAGAGAATAGGAAAGTCAGCTCACCAAGCCGTTTCAAGGGTATTTCCGCAATGAAAAATATTGCTCTAATTTTCGATTTCGACGATACCCTGATGCCTGATTCGACTACCGAGCTTGTCAAAGAGCATGGTATAGACCCCGAAGAATTCTGGGGAAAGACTGTAAAAGAGCTTCTGCTTGAAGGGTATGAACCGGCGCTTGCTTATTTGAATCGTCTTCTTGAAAACGTGGGAGAGCAAAAAGCTCTGGGTTTGATGAGCAATTCAAAACTCAGTGAATTCGGAAAGAGTCTCTCAGGCCGCTTTTATCCCGGAGTCACAGGCATCTTCAAAGAACTTGTGGAAATCTCTCAGAATGTGGCTTCTGATATTAATCTCGAATTCTACATTGTGTCGGGTGGGCTTCAAGATCTGATTTCCGAAATACCGCTTGTTAAAAAGCACTTTCGATCTATATATGGTTGCCAGTTCGGGGAAAATCCTGAAAGCGGTGTGATCCATCAAGTAAAACGCTGTGTTACATTCACTGAAAAGACCAGATATTTGTTTGAAATAAACAAAGGCATCAGTCCGGCTCAGGTTGAAGAAAATAAATATGCAGTAAACAAAGATGTGCCTGCAGCCAGGCGCAGGGTGCCTTTCAAAAATATGATTTATGTGGGCGACGGGCTCACAGACATTCCCTGCTTTTCTCTGGTTAAGCGCCTGGGAGGCATGGCATTCGGCATCTTCAATCCGCAGGAAGAAAAATCGGCCAAACGGGCGCTGATAGAATTTCTCAGCACCGACCGGGTTATAAGCATGCATGCGCCGCGTTATCGCAAAACCGACGAACTCGGCGCCCTGCTTCGAGCAGCCGTGTCAACAGTGGCTCAGAGGGCTCATCTTGAAACTCAGGAAGCTGAATCTGTTTTTGACTGATTATTTGTGAAACCTGAAAGCTGCTGGGCCATTAAATGCGCAAAAGCCCTGACGGCAAGATCCGATGGGTCGCAAATTGAAACTGCGTTTTCCCAGTCTACTATGTAATCGAGATCGTATGGAATATCTGCTGCAATCAAAAGTCTGTTTCGTGTTTTCTCATATAAACGATCTGCAAGTTTTATCTGCTCCTTATTTATGCATGCTCTGAAAGTTACAAGAATGCAGTTTTCTCCGCAGGCTTCCTCAAGTTTTCTTATCTCCTCTTCTCCCGGATTTATGCTGTAACGATGCTCTTTCAGCTTATCTGCAAGCTGCGGCAATTCGGCACATAGAGTTTCTTTATAAGGGAGTCTGTAACGAGGACTTTCCGGAATCAAAATATCAATAATGCCTTCCTGTCTGAAAATCTCTCTTGGAATACCGCGATCAAGACTAATTGCCGCACTTGAGCATTCAACAAGAAGTTTCTCGGAAGCTGCCATTGATCTGGCTAAAATTGAGAGCTTTTTGTCTCGTTCGATTCTCTCAAATTCAGGAAGGCGTGCAAGTGCAATTTCTCTAGCTCTTACTGCAGCATCAATGCGGGATCTTTCGAGCCTGCCGGTCTCCACAGCTTTAACAAGCGCCTCGTGCACTGATAATGCATCATCGGCACCGGAGCATACTAATAAAAGATCAAGACCGGCTTCCACTCCTTTTATACAGGCTTCAGCCAGTCCCCACTCGTTTCCGATTGCTTTCATGAGCATATCGTCTGAAACCACCAGGTTCTTAAAGCCGAGTTTTTCTTTTAACAGCTCGCTTGTGACTTTAGTTGACAGAGTTGCAGGCAGAATTTCATCAGGGTCAAGACATTTGATCCACAAGTGCGCTACTAAAATAGCCGGGCTTGTTTCAATGTTTTCAACAAAAGGCACTAGCTCAATTTTTTTGAGTCTTTCAAGTTCGTGCTCAAGAACTGGTAGAGCCAGGTGTGAATCTATGTCGCTGTCGCCGTGCCCGGGAAAGTGCTTTGCCACCGGCAAGACACCGGCTTCAAGATAAGCTGCAATTATTTGCCTGCCGAGTTTTGCTATCTGTGTGGGATCATCTCCCAGAGCTCTGGTGCCGATTATTGGATTTCTTGGGTTTGTGTTCACATCAAGAACCGGAGCGAAAACACAGTTGATTCCCAGGAGTCGCAATTGCTTGCCCGATAGATTGATTAGCATCTTAAGGGTCTCACCGGCATCTTTCAGCCTGCCGATGGCCATCATCGAAGGAAGCGGGCTGATGATATCGTCAAGGCGCTGCACGGCTCCACCTTCCTGATCTACGGCGATAACAGGCGAATGAAAGCTGAAGCGCTTTACTGAGTCGCAAAGATCCATTAGCTGTTCTTGTGACTGCACGTTCTCTTTGAAGACGGTGATACCGCTGATAATGCCTTTTCTCAAGCAGTCTTTGTTGCCTTCGTCTAGCTCCAGTGCTGGAACCTTGCCGATTATCAGCTGTCCGATAGCTTGTTCGAGTTCTTTCGGGCTCAAGGCAATCTCCAAATATCAGTTGCACAAATGGAAGAAAAGCAAAAAACTATCGGTGCAAGTAAACTTGCAGCTATGTTTTTAAAGACAAAAGTCTATAGAGATCCACCGGCCTTTGCCTTCCTTTTACCGACTGAGATCCCATGCTTTCAAATACAAACTGCTCCTGAGCCAGCTCGTAAGTTGCGCCATCTACAATAATGTCGCCGGCTCTGTCTGCGCTTATCAATTTTTCAATGCGGAAGGCAAGATTTGCCGTATCCCCAAGAACCTGCAGGCTTGATTTGCCCGCTCCGAGCACACCAGCTGCTACAGGTCCGGTTGCAAGCGCGATGTCCACTTGAAGAGGGAAATCGGGAAAGGGCCAGTCGGTTCTGGCAATTTCAGGCAATGCTTCTCTCATTTTCAGTGCACTGAGGCAGGACTGATAGGCGCATAAGTTTTGCTCGGCGCCCGGGCGGTCGTCCCCCTGCCAGTAAGCCATAACCGCATCACCGGCAATTTTTTCCACCTGACCGTGCTGTTTGCGAATCTCATCATGAAAGCGGCCGAAAACTCCCTGAGCGGCCTGCATGACTATATGCGGCTCATCTGTGTAGTGCTCTGAAAGAGTTGTAAACGCACGTATATCGGCTACAAGAATAGTTGCAGTCATCAGCTTTATATGCAGCTGGGTTCTTTCGTGCTCGTCTTCTTCGCGGTCTGCGGAGTCGTTTCGTTGCGGGGCGGACTCCGGCAGATTAACTATTAAGTCGACCTGGGCGATTTTTATATGATCGCCGTTCTTGAGTAGGTATTCTTGACCGGCAGTCAGCCAGGTACCGTTTAATCTTGTGCCGTTGGTTGAGCTGTTGTCACGAATACTCCAGCCTTCTTCTCCGGGTCTGAGCTCCGCATGAAGGCTTGAGACTTCAGGAACCGGCAAAACCAGTTTGCGCGGGCCGGTGGGTGAGCCTGGTTTGCGGCCTATTTCCAGAACCTTTCCATGCTCGAGTTCAAAGAAATAGGCATCTGGCGTACCGGAGTTAACAACCAGATAGCCGGCTAATTCAACTTGTTTTTCCGCACTCACTGTTCTGGCGCTTCCTAAGCAAAGCGATGCAAGGATTAAAATTATACCCCCCGAACTCTATGTCCGGGGGGTAGCTTTGAATTTAGCCTGTATTTCTAGTGAGCAACTTTTTCAAGGGACTTTTTTAGTGCGTCCACCTTGTCAAGTTTTTCCCAGGGAAGTTCGAGATCGGTACGGCCGAAGTGTCCGTATGCGGCTACGTTCTGGAAGAATTTGCCGCCATGCTGTTTCGGCAATAGATTCAGATCCAGATGCTTGATGATTGCTGCCGGGCGCAGATCGAAGTTCTTCTTTACAAGCTCGGTAATTTGTTCGTCCGAGATTTTGCCGGTTCCGAATGTGGTTACGAGAACCGACACCGGATGAGCCACGCCGATTGCATAAGCAATTTGAACTTCGGCTTTGCTTGCAAGCCCTGCTGCAACTATATTCTTGGCAACATACCTTGCTGCATAGGCGGCGCTTCTGTCCACCTTGGTCGGATCTTTGCCCGAAAATGCGCCACCGCCATGCCGTGCATAACCACCGTAGGTGTCTACGATGATCTTCCTGCCGGTAAGGCCGGCATCCGCCTGAGGACCGCCAAGCACAAAGCGGCCGGACGGATTAATCAGGTATCTTGTTTGCTCATCCGGCTTGATCGAAAGATCCGAGAAAAGCGGTGTAACCACATATTTTTTGAGATCTTCGGCTATGCGATTCTGAATTTCCTGGTTATCGACAATTCCCTCAATAACCGGCTCATGCTGTGTTGAGATAACTATTGAATGCAGTCTTACCGGCCGGTCGCCGTCGTACTCGACTGTAACCTGGGTTTTACCGTCCGGACGGAGATACTTGAGCACGCCTAATTTGCGAACTTCAGATAGACGTCTGGCGATTCTGTGAGCTACAAGAATCGGCATCGGCATATATTCCGGGGTTTCATCGCAAGCAAAACCGAACATCATGCCCTGATCGCCGGCGCCTATCTGGTCGAATTCATCAGATGACGAATCGTCGCGCTTTTCAAGAGCTTTGTCCACGCCGCCTGCTATATCAGGTGACTGCTTGTCCAGGCTCACCAGCACCGCACAGGTGCGGGCATCGAATCCGCCGCCGCGTTCGCCTTCATAACCGATTTCGGCAACTGTTTTGCGAACCACTTCGGCAACATCGATCTGAGCTGTGGTATTGATTTCACCAACCACCATCACGAGTCCTGTAGTTACTGTACATTCGGCAGCAACTCGTCCGTTTGGATCCTGGCTGAGTATTTTGTCTAGAATTGCGTCGGAAATCTGGTCGCATACCTTGTCTGGATGACCTTCTGTGACGGATTCCGAAGTGAATAAATGTCGGTTTGGCACCTGAGTCTCTCCTATGCCACTGCGCAAGCTATTGTTAGAAGTCTCAGTCTATCAGGAATGTTCAAAAGAGGCTGCCAAGTCAGGCTTAAACTCAGTGAATAATGGCGAAGTGCCGCGCCCTGCGGCTTTTGTGAATCAATAAGAGTTCTTATAAGATGCCGGTTTTCGGACCTTAAGCGAATTCGCTTGAGGTCGGATAAATGAATGAAGTCAAGATTGCCGGAAGGAGAAGGCTGCGCCTCAGCTGCCTATATACGCTTGTTAGAAACGAGATATATGGATGCTTTTGGCAGAATCGGTATAGTAAAGAGCATGCTCCATGCAGCTATTAAAGTGTTAACATATTAGGCACAATGGGGCGGCTTGGGTACAGCTTTTGCTGACAGAAAGCTTTGCTACTTGAAGGAGTTATATGGCAACTGTTTACAGTCAAAAAAGCGATCGAGATCTCGTTTTGGCCTGCCAGAAGCGTGATCCAGCTGCGTTCGAGGAGCTGGTGAAGCGTCATCAACGCACTGTTTACGCTTTGCTTTATCAGCTGGCTCCGGACTGGTCAGATACTTCCGACCTGGCGCAGGAAGTCTTCATTAGAGTGTGGCGCTCAATAAACAATCTCAGAAATCCCAGCTCATTTAGAGGATGGTTGACCCAGATAGTTACCAACCTTTTTTATGACGAACTGAGACGCCGCCCGCGCAGGCTTCCTACCGTGTCTATGGACGAGGGACTCGACCCTGATGCCGAGGATGGAGAAAACGCCACCCGTGACATCCCGGACACCAGCTCAATACCGGATGAGAAAATTTTAAACCAAGAACTTTCTCAAGTTATTCGCGAGGCAATGGTCAAATTGCCGGAACAGTTTCGCACTGCCATCGTCTTGCGTGAAGTAGAGGGGTTGAGTTACGAAGAAATTGCAATCCTAACTAAAACAGAGATGGGAACGGTCAAGTCGCGCATCGCGCGCGCCCGGACCAAGTTGCAAGAGTTGCTCCAACCTTATTTGCAGCGTCAGGGGTCTAGCGAGGTCTCCAGCTGATGACAGCTTGTGCAGATTTTGAAAATGAATTGTCCGCCTTTATTGACGGCGAATTAGAGCAGGACAGAAATTCCGAGCTATTAGAGCATCTGAATTCATGCGGCGGCTGCAAAGAGGTGCATGTTCAGTTTAAGCAAACTTCGTCTCTTATTTCGCAGGCTAAGCTGGCTGCATATGCCAAATGTCCTGACATCTGGGGAGAACTTTCACTAAAGTTGCCCAGTGTTTGTGAAACCATTCAATCCGACTTTTCAGCTTATCTTGATGGTGAATTGATCGTTCCGGCAAAAGAAGGCGTAAGTGAGCATTTGAATAGTTGCCAGCCATGCCATTTGCAATTTCAGGACCTTTCCCAGGTAAACAACCTGCTTTCAAGAGGTCTTGAAATTGGAGATCTGGAAATAGACATCTGGTCACAAATAAAAAACCGGCTTGATGAAGACTGCCAGCTTATAAGAGATGATCTTTCATCCTTTTATGATCGCGAAGTCACAGCCCAGCGCCACCGGACCATCACCAGCCATTTGCTGGAGTGTTCCGATTGCCGGGATCAGCTGGCGATGGTCAGCCAGACCGGTGATATGCTCCGGGATAGCTACCAGCCTGAATTTCCTGAGAATTTTGATCTTTGGCCCGAAATCAAAACTAAAATGCAGGTGGTCCAGTTCTCGCCCCGTGAAAAACGGAAAAAAGATGCGTGGTCTCCCAGATCACTGCAGCTTGTTGGAGCAGTTGCAATTGTAGTTTCAGGAATCGTGGCCGGATTGACTTTGTTTTTGAATTCGAATTCTGTGGTTTCGGTTAAACCTGTGACTGCAGAATCCTATTTAATAGAGTCTGCTTTAGGGGAGCCGGCTGAACTGGCCGAAGCAATGGTATATGAGAATCAATAATCAAGTAAGCGCAATTACATTAGCTCTGGCAACGGCATTAAGCTGCAACAGCATAGTTTTTGCCGATGAAGAAGGGGGTAAGTGCGGGGTTGACTGGAAAAAACTCAATTTGAGTCCGGCTCAATCTCAGCAAATACAGAGCCTGGAGCAGGACTGGAGCAGCAAATATATGAAGATGCAGCCCGAGATTCTCGAGCAGCAAAGAAAGCTGGCCAAGTTATTGATGGATCCTCAGTCAGACTCGCTGGAAATTATGGCAACCAATCAGCGCATCGCTCATTTAAAAGAGCACTTGCGAAACGAAGCTACTGCTAATTTTTTGAAAAAGCGTGCCTTGCTAAATCATGACCAGCAGCACAATCTTGAAGTCATGATGCAACAAATGATTGCTTCCCGCCAGCAGTCGGCAGCCGGGAGCGCTCCGCAGTCTGAGGAACAGGGCGGCTTTATGGATATTATTCACAAAGTACGCTGGGCGATTCAGCAGCACTAGGGCGGCTGAAGCAGGCATTAGAACCCGGTCTTCCTTAGCTGAGTCCGGGTTTTGTGTTATTGCGTTTTTGCTCCGGTGCTATGCCGGTGCTATGGAGCTGAATTCTGCAAGATTTTATTTTCAGTGTGATTTTCCTCGGACCAACCGGACCAAACGTGCAAAACAACGACAACAAAAGAAATTACAGACGCTAAGTACCGGACCAATTACCGGACCAGTACCGGACCACACGGACCAATAAGAATAGATTGTTTGTTGTTTTGTTTGCTGTTACCCGGGCGGCTGTTTCCTTTTCTTCAGTTCTCGGTTTGCTGCCTGTGCCTGGCATACTTCGCGCACCGTATGCGATGCTCGAAGGGGGATTCGCGTTAATGGCTACCAAGGCAAGTTGCCGTTTTGATACCGTCTTCCTGCCCGGCAGATATTTCTATGCGCTGGCTGGTGAGTTGATCAGATGGCCAGTTGCTTCATAAGCAATTGTGTTTGGGTCCGAAATCAGATTCATTCGCCAGCGCTTCAGACCGCCAAGGGTAGACCTTTGGGTCTGGAACGGCGCCAGCTAAAGAGACCCTGGCGCTGCCCGGCAGCAACAGGGGGTATACCCCCCGAGCGAGATTTCGGGCGGCGTCTCCGGCTCCCTTTTCCCTGCGCGATCAAAATTTGAATTTTTTGCCTCGATTCTAATGTACTCGTCTTTTGTCACGGGTATATGACAATCGGGAGCCGACACAACAGAGGTATGCATGTTCCAGCGCTTAATTGCTGCCGGCTTGGTTGCTGCTTTATTGTTTCTCGCTAGTCCTTATACTGCGGATGGCAGAAGCGACTGGGATGAGGACGGCGAGCCTTATCGGAAGATTGAAGACCGCGTCGAGAAAGATGTCGGCCCGCCAGTCATCGAATCGGAGCCCGAATTCTCATCGGGAGGCGCGGGCTCTGCCGAAGAATTTAGCAGAATATCCGGAGACGGTGACTCGGATCAGCAGGCTACTGGTGATGCGCCAGGTATGAGTGCAAGTGGTCAGACCGGAGCACCGCAGCCGAACCCGCCTGACCCTGGGGCAACTTCATTAGGTTCACCGGCATGGCTAAAGACGTATACGGAGAAAGTAAAATCCGGGGCTAAAGCTGTAGCGGGAACGCCAAAGCAGATCATGACAGGCTCCGGTCATTTGCTCCATGATCCGCGCTTCTGGACTGTCACCGCTGGCGGTGCTGCTTTAGGCGCTGCAGGTGTCGGCACATACTTCTTGCTGAAGAATGCAAACAAGCAGCAAAGCAAGCCTCAGCCGGTATATATCATCAATGACGGGCAAATGATACCGGCCGGAACGACGGCAAATTATCCATATGGCTTTCAAAACGGGCAGCCCATCGGTGTGCCTGCAAACTATCCGTATTCAGGCTATTCAAATTATCCGGGCACGGTTTTTCCGGGTGCGCATTTGGTGAATACTTACATAACCAAAGATGGCGTTGTCGTAAAGTCGCATATGCGCACGAATCCGAACGATACGATGAGGGACAATATGAGCTCGTACGGAAACATCAATCCGTTTACAGGGAAACCGGGCTGGATTATTCCAAGATATTAAAAGGCCCATCTCCTGTAAACAACCCAATCAGAGGCATTGCGCTTTACCTCTTGATAGCCTTCTTGAACCAACTCTGCAACGCGCCGAGATACTGAATCACTCTCTGGAATTATGCTGATCACAGCCGGTTGATTTATCCCGCCTGCTTGTTGAACTTCAATATCAAGACTGATTTCAGCCGCTGGAAACTCGTTCCGTATATCACTCGAATACTTATCTTTAACCGCCTTCTGGAGGGCGTCCGCTGTTGCGAGTTCGTCGCAATCGTAGTACGGATAAGCAGATGTGCGAATCATAAATTGTTGTGCCACTTGTATTTGCATTTTCCTGTTTCCTTATTGAGTTTGAATCAGTGTAATTGCCATCTCTTTATTTAGAAAGCAGTCGGTATATGCTCGACATTTCGGATCGATCTTCAAAAGTCTCTAATTTGAAGGAATTAGATGTGATGTGGCTACGTTTGTTTTGTTGCTTGGCACATCCGAAAAAACTATGCTAGAGGGGTAAAAGCAGCATAAATACAGGGCTCTAGCAATGGCAGACGATTACACGGACGATGAACTCTTAACGATGGCTAGGGCTTATGGAATTAAGACAAAAACGCCGAAGCAGCCCGAGTATTCTGACGATGAATTGCTTGCTATGGCTCAAGAGTACGGCATCAAGACTAAGCCGCGACAAGAGCCAGGCGAAGCAGAGTTGCTGGCTATGGCTAAGCAGCGCGGTCTTGTCGTAAGTAAACCGGCTCCGCCAGCGCAAAAAGGACTGAAGCCGTTTAACCCGGTCGGTGATGTGATGCTTGGCGCTGCCGATGCGTTGGGCGGTGCTACTAACTGGCTGGGTGATCGGGGTTTTGATCTTAATGCTGCGTTGGCTCCGGCTCGAGCTGCCAGGGAGCAACAACAGCAATTAGAGGGATGGGATCTTATAGCAGGCAAGGGCGCGGCTGCAGCTCGTGGCGCTCTGGACTTGGCAGAGATACCGGTTAATTTAGCGCTGGCGACGCATAAGGATCGCGCACATGCAAACCCGCTTGAGCTTGCAGCAAAGGGCGTGTTAGATGCGGGCAAAGATTGGCTGGATAATACGCCGGTCGCAAAGAAGGCGCCGCAGTTTTACAAGCAGTACGCAGACACGGCCGCTATGCTGGCGCCGTTGCCTAATATGTCGGTGGCGTCGTTAATCCCGAAGTGGAATGCCGCGGTTAAAGCGGGCAAGATTATTCCAGCTATAGCAGACAGCGCCGCCGTGGGTGGTGGCATTGCTGGCGCGGCTTCGGCGTCGGGTCAGTATGATGAAACTGGCAAGATTGATCCGTTGACGACGATGCTATCTGCCGGGCTTGGCGCCGGCTTAGGTGGTGGAATTGGTACGCTTGCACATTCGCCGCAGATCATGAATGCGGCAATGAAAGCGCTGAAGCCGAAGCCAAAGGCTCTGATACCGGTCAAAGCTGAGCCAGCACCGAAGACAGAGCAGGAATGGCTTGACGACATTGTTGACCGAGTGAATAATCCAAGACCAAAGCAAGAGGCAGTACCTGAAACTCTATCCGGGCATGTATCGACTTCCGAATCTGAGCAGGCAGCAAAGCGTCTTGAGTACCTGAGATCTCAGGGCTATATAGATCCGACTGATCCCGAGCAGGCTGCAATCATGCAGATCCGTCAGCAAATCTGGAAGGATGCACAAGCAGCAAGTCGCAAGCCAAGGCAAAATAGCCAGCCGGCAAGACCGGAGCCAGTAGCGGCAGAAGAATTAAACATGAAGGAAACGATTCAGGAACCTGATACCAGAGCGGCAGAGCCTGAAATGCCGTTGCCATCAGAACCCGCTGAAGAAGGTATTTTTAGATACAGCCGGCCAGATGATGAGCACTTGGGCTATGAGAGAGCGGAGCTTTTCACAGACCTTGATCAGATACCTGTGCCGCTTGAGCGCATAGATCGAATTGCATTTAGAAGACTGGCAGAAGCCGGGGCAAACCAAAAATATAAGCAACAGATATTCAATTCCAAGCTTGCTGAGTTTGCAAGAAAACACGGTGATCCTGAGTGGATGTTCAACGATCTTGGTCTGAAAGGCGGGATTGACCTTGAAGCGAATATTGGCAGAGAAGCTGAGCAGTCCCTGCAGCTTTTGAGGCACGAACTTGCAACCGGAGTTTATGACAAATCAAAAGGCGGCATTCGTGGACTGTCTGAGGCTGGATATGATCAGGGGCGTGACTGGCTGCCGGCAGAGCTGCCACGAGTGTCAGACGATAAGATCAAAGCTGCCGCTGATTTGGTGAATACCAGACGCAATTATTTAGAAGCACAGGCTGAATTTAAGGCGCTGAAGGATCTACATAAAGATAAGGTCTTGAATGTGCAAGAGCGCCTGAGAGAAGCTTCGCCAGCGCAAGAAGGACAGCCACCAGAGCAATTGAAAATACTTCTGGATACGCAGCATCCGGCAGGCGCAGAATATGGCCGGGTTAAATATGGCATTGAGACTTTTCAAGATTCGATGGGTTTGAAGCTGCCACCAGAGGCAGAGGCACGAGTAAAAGCCAGGCGGCAGCAATTGGAAGCTGAAGCCGTTGGCGCTGTAAACGGCAAAGACGGTCTGACTAAGCTTGACTGGAAAGAGCTGCTTAAGAAAGCAGATGCAGAGCTTGCCTCAGATACCGGGCTGGCTCCGATGCATGAAGTACAAAACCGGGCTCTGGATATTGCCAGGGCCAATGGCTGGATACTGAAAGGCGCACCGTACAAGCTGAACCTGAAACTATCGAACTGGACTAAAGCACATAGCAAAGTGCTTGAAACAGCGATCGAGCAAAGAGGGGCTAGAGGCTCGATGCTTGCGTTGACTGCCGGTATACTTTCTCAGCTCGATCAGGAGGCTGAAGCGGCCAATGGGAAGAAACATAAAGACCACAAAGTTAACCTGACCTGGCCCATGCTTGCCGTTGGCGCCGTTGTCGCTGCTGTGGCAGGTGGAAGGCGGCTCAAGGGCGCGATGCGAACAAAGGCGTTCTTGCATGCGGGCAATCTCTGGCGTGACACTATGGATATGGTTCAGGCGCTGGACAAGCATATTTTGGCGGCGAACCCGAAACAGCAAGAGAATATATTCAGCACAGTCTGGCAGCACATGGCTAATATGACTCGTTCAAGCTGGGGTGTAAAGTTCGACAATCCCGAGCAGTTAATGACGGCAATCAGAGAGTTTAAGGCCGGGCAGCCAGGCGCTGCTTTTAACGCGCTGGCTCCGGAGCAGAAAGCGGCAATCAGCGATCAGGCTCTGATCAAAAGAAGCCTTGCCAAGAAAGTCGAAACATATATCAAAGAGGTTGAAGCTCAGATCGAAGCGGGCAATCTTAAGGGGGATAACTGGGAAGTACAGAGCGGGCTTGATGCGCTGCGACACATGAGGACAGCTCTTAATCCTGCGCCTCAAAATGATACTGCTATGGGGCGCGCGGGCGCTCATGTCCTGGGCAATATCATGGATTCCTTCTTCTTCTGGAACCCGGAACATCACATTACGAACCTGACAGATCAATGGATCGCTGGCGGGTCAAGGGTCGGCGTGCATAACATTGCAAAAGCTAATATGCTCCTGCTTTCAGACAAGGAGCTGCGGACAGCTTTCGAGAACTCCAACTTGATCGGCGGTATGAGAGTCGAGCGGGCAGAGCAGAGAGCGATCACCGAAACCGGCAAGGCTCTGACTCCGTTTCAGAAGCTCATGAATACCGACATCCCCAGCGATAAATGGAATGCTGACAGGGTGGCGCTTGGCTCACTGCTCGAGTATGCACAGCTCAATAGAGCCTCGATTAGAAACGCTGGCTACAAGTCAGACACAGACTTTGCTAAAGCAATCTTGAACGGCAGCGCAGACCCGCTAAGCGCCATGGATGCATGGGTACATATGACCGAGCGTGTTTCAAGAACGCTGGGAGTTGATCCGCTGCGTTTGAATGGCGATCTTGCTGCCATGACGCCGTTTGTGAAAAACATCATGGTCTTTTACAAGCAACCTGCCAGGCTCAGCCGCCTGATGGTCAACTATATAGGCACAGGAAATATAGCCGGGCTCTTTACGCTTATGGGTGCTACTGCGGTCTTTGGTGGGCGGGCAGCAATTCCGGCAGAGCTTGCTAGCGCCTGGTCGCAATATGATCCGAATTCGTATTTTCAAATAGCCTCGATGCTTGACCGGACAAGCGCTTATCAAAACATTGCTCATGAGAATAACTCTGGCAAGCTGGGATACGGGTTTTTCTTTCCTGCCACTGCCGGCTTTAACTTGCCGGTCGAGATGATCAGCAAGGCCAGTGAATCAATGAACAAGCTCTTGGAAGCTTTGAACGCGACAACTACCGCTAAAGGGAAAGCACAGACACAGAAAGCCTGGGATAAGGTTGCGCAAGAATCTTGGAATGCTGCCGTTAAGGTATCGCAACTGGTGGCGCCGCGTGTTGCAGGGGTGCCGGTGCGTCTGGCTAACAAGATAAAACAGAACACAGAGGCAGCCGCTAACGATGAGCTTAAAGTGAACTTCTGGGAGAAAGGCGGAAACAGACCATATGCAAAAGCTAAGACAATTCAGCCCAGCAAGATCGGCATATCGCCGTTTGATTTTGCAAAAGACGTGATTATGCCAGGCACACCGGAAAAGATTGATCAGTTGCAGATGTCCGAGCTTGAACGAGCGAAGAAGCGAAAAATAAAAAAAGGCAGACCGGCTAAGCAGGCTTACCCCTCGCCTTTAATCCCGCTCAGAAAACGAGCTAAATAGTTTCTTCCCCAGCGCTGGCAGGGGACTTTATTTCAATGCTCAAATGTTTGGCGTAGTTCATGGTCGCTTGCAAGTCTTCGTTAAGCTGCTTCTGAGCCTCAATAAACTCAGGCGTTGGCTCCGGCGTCTCAATGAGATCCTGCAAAGGGCTAACGGGAGAAGATTTTATCTCAATGCTCTTCTGGGGACTTCTGTTTTCTTGGGCATTCTGATCATTTCTCAGAAAGTCCATGAATCCGCCTTCCTTCAAGAGCTGTGCAGCGCGCTCTCCGCTAATTCGCTTTGCTGCTTGCTGTGCTGCCTCCACTGTAAATGCAAACTTGCCAGCCTGATTAGGATCGGCTTTGTCTCGCTTTATCATTGAATCCTCCAAGCTAGTCAGAAGCTTCAGAAAGCTCTCGGCTTCGGGCAGTTCCATTTTTCCGGTTTTCGTCAATTTGATAATCTGCGTTTTCCAGGCGACAATGTCGCTTAGTGTTTTAAGCTGTGGCAGTTCAATAACGTTTCCGTGTTCATCTATCAGCGCTGGCAGCTTCTTTGTGCGCTCTTTATGATGCCTGCATAGTGAAGTGCCCTTAAGCGCCGGCCCGGTGCATTTGCTTCCGCTGTCGAGTATTTTTATGCATTCAAGCTCTTTGCTGAAGAAATTCTGTTTCTTATCCATTACTATTCTCGCCTTATGATGCGTTTCTCGGTGAGATTCTTGCAAGTACATCTGCCAGTCGCCATTTAACACGCGAACCCTTGCGGACTGGTTCTAAGTGATCATTGCCGCGGCTTTGTTGTGTGCGCAAGCTGTCGGGGGTTGATCCTTCCAGCGCGGCCCGTTGCTCGGTCGTTATGAGGATCATGTCCAAGCTGACGCCGGATTGTATCAGATTTCCCACCTCGGTCAGGTGCATCACGCGCTTTTCTTCGCTCCAAGGGGTCTTGTGTTTTGCTGAGTTTACTTTGGGCATGTGGTATCACCAGTAGTTAATGTGGATTAATAACGAACATATCCGATCTAACTGAACTGTGCAAGCTGACAACTGGTTTAGAATCAGACAACTGGTTTAGAATTTTGAATTTTAATCTTTGATGATTCCTTTGGTTGAAATTCTTTTATTCGACGATCCATTTGTAGTTCTTTTATTACTCATTCGCATATCGTTGCGTTGGCCGCAGGTCTGTTTTTGCTCCCTAATAGGGCTTCTTGGGGATTTTCGTTTCTTGCATCAAATTTCAGTTGCATGGCTCAACAAGATCTGCGATAAATGAAATCGGGAATTTCAAGAGGCACCGTGGGTGGTGGTTGTGAAAGAAAAGAAAAAACGAATTTACAGAAAATGGACGCCACAACGTCGGGTAGAGATGTTGGCAGAAGTGCAACAGCTCATCAATAACGGTGCCGATCCGGAGATAACATTGATTGATACAGAGCAAACAGCCGCGTTGACCGGTATGACGCCTGGCTCTATACGCACTCAGCGTAGTGCCGGTGATTTTCCGTTCTCACCAGTCTATATAAAGCATCGGGTTAGATTCCGCCTCGTGGACGTACTGAAAGCAATTTCCGGCGAGATGATGCCGAGTTCCTAGTAAAGCAAAGAAAAAGCTCAAGCGGAAACTTGAGCTTACCAGAAGGAGAAAAAATCTCGTGAATCAAATAAAAGATACCACGCCAGCAGGAGTGCTGCAAGACTTTGCTGTTAAGCCTTCTGGCGTTCTGGACGAAAAGAACTGGTTCGAAGGACTTCATAAAGTCAAAGCCTATGAGTACGATGAGAATGGTGTGAAGCAGGGGAACAGTTTGATCTGTGGGCCGCTCGCGGTCAAGGCAAAAGCTGTAAATGAACACGGGCAGTTTTTTATTGTTCTATTGATTGTTGATTGTTTTGGCAATAAGCGTGAGATCGTAATGCCAGCAAAAGACTTGCCAGAGACCTCCTATCACACTCTTGCACCTTTGCTTCGAGAATGGGGCGTTAAGACTATTTTCGGTCAGGGCAAAGAGTTGATGAAATACTTGCATGCGGCCCAGGACAGCATAACTGTCCCGAGTAAGATCGTTGAGAACTTGGGCTGGACGAATTCAAACAACCTGGAGTTTGTTTTGCCTAATAGGATAATAAAAAGTGCAGGCCAGGAGCAGATTTATTATCGTCCAGTGGGGTATTCACCACCAGCGCAAACAATGACCTCAAGTGGAACATTGCAAGATTGGAAGGATTATATCGCTGGTAAGTGTGTTGACTTGCCGTACTGCGTATTCGTACTAGCATGCGCTTTTGCAGCACCTTTACTAAAGGCGGCAAATCTTGAATCAGGAGGCTTCCACTTTCATCAGAATTCAGGCAAAGGAAAGACAACATTGCTACAGATAGCTAGTAGCGTATTTGGAAACGGCTCCGAGCCTTCGAATACTTCGTTTATGAAGAAATGGAATAATACAGCAAATGGGCTTGAGGGAATTGCCGCTGCCCATAATGATTTAGCACCAATACTGGATGAAATCGGGTCCATCTCTGTGCCCGATTTCCAAGCGCTGGTTTACAATCTCTTAGGTAATCAAGGCAAAGGCTCGATGACTCAAGATCGAGTCTTGCGCACGCCTCGTTCGTGGCGCTGCTTTCCTTTGTCATCCGGCGAAATAAGCATCCGCGAGAAACTTGAAAGCGACAAGGTTACAGTTCGGACGGGTCCGCTTGTGCGGATGGTTGATATACCTACGAAGGATATCTTTCCGTCTGCGAGCCATGCGGATTATTTTAAGCAAAACTGCGCTTTATATTTTGGAACGGCACTACCTGCTTTTCTTGAATCGCTTGAAACGCGGTTCATGAAGGTGGGCGCGCTTTCTAGATACTTAAAGGATCTTATGGCTGAAGCAACCACGGCGCTGGTCTCCGACTGTAAACATCTCAGCGATGTTCAAGCCCGTGTAACAAAGCGTTTTGCTTTGGTATTGGCCGCAGCGAAATTAGCCCGCGAACTCAATATTTTGCCAGAGTGTTTAACCCCTGAAGTTCTTGCAAAATCATGCAAGAAAGTATTCAATGCATGGTTAAGCGAATCCGTGACAATGACTGAGGAAGAACGCGGCGCAATTGCGGTAGCGGAATTTTGCCAGAAACATCAGTTCGCACGCTTTCAGCAGGTGACCGCTGTTGAAAGGTCAAAGCAAGACAACAATCAAAAGAAAAATGAGGACGACGGCACCTTGAGGGATAGTGATCGAGTCTTTCAGAATATGGCTGGATTCTTATACGAAAAGGATGGAGAGCGGTTTTTCTTATTTACCGAGGCCGGTTTTAAGGAGGCGTGCAAAGGCTTTAGCACTAATGCGGTTGCTACCTGCTTAAAAGAGAAAGGCTTGTTAAAGCCCGGTCGCGAGAATCGAAATAAACACCGATTCACTATCAAAGGTGATCGTCTAGAGCTTTTCTGGGTCAATAGAAATATCCTTTCGCTATCTTTGCATGATGGATCGTTAGAAAACGATACTGAAGATCTGGTCCAGGGGTCCGAGATAGTTGCTTGCTTTGGTCCGGTGGAAAATGCTGAAAATGCTCACTCTGATTAAGTTGGTCCGTTTGGTCCGGTTGGTCCGGGTAAAAACAGGAGAGAGAGAATAACAATTCGGTTGTAAAAATACTTTTTGCCTTGCTGTGGTGGCACCAGACGGCGAATTTTAAAGAAGGTGCCACTATGAATCAAAGTGAAATCGACGAAGTAAACAGACCTTATGCAAGAGAGATTGCAGAATGTAGAGCAGAAGGCATTCCAGTGTTGCCGGCCTACAAAGTTATTGATTACGCGCCGAGCTGGACGTTCTGGTGTGTTCACTGTCGGATAAACCACTGGCATGGTACGTCACCAGGGCACAGGTGGGCTCACTGTTGGATTAGCGATAGCCCTTATCACGAAAAGGGCTATTGCCTAGAATTTGCAGGCGTTATTGCGGACGAGAAGGAAATCAGGCCAAAGGGGAGGATTAGGCCAGCGAAGCCGAAATCTCGTAGGTGGCGACGCTGATCAGTCCTCATTCTCAAAGTAGACCCGCCTGGCCGCCTTCATATCGAACAGCAGGCGGGTCGTGATGCCGGCGTTAACGCAAGCCCGCTTCCATGCTTTGTCAATGCGTGTAACCGGGCCACGGCTCTTTGGAGACGGGAAAACCAGAATATATTTGCCGAAGCTGGGCAGCTTTCGAAGCATATCCGCGATTTCAAAGGAAATAGATTTTGAAAAGCGCCTGCCCTTTGCAGATGTGAACCATACCTGACGATTATCCAGATCAATATCTTCCCACTCCAGCGCTGTAACCTCGTCGCCTCTGAAGCCGATACCCAGATGAAAACCGAGACGGACAGCAGCGCTCATACTGGGATCGCGAAACATTTTCACCTGATCGAGAATCAGCCCAATCAATCTAATTCTGTCGTCAGCTTTGACTTGCAGCGGGTTCGTATATGCATAATCCATTAGTACAGCATCGTTAAGCATACGCCGGAGCAAGCTTAAAACCTGAGCAGCGCCGAATGGGCTACTTTCAACAATCCTGGCCTGTAAGCGCTCTACGTCGTCTTTTGAGATCTCGGTTACAACCTTTTCGCCCATGAAAGGCAGAATGTACGTGTCGAGCAGCTTGCTATGTTTCTTGAGCGTTTGGTCTCGCCATTTTTGCTTGTGCCGGTCTAGCCAGGCTGCTGTAAACACTTTGAATGCCACTCTTGTTTTAAGCGGATGATCCGGTTCCGGCTTCGAATCCCGCTGATCGGTCTGTGTTACTTCAACAGTAACAACGTCGTTATCGCTTTCTGTCCCGTCGCTGCTGCTTATTTGAATCGCGCTGGGGCGGTCAAGTATCCTTTGCAAGAGCCCGTCAACCTTCTGCATTACAGATTCCAATATTGCGGCTTCAGTGACGGTGCTCTTGTTCTCTGGCGTCTTTCCCAGCATTGCATTAACTGCATCCTGCATTGCTTGCCGTCTTGCGGGTAATTGGGGCTGAGTATATATGCTTGTGCTTTGCACCGACTGATGCCCGAGATTTCCACCGATTACCGCCATACTGCTGCCAAGCTCAGCCTGCTTCGTGGCGTTTGTGTGCCTGAGATCGTGTATGTGAAAATCCTCTACTCCAGCAATCTGGCAAATCTTTTGCCATGTGGTATTCGGATAAGCAACGTGACCTGATTTTGAAGGGCGTCTTGACCATGTAGGAAAAACCCATTGTGAGTTTCCGTAAATCAACTGCCTACTTCTTAGAATTTCCTTTGCCTCAGTTGTAAGCGGGATATCCATAGACTTCCTGTTCTTGGACTTCGATCCGGGGATCGTCCAAGTTCCTTCGTTTTTCTCGAAATCTATTTCGTTCCAGCGCATAGAGCAGACATTGGAAACTCGCGCAGCAGTAAACAGGCAGAGCTTAAACAGGTCCCTGTTGCCACTGCCAATTTGATCGATTGCTGCAAGTATGCGCTTCAGTTCTTCTGTCGATGCGACTCGCGTTCTTGCATGCTCAGGAAACTTCGTGACAGACCTCGCTGGACTGCGTCTATAAGCGATTAGTTCAAATCTGTCTCCATAGTTGTACGTCATCTTGAAGAGCCCGAGCGCTCGATTTGCCGTTACATGCCCGTGTCGGCGGCCGATTTCCGTATGCCAGCGCTGCAAGTCCACTGGTTTTATCTCGTCAACTATCATTCCTCTGATATCGCCAAAATGTCTATTGAAAAACTTGTTGTACCAGTCTGCCTTCTTGCTGCGCTGGCACAGGTGATCGCGATGATATTCCTTAAATAACTGGTCTAGGGTCAGGCGTACGTCTGGATTGGCGCAAACTGCTGTGCTCATGTTTTACTCCTTGTCGTTGCTGGAAAAGTTGCAATAATTCCGGACACGCCGGGTCAGACTCATGAAGCCAGGACAACATGTATCGCCGTCAGGGTATTGAAGTCTTATCACTTCAAGCAGCGCTTTCAAAACAATGCGGGCCTCATCGAAATCGAGCAAAAGACCTTCCGCTCTGGGTCGCTCACCGAGCAGCCTCAGCGCTTCAAGCCTGGCTTGTGCTGCGCTGACCATTTCGCAGTCTTCAAGAATTGCCTCTGAGTAAACCCATGTTCCCAGTCCTATAAATTGCCCGTCCAGTGTCTGAAGGACAAAGCAGCCATCACCGTCAGGCGTGTGCAAAAAAAGGAGCTGGGGCAGCCGGCTATCGCGATATGCGCGCATTTCTGCTGGCGCTGGCAATTCAGTTAGAACACTTTCCTTTATCGCAATTACTTCAGGCGGATGGTCTTTCAGGAATGCCGAAAGCGCGTCAGTATCCGATTCTTGTGGAAGAGCATGCATGCGAAAGTGACCTCCGGGCTTGAAGTAGGAAAGCGCTGGGGTGATTTTGTGATTAGGACTTGGTCGATTTCTTCTTTGTTTTCAGAAAAGCCACCTTGTTTTTTGTTTCTGTTTTTGTCTTCTTGGTAGCTGTTGCAATCGGCAATTCCTTCGGTAAGAACAGGCCCTGAGCTCGTTCGAGTTCGCGTTTTTGCGTTTCTTGCTGAGCATGTGCATAGACCTGCTGCGTCGTTCTAAGCGTCTGGTGCCCGAGCTGGCCGCTTATGAGCGTTAAATTGACATTGCAGTTTGCCATCATTGTTGCGACACTGCGCCGCAAGTCGTGAATGCGAACATCGCTAAGACCGGCTTTCTCGCGTATCTTTTGCCAGATTTTATACGGGTCCATTAAATGCCCCTGTTTGCCTTCTCCGGGAAAAACCCAGGGACCGATGACTTGATTTTGCCGGACTTTCAATACTTCGATTGCAGAGTCTGTAAGTGCTGTCTGAAAAGGCTTGCCGCTCTTCATCTGGCTTGCGGGTATCTTCCAGATTCCTGACTCAAGATCAAGCTGATCCCAGCGCATAGAAGCAATGTTGGTTCGGCGGGCTCCGGTTAGCAGTGCAAGCAGTATGAAGTCCCGAATCTTGTCATACTGCGTATCTGCAAGAACGTCCCAGAGCCGGGTGATTTCTTGGGTGGTCAAGTATCTGTTTCTGGCTTGCTCGTCAAACATCTCGACATCCCGGCAAGGATTTTCGCCTTTCATCAACTTATGTTTGATCGCAAAGGTACAGATCGCACTCAGCAACTGTATTCGTCTGTTGGCAACTATCGGGCCGCATTGTTTGTTTCTGACCCGGCTTTGCTTGATCCTAAGTTGCTGGTGAAGTTGGTAGCAGTCCTCATGAGTAATTTCGGAGATTCGGCGCCTGCCCCAATGTCCCAGATCCCGGCTGAAGTCCTGCTCCATTACGCTTGGCTTTGAGCCTTCTATTAATTGAGCACTCTTTACGCCTCTGCTGCGCCGGTCCAGCAAGTAGCGAGAGAAAACTTGCTCAAGAGTCGGCTCTGTAATGAATTGCTCTTTGAGCCGGAGGCGTTCTTTTGTCTCACTGGCGTTTCCAAGCGCTGCTCTTGCAAACTTTCGGGCATGGTCAACATTCAGAGGCGGGTTGGTTCCAAGTAAAGATAATGGATCTGTGTCCAGCGCTGGCAGGAATGCTGCTTTGGGCTCATATCTTCCGAGCGTAATCCGTACGGGCTTTTGCTGCAGCGCGTCCCATTTATAAACGACAAAGGTCTTGGCGCCTGTTGAAGAGACTCTGACAGCCAGCTCCGGCACTGTCGCGTCGTACCAGTATTCTTTTACCGAAGACTTTGAACCTTCAGGAGCGCTGGGAACAGGCAAGCCGTCCAGCTCCTTGCGGGTGAAGTTAATCCGACGCTTTGCTTTTGCCACTGGCTCTTACCTCTTTGCAATGAAAACCCATAAGGGTTCGGTGCTATGCCGGTGCTATGCACTCGGTCAAAACGACTCAAGATCAATTTAGAGCCGTTAAGACCAAAATACAGTCCAGTAAAGGCTTTTGTCAATACGGGTTAAGATGCGTCAACATGAGTTTATACGTACACTTTATGGATATTATTCACAAAGTACGATGGGCGATTCAGCAGCACTAGGGCATCGGAAACGACCTGATTCTTTTGATACCGTATGCGGTATTGCTATTTTTTGCTTCGCTCTTTGACGAATTTTATGAACTCGTCCTGGCTCATTCTCAGCACCTGCTTGTCCGGCTTACGATTCTCCACATCAATATCCACAAGTGAAATGCTGCCGTCCGAGTTCCGGCGTATGTCCTTTTCAAGCAAACTGCCGTCCGGGAGTTTGTATCCTTTTAGAATGCGATAGCCCCCTTCTTCTCCGTCTCGTCCTTTTAGAGGCTCTGTTACCCGGCTTATTTTGCCGCCGTCAGGCATTCTTATGGCTAGAATAACCAAATGCCTGCCCTGCAGCAGATAATCGAAATCCAGCTTATCTAATTCCGATTCGGTATTTTCGCCAGCGCCCGCAAGCCATTCTTCCTGCAAAGGCGAGCGGCTCAAAGTACTTTCACCTTTTGAGTTTGAAAAATCTTCCATGGCAAAGACTCCTCGACCAATCCTTTGCTTTGGAGGATCGGTCAGATTATGTCCAGCATAGCCAGCTAAAGACTAAGCTTTTGAGCTATGAAAGCCAATACGGGAATTACCACGGGCAGCTTAATATTTGCCGCCTGCTCCTGATATAATTGCGCCTCTTCGGGAAATTCTGTCAATAATGGAGGTGATTTATGCCAGCCAAACTGTCAGGAAAACATGTGCTCATGGTAATTGCTCCTGAGCAATTTCGAGATGAAGAACTGCTTGAGCCCAAAAAGATTTTTACCGAAGCAGGCGCAAGGGTAAGCATTGCTGCTTGCAACAAAGGTGAAGCAAAAGGGATGCTTGGAGCAAGCGTAAACGCTGAACTGCTAATTTCCGAGCTCAACCCGGAAGATTACGATGCTTGCGTAGTTGTGGGTGGCATGGGGTCGCCTGAGTTCTTATGGAACGATGCCCGTCTTCACTCCGTTTTGAAGGCCCTTTACGAATCAAACAAGGTTGTGGCTGCTATTTGCTTGTCAGGTGCGGTGCTTGCAAAAGCAGGTCTTTTAGATGACAAAAAAGCAACGGTCTGGCCGATGCCCGAGTCGCTGGCAGCACTTAAAGAAGGCGGTGCCCATTATTTGAAAGAGCCTGTGGTGCGCGACGGCTTAATAGTCACCGCCGATGGACCGGATGCCGCAAGCAAATTCGGCCAGACCGTGCTGGAGGCAATTGTTTCGTCTTCAATTCCATCGCCTGCCTGAACTTTATTCGCTTTTTAGAACCAGCCCGACTCCATGAATGGTGCCGATTACTTCGCCATTCGGATCTAGTTTCTTGCGCAATCTCTTGAGCGTGGTTCTTAATGCTTCGACGGTTGCTTCCGAGTCTGAAGGCCAGACTTTATTCAGGAGAGTTTCCTGAGAAAAAACCTGATTTGGATGGCGCATCAGAAATTCGAGCAGCTGGTACTCTTTGGGCATCAGCTGCACCTTCTCATCGCCCTTTTTTACAATATGCTGCACCGGATCAAGAGTAATGTCGCGGCAGCGCATTATAGTATCGAGACTGAGAGCCGGGCGTCGTAATAAGGCGCGGATCCGTGCTTTCAGTTCGGCGTCGTCAAAAGGTTTTGTAAGGTAGTCATCAGCCCCTGAGTCAAGTCCTTCTTCTTTTTCTGAAATTTTTGCTTTGCCTGTGAGCATCAAAACAGGCGTTCTGCCGCCCCGCAGCCTGAATTTCCTGACAATGTCTACACCTTCTGCATCCGGAAGCTGCCAGTCAAGAACCAGAAGGTCGTAATCATAGCTCTTGAGCTTGAACTCAGCCTCCGAACCATCCATGGCTGTGTCGACCGTATGCTTTTCTATTTCCAGCGTCAGCTGCAGAGCATCAAGCAGATTAGGATCGTCTTCAACAAGGAGGATTTTCGCCATTAATTCAAGCCCCGGAGTCGAAATAAGTGTACCCTCTTTACGGCATATTAGATAGGATCTGGTCTGGTCTGGTCTGGTCCTCTTTGTATCTCGAGCAGCACTGCAACCAATTCTTTTGAAGTATGACGTTTAACACATGATCAAAGAACAACTCAATTCCAGTCTCAAAGCTGCTCTCGGCTCCATTGAACGGTACCTGCCCACTAAGGCCTTACTCAAGCGAAGCAGAAACAAAAAGCGTGGAGATTATTTTTCGGCTCTTTGCCTTGAGCTAGATTCAAATTCTCAAACCGCAGTTGAAATTGCTGCCACTCTCAAAACGATCTTGCCTGGTGAACTCAGTGAGTTATGCCAGCTGGATATAGCGCCACCCGGTTTTTTGAACTTCAAGCTGAAAAAGAAAGCATTTCAGGAAATTATACGCAAATCACTTTTTCGATCTGACTCTTTATTGTTTGATCCAGCAGATAGCAGCAGGCAGGCATCGGGTGAAGCTGCCTCAACCAGCAGCATTGAAGAGCCTGTATTTCCTCTGTATTATGCCCATGCCCGATGCTCAGCGATTTTGCGGCAAGCTATCGAATCAAGAATTGATATACAGGAGTTACGAGTGCTTGAACCATTGCTCAGCAAGACGAGCTGGGTAAACTGGCTTGAAAATGCGGTAAATTCGGATGCGTTTCTTTTGCAATTGCTTGACGAAAAACTTCCAGAATATGCGTTTCTTAGAGCCCTGATTCTTGATCTTGATGAGCTTGATGAATTGATTCGAGTAGATGCAGTAGATAATCAACTGAGAAAGTATGCGTTGAATCTGGCTTATTCTGTTAACGAATATCTAGATGCAAGCCGTCAACTGAGCATAGATGAAGATGAACTCTGTGCAAGGCTCTCATTAATACTGGCAACAAGAAATACGCTGGCAGCTTCAATGAAAAGAATTGATTTGACTCCATCCGGCTATTTATGACATCCGGCTATTTATGAGTTTCCTGTTGTAATTTTCTGCTGTGAGTTTCGTGCTCTGTGTTTCCCCATTTCAGGCTTCTATTTCTCAGGATCTGAACTTCAGGCCTTAAGAAGAACTCTCACTGCTTCTTCGTCCTCGACAAGCGATCTCCAGATTGTGAAGGCAAGGCTGACCTTGTTACCGATCCGGTCATAAGCCGGACCGATGAGTGTACGGGCAGGCAGTTTTTGCACAAGCTCTTTTTCGAAGCGGCTCAAGCCGTCAAAAAATCCTTCAAATGCAAGAGCATCTTCAATGTAGACACAATAATTTTCGTCGCCTTTTGCTTCAAAGAGCAGAGAAAGACAGGTTCTGCGCTCGAGTTCCCAATTGGTGCCAAGCAAAGTGTGGTCCAAATTTTGAGAGTGACCCATATATACGTAGTTGCGACCCGGCCAGGCTTTATTTCGGAGGTAAGGACCGATATACTGTTCTTCCCGTTCTTTCAGCACTCTCCAATTCTTATTTTCACTCAGCGACGATTCAAGACGACCGAGGAAGTTTTTGACACGTTTTGGATTTGACATGAATGGATCTCCGCTACGCAATTATTCTGAAAATTAAATTTGTTCAAAACTATGCAACGATCTCTACTTTCCACTATGGCGGCTCAGGTAAACTGTCAGAGAAATTAAATAAGGAAACGCCTGTATTCATGCGCATTTTGATAGCACCCACTGCATATAAGGGCAGTTTTTCTCCCGCTGAGCTTGCAGATGCGATGCACGCTGGTGTAAAAAGATATGCCAACGACTACGGCAAAGAGATATGCGCGGATATATTGCCACTGGCAGATGGCGGCGACGGCAGTGTGGAAGCTATAAATCTGGCTTGTTCCGGAACTTTGCATGAAGTCGATGTCACAGGTGCTCTTGCCGAGCCCCGCAAAGCTAAATGGCTCGAGCTGGATAGGTCAGGGAAGAAACTGGCGCTTGTCGAACTGGCATCTGCCTGCGGCATTGCCGGACTGAATCCTGAAGAATTGAAGCCGATGCAAGCAGATACGAAAGGTCTTGGGCAGGTGCTGAAACAGGTTCTTGCTTCAAAGAATATCGAAAGTATTGTAGTGGCTGTTGGCGGTAGTGCCTCTACTGATGGTGGCAGCGGCGCTTTGTACGAACTCGGGGTTGAATTCTATGATCCTGGTGGCAATTTACTTGTCCCCGCTGGTGGTGGCAGCTTATTTGAAATAGACAGTCTTGACTCTTCAGCCGCCCGTCGGCTTTTTTCAGGCCGGCAGCTTGAAATTGCCACTGATGTAAGCAACCCCTTGCTTGGTCCATCTGGGGCAGCTCAGATTTTCGGCAGGCAAAAAGGTGCAAGTGAGTCGGAGCTGGCAACTCTTGATGCAGCTCTTGTGCATTTTTCCTCTCTTTTCGGACCGGAAGGTAGCCGGACTTGCAAGCTGCCCGGAGCAGGCGCTGCAGGTGGTACTGCTTTTGGATTTGCAGCCGCGCTCGGCGCGAAAATAGTTCCTGGCTTTGACTTTATCTCTGATTTAGTTGGACTTGAAGAGCATGTGATTGCTGCAGATCTGGTAATCAGCGGCGAAGGACGCATAGATCAAAGCTCGATTCACGGGAAGGTTGTGGGCTCGCTGAGCAAGCTATGTATAGAACACGGCAAGACTCTCTGGTTGATTGCAGGCTCGCTGGCACCAGAGCTTATTGATCCGCTTCAATTGGGCGCAAAACTAATAAGATCTGCAAACGAGCATCTTGAGAATTCCGGGGAAAATAGATTTGTCGGAGCCGCAGAAATTGCTGCTTCTATTTATGAATCTCTTTGTCTCTATGGTAGTACAATCTAAACGGTTCAATTCCCTTGTTGTTCAGACCAGCTTGTCGGGAGCTCAGAATGGAAAAAAAGGCTGCTCTGATTCGACTTTCGGATCTCTGGCGCTGGGACGGGACTATTGACAGGCTCCCTTATGCGATCTGGGGCAGCGGCCTTGTTGCTGTCAAGTTCGGACTTGATACTTTTGTAAGCAGCTTCTTTTTTCATCGCTCCTGGTCCTGGTTGAATTACATCAGTCCGGGTCAAGCTCTCGATGTCCTTGCAATGAGCGCTCAGGACCAGGCATTTTATGCATCCATGCTTGCTATGTCACTGCCATTTGTCTGGGTCGGCATAGTCCTTACAATGAGAAGGCTGCGGGCTGCGGCTCTGCCAGTATGGCTTTGCAAACTCTTTTTCTTGCCGGTTGTGAATCTGGTCGTTTTTGCTTCTCTATGTATTCTGCCAACCCAGTCAGACAGGCATATACTACAAATCGATGAAAATAAAGAAGAAGATGTTCCGAAGCGTGAATTGCCGGGAATTAGCGGAGAGCTGTCTGAAAAAGAGCAGGCGCAGCTTGCCGAAATCGGGCTTGAAGAAAAAAACGTAATCAGAAAAACTGGTGATGCTTATTTAAAGCGCCTGCCGTCTCCCTATACTAAAGAAGCAAGATATGTCGATGCACTTTATTCGCTTGTGATGACGGTACCCGCGGCATCAGTTCTTGCTTTCTTTGGCGCTTCGGTGCTTAAAACATACGGCTGGAGCTTGTTTATCGGTGTGCCTTTTGCAGTAGGCATGGCAGCGTCATATTTATACGGCAGGAAACATTTTCGTTCGCTTGCGGCCTGTATTCTTGTTTCGACTCTGGCGCTGACGCTTGTGGGCATGACGATTTTCATCTGGGCCTGGGAGGGCATGATCTGCTTGTTGATGGCCGCTCCGATTGCGTACGCACTTGCGCTTATGGGGGCGCTTCTGGGTTACAACCTGCAAAAAAAGAAGAACCTTCCTTTACATAACACGGCTTTGCTTTTGAGCTTGCTTGTTATTCTGCCATTATCAATGGCGGCAGACTACGCAGACCGCAGCGAAACTCCGCTTTGTGCTGTAAGCTCAGTATGCGAAATAAAAGCTCCGCCTCAAAAAGTCTGGGATTATGTAATAGCTTTTCCCAGCCTGCCGGAACCCCGTGAAGCCATGTTTCATATGGGGATTGCTTATCCAACCGGTGCTGTAATCGAAGGCAAAGGCGCAGGTGCAGTAAGGCGCTGCAAATTTTCGACCGGCACTTTTGTTGAACCGATTACCGACTGGCAGCCTGGCCGCTTGCTCAGATTCGGCGTCAGAAGCCAGCCGGAGCCCATGAAAGAATATTCTTTGAACCATGATTTGAAGCCGGCGCATTTGAACGGTTATTTGAATATCAAAAAAGGCGAGTTTGATCTTGCAGAAGTAAAAGGCGCAGATGGGACAGTTTCAACAAGGGTGACAGGCACAACCTGGTACGAAAACAAAATGTGGCCGCAGAGCTACTGGCGCTTTTATGCGGATAACATCATGCATGCAATTCATATGCGAGTGCTCAATCATATAAAGAAACTTTCCGAATCTGACAATGGCGGCGCTTAGCTTTTTTGCCAGCACAAAAACGAATCGTTTTGCGTGCAGGACATTGCTGCAATTACTGCATTGTGATCGAAATTTTCAAGCCGCTTTGAAAGATGATCAAGTAAGTCGACTTTTACTGCCCATTCGTGGCTAACCAGGACGCCTTTGTCCGCTGCTTCAAGAACAAAGAATACATCCTCTAGATAAGGCCCCAGATCATTTGTGAGTATAGTTACTTTGCTGAGTTCGTCCCAGCCGACCTGTTCGCTACGACCGTCTGAAAACTGCCTGAGGACTCCGCTGTCATCAATTAGTACTGTGTCTCTTACTGGTTCTTTGAACAGGTTTTTTAGAAATTGAGTCAAAAAAGGAATCATGATGATCTGTCCCTCCATCTTTAAAACGTGTATTTTGAAAATGTGTATTTTGAATTTTGTGTTGAGATTGATCAGGCTTCTGGCTGTGCAGCTAGCGCGCCCAGTGCCATTGCTTCGACTGTGGGAGCGGCAAAGCCGCTTTCTATAAGCGACGGCGCAGCCAGAACCAATCTGTATGCTCCCTCAATTGCCGCAAAGATTCCCAGTGCAATCGATCTCGCTTGCCTGCTTTCTCTTTGCCTGCTTTCAAGGCATGCTCTTACAATTGTCTCAAGCAATGAAATATGCTTGTGGCAAATTTTTTGATAGGCTTCTCTTACCTCTTGCTGGCGCAGAGCTTCACTGCCGATTACAATCCAGCAGGCCACTGCGTTCGGGTAGGCATCTTCTCCAGGCATCAAATGTGCCTTGATAAAAGCCCTGAGTTCTGCATCACTTTCTGCTTCCGTTTTGCTTTTTTTCGCCAGTGCTTCAAATCTGCTTTGAACCCGGTCTGAAAGCAGCTGAATCAGTTCGAGCATGATTTCAAGTTTTGAGTGAAAGTGATAATGGAGCAATCCCGGACTGAGTTTTGCCTGTCTGGCGATGCTCTGGATTGTAGCTCCTTCGTAGCCTTCTTTTGCCATGACATCGCTCATAGCCTCGACTATCTGGCTGCGGCGTGTTTGCGTGTTTGAAGACCTGCTCATTGCTCTTGATCTGGAATCGTTCCCTTTTACTGTTTTTTCTTTGCGGTTAATTATGTTGGTTAACCAACCAATATAATATCAACTGAGCCGAATAAAGTCAAGGGTCTGCCCACAGGAAGCAGAAGGCGCCTTTCGCTAGCTTGCTCCGGACCGCTGGGTTTCAGTCAAAAACTTAGTTTGAACCTTTCGGGTTTTGATAAAGGAAGGAAAGATCCGGAGCTAGTGATCCGGAAACCGGTCCCTCCGGCGCTTGTTCAGGAATTAAGGTCGGATCTAAGTTTGCTGCAGCTGCTGCACCCGGGCCGCTAAGTACCGGTTGCTGTGATACTTGCTGAGGTTGGAAATATGACCCTTGCGGCATCTGCTGCACAGGCATTTGCTGCATCTGCATCGGCTGGGCTGCCATTGGCTGCGCTGCCATTGGTTGTATCTGGCCCTGGGTCATTGGATCTATTTGTAGGCCCTGCGGAGCCGGCATTGCCGGTGCGGGCGCCTGGCTGATTATTGGCTGTGCGCCTGGCATCTGAAGTTCCTGACCTGAGAATATCATTCTGGGATTATCGCCGATAACTGCTTTATTGGCTTCGTAAAGTTCGCCCCAGCGGCTGCCGTCGCCTAGCTTCTCTCTTGATATATCCCAGAGATTGTCTCCCGGTTGCACGGTATAGTTGCCGGCATCAGTTATTTGGGTTGCGTCGGCGCCCGGCAATTTAAGCTCAATGCCGGTGTGAATCAAGTTGGGATTGCTGCCGATCATGTCTGAATTGAGTTTGTAAATTTCGTGCCAGCGGGTGCCGTCGCCAAGATTCTTGCGGGCAATGTCCCAGAGGTTGTCGCCTTTCTGCACCGTGTAGTTGCTGACGTTTTCGCTTGCGGCATCATTTACTGCCGGATTGTCCTGGGCAATCTGCTGCTGGTCAAAAGACTGCTGCTGCATCTGGCTTTCAGCACTTTGCTGTTGCGGAGCCTGCTCAACAGCTTTTGCATGAGCTTTCGGATGAGCATGAGCTTTCGGATGATGAGCCGCTGCTTTGGCATGATGGCTCACCGGATCTCCGGATGTCTGTTTATAAGCAATTTTCTTTACTGAATCTGCAGCGTGCGAGCCGCGGTGCGAAATCTGATCCATGGGAGCCTGTGCATGAGCCTGGTGCGAAGCGCTGCTCGAAACCTGATTCATGGCGCCTTTGCTCTGGTGACCTATGTAGTCGCTAACTCCTTTCTCGGGCATCTGGCCGATTTTCGGAGCTTTCTTCATTAACGACATGGGCTCGGCTTTCAGCTCAGTCAGACCTGAGCCTGAATCTGTGGCAGCTGCGCTTGAAGTGTAGGAGTCTGAAACCGAAGTTTGAGCCGGTTTGAAATAACTGCCGCCAGGAACATCGTTTGAAGCAAGCAGCTGATTGCCGCCCAGTGTGTCGGAAACGGCACCGGAAGGAGAAAGGGCCGGGGCGCTTTTTTCGAGTGCCTGGCCAACCGAGTCACTCAAGTGATATCCAATATTGTTGGCGCTTGAAACACTCGGTCCGCTGATGATTCCATCAGAAATATTGTAGTTTGCAGGCAGTGCACTCGTGTCCTGACCGAACGAGTTGGAGCTTATATTCATGTGAGATGCAGAAGCTGATGCTGCCGGGCTTGAGGCATTGGATACAATGCTGTTTGCCGCTCCGCTTGAATTAGCATTTGCAAGCAATGAGGCGGGTTTTGCGGTCTGATCGCTGAAAAGCCTTTGCGTTCCGGAAAGGAATGAGTTGCTGTGGTGATTGTTCAGATGCGGTCCGGAAATTTTACCGTCGATTCCCATTGTGCCGGCGCCATGACCGGGCTGTCCTGCAAACTCGAACTGGGCTTTTTTCAGATCCAGCGGACCAGAAACATTGAGATGCTCGCCTCTCAAACTGAAGTTTGAAAGGCTGCTGCCTGAGAATCCGCCTGCTCCGACACTGCTTACATGGTTCAGATTGCTTAAGCCATGCCCTGCTTGCATACTCAGCTGTTGCAAGAAAGGTGCGTTTGCCGGCAGCATTGAAAGCGAAACATTGAAATGTTCGGCCGAAAAACCGTGGGTGGCAATGTTATGACCAATATTGCCGATGTTGCCGTGCAAAGAGCTGATGCTTGCTTGCAGGGAGCCTCCGAGTTTGGCCCACATTGAAGGGTCAAAAACTTCCGCCAGATTCGAAGGTGCGCTGAACAATGCAGCCAGCCATTCAAAGAAAGACTGCGCAACGCCACCCAGACCAGGCAGTTTCATGATCAACTGGATCATTGGTGAAATTTCGGCTGCTCCGACTGCCGCGCCTACACCCGATACTGCATGTGCACCGAGTGCCGCAGCTTCTGCTGCGCCAGCTGCTAGGCCTGCCACTGATTTGACTGCTGCAGCAACGGCAGTGGCTTCGGTTCCGGCTGTAGCTGCTGCTGCGATTGCCTTGCCTGCAACCGCTGTTTCGGCGCCTGTAAAAGTCGGGGTTGGTAAGCTTATGTTTGCCGGTTGGAAAAATTGATGGGCGGCGCTGATGTCTGCCTGGGCAGTAAGCTGGCTTTCCACATGAACGGAAGCCAGCTGGCCTGATGCAGCGTGAGAGATTTCTCCACCTGCTGTATGAGCTATTGGTTCGGCCTCATAGGACATTAAACTTGCCTTCCCTTGTAAAGGTATCAATAATCTACAAGCGGAAACCCCTGAAGTCAAACGAATTGTGGGAATTACCCCACGCTTTTTAGGGGTTGTCATTGATTAAATCTTAGACGATCGTAATCAAATTAAATTTCAGGGCGGAAAATGAAATTTAATCTCTCAGAAGTGCTTATGCAGCGCCTTCTTGCAAGATCGTATAATTACTGGATTCGAGCCCCGGAGCTCGTGAATCCTTCGATCCCAAGCGGGCGCTTTCAATGACCAGAAATAATCCAATTGCTTTGCTTTTACTTTCCTCGGCTCTCAGTTTCAACTCGGCGTTTGCCGAAGACCAGAAACAATACCTGTCGGTTGTGCCGGCAACTAACAATAGCCTGCCAAAAGCCAGTCCGGCCACTAACAATAGTCCAGCAAAAACAAGTTCGCCAGCTGGAAGTCCCGGGGCTGCAGCCAAAGCACCGGAATCCGGCCCGGGTGAAGCTGAAGCTTCCACTGCCCCCACCGCCCGCTCTTTTTATTCAAGTGTGCTTGAACAGAGTGTCAGCCAGTATAAATCGAGCCCGAATCAGCAAAGTTACAGTCAGCTTTTCTCTGCACTGAAATCTGTGCTAGCCGGTGCCAGTGGGCTCAGGCTTTCAGTGCCTGTTCTTGTTAAAGACAATCCCTATCTGGCAGAATTCCGTCCGAAAGTGTTGGAATCAGGTGGATTGAGACTCTGGACCTTTCCGAAAGCCAGTGAGCGAAACCGGGCCTTGCTGCAGTGGATTGAAGTCCACCAGCAGACAACGGGCGTCGGTCGCAGAAAAAGGGTAGTAACAAGCACTACTACCAGATTTCAGGAAATGCAATTTTCGCGTTCCCTGAACATAAGGGATACAGGCATTGTGTCAAGCAAGGATGGCAACAAATACCTGCTCTTTTCAGGCAACAGTGATGACGGCAGCCTTGCGATCATACCGTTCAAGCTTACGGAAAGCGGCTGGCAGGAAAACAGTGAATTCTTGAACCAGATTCCTGGCTTTTTAAGCTCCAACCTCTGCGGCCGCCTGAGCTTCAAGGGAAATGACCTTGTATTTACGGTCGGAAAGATGATCAAATCAACTGATTCGACAGGTGTTACCCGCTTTTTCCCGGAAGCCGAATCCAACACTTTCAAATTCTTGCTTAAAGCGGGAGATCAGGGCTATGTAGTATCCCCTAATCTGCCGGATGAAGATGCATTTTCGGTTGTGTATCAGTTCATGCAAGCAGTGTCGCAGGGAAGAAGCGATGCCGCAAAAGCATTGCTTGCCGATCCCAAAGGTTCTGCATTGCTTGTAAGTATACCCAAATATCTTGGCTTACAGGGCAAGCCTATCGATCCTGCAGTTAAGGTGGTCGAAATGTCTCTGCCGCCTGGACACGGAAACAGATTCCGGCTGATAAATCTTGGTAAAGACGATCTGATTTTTGATCTTGGTAAATATAAGAACCAGTGGCTTGTAAGGGCAATCTTTATCGCGGCTCCCGATCCTTTCCTGGAGGAAACCTCCAGGTACTATCCGCTTTTGAGCCGTTTCGAACCCCGGCAAGAAAGCGCCGACAAGAAAATCACACCGGACCCGTCGCTTGCTGCAAATACGAGCGGCCCGCCCAAGAAAAAATGATTCGGATTGCTCTGAATAGTGGGCATATAAGAGCTAGTCACAAAGCATGAAGATTTCAGAGTGAGTCTTAACAACGGAGAAAGAACCCCTGACAGGGGACCAGATGATTGGTCTTCAGGTCTTAACTTTTTGACTTATTCATATCGCGAAAATCTTTTTGCAGAATTTGAGAGGCTGCTCAGGGAAGAAAAAAAATTCGACGGATTGATCATAGATCTGATGCAGACCGGATTTTCTTTGCCGCTTGATTCGCTTGTAAGGTTTCACAAATATGCAAGGCGCTTGCTTAAGCCTCAGGGAGTTCTGCTGTTCATTAAAGCTGATTCGGCAGTGACCCTGTCAAAAGACGATCCCGGCGGTGGATTGACCTTCAATATTTACGACAGTCCTTTTGGCATTTTTGCTCGCTATCCGATGCTTGCCGATTATGTGTGCGCCACTGTATCTGGTATCGATCGCAGAAGAATGCGGGGTGGCGGTTCCACTCTGGCAAACCACATTCTTTACACGTCAACGCCGGTTCTGACTGCGCAGGGAAAGAAAGCAAAAGATGATTTTGAGCTGCCTGTGCCTGCAAGCTGGGTGCTCGAATCTATTGATGATTACTCATCTGTGGAAGCAATCACAGCCCATATGGAGTCGCAGCATAATATAATGCCGGACGAAACATTGCGTCTTTTGCAGGAACTGGAAACACAGAATTTGGTTTTTCCTGTTTTTACACGCATTCAGTTTCTGGCCAACTGTTATCACAATCACAAACCTTTCAGGCTGGGGCGTTATATGGTTGCTGCCGGCATCATAACTGCAGCCCAGCTTGAAGAGTTGCTCGAGATTCAGCAGGAAGAAGGTTGGGGGCGCAATCAAAAAACATTTCTTGGACTGCTTGCAGTCAGGCGTGGTTTCTTAAACACGCGCGAGCTCGAAATTCTTTTGCACGATCAATACCTTTATGGCGGTTATCACAAAGTTGAAACCACAGATCCGTCCTCATCAAGTCGCAAACGCAGCATTGAAACCATGAAAAATTCAATGATTGGTTCGCTTGGAGCAATCGACGGCGCCGGCCTTCTGCAGTCAATTGCTACTGCAAAAAAAACCGGCACTCTAACGGTGGAAGACCGCGATAAGAGCTTTGTAGTGGGTTTCAAAGACGGCAAGCCTACGCATTCGCGGCTGGGCAAATTGAAAGGGCATGATGCAATCAGCGAATTCTTAGTTTCATGGACCGAGGGCATCTTCGTGTTTAGAGATGGTTCCCTAAACCCGAACTGGGAGGAGCAATGTAAAATCAGTCTTCCTCTGGATAAAATGCTGCTTGATGCAGCTCTTTATCAGGACAACGTAAATCAGATCTTAAAATTGCAACCCGGTCAGGGCAATGTGATTCTCGAGCGCGTCTGGAATTTTGATGATATCTGGCCGCATCTAGCCTGCCAGCAACTTCTTTATTTCGATGAACTTCCGGTTTCCGAAGCCGAAAAGGAGTGCATTCCACGCATCTGTGCATTGATTGACGGGCTGACCACCCTTGATGAGGTGGTCAGGAGTTTTGATGAGTGGCCTACGCATATGGTATTAAAAGCAGTGCAGCTGCTTATAGATAATCGACTTGTCGAGGTTCAGCATACTTCGTTGTTCAAACCTCTTACCGTATTTCAGAAAATGGCCGCCGAGTTAAATCAGGTCCTGGGTCTGGAAGCGAACCGCTCGGTGCTTGAGGCGAGCCTGCACTATGTACATGGTGACGCCAATCAGTCTTCTCGATTCAACATAGATAGCGAAGGCCGGGTTAGCGTTAACTTGAGCCAGGTCAAATCGAGCAACACTCCTGTCTCGACGGTGCTTTTCGAGTTGCGCCGCTGGATGGAAGCTTATCTTGCATTTGCACGCAGGCAAACCGACCCCCGTCTTGTAGACAGCGTGATTGCCCGCGTGGTTCACAGCAACTAGCCGGTAGTGAATTAGTTGCGCCGTTTGATCTTATTTCCTGCTCCAGGTCATGCCGCCATCGGAACTTGTAAGTTCGCTCCCGTCTGGACGGGTAACATGATTCTGCCTTCCATTCTTGTCGTATCTGTACCAGTTGCCGTCTCTGTCGCAGGACTTTGACATAAAGCCAGTGTTTTTATCCCAGTATTGATAGATGCCTTCAGGGAATCGTTCAACTGAATTACCTTGTTCTTGATAGCTGAGCTTGCCGTCCTGATCCAGCTTGGGGTTCATCTTCCAGTTCAGGATTTCTGCCTTCGGGCTGCCGACGTTTTTATTCCAGGTCTTGCCGTCATCAGTAGAGAAAACGGCACCATTTGGAAACTTGACCCAGTCAAGATTACCTTTGCTGTCATAGTCATATTCCATGCTTTTACCATCGGGGCTGATCGTCTTTGTGATTCTGCCCTTCTCTTTGTAGATTACGGTACGGTCAGGCATCGTAATCTTCTGGTCACCATTCGGGTCGGTCTCGATTTTTCGGCTGGCTGCGTCGAAAATTATGCTGCTGCCGTCCGGCCTGTCGATTTTTTTACTGCCGTCTGTGGCTGCAATTACATTGTCTCCAGGTTTCACAACGCCATCGGGTATCTTGACGTCTCTTTTGTAGTATATACGCCCGTCTGGCAATGTAGTAATTCGATTACCCTCTTGATCAATCTCGATTTTTCGTCCGTCCTTCTCGAAAATTATGCTGCTGCCGTCCGGTCGTTCGACTTTCTTGCTGCCATCACTGGCCGATACTACATTATCGCCGGGTTTCACCACGCCTTCAGGGATCTTAACTCCATCACCCGGTTTCTTTGAAGCGTTTTCTTGTTTGCGATCACCGTCCGGTTCAGCAGTGATTTTCTTTCTTTGAGCTTCTCTCTTGTCGGATTCTCTGGCAAAAGCTTCGTAGTCAGGATCAACCTTGACGTTTTTGCCTGCTTTTTTCTCATCATATAGATCTTGCTGTTGCTCGAGCCACTTGTCGCCCAGTTTAGTAATTTTGTCCAGACCTTTTTGAGCTGCAGGGCTCAGAGGCTTTTCGTCCAGAGCCTTTAAAGCACCTTGCTTTGCCTGAGCTTGTCTCTTGTCGGATTCTCTGGCAAAAGCTTCGTAGTCAGGATCAACCTTGACGTTTTTGCCTGCTTTTTTCTCATCATATAGATCTTGCTGTTGCTCGAGCCACTTGTCGCCCAGTTTAACAATTTTGTCCAGACCTTTTTGAGCTGCAGGGCTCGGAGGCTTGTCGTCCAGAGTCTTAGAATCAAAAAAAACAGGTTTGCCCAGCTCTATTGTGGCAGTCCCAGCTGGCCTACCTGCCGATTTTTGATATGCCATGTCCTTGTGAAGCTTGTCTATTAAGCCTTTTCTATCGCTAAGCGACTCTTTCAATGCGTTCTCACTGGCACGGCTATTTCCTCTGTCGCCATAATTCTCGATGCGGTCTCCCGGATCTGCCATCGTTAGATTCCCTCTGCAAAACTACAAGGAGTTTTACTCAGCGGGCCTTCCAATTAGGCCGTATTGTCAACTAATTAATCAACCGAATGCAAAGAAGGAATTGAATTTGTATGCGCAAATTCCGTGATAACCTGTTCTAGACAGGCGATGATGTCAGCTTTCCTTTTTCTGCAGCAGCAATAAGGAAATAGCAAAGCGTACGCACACCAAATGCGGTGCCACCTTTGTTCAGTTCTTCCTTGTCTTTGTCAATCCAGGCAGTGCCTGCCACGTCAAGATGCGCCCAGGGAATTCCGTCCACGAATTCCTTAAGAAACATGCCTGCAGACGACGAACCCGCCTCGCCTCGGGCACCGGCGTTCTTCAGGTCTGCTATGTCGCTTTTCAGGCTTTCTTTATAGTCATCAAAGAGAGGCAACTGCCAGAGCTTTTCTCCTGCTCTTTTGCCCGATTCAATGATTTCGGCAATCAAATTATCGTCGTTGCCCATGATACCGGCGGCTGCTTTTCCGAGCGCGCTAACCACCGCACCTGTAAGTGTCGCTATGTCGATAATCGCTTCCGGCTTCTGCATGCACACATACGAAAGTGCGTCTGCCAGAGTGAGGCGTCCTTCGGCATCAGTGTTGTTGACTTCAATGGTTTTGCCGTTCATTGCTACCAGTATGTCACCAGGCTTGGTGGCAGCCCCGCTGGGCATATTCTCGCAGGCCGGTATAACTGCCAGCACTGAAATTGGCACCTGTAGCGAAAGCATGGTTCTGACCACGCCCAGCACTACGGCAGCGCCGGTCATGTCGTATTTCATGGTTTCCATGCCTGTGGGAGTTTTGAGCGAGAGCCCGCCCGAATCGAATGTGATGCCTTTGCCTATTAAGGCCACGAATCTTTTGGCTTGCGGTGGGTTGTATTTTAATGCAATGAACTTCGGAGGCTCGTCAGATCCGCGGGCTACTCCCAGAAAAGCTCCCATGCCCAGTTTGGCGACTTCTTCAGCTTCGAGTATTTCGCAGGTTAGCTCGGGGCAACTCAGTGAATCGGCAATTTCTGAAAGCTTGGTTGGGGTCATGTTGCAGGCAGGCTCTGCAATAAGATCTCTTGCAAATGTTGTGCCTTCGGCTATATAACGCCCCAGTCCGCAGGCGCTTTCGAAGCTGGTCTCGTCGAGATCAGCATCAATAAAGCTGATTCGTCTTGTTTTGTCGCCGGGTTCGTTGCCGTTGTCTTTGCTTGTTTTGTAAACGTTGAAGCTATAGGAACCTAATACCCATCCTTCTACAGCTGCCTGAATGTACTCGGCTTTACCCTCGAATCGCAGAAAAAGTGCCGGCAATGAATATGCCTGTTTTGAAGCGAACTGTCTTGCATAGCCGGCAGACAACTTTCTGATTGAGCTGGCATCGAATTCAGAGCGCTTGCCGAGTCCAGCTATGATCAATCGTTTTGCAGAAAGCTTTTTCAAGGTAAAAATACTGACTGATTCTTTTGATTTGCCTTTGAAATTCTCTTCCTCGCAGAGATCTTCAAGTTCTTTCAAAATTGCTTCAGGAAATCCTGGATCAGTTTTTTTGATCAGTTCAGCTAATGACTCATCCTGGAAAACACCAATAACAAGTACATCAGCAGTGATTGCCGCAAAATTCGGCTTTTCAAGTATTAGTTCCATAGCGGACTTTGCTACTCCGATAGGTGATGCTGCCGCCGGAGCAAATGCCAAGAGACATCAGCCCGACAATTTCAGGATCATACTCCGGCGACTGCGCCGTGCGCTATAGCTATGCTGAAATCCAGATCACTGTGCAACAAGCTGGGTGATGCTGCGCATCAACGGTATCAGTTGTTCGGTGTGCTGTGCGTTGCTGACAGTAATAAGGATTCCTCCCCCAAAGTCGGCAATAATCAGAAAGCCGTACTGTGTGCATGCCACCATCTGATGAAGATGGTTGTGCGCCATTTTACGAATCGTGTTTGTTGTGTTGAAGTAAATGCCAAGAGACGTTGCTCCAACTGTTTCCGGATCGTATTCCTGAGGTAGATTGTTGGCTATTGGAATACCGTCATGTCCAACAATGCACGAACCCAGAACACCAGGCAATGTGCCGATATGATTTAGCAGCTTGTAAATGTCATCTGCTGCTTCCATTGAGAGCACTCTTACCTTGCCTTCTGCAATCTCCTGCTGAGTCAACTTGCCCAGTTGTTGCTGGTCTTGCTGGTCAAGCAAGAATTTGCCTATTGAGGTTATTTTGCCGCTGCCGGCATCCTGCTCATTTCCGCTTACGGCAAGCCTGCCGATTCCGTCTACACGCGGCGGCTTTTGAATTGTTCCTGTTTCAAGAGCAACGTTGCGCACAGTGTTAACTGCTTCACGTACATTGACTTTGGGCAATGGTGGAACCTGTGGCGGAGCTGGCGGACCTTGTGGTGGAGCTGGCGGACCTTGTGGTGGAGCTGGCGGACCTTGTGGTGGAGCTGGCGGACCTTGTGCCGGAGCTGGCGGACCCTGTGCTGCGCCCTGCGGGGCAGGGTCTTTCATGCCGAGCTTATCGAACATATTGTTTATGGCCGCGTCATCGAAATCGCCCAACAATCCAGAACTCGGTTTTGGCTGTGGGCGAGCTGGCATTTGGCCGGGCTTCATCGGGGCTACCGGTTTAGCCGGTGGCGCTGGCGGCTGTTGCGGTGCCGCTCCATAACCGGCCGCTCCAAAAGCAGGTTTGTGTAAGGGCGCATTTGGAGTTGCACCTTTTTGAATATTTTGCATACCAGGCAGCGGCGGTGGAGGTACCGGCTTCGGAGGTGGAGGTACGGGCCTGGCTGGAACCGGTTGCGGTGGAGGTGCTGCCTGTGCCGCTTGCGGCAGCGGAGGCGGAACCATCGGTTTAGCTCCGGGAATCTGGGCAATTTGTTGTGGAGTCATTCCTGGAGGTAAAGGTGGCGGCGGGGGCGGTGGAGGCGCCGGAGCTTCTTCCGCGGAGTGGTCTACTGCGCCTGCAGACAACTCTGATTCTTTGACGCCCAGATTCTTGAAAATTTTGTCCATATCTTTGTCATCAAGCTTTTTCAAACTAGAGCCAGAGGCTGCCGCAACATTCGACCTACCTGGTGCGGGCGGTTTTCCACCTGGTTTTGGAAAAGGCTTGCCGCCTGGTTTAATTGGCATTGGTTTTCCTGGAATAACACCTCGTGCTGCGCCTGGGGCACCTGCCGGCAGACGGCCTGCCGGGGGCGCCGGAGGCGGTGCAGCTTGGGGCGCCGGAGGCGGTGCAGCTTGGGGCGCCGGAGGCGGTGCAGCTTGGGGCTGCGGAGGCGGTGGTGCAGCTTGAGGCTGCGGAGGCGGTGGTGCAGCTTGGGGCTGCGGAGGCGGTGGTGCTTCGGGCTGTGGAGGCGGTGGCGCAGCTTGCGGCTGCAGAGGCGGTGGTGCTTGGGGCTGTGGAGGCGGTGGCGCAGCTTGCGGCTGCGGAGGCGGTGGTGCTTGCGGCTGCGGAGGCGGTGGCGCAGCTTGCGCCTGCGGAGGCTGTGGTGCTTGCGGCTGCGGAGGCGGTGGTGCTTGCGGTTCCGGTGCAGGTTCAGTTGGCTTTGCACCTCGTACTATTGGTCTGATTACCGGTCCACCAGATGGTGCTTGCGCTTGAATGGGAGTTGCCGCAGGTGATTCAGTCGGTGTTTGCATTTGTGACGCTGTGCGAAAACTGGGCTTGGACACAACCGGACCCGCAGGTGCTGCGGGCGGCGCTGGTGGTGTGGGTGGTTGCGGCGCTTGAGCTTCTTGAGGAGCGCCCCATGCCTGAACGGGCGGCGCTTGAGCTTCTTGAGGAGCGCCCCATGCCTGAACGGGCGGCGCTTGAGCTTCTTGAGGAGCGCCCCATGCCTGAGCGGGCGGGGCTTGAGCTTCTTGAGGAGCGCCCCATGCCTGAGCGGGCGGGGCTTGAGCTTCTTGAGGAGC